>JBHEMX010000091.1:0-85148 GCA_046262355.1 Actinomycetota bacterium | reverse complement strand
CCTACAAGGACTTCGTCGTCAACGGGTCGGACTTCAACAGCCACGACGAACTGATCGCAGCGACCCGCTCATACCTCCGATACCGCAATCACCGAAGGAAAGGGGTTCGGGCTCGTCAGGCTGAAAAGAGGCGGAAGGTTGTGACACCCCACTAGCTGGGCTTTCGCGATGTCGCTCGCCACTAAGTAGGGGCCACCCGGTTGCCACAAACATGGGACCAGCCCCGGGGAGCCGCGTGGACGGCTCTGAGATGATGCCGCCGACGGCAACGCCTAGTCAAACAGCAGTGCGGATCTCCTCGCTCACCTCCTTCTGAAGCCTCGCCGGCTTCTGCCAGCGACGGTAGGACTCGCCCTCAACCACGAGCTCATGGGCCGCGCTCTGCAGGCGATCGACGGCGCCCTGAGCGAGCAGCGGATCGGCCATGACACCGAGCCACTCCTTAGGCTCGCGGTTCGACGTCACGATCGTGGACGCGACGCGGTGGCGCTCGAAGACGATCTCGTAGATGTCTTGGGTCTCGGTTTGATCGAGCTGCTGCAGCGCGAAGTCGTCGATGACCAGGGGGTCGACGCGCAAAAGCTTGCGTAGCTCCAAGGGATATGTGTGGTCGAGACGGACGGCTTTCAAACGCTTTAGCATGTGGTCGATCTGACGATCAGGACCCGGTGGTTGCGGCGCACCGCGATGTGTCCCAGTGCCGATGCAAGATGGGTCTTTCCAACCCCAACCGGTCCCATGATGATGACGTTGTGCGCGGCTTCGACGAAACGAAGAGTGCACAGCTCCGACCACAGCTCCCGGTCGAACCCGACCGGCGCGTCGTCATCCCACGCGTCAAGCGTCATCATCGGGTCGAGCCGGCCCTGCGTCCGCGGTTGTGGAGCGAGACGGTGTCGCGCCTGGTGACTTCATCGGCCAGCACGAGCTCCAAGAAGTCCGGATAGGCCATGTGACGTTGACGCGCCAGCACGATGCGCTCCGGCAGGGTGTCCAGCATCCGCGACAGCTTGAGACGCTTGAGCACGTACTTGACATCAGCCGACAGCACGACGGGTTCATTAAGGTCCTCCTTCGGTGGCGGAAAAGTCCTCGGCCGCGCGCTTCCGGGATAGTGCTTCCTCCGATCGACTGGGTCGGAGCCGGCGCGGTCACACAGTCGGCGACCGCCGTCTTGGCCGCCATTCCGGGGATGCGGCTCTCCGGACGCGTCTTCGACCCCAAAGAGATGGACGAGCCCGACCTCAACCGGTCAGTCTGGTCATTCGTTGAAGACATCGGCAAGCCCAAGCCGGTCGCAGTTACTGATCGACTTCCCGCTGCGACCGGCGATCTTGATGGCAGATCCAGGCAGTACCCGGAGAACGCGGGTGATCCCTTGCCGTGGATCGTTTGTGGAGCGGACGACGTAATTGTGAAGCCTATCTGTCAGGCCCTTTGGCCGCAAAGATTCATCGTCGTCGCAACTGAAGGTCTGCGCGCTCAGGTTTGGTGCCACTCACCCAACTCGGAGAACTTCTGCGGTGGTTGCTTCTCAATCGCGCCATCCCCGTCGGGCCCCGTGCCCACCATCGCCCCCACATCGATCATGGCGGGCGTGGTCGGAGCTGCCGCGCTGTGCAAGCTGGCCCTGGGCTCAGCAGTGCTCCACTCACGACATCCTCACCCTCCGACTCGACTCTCCTTATGGCCTGAAGGAGGAGCGTCCGGCAGCCAATCCAGAGTGCCGGATCTGCGCACCGCGCCGCAGGGCGAGGGCGGCGGATTAGCAAGGGATTAGCAGGCCCCCCAAGCGACGAAGCCGGTGATCGCGACACGAACGGTCGCCAACGCGAATGTCCAGGTCACTGCTGTGGCGGAGGCGGACGGGAATCGAACCCGCCCACCGAGGATCGCTCGGCGCACCGGTTTTGAAGACCGGGAGGGACACCAGTCCCCTTTCGCCTCCTCGGCGCCCGATCGTAGGCGCGCCCGGTTCCTTCCGTGACGGACCGCGGCTGGCGGCGCTCGATCTCCGAGGATCCGGTTACGAGCAAGCCGGGCAGCCGGCGTGCGAGGATGGATATCCAGGCTTCGTGTGCCGGGGTACTCGGTACCCGAGGACCGCGGTACAGGAAAGCGCTCCATGATCGCGGGTACAGAAAAGCCGCCGGCGCTAACGCTGGCCGTCGGAGCGGCGCGCCGGCCAGCCGCCCGGCAGGGCCTCGTGACCCTCCAGGGACAGCAGCAGCCGCTTGCGGTCGAGCCCGCCGCCGAAGCCGCCGAGCGTGCCGTCGGCCGCCACCACGCGATGGCAGGGCACGAGCACGGGAACGGGATTCGAGCCAACCGCTCGACCCACCGCACGGGGAGCGCTGCTCACCGCCGCGGCAAGCGACCCGTAGGTCGTCAGCACGCCGAACGGCACCCGCGCGAGGCGCTCGAGCACGCGCCGGCAGAATGCGCTCACCCAGGAGAGATCGAGCGGGACGTCGAAGCTGCGCCGTTCGCCGGCGAAGAAGCTGTCGAGCTGCTCGCCGACCGGATGCAGCGAGCTCGAGCGGCGTGCCGGCGCACCCGTCTTGATCTCCAGCGAGCGCAGCGCCACCGAGGGATCGCCCCACTCGACGAGGCAGACGCCCTCGTCGGTCGCGGCGACGAGAAGCTCCCCGAGCGGAGAACCTTGGAGGTGCCAGGCAACGTCGATTACTGCGTTCACTCCAGTAGGTTAGCCCCCTATGGCCGAACCGAGCGAGATGGTCACGCAACACGAGCAGGTCGAGCTGAGGGAACCGGTGCTGGTCGCCGCCTTCCGCGGCTGGAACGACGCCGGCGATGCCGCTTCATTCGCCGCGATCCACCTCGGTCGTATGTGGGGCGCGCAGCGCATGGCCTCGATCGACCCCGAAGAGTTCTACGACTTCCAGGCCGTTCGTCCACAGGTCAAGCTCGTCGACGGGCTCACGCGGCAGATCACCTGGCCGGCCAACGAGTTCTGGGGAGCGCATCTCGAGGGGCCCGCGCGCGACGTCATCGTTCTCGTGGGCACCGAGCCCAACACTCGCTGGAGAACGTTCTCCAACGTCGTTGCGAACGTGGCCCGGAGCCACTCGGTGAAGTTGGTCATCACGCTCGGGGCCCTGCTCGCCGACGTCCCGCACTCGCGCCCGGTGCAGATCTCGGGAACTGCAGCCGACCCAGAGCTCGTGGAGAGGCTCGGACTGCAGCGATCGCGCTACGAGGGGCCAACCGGCATCGTGGGCGTGCTCCACGACACCTTCGCCACGGCCGGCATCGATTCGGCAAGCTTGTGGGCCGCCGTGCCGCATTATCTCGCCGTGACGCCGAACCCCAAGGCCGCTCTGGCGTTGATCGAGAAGGCCTCCGAGTTGGTGGGGGCCGACGCCGACGTGTCCGAGCTGCGTAAGGCGAGTTCGGCGTACGAAGAGCAGGTTGCCAAGGTAGTCGCAGAGGACGAAGAGGTGCAGGCGTACGTGCGCATGCTCGAGGAACGCACCGACGAGGGAGTCGTCGAGGAGATGGACCCCACCAAGCTCCCGAGCGCGGATGCCATCGGCGCCGAGGTCGAGCGTTTCCTGCGAGACAAGAACGAAGGACCGGAAGCCTCGAGCTAGAGCCCGGGCCACTCCTTCTTCTTGTCTTGTACCGCCGGCCACTCCGACTTGGATTCGTCGCCGCCCGAGATCACGTCCCCAAGGTCCCTTTTGCCGCGTACCTCGCCGGCCGCGGTCAACAGGTCTTCGAGCGACGAACGTGACCTCCCCTCGAGCCGGATGCGCAAGGAGGCGAGCACGTCGGCGTGCTCGTCGGACAGTCCCGCTCCACGATCGATCTCGGCCAGAACGTCCGCCGCGCGCCGCAGGAGTTTGCGATCCTCTCTCACCTGACGACTCAGCCGGGAGACGTCCTCGTTCTCGCCCATCTCTGAGTTATACCCCGGCCCCAAGGTCTACTGAGGCGGAGCGAACACGGTGGCTTGGGCGTCTCTGCGCCGGCGGATCGCGAACAGCACGCCGAAGGACAGCGCCGTGACAAGCCCGACGCCTCCGACGATGTCGGCGGCCACGACCTGCAGCATCCAGTACGAGACCGCCGCGATGAGTGCGGCTCCCGGAATCGTCAGGATCCAGGCATAGATGACGCGGCCCGTCAGACCCCATCGGATCGCAGACAACCGGTTCGTCGCACCGACACCGACTATCGCGCCGGTGATCGTGTGCGTCGTGGACACGGGTATGCCGAGCCTCGCCGTTGTGAACAGCGTCACGGCCGCCGCGGTCTCGGCGGAGAACCCGCCGACGGGCTGCAGCTTGGTGATCTTGGAGCCAAGCGTATGGACGATGCGCCATCCGCCCGACAGGGTGCCCAGCGCGATCGCGGTGTGGGCCAACAACACGATCGGCAGTGTGACCTCGAACTCTCCGATAGGAAGGTTCCTGTCCACCAAGATGATCGCAGCGATGATTCCCATCGTCTTCTGTGCGTCGTTCGCCCCGTGGCCGAGCGAGTATGCCGCAGCGGACACGAGCTGAAGCTTCCGGAAGAACCAGTTCGCGTCGCCGAGCGTTGCCTTTCCCGATGCGGTCGCCTTCTGCGCGAGGAACAGCACGAGGTTCATGAGCATCGTGCCGAGCAGCATTCCGACCAGCGGCGACACGACGATGAAGATCGCCGTCTTCGAGATGCCCCCTCCCTCGAGCATGCTGGGCCCCGCGAACGCAAGTGCGGCGCCGGCCAACCCACCGACGAGGGCATGAGACGAGGACGTGGGCAGACCGTAGTACCAGGTGATGAGGTCCCAGGCGATCGCACCCATGAGTGCCGCCAGGATCACCTCGAGGCCACTGGCCTGGCTAACCTGATCTATCTTGATCGTTCCCTTTCCGATCGTCGACGCGACCGCGGTTCCGAACACGACGAACGCTATGAAGTTCCAGAACGCAGCCCAAGCAACAGCCAGACGTGGCGCCAGGACGCGCGTCGACACCACCGTTGCGATCGAGTTCGCGGCGTCATGGAAGCCGTTGACGAAGTCGAACGACAAGGCGACCCCGATGATGATGAGAGCTTCGAGGCTAAGATCGAACACGGATCACCGAAAGTAGGGAAGCGGCATCAGCTCTGCTTGAGCACGATGCCTTCGATGGCGTTGGCGACATCTTCGAGGCGGTCGATGGCGCCTTCTACCTGCTCGATGATGTCCTTGAACTTCAACACGTCCATGGCCTTGTAGTCCCCAGAGAAGAGCTCGGCGATGGTGCGGCGATAGAAACGATCGCCCTCATTCTCGAGTCGATTGATCTCGACCCAGTAGTGATCGAGGTCCTTCATCTTTCGAAGGTTGGGCATCGCGTCGACTGTCTCCTTCGTCGCAAGTGCCAGCGTCTCGGTCAGCACGATCAGCTGCGGGAGTGGCTGTTCGATCTTGTGCAGCCTCAGATACTCGGCGGCGGCCTCGATATTGTCGAGCACGTCGTCGAGACTCGAGCCAAGAAGATGGATGTCCTCGCGGTCGAAAGGCGTTATGAAGGTCGTGTTGAGGCGGCGCATGATGAGATGTGTGATCTCGTCGCCTTCGTGCTCGATATCGATAACCCTTTGAGTCTTGCGATCCACGTCGTTGTAATCCTTGAGGAGCTGCAATAGCTCGTCGGCCCCTTGGTGGACCTTCTCCGCCATGCGTTCGAAGAGATCGAAGAACGAATCTTCCGCCGAGACAACTCTCAACCGCATATGTGTGCCATCTCCCACTGAGGATCGCCGTGTCGCAGGCAGGATACCCGCGAGAGGCGTGCGCCGCTCGCATCGGCCATCACGGCGATAATCGGCGCGTGACCGATGCCGTGCTCGTCTCATCCTCCTTCCTTCCCGGGAGGGGCGGCATCGAGAGCCATCTCGCCGAGCTATGTGCCCTGCTCCGGCCTCGCCTTGCGGTCCTGGCCCCGGCCCTCCGGGAGGGCAACGCGATCCCCGACGACCTCGGGTATCCCGTACAGGGCCACCCGGGCTCCATGCTCATCCCCACGAGGACGGTGGCAGATGCGATCGAGCGGGCCGCGCACGCATGCGGAACCCGAAAGGTCCTCTTCGGGACACCGTGGCCACTCGTGCTCCTCGGGCCGAACCTCAAGCGCAGAGGCCTGCGCTACGCGGTCATCGTCCACGGAGCGGAGGTGATCGTCCCCGGCACCACTCCCTTGCTGAGACGATCGCTCGCGCGGGCGCTGGCGGAGGCTGAGCTGCTGCTTCCCGTAAGCGAGTTCACGGCGACCAAGCTCCGCCTCCTTCTCGGCGAGACGAACCACGAGCTCCCGCGCATCGACGTGCTCAGGGCGCGCATCGATCTCGAGCGTTTCAGACCGCGCTCGGACGGTGCCGAGGTGCGGCGGCGACTCGGACTCACGGCGCGCGATCGCCTCGTCCTGTGCTTCGGGAGGCTGGTCAAACGCAAGGGCATACACCGTCTTCTGGACGCGTATCCCGATCTCGTTGCGCGGGTCCCGGAGGCCGCGGTGGTGATCGCCGGGACGGGACCGGAGGAACGCTCGCTGCGGCGTCTCGCACATCGCAAGGATGCGCGCGTGGTGTTCACCGGACGCGTCTCCGAGGACGGCGCGCCGGCGCTCTACGCGGCCGCCGACGTCTTCGCGCTTCCGGTCGTCGACCGCTGGCTCGGGCTCGAGGTAGAAGGCCTCGGGGTCGTGCTTCTCGAGGCTGCCGCATCGGGCGTCCCGTCTGTAACCGGGCGCTCCGGCGGGACCCCCGAGGCAGTGATCGACGGCAAGACAGGCTTCGTCGTTGATGCCGGGCAGCGCTCGCAGCTCGTGAGGGCGATCGCACGCATACTCAACGATCCCTCGCTTGGGAAGCGTTTGGGAGCCGCCGGAAGGAAGCATGTACAGTCGGAGTTCTCCTCCGGGCCTCCACAGGTACTCCTCGACTGGCTCGCTTGAGGACTACGATGGACGTCCAACGGCTCGAACAAGGAGGTGCTCATGCACCTACGCGTGTCCTCCCCGGGCACTCGCCTCAAGGACGGCGAGGTGGATCGCATCCAGAAGGACCTCGAGAAGATCGACAGAAGGCTTCGTCAGTTCGAAGAGGTCTACGCTGAGGTTCGCATCAACGGGGGAGACGCGGGCGCGCCGAGCCATCACGTAACGCTCGAGATCGAGTACGGGCGTCACCACCTCATCGCCAAGTCCGTCAACGCCGACGTCGGCATCGCCGTGCGCGACGCACGCGAGGAGATACTGCGCCAGATCAACGACCGCTCCCGCGGCAGTCACAGCGAATACTCGAAGAGAAGATGACCACCCGCGAGGCGCCACATCCGCGCCGAGACCGGCGCGAGGAGATCCTGCAGGCGAGCCTGCACCTATTCGCCGAACGCGGCTTCCACGGCACCTCCATGCGCGACATCGCACGCCAGGCAGACATAACCGAAGGATTGATCTATCACTACTTCGCATCTAAGCGAGACCTGTTCAGGGCGATCATCGAGGAGTACTCGTTCCTTCCCCTTCTGCGGACCCTTCCCGAGCTCGCCGAGCAACTGGATCTGCGAGGGCTGCTCCTCGTGCTGGCGCGCGGCTTCTTCGACGTGCTACGTCAGAACACCAAGCTGACACGTCTGCTCCTACAGGAGGTTCAGGTCTTCCCCGAGGAGAAGGAAGCGTTCTTCGCCGATGCGGTCGGCGAGTCCATCACAGAGCTCGCCCAGATACTGGATGCTCGCATGAGCGAGCGGGCGAAGACGCAGGTCGATCCGCAGGTGGCATCGCGTCTGTTCTTCAACGCGCTGCTCGCGTTCTTCGTCGAGCAAGAGATACTCGGAGGCAAGCACATGCTTCCGGCCAGCGAGCAGGTCTACATCGAGCACCTCGTGGACATGTTCGTCAAGCGCCTTGGGCCGGGGCGGGCGCGTCCCGGTGGGCCGCCCAAGCTCGTGAGCTAGTGCCCCGTCGCGCAAATCACCGACGCATTCGAGCGCCCCTGCATCACCGATGGCTGCGTTGCTCGTCGCTCACGTACCTCCAGGTACGCTCGACTCCTCGCGCCTTGCCCTCGGCGCGCAGGAACGCTCTCGGTGCTGGCGGTACTTACGCGACGGACCACTAGTGGCCCAAGGAAGCACCGCTTCAGGCGGCGGGCCGCTCCACCTGCGCGAGAACCCCATCGACCATCGCCGAGAGAAGGCCCTTCCACTCGCCGTCGGGAACGACGTCGAGACGCTCGTAAGCCGCCGCCGCGTAGCTCGAGGCGAGGTCGAAGACGTCGCTCAACGCACCGGTGCCCTCCAGCAACGGCAGGACCTCGCCCAGATCGGGCCGGCCCGACGACAGACTCCTCGCGAGCGCCGAATCGCGCTCAGATGCGATGAGCCATGCGGCGGTGAAGACTCCCTTGCGAAGGTCTGTGCCGGGCGCCTTGCCTGTCACCTGAGGATCGCCGACGATGTCGAGAAGATCGTCGACTATCTGAAACGCCAGACCGAGGCTCTCACCGTAGGCCATCAACGCTCGACGAACATTGTCGCGCGCGCCCGACGTCGACGCGCCGAGCTCACACGACGCCTTGAACAGCGCCGCTGTTTTCAGGCGGATCGTCGCGATGTAGTCGTCGACGGTGCGGCGCGGATCACCGAGTACGCCCGTCTCCACGATCTGTCCTTCACAGACCTCGGCGATCGCGCGCGCGAGGATGCCCGGCACCTCGCCGCCGGCGATGGCTCCTAGACCACACGCCTTCGCGAAGAGGTAATCGCCCGCGAGCACGGCGATCTCCGTGCCCCACCGGGCATGGGTCGTGGGCACCCCGCGGCGGATGTCGGTGCCGTCCATCACGTCGTCGTGGTAGAGGGTTGCGAGGTGCACCAGCTCGATCGCGGCAGCCCCGAGGTCTGCGGCGCGACCTCGTTGCGGGCCTGAGCGTGACGTAAGCGCGACGAGCGCGGGCCGCAGTCTCTTGCCCCCCGCCTTGAGCAGGTGCAGCGACGGCTCACTCACCAGTGGATGTCCGGACTCGCCTGCGGCCTCGAGCATGAGTTGCTCTACGCGCCTGAGGTCGTTCGTCAACCACGCCGGCTGGACGGCCGCAGCGGTCATTCGCCGACGACCTGGAGCAGGTAGCGCCTCTCGCGCGAGGAATCCAGCTCGACGAAGAGCACCCGCTGGCTGCAACCCAACGCGAGACGCCCATCGACGATCGGGATGCATTCAGAGGTCTTGCCCGCGAAAACATTGAAGAGGTGTGCGGGCGCATTCGGAGGTTCGTCCTCGGTGAGGTTCTCGGTCCGGATCGCGAAATCATCATGAGCGTAGTACCCGTCCGCAGGAGCGAGTGCTTCCATGGCATCGGCGAGCGTCATAGACGTCCTGACGCCGGATGCCGCGATCAACACGCAGCACGTTGTGTGCGGCGAGAAGACGAGCACATTGCCGTAGAGGACGCCGGAGGCGCGCACCACGTCCAGGACCTCTTCGGTGATGTCCAGCGCATCGAGTCGCCCGCCGGTCTTGGTCTCGAACTCCTCGAACATGATCACGTACCCATTGTCACTTACGAAGCGAGAACCGACATTGGGTGAACGTTCGACGGCTCTGAACGATTGTTCAAGCGCTGGGGAGCTTGAAGACGCGCTCCCCGCGCACGGTCCCCCGCACGGTGAGGTAAGAAAGAGGCTGCCGGAACGCCAAGAGGAAGGAACTCGATGAACACCATCGTCAAGCGGGCGGCCGCCGCCGTCGCCGTGAAGAAGGTGTGGGACACGTATCAGGAGTCGCGTCGACCGGAGCCGCCGTCGCTCCTGTCCCGGCTCGCACTGCCTGCTGCCGTCCTCGTCGCGGGAGGCGCCGCGGCGTACCTCGCCACCGGTGGGCGCCTGCAGAGCGTCAAGAACCGGATCAAGGGGGACCGAGGGCTCTCGACCGAGCCGAGTCTCCAGACGCCCGAAACCTCTTCGGTGGACTCCACCACGAGCTGAAGGCAGCGCCGGGCCAGAGGCTCCGGGGGCTCGCGCCGGGGCGTCGGGCCCCGGCTGCGGTATATCCCTGAGGATGAGTCCGCGCGGGACGTTCGTTCCTCCACCGCCAGTGCCACCTCCATCGTTCCTCGATGGGGGGCGTTTCTCGGTGCTGTGCGAGATAGAGCCGCCGCGCCGACCGGACATCACGCACGTCCGCAGGCAGATAGACGTCCTGGGCTCGGTGACCGACGCCTTCCTGATCCCGGACAATCACCTGGGTCGCGCCACCGTGTCGAGCGTGGCGGTCGCGCACGAGGTCGCCTACATGGGCGGGAGGGCGATAGCGTGCCTGAACGCGCGCGACCGCAACCTGCTCGGTTTCCGGCGCGACCTCCTCACGGCCGCGGCGTACGGAGTCGACCATTTCCTGTGCGTCTACGGCGATGCGCCCAAGGAGGGCCGGCGCGCCGAAGACGTCACGGTGCGAGGCATGATCGATGAGATCCGCTCCTACGGCATGGGTCCGCTGTTCGAGGGTTTCCCGCCGTTCCGCGTCGGGACCGTCGCGAAGCCCGGTCGCTCGCTCGCCTGGAAGCTGCGCGCGGACTTCTTGTTCGTCCAGATCACCCCGTCGCTGGAGCGGCTGCTGCGGTGGCGGGAGTCCGGTGACGTGGAGGGCTACCGGGGGCGGATCTACGCCGGCGTGCTCGTGCTCGCGAGCAGCCGGATGGCGCGCCGGGTGAACGCATCGATCCCAGACATCCACATCCCGCAGCACATCGTCGACAAGCTCGACGACGACCCCGACATGGGTGTCGACCTCGCCTGCGAGCAGATCGAGGCCATACGGGATTCGGGCGCGTTCGACGGCGTGCATCTCGTGCCGGTGGGCCGCTACAGGGAGATGGCGGCACGCCTCGGGAGCATCCGCTAGACATAATCGATCGGCGCGCCAAGGACCGGCGCAGCGCCGGTGGATCAGCGCAGCTTGGGCAGGACCTCCTGCTCGTAGAAGCGGAAGAAGCCCTCCTGATCGGGACCGACCTGGTGGAACCAGATGTGGGTGTAGCCGGCCTCGATGAACTGGCGAGCGTTGGCGATGTGCACCTCGGGATCGGGACCACAGGCGACCGTGCTCGCTGCGTCGTCCTCGTCGATCATCGACTGCGCCTGCTTGAAGTGAGACGGCAGCGGTAGCTCCTGGGACAACTGGCCCTTGATCCCGGTTATCGGCCACTGCTCGTGAACCACCTTGCGCGCCTCTTGTTCGCTCCGGGACCAACAGACTGTGATCTCGGCAAGGCGGGGCTTGCCGGAGCCGCCCGAGCGCTCGAAAGCCTCGACGATGCCCTCCTCAGGGGCAAGGCTGATGAAGCCGTCGCCGATGCGTCCGGCGAGCTCGACCGACTTGCCCCCGCTGCCGGCCACCATGATGTGTGGAAGCCGGTCGGGAAGGTCGTAGAGGCGTGCGTTCTCGACCGTGTAGTGCTTACCGTGATGACTCTTGAGGCCTCCGTCCCACAGCAGACGGATGATCTCGACCGCTTCCTCGAGCATCTCGAGGCGCACGTCGACCTCCGGCCATCGATCTCCGTGGACATGCTCATTGAGGTTCTCGCCGGAGCCGACGCCGAGGATGAAGCGGCCTTCGAGCATGCACCCGGCGGAGGCGGCGGCGTGGGCGACGATCGCCGGGTGAACGCGCACGCTCGGGCACGTCACTCCGGTGAGCACGGTGAGCCGCTCCGTAGCCCGAGAGATGCCTCCGATCACCGCCCACACGAACGGAGCGTGCCCCTGCGCGTCGATCCACGGATGAAAGTGGTCGGAGATCGCCCCGAAGCTGAAGCCGGATCGCTCTGCCTGCGCCGCGAGATCGACGAGAACGTTAGGCCCGAACTCCTCGCTGGACAGCTTGTAGCCGATCTCGACCATCGCGCGTCACCCGTCCTCTCATCTCATGGATCGGAAACAACGGCGCATACCCGAGGGCGCGCCGTAGCAAACGAGCTTGGCGAGAACGGCTGGGAGGCTGAGTGGAGCTAGGAGGCGCGCCGGGCGCGGGCGCGCCTACGCTTCAAGGACGCGCGCTCTTTGTCGGTGAGTCCACCCCAGATGCCGTACTTCTGGTTCGTCTCCATGGCGAACTCGAGGCACGGCTCTGCGACGGGGCAGCGCTGGCACACGGCCTTGGCGCGCGCCTCGCGCGACTGCTTCTCGAGCTCCGACTCGCCCTGATCGGGGCCGAAGAAAAGCACGTTGTCGTGATCCCGGCAGGCCGCCTGCTCCTGCCATTCCAACTTGTCCGGATCGTCCATCGGGGACTGGATCGGATACCTCCCTTGCGATTCGCTGCGGCGACCGGCCCGAGACTGTTCTTGCCAGTCGCCCACCACCGTAAACGGCGGATGGGAGACGGGTATTCCATCTCGACGGCGTTTGACCCTGCCCTCATGGGATAGGACAACCTCGGCACCGAAAAGGTTCCCCACCAGGGGGAACCATCTTTGTACTACATATCCAGGGGGCGTCAATGGGTGAATCTGGGAAAGACGCTGCTCCCCAAGAGACGCCCGCCGAGCGCCTCGAGTCCCGCGACGAGGCGGACGAGAAGGCGCGCCGAGCCTCCGAGAAGATGGATGAGCTCCACGGCAAGGTCGAGCAGGCCGAGCAAGACGTGAACGAACAGGGCGAGCAGGAGCAAGGCGAGCAAGAGCAAGGCGAGCCCCGCACCTAACTCCGGGCCGGCGGCCGCCCTCACAGGATCAGGATCCGCGGCGCGCCAGCGCGGTCGCCACGAGCCACGCCAGCAGTGCCCCGCCGGCGGCGAGGAGCACGCCCACCGTCACCTGCACCCAGGTCGGCGGTTGCAGAGCGAGAGCGATCAGCAGTGCGAGGATCAACGTCCCTACCAGAGCCGTCGCACCCACGAGACAGCCCACCGTCCACCGCAACTCCGGCCTCATCCCATCGTCTGCTCGGTTCGTGCCGCTCACCGGTCTCCGCCCGTTCCGTGTCGCCCCCCGCACATGGTCCTATCATCCTCGTATGACGAACGAGCGCTCCATAAAGGTCGTGCTGATCGACGACCATGATCTGATCCGTCGCGGCATGAAGACGATGCTCGAGAGCCACGGTGACATCGAGGTCGTCGGGGAGGCGTCCGATGGGAGCGAGGCGGTTGCCGCCGTGGAATCGATGGAGCCCGACGTCGTCCTGATCGACGTCATCATGCCGACCAAGGACGGCATCGAGGCGACGCGCGAGATCAAGAACGCGTTCCCCAACGTCGGAGTGCTCGTGCTGTCGGGCCACGACGAGCAGAGGTTCGTCTTCGACGCACTCAAGGCCGGCGCATCCGGATATCTGCTGAAGACCGCCGAGCTCGAGGAGGTCGTGGCGACCGTCAAGGATGTGGCGCGCGGCGAGGGCAAGCTCGACGCCGGGCTCGCGACTCAGGTGCTGTCGGAGTTCCAGTCCTACCAGAAGACCGACGTGGCCGAGGTCTACCAGCCTCTGACGCCGCGCGAGCGAGAGATCCTCAAGCGCATGAGCGAGGGACTGCCGAACAAGACGATCGCCAGCCGCCTTTCGATCTCCGAACGGACCGTGACGACGCACGTCGCCAACATCTACTCCAAGCTCCACGTCAACAACAGGGTGTCGGCGATACAGGAAGCGATGCGCCGGCGCATCCTCGACTACAACCCCTAGGCAATGAGCGAGGCGCCCGGCGCCGGCGACGTCCAGGCGCGTCTCAGGGGTTTGCCCGCCATCGACCGCATCGCGGCCGCCGTGCCCGAGGCCGCCCACGACCTCGCCGTGGACGTCGCCCGGCGCGCCGTGGGGCGAGCGCGGGCGAGAGCGCGCGCCGGCGAAGCCGTCGGCTCGTTCGACGACATCGTGGCCGAGGCCCGGTCGCTCCTCGTCGAGCACTCCAAGACGCTGCTGCAACCGGTCGTCAACGCGACGGGAGTGCTGATCCACACGAACCTCGGCCGGGTTCCGCTCGGCGACGAGCAGATCGAAGCCGTGGCGCGCGTCGCGCGCGGCTATTCGAACCTGGAGTACGACCTCGTCACGGGACGACGTGGAAGCCGCTACAGCCACGCTCAAGCGTTGCTCACGCGACTCACCGGCGCCGAGTCCGCGCTCGTCGTCAACAACAACGCCGCAGCAGTGCTGCTCTCGCTCGCGGCCCTGTGCTCCGGGCGAGAGGTCGTCATAAGCAGGGGCGAGCTGATCGAGATCGGCGGCGAGTTCCGTATCCCCGACGTCATGGCCGCTTCCGGAACGAGCCTCGTCGAGGTCGGGACCACCAACAGGACTCATCTCGTCGACTACGAACGTGCAGTGAGCGCGGACACTGCGGCCATCCTCAAGGTGCATCCGTCCAACTACAGGATCGTGGGCTTCACGACCTCGGTGCCGGCGCGAGATCTCGCGCGCCTCGCGCGCGGGCGCGGGGTTCTGTTCCTGCACGACCTCGGTTCCGGGCTGGTCGGAGCTCCTCCGGAGCTTGGGGAGTCGACCGGCGAGCCGCTCGTCCATGCTTCTCTAGACGACGGCGCAGATCTCGTGACGTTCTCGGGCGACAAGCTCTTCGGCGGACCGCAGGCCGGCGTCATCGCCGGGCGCGGAGACCTCATCGACAAGATCTCCAAACATCCGCTGCTCCGAGCCGTACGCGTCGGCAAGATGACGGTCGCGGCGCTCGAGGCGACCGCGCGAGCCCACCTCGAGGGCCGCGTCGATCAACTTCCGCTGTGGCGGATGGCGCGAGCCGCCCCCGCCGAGCTCGAGCGACGTGCCCACGCGCTCACCGCTCGACTCGACGAACATGTGACTTCCGCCGGCGTCAAGGTCGAGGTCGTGGCGTCCAAGGCCGTGACCGGGGGAGGCTCGCTGCCGGGGGCGGAGCTACCCTCGTGGGCGGTCTCACTGCGGCACAGCGAGCGGCGCGCCGAGGAGGTCGAGCGCGCCCTACGCGGCGGCGCGCCGCCGGTCATAGCGCGCATCGAGGACGACGTCGTGCTGCTCGACCTCCGCAGCGTCTTCCCGTCACAGGATGATCTGCTCGGCAAGCTGGTCATCCTGGCCCTGAGTTAGACCAGGAGGTCACAGCGCAACGCGCCGAGCGTCGGCGCTGTGCACCGGGGACGAGGTAGATCTCCAGCGGAGATCAGGCGAGCGGCGTCTCATCGAGGCGCTGCTCGAGCTGCTCGATCGACTCGAACACCGCGAGCGCCCCCGCCTCGCGGAGCTCCTGCTCCGAGAAGCCGCCCGTCAACACGGCGATCGTCTTGAGCCCCGCGTTGGACGCCGCCTCGCAGTCGAACGTCGAGTCTCCGACCATGACGCCGTCCCGGCCTTCTGCCTTCTCGAGCGCGCTCTCGATGAGGTCGGGCGCCGGTTTCGTGGCGGATACGTCGGCCGACGTCGTCCATCCATCGATGATGCCGGTCGCATCGAGCTGCTCGAGGTAGTGATCCATCTCCTCGGACTTGGCGGAGCTTGCCAGCACGACGGCGTGCCCTCGGCGCTTGAGCTCCTTGAGCAGAGAGCGCGCTCCATGCATGGGCTCGACCTCGTCGATCAGCTCCTGGTAGAGCTTCTTCTCGGTCGCTCGGATGTCGTCGCCCTTGTCGTCTTCCATGTTGCGCCCGGCCAGCGCGGCGACCATATGGTCGCCTCCCATCCCGATGTGGCGATGGATCCTCCATACTTGCAGGACGACGCCGTGCTCGCGAAAGGCCCGGTACCAGGCGATAGCGTGTTGATAGTTCGTGTCGACGAGCGTCCCGTCGACGTCGAGGACGGCCACCGCGCACATAGCAGCCGCGGTACCCCTGCCGCCGTCTCGGTAAACGGCAAAGCATTGCGACCGGGATGCTCGGATGGCGACCGTTCCGGCACCGAGAGCAACGAACGGGCGAGCCGCCGGCTTCGCGCGCGCGTTTATCGTGCGCGCATGCACGTCATCGGCACGGCGGGTCACGTCGACCACGGCAAGTCCACGCTGGTCGAGCGCCTCACCGGGATCGATCCCGACCGCTTCGAAGAGGAGAAGCGGCGCGGCCTCACGATCGACCTCGGCTTCGCATGGCTGCGCCTGCCGTCGGGACGCGAGGTCGGTCTCATCGACGTGCCCGGCCACGAGCGCTTCATCAAGAACATGCTGGCGGGCGCCGGCGGGATGTCGATCTGCCTCTTCGTCGTCGCCGCGAACGAGGGTTGGATGCCGCAGTCTGCCGAGCACCTTGCGATCCTCGACGTGCTCGGCATCTCCTCGGGCGTCGTCGCACTCACCAAGTCCGACACGGTCGACGCCGAGATCATCGAGATCGCGCGCGCGGAGATCCACGAGCGATTGGAGCCGACGACGCTCGTGGGAGCCCCCGTCGTTGCCTGCTCGGCGGCTACCGGAGAGGGTCTCGCCGACCTCGTCGACGCCATCGACAAGATGGTGGGAGGCGCGCCGCCGCCGCTCGACGCAGGTCGTCCGCGCCTGTGGGTCGACCGGGTGTTCACGATCGCGGGCGCCGGCACCGTCGTCACGGGAACGCTCGCGGGTGGCTCGTTCGCGGTGGGCGACGAGATCGAGCTCGCACCGGAGGGGCGGCGCGCCCGCATCCGTGCCCTGCAGACCCACAAGCGCAAGGTCGATCACGTGGGGCCCGGAAACCGCGTGGCGCTCAACCTCGCCGGCCTCCAGAGGCAAGGAGCGGCGCGCGGCGACGTTGTCGTGCAGCCCGGACGGTGGCGTCCAACCGGGCGCGTGGACGCGCGCGTGCAGGTGCTGGCATTCGACGTCATCGGAAGGGAACACGTTCTCACCGAGAAGGGAGCACACCTGCTCTACGCGGGGTCGGCCGAGACGCCCGTGAAGCTCAAGCTGCTGGGCGCTCAACGGCTGAGGCCGGGCGAGGCGGGGTTCGCTCAGCTGACCTTGCGGGACCCGCTGCCTCTAGTGCGGGGCGACCGCTTCGTGTTGCGTGATGCCGGTCGGGTTGTGACCTTCGGCGGCGGGATCGTTCTCGACCCCCTCCCAGGCCTCGCTCGGCGCTCGGATGCACGGCGCGCCGCGCTGCTCGAGCGGATGAGCCAGGCGAGCGCCGAGGCCACGCTCGAGGCGATCGTCGAAGCCGAGCAGATCGTCGACGCCGCCGAAGCGCTCCTGCGTTCCTCGGCCGGCGCGCTCCCAGACACCGTTGCGAGACTCGGACCGGTTCTGGTGTCGCGCGGCAAGCTGCGAACGCTGGAGGAACGAGCGAGCTCCGCGTTGGCCGCACACCACCTCGCCCACCCTCTGGAGCGAGGGATGCAGCGTGAGGCGCTGCGCGCCGAGACCGGACTCGAGCCCGCCGCCTTCGACGACCTCCTGCGTCGCATGTCCGACATCGTCGAGGAGGGGCCCGGCGTGCGACTGGCCACCCACGCCGTCACCTTCGACCCGGCCCAGCAACGCGCTCAACAAGAGCTGATCGAACGCCTCTCCGAGGCCGGCTTCACCCCGCCGCCGGTCAGGGAGCTGCGCGCGGACCCCGCACTGCTCCGGGCACTCGTTGCGAGCGGAAGCCTAGTCAAGATCGGGGACTTCTATCTGACGAGCGGCCGGGCCGCCGAGGCGCGGCGCCGGGTACGGGCGCGCATCGAGTCCGACGGTCCCGTTACCGTCGCCGGGATCCGGGACCTGCTCGGCACGTCTCGCAAGTACGCGGTGCCGTTGTGCGAATGGCTCGACGCTACCGGCGCCACACGCCGGCAAGGCGACCTGAGAACGCTTGGTCCCACCCTGTGATCGGCTCTACTCGCCGTGGAGGGGGTCGCCGCTCACGACCGTGCCCCCGACGAGGTCACGGTCGGGCAGTTTCTGAGGGGACCCCGCCCTCATCTCCTCCACCAGCGAATCGACGACGGCCGCGAGGTTCCTCGTGTCCGAGAACACCTCCCGCTGGCGCGTCGCCGACGTACCTCTCTCGAGCATGTCGTTGACGCGTTTGAGGTCGTGGAGACATCCGAGCCGCTCGGCGATCGGCTCGAGCCGCTCCACGAGATCGCCGATCGAACGCCTCAGGTGAACGAGGTTGCCGTCCTCGTCGCGGATGATCTCGGCGTCGAGACCGTAACGGGACGCCCGCCACTTGTTCTCACGCACCGTCCAAGCTTGATGCACGGGGAGCTGGAGCCCGGAGTTGTAGCGCTCGGCGAGCCACACGACGAGGGACTGTGACAGCGCGACGATCGCGCAGGTCTCGTCCATCGACGGTATGCCGTCGCAGATCCGCAGCTCGATGGTGCCCAGGCCGGGGTGAGGACGGATGTCCCACCACACCTCGCGGATGCTGCGGATCGTGCCCGCTCCGATGAGCGTGCGCATGAAGCGCTGGAACTGACCCCAGTTGTCCATGGCGTAGGGAAGACCGGCGGTCGGCAGGGACTCGAAGATCTTCGAGCGCACGGACGCAAGGCCCGTGTCGCGGCCCTGCCAGAACGGGCTCGACGAAGACAGCGCGAGGAAGTGTGGGATGAATGTGGCGAGGCTGTTGGACACCGCCATGGCCTCCTCGCCGGAGCGCAGCCCGACGTGGGTGTGCACGCCGAAGATGAGCAAGCGGCGCGCGGTCCACTGACAGTCCTCGATCAGACGCTGATAGCGCGGGTCCGGCGACACCGTCTGGTCGCTCCACGCGGAGAAGGGATGAGTTCCGGTGCACAGGATCCGGTAGCCGAAGCCCTCGGCCACGTCGATCAGCCGCTCCACCTTGCTGCCGAGGTCCCGTCGCACCTCCCCGACCGTGGGGCAGACGTCGGTGATGACCTCGATCGTGCACTCGAGCAGCTCGTGCTTGAAGCCGGGGGAGTCGCCGAGCTCGGCGAGGATCTTGGTCGCGGCGGTGTCGGTGGCCAGCGCGCCGGCCTCGTCGACCACCTGAGCCTCGATCTCGACGCCGAGAGTGGGTCGCTCGGAGCCGTTGAAGACGATGTTCATGACGTGCCCCCCTGCCCTCTGCCGCGCTCGCTTCGATGTTACGTCAGCGCCCCCAAGCGGGTCCGGGCGGCGGGCCGGGGCGAGCCGGGGCCGGGGGGGGCGGCGGTGCCTCGGCGAACCGGTTGCAGTTGCGCACGCCCGGCGTGTCCAAACGCAAGGAGAAAGGGGGCCGGAGCGGAAGCCGGGAGCGGCGGGGGCGGAGCGGAAACCGGGAGGGGGCCGGAGCGGAGCCGGGAGCGGTGCCGGAGCCTCGAGTGGGTCCTCAGCGATCAAGTTGGCGCCTCACGACCCACTCGAGGTGGCGGGTGCCGGGAGCGGGGGCCGGCACGCTCCGGCTCCGGCCCCGCAGGTGGGCCGAACTTGACAACCGTTTTCATTTGTAGCTAGCCTCGGTCTGTGCGCCGTCTCCTTGCCCTCCTCGCCGTCGCCGCCGTCGTCCTCCTCGGCGCAGCCTGCGGGAGCTCCTCGGCCGGGGGAACCGATGACGCCGAGGTAGACGTCGTCGGTTCCTTCTATCCGCTCGCGTTCGTGGCGCAAGAGGTCGGCGGCACCTTCGCCGAGGTGCACAACCTCACACCGGCGGGAGCCGAGCCTCACGACCTCGAGCTCACGATCGGCGAGATCCGCACGGCCGCGGGCTCGGATCTGCTGATCCATCTCGGTGGAGGGTTCCAGCCCGCGGTGGAGGACGTCGTGGCCGAGCGCGACGAGGGAGTGCTGGAGGTGCTGGAAGAGCTCGACGGTGGGCGCCCCGAGGACCCCCATGTATGGCTCGATCCGGTGTTGATGACGGACGTGACGCGCCTCGTGGAGGAGCGTCTCGCCGAGCTGGACCCGCGGCGGGCGGAAGACTTCGAGGCCAACGCGGACTCGCTGCGCAAGGACCTCGATGCCCTCGACGGGCGCTACAGGGATCGTCTCGGCGACTGCAAGATCCGGGCCTTCGTCACCAGCCATGACGCCTTCAGCTATCTCGCGCGCCGCTACGACCTGCGCCAGATCGGGATCGCCGGTGTCGACCCAGAGGCGGAGCCGACGCCTCAGAGCGTCGCCGGCGCCGCTCGCTTCGCGCGCGCCAACGACGTCACCACGATCTTCTACGAGACCCTCGTCTCCCCCAAGATCGCCGAGACGGTGGCGGAAGAGGTTGGGGTGCGCACCGAGGTGCTCGACCCCTTGGAGCTGGTTCCCGACAACGGCGATTACATAAGTGTCATGGACTCCAACCTCGACGCGCTCGCCGAAGCGATGCGGTGCCGGTGAACGAGGCGCCGCCCTTCGAGCTGCGCGGCGGGCGCGTGATCCTCGCCGGTCGCCGGGTGCTTCACGACGTCGACTTCCGCTTCACGGCGGGGGAGTTCGTCGTGCTGCTCGGAGCGAACGGGTCGGGCAAGACCACGCTGATCCGGACGCTGCTGGGACTCGTGCCCGTCGCCGCCGGAGAGGTCCGCCTCTTCGGCGCGCCCTTGCAGCGCTTTCGCGAGTGGCGCCGCGTCGGCTACGTGCCCCAGCGCTTCACCGCAGCCGCCGGCGTGCCGGCGACGGTGGGAGAGGTCGCGCTGTCCGGTCGCATAGCTCACGTGAGATGGCCGGCACGCTACGGTGCCCGGGATCGGGATGCGGCGCGCCGAGCGCTCGACATCGTCGGTCTCACAGAGCTCGCCACCTCCCCCGTCTCGTCGCTGTCCGGCGGTCAGCAGCAGCGCGTGCTCATAGCAAGAGCGCTCGCGGCCGAGCCCGATGTCCTCGTTCTCGACGAGCCCGTGTCCGGGGTCGATCTCGAGAGCCAGGCGAGCTTCGCCGCGACCCTCGGGCGCCTGCATGACGAGGGCCGCTCGGTCCTTCTCGTCGCCCACGCGCTCGGCGTCATGGAGGATCTCGTCGGGCGCACCGTGGTGCTGGCCGCCGGGCGCGTCGCCTACGACGGGCCTCCACGCGAGCAGCACGCCGCGGTGCCGCACGAGCACCACCATCCGGGCGACGAGCGGCGTCACCTCCATCCCACGCCGGAGCGAGCGCCCTGAACCTGCTCGAGTTCGACTTCATGCGCAGGGCGCTGCTCGCGGCCGCCCTCGTCGGCCTCGCGGCGCCGGCGATCGGCGTCTTCCTCGTCCAGCGGCGGCTCTCGCTGATGGGCGACGGGATCGGCCACGTCGCCTTCGTAGGCGTGGCCGCGGCGTTCTTGACGAACACCTCACCTCTCGCGCTCACGATCGTCGCCGCCGTCGCCGGAGCGATCGCGCTCGAGCTACTGCGGGAACGCGGTCGCACAGCCGGGGACGTCGCGCTCGCTCTCATCTTCTACGGCGGCATCGCCGGAGGACTGCTGCTCACCGATCTCGGGAACGCGTCCAACACCAACCTGCTTTCGTTCCTGTTCGGCTCGGTCCTGGCGGTGAGCGTGCGCGATGTAACGATCCTTGGACTCGTGTCGCTTGCGGTCATCGTCGTGACCTTCGCACTGCGCAAGCAGCTGTTCGTCGTGTGCTACGACGAGGAGGTGGCGCGCGCCTCGGGTCTGCCCGTGCGCTCCCTGAACCTGCTGATGGCCGTGACCGCGGCGATCACGATCGCGGTCACCCTGCAGGTAGTCGGCATCCTGCTGGTCGCGGCCATGCTGGTGCTGCCCGTCGCGGCCGTACAGCAGGTGGCCCACAGCTTCCGCACGACCGTGCTGGCGAGCCTGGCGCTCGGTGCGCTCGTCAGCGTCGGAGGCCTCGTCATCGCCTTCTACGTGGACGTGCGGCCGGCCGCAACGATCGTGCTGTGCGGGATCGGAGCCTTCCTCGTCACGACGCGGATGCGCCCTATGTGGATGAGACACTGAGATCGTGACCACGCATCCCGCGGGACGGGCGCCCCTGAAGTCCACGCGCCAGCGCGCCGCCATCGCGGGCGCGCTCGAGAACAGCGACGCGTTCAGGACTGCTCAGGAGATCTACGACGAGCTGCGAGCGGCGGGTGAGCGCGTCGGGCTCACGACCGTGTATCGAACACTGCAGGCGCTGGCCGCCACGGGCCGGCTCGACGTCCTGCACAACGGCGACGGCGAAGCGATCTACCGGAGTTGCGCGAGCGACGATCATCACCACCATCTCGTGTGTCGCTCGTGTGGAACCTCGGTCGAGATCGGCAGCGAAGAGGTCGAAGACTGGGCGGCCCAGACGGCGCACCGCTATGGGTTCACGGCCGTGACACACACCGCGGAGGTGTACGGGCTCTGCGGCCCCTGCTCTCCGCCGTGACACCGAACGCGGAGGCGTGGGGCATACAGCCCCGCTACCACGAGGCCGGCGGGCGCGAGCGGGTCGCCTCTGCCGAGACGGTCGAGGCGTTGCTGCGAGCGATGCGCGCAGCGGACGATGCGCCTCCCGCATCTGCTGTGATCAGCGCGCGCGTGGGGGAGACCAGGCCGCTTCCGGGCGCCGCCGAGGTCGTCACCGAGGACGGCAGCGTGGTCGCGGCCGACGGAGACACGCTGCCGCCCGGCCTGCCACTCGGGTATCACCGGGTCGAGTGGCGCGCTTCCGGCGCGCCACCGGCGCGCCTCATCGTCGCCCCTCAGAGGTGCTACCTACCCGAGGGCCTGAGGACGTGGGGATGGGCCGTGCAGCTCTATGCGCTGCGCTCGGGCGCCAGCTGGGGCTTCGGGGACCTCGGCGACTTGCGGAGGCTGATCCGGTGGTCGCGCTCGCTCGGCGCCGGGATGACGCTGCTCAATCCGCTCCATGCGGTGAGCCCCGGCACGCCGCAGCAGGCGAGCCCCTACTACCCGGGCAGCCGGCTGTGGCGCAACCCGCTCTACATCCACGTCGAGGACGTCCCCGGGGCCGCCGGGGCGGGGCTCGATCTCGAGCGGCTCGCCGCAGCGGGGCGCGTCCTCAACGACCGCGCCGGGATCGAGCGCGACGGCGTCTACGACCTCAAGATGGAGGCGCTCGGGCTCCTGTGGCGGCGCGGCGGCACGCGGGCGGATCCCCGTTTCCGGCGCTACCTCGACGCCCACGGCTCCCTGCTCGAGGGCTTCGCCACCTTCGCCGCTCTCGTCGAGCGCCACGGGCGAGCACCGGCGAAGTGGCCGCCGGAGCTGCGGCATCCCGACTCGCCCGCCGTCGCCGGCTTCCGCTCCGAGCGGTCGGATCGCATCCGCTTCCACTCGTGGCTGCAATGGCTGCTCGACCTGCAGCTCGCCGAAGCAGCCTCCCCCGGGGGCCTCGTGCAGGACCTGGCCATCGGCGTCGATCCCGCGGGTGCCGACGCGTGGCTGTGGCAGGACCTCTTCGCCGTCGGCGCGCGCGTCGGCGCGCCACCCGACGTCTTCAACTCCCAGGGACAGGACTGGGGCGCGCTCGCGTTCGACCCCTGGAGGCTTCGGGATGCCGGCTACGAGCCGTTCATCCGAACCGTCCGGTGGTCGCTGGCGCGTGGCGGCGGGCTGCGCTTCGACCACGTCATGGGACTGTGGCGGCTGTTCTGGATCCCGGACGGAGCGCCGCCGAGCGAGGGCACCTACGTGCGCTATCCGACGGCGGACCTCCTCGACATCCTGGCGCTCGAGAGCGTGCGCGCCGAGGCCTACATCGTGGGCGAGGACCTCGGCACGGTCGAGCCGGTCGTGCGCGCCGAGATGGCGGCGCGCGACATGCTCTCGTATCGCCTCCTGTGGTTCGAGCCGGGCCCCGCGGCCGAGTACCCGTCAGAGGCCCTGGCGGCGGTCACGAACCACGACCTTCCCACCGTGGCCGGGCTGTGGACGGGCAGCGACCTCCAGGCCCAGAGAGAGCTTGGGCTGCAGCCCGACGAAGAGGCCCATGCCGCCCTGCGGCGGCACCTCGCGGAGCTCACGGGGCTCGGCGACGAGGCGCCGATCGAAGATGTCGTCGCCGCGACCTACGGGCTGCTCGCCGGCGCGCCGTGCGCACTCCTGGCCGCCACCCTCGAGGACGCCCTGGCGCTCTCGGAGCGCCAGAACCATCCCGGCACCACCGACGAGTGGCCGAACTGGTCGCTCCCGCTCCCGGTTCCTCTCGAGGAGCTCGAGGAGCACCCCGGCACGAGGCGGCTCGCCGCGATCCTGGGGCGCTGAAACCGCCGGGCGGAGCGCTGCCGAGGGAACGGGAGGTGGCTCAGGTCGCGACGAGTGACTCAGGTGCCGGCGGGCGGCTCCGGCGGAGGCGCCGTCCCGGCGCCGGCTCCGGTCGTCGTGGAGGGTGGAGGGACGCCGTCTGATCCCGCCCTGGGGCGCTCGCGTGGGTCGCCGTTCGATGCCTGGTCGAAGACGGACGCATCCTTGCCGAAGGCCGCCTCGAACGGCTTGAGCAGCTCGATCGGGATCGGGATCACGAGCGTCGAGTTCTTCTCGGCGGCGACCTCGTTGACCGTCTGCAGGTAGCGGAGCTGATACGCGATCGGGTGCCGGGCGATCACCGCGGCCGCCTGAGCGAGACGCTCCGAGGCCTGGAACTCGCCCTCGGCATTGATGATCTTGGCGCGCCGCTCCCGCTCGGCCTCTGCCTGGCGCGCCATCGCACGCTGCATCTCCTGGGGAAGATCGACGTCTTTGATCTCGACCAGTGCGACCTTGACTCCCCAGGGGTCGGTGAGGTCGTCGATGATCCGCTGCAGATCGGAGTTGAGCCGGTCGCGCTCGGTGAGGATCTCGTCGAGATCGACCTTGCAGAGGACCGCCCGCAGGGTCGTCTGCGCGATCTGCGACGTCGCGTAGAGATAGTTCTGGACCTCGACGACGGCCTTGACCGGCTGGAACACCTGGAAGTAGACGACCGCATTGACGCGCACGGTGACGTTGTCCTTGGTGATGACGTCCTGAGGAGGCACGTCGAGGGTCACGATCTGGAGGTTCACCTTCACCATGCGGTCGACGATCGGGATGATGAAGAAGAGACCCGGCCCCTTGGCGCCCTCGATCACGCGTCCGAGTCGGAAGATCACGCCGCGCTCGTACTCCTGCACGATACGGACAGAGGCCATCGCGAAGAGCAGCGCGATGACCGCTATGACACCTAGAACCGCGAAGGTCATTGCTCCTCCTCGCCCAACGACTCGCCCAACGAGCCGACTCGCCCTACGAGCCGACGAGTTCCAGGTTACGCCCGTGGCGCTCTATAGCTCGCCTTCATGGAGCGGCTCGACGAGCAGCACGAGTCCCTCCGTCGCCCTGACCTTGACCTTCGAGCCCGCCGCGATCCCCGTCTCCATCGTGCGCGCGCGCCACAGCGTGCCCTTCGTGAGCACGGTGCCCTCCGGTGCGATGTCTGTCTTGGCCTCCCCCACCATCCCGACGATCGCTTCCTCTCCGGTAATGGGACGCCTCAGCCGCACGCGCAGCGCCGCGGTCATGACCGAGATGAAGAACAGCAAGGTGCCGGCGACCGCTCCGGCGATGGCCCAGGGACTCAACTCCACCGAGGGATCGGCTCCCGAGAACAACAGCGATCCACCGGCCACGAGCGCCACGACCCCGCCGACGGTCCAGATGCCGAGCCCCGCGGCTTGAAGGTCGACCAGGAAGAAGACCACGCCGAGGATGATCAGGAACACGCCGGCCCAGTTCGTGGGGAGAACCGAGAGCGCGTAGAAGCCGAGCAGCAACGAGATCGCGCCGAGGATGCCGGCGAGTCCAATGCCGGGGTTGTAGACCTCGAAGATCAGCCCGAAGGCGCCGGCCAGCAACAGCAGGAACGCAACCTCGGGGTTCGTGACCGCGTGGAGCAGGCGCTGGACGAGATTCATCGCCTGGAAACGCACGGCCACGCTCGGCGTGCCGACGCCTTCGTCCCACGTCTCCAGCACGACCTCGTCCTCGTCGCCGGTGGTGACCGCTTTGCCATCCATGGCCTCGAGAAGCTCTCGCAGCGACGACGTCACGCCGTCCACGACACCTATGCGCGCCGCCTCGGTCGCCCCGATCGAAGCGGCGTTGCGCACTGCCTCCTCCGCCCACTCCACGTTGCGGCCCCTCTCGCGGGCGATCTCGGTGATGTAAGCGACGGCATCGTTGGTGACCTTGCGCCGCAGGGTGTCCGACTGCTCGCCGCCACCCAGGTTCACGGGCGTGGCCGCCCCGATCTCGGTGGCCTCGGCCATGTAGGCGAGGTTCGCCGCGTAGGTTATGAACGTCCCCGCCGAAGCGGCGCGCGCCCCGCGCGGCGCAACCCAAACGATCACGGGAACGCGTAGGTCGAGGATCTTCTGGATGATGTCGCGCATCGACACGTCGAGGCCTCCTGGAGTGTCCAACCGGACGATGGCCGCGTGGGCGCCGTCGTCCTCGGCGGCGGCGAGCCGGCCCTTGAGGTAGTCGGCCACCGTGGGGTCGATCACTCCGTCGACCTCGATCACGTCGACGGTTCCGCCGGCTTCGTTCTGGGCGAACGCCGGCCCGCCCGAAAGCAGGGCCGCCGCGACGAGGAAGCTGACCAGAAGACGGCAGAGGGGCGGACGCGGCACGGTACGAGCATCGTACGGCGCGCGGGGGCTTCTGACGCGAGGATGGAACCTCACATGCTCATCGATGAGTTCCTGGCGCCGAAGATCTTGATCGTTTCGGGCAAGGGAGGCGTCGGCAAGACGACCGTCACGGCGGCCCTCGCGCTCGTAGCGGCGCGCCGCTCGCGCAAGGTCTGCATAGCGGAGGTCGACCGCAAAGGAACGCTGCCCAAGCTGTTCGGAGCCTCGAAGCTCGACTACGAGCCGTCGGAGCTGCTGCCCGGGATCTGGGGGCTCAACATCGCTCCCGACAAGGCGCTCGAGGAGTACCTCGGCGTCCAGTACCACATGCGGCGGATCTCGAGGGTCCTCACGCACTCGCACTTCATCGACTACATAGCAACCGCCGCACCCGGGCTCAAGGACATCCTCGTGCTCGGCAAGGTCTGGTATCTGGAGCAGGGACGAGCCGGAGGAGGCTCGACCCACGACTTCGACACGATCGTGGTCGACGCTCCGGCCGCCGGTCACATGCGCACGTTCCTGTCGGCGCCTGCGGGGCTGTCCGACGCGGTGCGAGTGGGACCCATCCGGCGGCAGTCGGAATGGCTGCTCGCGATGCTACGCGACGCGCGCAGGTCGCGCATCCACCTCGTGACCCTCGCCGAGGAGATGCCGGTTGCCGAGACGCTCGAGACCTCCGAAGCGCTGAGCGGCCCCCTGCACATGCACCAAGGGGTGACGTTCGCGAACGCCGTCTATGCCGAGCAGCTAACTCGAGCTCAAGACAACGAGCTGCAGCAGATGTCGGTCGATGGGCCGCCCGAGCGCCTGATGCTGGGGGCCAAGCAAGCAGGTCTCAAGCTCGACGAGGAAGACGTCGTGGAGCTGCTCGCGCACGCCCGCTTCTTGCGCGCCCGTCGCTCGATCCAGCAGAGGCATCTCAAGAACCTGCGCAAGGGCCTCGATCCGGCGGTTGTCGAGCTTCCCTTCCTTTTCTCCGCAGGACTGGAGCTTCCCGACATCGAGATGCTTGCCGACGCGATCGAAGCTCGCGTCGAGAAACTGTGAACCGGATAGACGAGATCGTCGCGCGCAAGAAGATCATCGTCTGCGCCGGCTCGGGCGGCGTCGGCAAGACGACGGCCGCGGCGGCCATAGCGCTGCGCGCCGCGGTCGACGGGAAGAGGGCCGTGGTCCTGACGATCGATCCGGCGCGCCGACTCGCATCGTCGCTCGGTCTCAAGGAGCTCTCGAGCGAACCGACGAAGGTTCCGCGCGCCAAGTTCACGCGCGCGGGGCTCGATCCTTCAGGGGAGCTTCACGCCATGATGCTCGACACCAAGACGACGTTCGACAAGGTCGTCATGAACTATGCCCCGACCAGGGAGCAGGCCGAGCGCATCATCGCCAATCGCTTCTATCGCAACGTCTCCGCCACCCTGTCGGGAAGCCAGGAGTACATGGCCATGGAGAAGCTCTACGAGCTCCATACCGAGAACGACTACGACCTCGTCGTGATAGATACTCCGCCGACGCGCAACGCCCTCGACTTCCTCGACGCTCCCAAGCGCATGACCGATTTCTTCGAGAGCCGCGTGCTCCGTTGGTTCCTGCTGCCCTACATGAAAGCGGGCGGCGGCTTCATGCGCATCGCGAACGTGGCGGCGATGACGTTCCTCAGGATCGTCAAGCGCATCGTCGGAGCGGAGGTCCTGGATGACACCGCCGAGTTCTTCGGCAACCTCGAAGGTATGTACGAAGGCTTCAAGCAACGGGCGCGCGATGTAGCAGCTCTGTTGTCCTCATCCGCCACGTCGTTCGTCGTCGTAACCTCTCCGGCCGGGGAGTCGGTCGCCGAGGCCGCGTTCTTCGCATCGAGGCTCGACGAAGCCGGCCTGCCGTTCGGCGCTCTCGTGGTGAACCGGGTGCACCCGCGCTTCGGCGACGGCGTCGAGGTCGGCGCCAGGCAGAGGACCCGTCTCGAGCGAGGCGACGACGACGCTCGATTGCTCGCGCGCTTGCTCGAGGTCGACGCGTCGTTCATGCGCGTCGTGGCCCTGGAGGAGCGCAACCTAGGCGCCCTCGCCCGACGTATCCCACGCCATCTCTGGGTGCGCGTCCCTTACCTCGAGCGTGAGGCCGTCGACTTCCCCGGCCTTGTCGCGATCGCCGATCAGTTGTTCTCTTCGGACCGAATCCGCCGAGGGTAGGATTCACTACCGATGCTCGCGTCAAGACTGATCGAGGGACTGGTCGCCGTGCTCACCGTGGGCTCGGGGCTGTTCGTGGCCTATCTCGTGGTGGATCTGCTGCGCCTGCGCAAGGCGGATAGGGGACCCGTCTACCGAGGGGGCATCGGTCAGTGGTCGTGGGCCGCCCACCGCATCACGGGCGTGCTCGTGATCGCGTTCCTTTTCGGCCACATCGTCGACACCTTCGGCGCCGGTTTTGGCCCCGAGCTGTACGACGAGACGATCTCTCTCTACAAGCAGTGGTGGTTCAAACCCTTCGAGGTCGCGCTCATCGCGGCCACCCTGTTCCACGCGTTGAACGGGCTGCGGATCATCCTGTTCGACTTCTGGCCCTCGCTCGCTCTGCAGCAGAAGCGGTTCGCTTACGCGGAGCTGGTTCTGTTCACCATCGGCTTCCTGCCGGCCGCGTTCTTCATGCTGCGGTCCGCGTGGGAAACGTCGCCCTTCAGCTGATGGCCGTCGCGGAGCAGCCCCTCACCGGCCGACTTGCGGCCATCGTCGGCGAAGTCGCGCGCGCGGTGTCCCGCCAAGGCATCGCCGAGGCCACAGAGGCCGACCGCAAGGGCACCTTGCGCATCGAGCTCGAGGACAGCGTGAGGCGCGTGGTTCAGGTCTACTGGACGCCCTTCGAGGCGAGCGTTCCCGGGCTCTCGATCGGACTTCATCTCGAGGTCGCCGAGCCCCGGCCGCACTGGACCGAGTGCTACCTCTCGCCGGACTTCCGCAACTGGGTGTTCTGCTTCGCCGAGCGGCCCGACGGGGAGATCCAGCTCACGCGCTACGGGGACTACGCGACGCCGCGCGAGGGCATCGAGGCGTTCTTCGACTTCTCGAGCTGGTACGTGCTCACGGCCACGGATCTCACGTGGAAGGACGTCGGCTACGAGCTCGGCCCCGACATCACGTTCCCCGAGAGCGTCCGGAGCTCCGTCGGCGCGGCGTCGAGCGCGGCGGTCCAGGAATCGCTCAAGAAGTCGACGATCCTGTGGCTCAGGTGGACCCTCGACGGCACGGAACGCACGATGCCCGTGTGGTACCTCTACGACGCCAAGGCAGGCAAGGTCTACGTGCTCTCGGGTGAGCGCCAGCAGACAATCCCAGGCGCCGCGAGCATGCGCGAGGCCGACGTCATCCTGAGATGGAAGGGACGCAACTCGAGCGTCGCGGAGCTTCCTGCGAACGTGAGGGTCCTTCACCCCGGCCGGGAGTGGGACGAGGTCGCCGAGCGCATCGCCGAGAAGCGCCTCAACATCCCCGGCCTGCCCGAGGACACCGCCAGACGCTGGCGCGACGAGTGCGTGATCCTGGAGCTGATCCTCTGAGGCGTCGCTCTAAGCGATAAGCGTGCGCCAGCCCTCGGCGCCGGCCTGGCGTCTGTAGCGACGCCGCTCGCGCTCGGTCAACCCTCCCCAGATGCCGTGATCGACCGGTTCGTCCATCGCATAGCTGAGGCACTGCTGACGCACCGGGCAGCGGCGGCAGATCCGCTTGGCGAGCTTGTGCTCGATCGCCCCGGCAGCGAAGAAGAGGTCAGGATCCGAGCCCGCGCAGGCCGCATAGGCCCGCCAATCCTGATACGCGCAATCAACCTGACCCATCGACACTGATGAGACCTCCCGCTCTGAGCTACTCCCGATACCCGAGAAAGACCGTAGCGCCGCGGAGCGCGAAATCCGATAGTCCGTCCGGGCAGTTTTCGGCTCACTCCGAGAGCCATATCGGGAGTAGTCCAACGGGACTAGTGGCCAACCGAGCCCGTCGAGTGGGTATCACATCCCGTATACGGGAACCTCTCACACACTCGCCCGGTGCCTCGGCCGAGGCCCTAGGTGCGGAAGCCCTTCGCCGCCTCCTCGACGGTCGGCGCGATCGACACGCCCTCGCCGAATCCGGTGATCGTGAACAACTTCAGGTGCTGCTCGCGCGTGCACGAGATCGCGAGGTCGCCCCCCGTCTCCCTGAGGCGGCGCACGCCTCCCATGAGCGCCCCAAGGCCCGAGGAGTCCATGAACGGCACGCCGTCGAGGTCCACGACGACCTTGGGGGTCTGCTCCTCGATCATGCGACCGAGGGCGTCTCGGAGGGAGCCGACGGTGTAGACGTCAAGGTCGCCCCGAGGACGCAGGATGCGGTAATCAGCCGTCTCATCGATCTCGATCTCTACCTTCTGCTGTGCCACGGCTCATCTCCAGTCAACCTTCTCGAGACGCGTTCCCCCAGAGGTTCCCCATGAAACTCCACGATCAGCATGGTCAAGTCATCCTCCAGCTTACCGGCAGCGAATCTCTCCACCCCACGCACGAGCTCGTCGCCGAGAGCCGCCGAGCTGAGAGGAGCGCCGTGCAGCAGTTGCTGCGCAAGGCGTTCCTCGCCGAAGATGGACCCGTCGGCCGCCTTGGCCTCGAGGAATCCGTCCGTGAAGAGCACCAAGCGGTCGCCCGGCTCGAGGCGGATCACGGTCTCGGCCAAGCCCGGGTCCTCGAACCAACCCAGCGCCCGGTTGCGAGGGCCCTCGACGAAGTAGCCGCGCGCCGGACCGTCCCCGTCGCTCGTTCGCAGCAGGAACGGAGCGGGGTGGCCCATGTTGAGCCACCTCACCTCGCCGCTCTGAGGTTCGATCGTTGCGTACACCAGCGTCGTGAAGGAGTCGGAGTCGGTGGCCTCTCGCAGTGCCTCGTTGGCGCGCGTGATGATCCGTCCGGGCGTCGCCCCGAGCCGTCTTTCGCCGCGCAGGACCGACAGCGTCACCGTGGCGATCAGCGCCGCGCCTATCCCCTTGCCCGAAGCATCGCCGACGACCACCGACACCGACCCGCCGGAGCCGTCGACGTCGTACCAGTCGCCGCCGACCAGGTTCGCCTGACGCTGGATCGGGATCAGCTCGAGGCCCGGACTCTGAGGCATCGAGTGTTGCAGCAGGTTCTGTTGGATGCTCGCCGCTATCTCGAGCTCGCGATCCTGTGCGACCAACTGCTGGAGTCGTTTGAGTCCGGCCTGCATCTCGCCGAAGCGCACCGCAAGCTCTTCCACCTCGTCGCCCGAGTGGATCTCCACGCGCTGGTTGAAGTCCCCGCGCCCGATCGCGCGTACCGCTTCAACGAGACGAGAGATATTCGCTTCCAACCGCCGCGGCAAGATCACCGCGACGACAACCCCGAGCCCCAGTGCTCCAAAGATGACCACGAACAACGTCACGATGGCCTGAGTGCTACGCCGGCTGAGGTTGCTCTGGCTCTCGCTCACGACGCCGGCTTGGAGATTCCGCAACCTATCACCCGTGATCTCTATCGTTGCAAACGCACTTCGCCCCTTCTCACCGAGACGGCTGAACGCGAGCGAGCGACGACCCTCGCGCGCAAGCGGGATGACCTCCTCATCGACGAGACGGTGAAACTCGTCTCCGCCGGCCACCAACGTATCTAGCTGCTCACGTTCCTCACCCGAGCGAAAGAGATCCATCGCGCTCTCCTCCCAGAAGCGAGCCTCTTCGACCTCGAACTCGTACTGTTTGAGAAGCTGTACCTCGCTGTTGATGAGGTATCCGCGGATCGCGGCGGATTGTGCGCTGTAGGAGCGAACTATCTCGTTGACCGCGACAAGCCCGGGTATAGCCTCGTTGAACACCTTGCTCTGAACCGAGCGCAGAGAGCTGAACAGGGACAACGTGACCCAGCCGAGCAATGCGATGAGAAGGAGAAGCAAGCCGAAGCCTCCGACGATCTTCCTCCGCAAGGACAATCTCATCGCACCAGTATCCTCGACGGATGAAACTCGTTCCGGCGACGTTGCTCACGGGGGCCGGGCTTGCGGCGTACGCCTTCTACGAACCCTTCCGGTATCGCCTCACGACCAAAGACGTGCCCCTGCACGCCGGCGCGCCGGCTCTGCGCGTCCTGCATCTCTCCGACATGCACATGAGGGCCGGTGACCGCAAACTCGTCGCTTGGCTCAAGGCGCTACCCGACGTGCTCGGCGAGCCGCCCGATCTGATCCTGTCCACCGGAGACATGATCGAAGAGAACGCAGGCATCGACCTGCTCCTGGAAGCGTTAACACCGCTAGAGGCGCGCCTCGGACGCCTCTACGTCCTCGGGTCCCACGACTACTACGTCTCGGCCTTCAAGGCGTACACGAAGTACTTCGATGCGGACAAGAGTCCCGTCAAGACACGCCCGGCCGATACCATGCGCCTCGAAAAGGGGCTGCGCTCGAAAGGTTGGATACCGCTGGCAAACACGACCCATGTGATGGAGACCACGCATGGACGTCTGCGGCTGGCGGGCGTCGACGATCCCTATCTCAAGCGACACAGGACCGAGCACATCGAACGCTGCAACGACGAGGTTCTCGCGATCGGGCTCGTGCATGCTCCCGATGTTGTGTCCGAGTGGATCCTCGCCGGATTCGACCTCGTCGTCGCAGGACACACGCACGGAGGACAGGTGCGACTGCCGGGCATAGGAGCACTCGTCACGAACTGCTCACTGCCGAACGCCCTAGCCGGCGGATTGACCCCGATCGGTGCCGGATGGCTGCACGTCAGCCCCGGGCTCGGAGCGGGCAAGTACTCGCCGATCCGCTTCGCATGTCGCCCGGAGGCAACCCTGCTGGAGCTTGCGCCGGGCTCGTGCTCCGCCTAGCTCGGCTGGCGCTCCGGGTGTGAGGCGTCGGTGAACTCTCTGAAGACTCCCGTCACGATGAACGAGACCTGCTCGCCTATGTCCACCGCGTGGTCTCCGATGCGCTCGAGGTAGCGAGCAACCAAGACGAGGTTCGTCGCCCACTCGAAGTCGTGCTCGTCGTTCGTATGCACCTTGAGCTCGTTCAGGAGGCCCCTGTTGAGCCGGTCGAGCACGTTGTCCTTCACGGGGAGCTCTTCCGCGAGGTCGGGATCTCGCCGGGCGAATGCGGTCAGCGCCGCGTTGAGCATCTCGGCGGCGCGCTCGCCCATTTCGTGAAGCCGCGCGACCATCGGCGAATCCGTCGGATAGGGCTGCTCATCCTTGACGAACTTGGCGATGTTCACGCACAGATCGCCGATCCGCTCTACGTGAAGGTTGGAGTGGATGATCGCGCTCACCAAGCGCAGGTCTCGGGCAACGGGAGACTGCAGTGCGAGGAGATTGAAGATGCGCGTCTCGATCGCGAGGTAGATGTCGTCCACTCGATCATCATCGAGGATCACTTGGTCCGCGAGCGTCGCGTCGCGCCGCCCGAGCGCCTCCAACACCCTCTCTAGCTGGCGGCGCACGACATCGCCTTCGGCCATCAAGCTTTGCTCGGCGGTCTCCAACTCCTCGGTGAAGTTGATCCTGACCATCGCTGCAGCCTAAGCGACAATGGACACACAACCTGAACGTGGCGCGAACTCTTCAGGAACTCGGGGCTCTCGGCCCTCTCCGCCATGGTCGAGACAGCCCGCGGCCGAATAGACTTCACGGCGAGAGATGAACTCAACATGACCGAAGCGCTCCTCGCCCTCGTAGTCGGACTCCTCGTCGCCGTCGCGTCGCTGTGGTCACGGATCCGGCGGGCCACGGTCCCGTCGACCGATGCCCCGGGTCTCATCGCCGGCCTGCGCGAGCGGATCGCCCAGCTCGAGCGCGAGAACGCGCGCACCGAGGAGATCCTCGAACGCATGGAGGAGGGCGTCCTCGTGTTCAGCGAGGTGTTGCTCCCGATCATCGCGAACCGGGCGGCGCGCCGGATGCTGGGTGTACGAGGGGAGTCGCTTCCGCCTCGGCCCACCTCCGAGGGCGTTCTGTCCGTGGCGCGCCGAGCGCTGGTCGAGGACACGACCGCCGAAGACGTCGTGAGCATCTGGCCCGAACGCAAGCGCCTGAGGGTGCGAGCGACTTCGCTCCAGGGCCAGGGCGGTGTGATCGTGGTCCTGCAAGACGTCACCGACGAGCTCAGGACCCACCAGATCCGGCGTCAGTTCGTCGCCAACGCATCCCACGAGATGAAGAGTCCCGTCGCCAGCATGCAGGCCCTGGCCGAGGCCATCCGCCACGCCGCCTCCGACGATCCTCGAACGGCCGAACGCTTCGCGACGCGGCTCGTGGCCGAGGCCGAGCGGCTGGGGCGGCTGATCGCGGACCTGCTCGATCTCTCTCGACTCGAAGACCCCTCGAAGATCTCGGACACGTCGATCGACCTTGGGAACGTGACGAGACAGATCCTGCAAGAAGCCCAGCCCGCGGCGCACGCCAAGAAGCTCAACGTCACCGCTCAGATCGCCTCGGACGTGTGGGTCCGTGGCGACGATCAGCAACTCGGCCTGCTCGTCCGCAACCTCGTCGACAACGCCATCAGGTACACACGCGAGGGCGGGTCGGTGTGGGTCGACGTGTTCCCAGAGGGCAACGACATCGTCATGCGCGTCGCCGACGACGGCATCGGCATCCCACTTCAAGCCCAGGCGCGGGTGTTCGAGCGCTTCTACCGCGCCGACAAGGACCGCTCGCGCGAGCGGGGAGGCACCGGGCTGGGGCTCTCGATCGTCAAGCACGTGGCCGAGCTGCATGGTGGACACGTCGGCCTCCACAGCGAGCTGGGTGAGGGCTCGACCTTCACGGCGCGCCTTCCGGCGCTGTCGGCGTCGGCCGGCGGCGCCCAAGCGACCGGCGGCGGGAACCGAAGGTCCGAAAAACAGCCCGTCAGAGGAACCGGAGGAAGGTAGTGCCGAAGGTGCTGCTGATCGAGGACGAAGAGGGCCTCGGTGAGGCGATCGAGTATCAGTTGCAGCGCGAGGGCTACCAGGTCGCTCGCGCCACCGACGGTTCTGAGGGCCTCGGTTCGTTCAAGACGTCGGGAGCCGACCTCGTGCTGCTCGATCTCATGCTCCCCGGCATGCCCGGCGAGGACATCTGCAAAGAGATCCGGCGCTCATCGAACGTCCCGATAATCATGCTCACCGCGCGCGACACCGAGCTGGACAAGGTCCTCGGGCTGGAGCTTGGGGCCGACGACTACATCACGAAGCCGTTCAGCACGAGAGAGCTGCTGGCGCGCATGAAGGCGGTGTTGCGCCGCAGCGCGGGCGAGCCGACGACGGACGGCGCCGTGTTGGAGGGCGGCGAGATCCGGCTGGATCCCGATCGCTTCGAGGTAACGGTGAAGGGAGATCAGGTACACCTTCCACGAAAGGAATTTGAGCTCCTGGAGCTACTGATGGAGAACGCGGGCAGGGTGCTGACGCGCGACACGCTCATCGAGCGGGTATGGGGATCGGATTACTACGGTGACACGCGCACTCTCGACGTCCACATCAAGCGTCTCCGTGCCAAGTGTGAGGAAGACCCCCATACCCCGGCCCACCTGCTGACGATCAGAGGCCTCGGCTACAAGTTCATGCCTTAGGGAACGCCCGCCGCTTCGAAGCCCTTCCCAGCGGCCGGTACTTCACCCCGGCCGGCTCCTCTTCAAGGTCCGATCTCCTTCGAGAGTGACTGGATGTCACCCGTGAGCATGTAACGAAGTCTCTCTCCTACCATGACCGAGTGATCGGCGATGCGCTCCAGGGCGCGCCCGGCCAGCAACGTCTTGACGGCCTGGGCGACGGCGTCGGGGCCCTCCAAGGCGAGGATCGCGGTCATGAGTTGTGAGTTGTGGCAGTCCATGGCGTCGTCGCGCTGCTCGAGCGAGTGGGCGAGCCTGAGGTCCTGTGCCGACTACGCCCGGAAGGCGATCCGGAACAGGCTCGTGGCCTCGTGAGCCATCTCTCTCAGGATCCCGAAGGTCTCTTCGTCGGACGAGAGGAGAGTGTGGTCGGGAGCCAGCCTCACGATGCGGAGACAGAGGTCGCCGGTGCGTTCGAGGTCGCTGATGATGCGCAGCACGGATACGACGAGACGGAGATCCGACGCCACCGGGCTCTGTCTGCACAACAAGTCGTAGCACCGCTCGGTCAGCGACACGAAGATGGCATCGATCTCGTCGTCACCTGTTATCACCTGATCGGCCAGCTCGAGGTCGCCCGTCAACAACACCTGCGTCGAGCGGTGCAGTGTTTCGTCGACCTTAAGCGCCATGACCTCGACCTGCAGCTTGAGCTGCTCGAGGTCGAACACGAATGTCGAGCGCGCGAAGCGCTCTTGTTGATTAGCCGAAGCGTCCGGTGACGTAGTTCTCAGTCCTCTGATCGGCCGGGTTTGTGAAGATGTGCTCGGTCTTGTCGTACTCCACGAGGAGTCCCGTCCTGCGATCCTGTTCTTCATTGAGCTCGGCCGTGAAGAAGGCGGTCATGTCGCTCACGCGCGCCGCCTGCTGCATGTTGTGAGTGACGATCACGATCGAGTAGTCGTCCTTGATGTCCTGCATGAGGTCTTCGATGCGACCGGTGGCGATCGGGTCCAACGCGGAGCATGGCTCGTCCATCAAGATCACGTCGGGTTCGACGGCGATGCAGCGCGCTATGCAGAGCCGCTGCTGCTGGCCGCCGGACAGACCCATCGCCGACTCCTTGAGCCGATCCTTGGCCTCATCCCACAACGCGGCCTTCTGCAGCGACTGCTCGACGACGTCATCCATGTTGCCCTTGAATCCGGAGATCTTCGGGCCGAAAGCGACGTTGTCGTAGATTGACTTCGGGAAGGGATTCGGCTTCTGAAACACCATGCCGATGCGCCGGCGGACCTCGACGGGATCGACCTTCGGCTCGTAGAGGTCCACGCCGTGATACAAGACCCTTCCCTCGACTCGGGCGGTCTCTATGAGATCATTCATCCGGTTCAGGCAGCGCAGCACCGTCGTCTTGCCACATCCCGACGGCCCGATAAGGGCAGTTATCTGGTTGCGAAAGACGGACAGGGACACTCCTCGGACGGCTCTGAACCCCCCGTAGAAGACCGAGAGCTCGTCGAGCTCGAAGACCGTCTCACGTTGCTGAAACCCTTGCTCAGACCCACGCTCTACGGAAAGACGCCTCATTCCCTCCTGAGATCGGTCTTCCACGGCTCCGGCTCCACTCCTCACCATGTCACCACTTCCTCTCGTACCTATTCCGAAGGATGATCGCTGCCGCGTTCGCAGTCAACGTCAGCAGCAGCAGAACCACGATGGCTGCAGAAGTCAGAGCTCGGAAATCAGAGTCGGGCAGTCGGGCCCAGTTGAAGATGATCGTGGGGAGAGATTGGAACTGGTTGCGGAGTGTCTCGAGGAAGTTGTCCGCGGAGGAGACGAAGAACCCACTAACGGCTCCAACCATGAGAAGCGGTGCCGTCTCACCCAGGGCACGCGAGAGAGATAGCACGGTGCCGGTCAGGATGCCCGGCGCAGCCGACGGCAGCACATGGCTCCGGATAACCTCCCATCGTGTGGCTCCGACCCCGTAGCCCGCCTCGCGGATGCTGTCGGGCACCGCGCGCAACGCCTCGGCAGACGTGATGATCACGATCGGCAGAACGACGATCGCGAGCGTCAGCCCAGCCGAGATCACGCTTCGTCCACCGGTGAAACCCACCAGTAGCTTGACGAATATCGCCAGCCCCAGCAGTCCGTAGACGACCGACGGCACGCCGGCCAGGTTGCGGATGTTGACGCTTATGAAACGATTGAAGCGCGTGTCCTTCGCGTACTCCTCGAGATACACGGCGGCCCCGATGCCGAGCGGAAATGCGACCGTCACGACGAACAGCATCAGCAGCAGCGACCCCGAGATCCCTTGCGCCACGCCCGACAGGTCCGGCAACGTCGACACGTTCGCTCGCAGGAACTCGAACCCCCTGTCGGTGAACACCACGAGCCCGCCGGCGACGACGTCGACGAGGAGAACGAGGAGAACGCCAAGCGAGATCAGAAGTGAGAAGAGCAGCATTGCCTGAAAGACGATCCCCTTCCAATCGAGCCTTCGACCCTTCAGATCCTGGAGAACGATGTCGGTGGTGCTGGGCATGCTGGTGTGGACGGCCATCAGTACTTCTGCCTCACTTTCCTGACGAAGCGCTCACTGATGACGTTCAGCACGAGGGTCATCAGGAACAAGAGAAGGCCGACGAAGAAGAGGCTCGGGAAAGCAGCATCCGCGCCGCGTACCTGATCACTGCCGACCGCAAGAGCCGTCATCGCAGCGGTCATGGTTTGGCCCGGTCCACAAGGGTCGAGCGAGAAGAGCGATCCTCCCGTCGCTCCGGACGCGATCGCGACGATCATCGTTTCTCCGATCGCCCGGGAGAAGGCGACGATGAAGGCCGCCATGATCCCGGATACGGCGGCCGGGATGACGACCGTGGCCGTTACGGTCCGCTTGCGTGCTCCGAGTCCATACGACGCCTCGCGCAGAGATGAGGGAACCGCCCTCATCGCATCCTCCGCGATCGACGCCAGCAGTGGGGTGATCAAGACGCCGACCGCAACGCCCGCGGCTCCCATGTTGAAAGTGGTCGACCGACTGCAGAGGATCCCGATCACGTTGGGGCTGATCCACGTCAGCGCGAAGAAACCAAGAACGACACTGGGGATGCCCGCGAGGACCTCGAGGATGGGCTTGAGGAGCCGTCGTGCCCTCGGCTTCGCATACTCGGACAGATAGACGGCCGCACCAAGCCCGACCGGAACGGCGACGACCATGCCGATGCCCGCGATGAGGAAGGTCCCCGCCACGATCGTCCGGATGTCGAATCTGTTGCGACGAGGGAACCAGCCATCGTCGAGCAACGTCGTGAGATCGACGATGCGCAGGAACCTGATGGCCTCGCCCAATAGCGAGCCGATGATGAGGACGCTGATGAGGATCGACGCAGCGGCAGCGGCAAAGAAGAGCTGCCGGATCAGACGCTCCTTGCGGAGCCGCCTCGGATCGCCCGACAGGTCGACGCCGCCGCTGCTGCCTACAGCTTGTGCCATGTCATCTTCGGTCCTTCACTCTGGGAGCGGCAAGGGAGCCGGGTTCGGCCCCGGCTCCCTTGCGGCTGTCGACCTCGGGATCATGAGTTCGCGTTCTCGAGACCGCCTCGCTACTCCGCCTCGCTACTCCGCCTCTCGCGTGCCGGTCTCCTTCGCCTCCCACACGTCCACCGTGGTCTGGACGTCCTCTTCGGCAAGGTCGACGTAGCCAACCTCGGACACGGAGGCCAGCCCCTCCTCGCTGAGATAGAAGTCGACGTAGGAAGCGACCGCGTCGTTGTTGTCGGCGGCATCCTTCTTGACGTAGATGAAGAGATCACGAGCGATGGGGTAATCGCCGCTCGAGATCGTCTCCGGCGTGGGTTCGATGCACTCGCCGCCGCCCTCGGAAATCGCAAGTGCCTTCACGGTCTCCTCGTTCTGGATGAAGAAGGCATAGCCGACCCAGCCGAGCGACGTAGGTGATCCGGAGATCCCTTCGATGATCACGTTGTCGTTCGCCGATGCTTGGTAATCGGGCCGTGGCGCCCAATCGTCCTCCGGCACACCTCTCTCCTCGGCGGTACCTTCGAGGACGATCTCGACGAAGGAGTCGAAGGTTCCGGACTCCTCGCCGGGCGCCGTGACCTCGAGTGGAGCGTTGGGATAGGGAGCGTTCGGAGCGTCGATCTTCTGCGCAAGCTCGTTCGCGTCCGACCAGTTCTCGAAGCCCTCGGACTCCGGCCCGAGAAGCGCATAGAGGTCCTTGAAGTCGAGGCACTGGACCTCGTTGTTCTCATGCGACGTGATCACCGAGAGGCCGTCGATCGCGATCTTCAGCTCGACGAACTCGATGCCGTTTGCTTTGCAGGCGTCGACCTCTTCCTGCTCGATCGCACGAGATGCGTCGGAGATGTCCGTCTCGCCGTTGCAGAAGAGCTCGAACCCATCGCTCGTCCCCGGCCCGTCGACCGAGATCGAGACGTCGGGGTTAGCGGTCTGGAACTTCTCAGCAACGAGAGAGGAGATCGGCTCCACCGTCGACGAGCCCGACACGACGATCTCGCCCGAGACGCCGTCACCGGACCCCCCGCCCGCCGAGCTGTTGCCGCCGCACGCGGCGGCCACCAGCGCAAGGGCTACGCCGGCGAGCGCCAGCCTCGGCCCCTTGCCATCAACCTTCATCATGCCTTGGGTTCCTCCTGAGTCGTTTGATCCGCCTGTGCGGATCCGCAGGTCTCGCCACTCGAAACCCCAACCTGGTGGCAAGGTAGCAATGCCAGATGGCAGGCTTGGGGACGGTTCATGAACGCCGTTTGAACAAGGTCATCGCTCTCCGTACCGGAGCGCTCGCCATGCGAGCGCTCCGGTACACGCTAGCAGCGCCCGGCGCGCCCGTCCTGTGGTGGCTGTGGGATGCTTGAGTAACGGGAAGTGGCGCAGTTTGGCAGCGCGCTGCGTTCGGGACGCAGAGGTCGCGGGTTCAAATCCCGCCTTCCCGACTCTTGAGGGGTCCTCACAAGAGCCCTCGCGCCCACGAGTCGATGTCGGCGCGCGTTTCCGACTCGAGGTGTTGAGGATGGGAACGAACCAGGGGTTGACGGACCGCCGCCGGACGACCTATTGTATCGCTACATTGATACAAACGAGGGAGCGGCGCCATGACCTTCGGCAACTTCGAGTTCGCGGTGTTGATGGCGATGTTGGTCGTCGCCGTGCTGATCGGGCGGTCGATCTGGCTCGGCCGCCGACGGTGGGAGCCCGCGGAATGGGCCCGGGAGATGGGCGTCGAGCTCACCCCTCGAAACGAAGCATTCCTTCGCTCGTACATCGCGCGGACCCGGATCATGCGGGTCGGAGGTGGGCTCATTGGGTTCTTCGGCCCCGCGGTGTACTCGGCCCTCGCCGGAGAGCCGCCCCCGTGGCCGGTTGACTTCAGCCTCCTCGACGCGCTCGCCGGCTATCTCGTGGGGGCCGTCCTTGCGGAGGTCACGGTCAAGCGCCCAACGGCCAAGATCCCTGCGGCCTCGCTCGTCCCGCGAGACCTTGGTGGCTACCTGCCGCCGAGGTTGTCCACGGCCCTGCGCGTGAGCGCGGCCGTGGCCCTTGTGCTCGTCCCGCTCTATTCCGTTCTTCCGAGGCGCGAGAGCCTCGCCGGGCTGGATGGTCTGCCTCCCGCCGTGATCTTGGTGCCGACGATCCTTGTCATCCTGGTTGGAGTCGAGCTGTCTCAGCGCTACATCGTGGCGCGTTCACGGCCACTGGTGGAGAGCGACCTGGTGCAGGCGGACGACGCTGTTCGGTCCGCGTCCCTTCACGCGCTGGCGGGAGCGGGGATCGCGCTCGAGCTGCTCATCGTCTCGGTCGAGCTCTTGGGCAGCGCGACTGTCAGCGACATCCAGCTGTTGCGCTGGACCCTGCCCTGGATCGCTCTTGTCTGCTTCGTATCGTCGCTGTGGTCGTGGATGCATGTGACTCGGCCGCACAAGTGGCACGACTGGCGCACGGGGCAAGGGGCACATGCGTGATCCTGCGCATCGAACCAGACTCGCATGTACCGCCGTACGAACAGATCCGTTCGCAGATCGCGACGATGGCAGCCAGCGGTGTGCTTCGAGAGGGGACTCGGCTCCCAGCGATCCGCCAGCTCGCTTCTGACCTCGGGCTTGCGGGGGGAACCGTGGCGCGCGCTTACCGAGAACTCGAACAGGCGGGCATCACCACCACCCGCGGTCGCCATGGCACGTTCGTCGAAAAGGTCATCTCACCCGCAGGCGTCGGCCGAGAGCTGGAAGCAGCCGCGGGTTCCTTCGTGGCTCGCGCCATGCAGCTGGGTGTCGACCCGGCGCCCGCCGTCGAATCAGTGCGAAGAGCGTTCCAGGTGGTCGGCTCTTCCAGCTGACATCAGCATGAGGGCCAGGCGCAGGGCAACTGCGCACGACAGGCTCACATCGTCTCGAGCGGGGATGGGAAGGCACCGGAGGGCTCCTAACCATCCCCGACGGGTCACGCGACTCTTGGGGTCGTCCTTGTGTGATGAACCATTCGTCGTCGTCGATCTCCTTGCGGATGCGCTCGCGCTCGGAGTCCTCGACCTTGCGAACGAGCTCGGGCGTGATCTCGCATCCGTCGCTCAAGGCCTCCTACTGCGGTCTTCTACCGGCCCTCGCACCTCCATACCGGCTGCGCCGCTCATCCCAGGCTCCCTCCGCGGAGCGACGCATCGAGGATCTGCATCGGGTGAAGGACCGGCACCCGGTGGCCCATGGCCTCGAGGTGGGCCGCGATCTGCAGCGTGCAGCCGGGATTGCCCGAGGCGATCGCATCGGGACCCGTAGCGAAGAGACTGTGTGCCTTGCGCCGCCCGAGATCCTCGGCCGCCTCAGGCTGCAAGAGGTTGTAGATGCCCGCCGAGCCGCAGCAGATCTCCCACTCCGCGGGCTCGACGACCTCGAGCTCGGGGATCGCCGCGAGCAGCGCGCGCGGCTGCGCCCGCACACCTTGTGCGTGCGCGAGATGGCAGGCGTCGTGGTACGCGAGCTTGAGGGGAACCGCGTGCCGTTCGCCCACCGGCCCGGACTCGGCCAGGATCTCGGTTACGTCGCGCACCTTGGCGGAGAAGGCCTCCGCCCGCTGCGCCCAGCCATCCTCGTCCGACAGCAGATGCCCGTAGTCCTTCATCGCCGAGCCGCACCCCGCCGCGTTGACGGCGATCGCGTCGCAGCCTTGGAAGGCGTCTATCGTCGCCTTGGCCAGACGTTTGGCCTCGGCCTCGTAGCCGGTGTGCATCAACAGCGCTCCACAGCAGCGGGGCGCCGCCGGCGCAACAACGTCGAAGCCTTCGGCGGCAAGCACGCGCGCCGTGGCCGCGTTGACGTCGCCGAAGAGAACCCGCTGCACGCAACCCTGTAGGAGACCGACCCGGGCGCGCGCCGTGGAGCGTGCGGCGAAGTGGCGAGGCAGGCGGTCCGTGGTGGCGCCGAGACGGACGTCGGGCGTGAGAGAGGCGAGCGTGCGAAGCCGCGGCAGGCGGCGCAGGCGTGGCGCCAGAGCGTCAACGAGGCCCACCCGCCGGGCCGCCACCAGGGGAGGAACCAGGGCGCGCAGGCGCCCGGGGTGCGTGAAGAGCGCGAACACCGCTCGGCGGAAGGCGCGCTCCCCGAGTGACCGCCTGTAGTTGCGCTCGACCTGCGGGCGCGTGGCCTCGATCAGCTCGTCGTACCTCACTCCCGACGGGCATGCGGTGACGCAGGCCATGCATCCGAGGCAGCGATCGAAGTGAGAGACCATGGTGTCGGTCATCGCGCTGCCGTCCTCGAGCCCCGCCGCCATCAGCACGATCCGCCCGCGCGGCGAGTCCATCTCCTCGCCCCACAGCACGTAGGTCGGGCACGTCGGAAGGCAGAACCCGCAGTGGACGCAGTCCTCGATGACGCCGGTGTCGGGAGGACGATGTGCATCGAAGGCACGCGCCATCAGATGCCTCCGACGTAGACGCCGGGATTGAACACACCGGAGGGATCGAAGCGCGCCTTCACGCGATTCATGAGCGAGACGCTGTCACCCTCGAAGCCCCACACGTCAACCTTGCTCCTCACCTCGACGGGAGCATCGAGCACGACGCAGGGAACGGGCGGAGGTCGCGTCTCAGCTCCTCGACGGCGTGCACGAGGTCATCGGCCGGCGCAGCCGGCAGCGTGACCCACGAGAGCCCGAGCCCGGCGCGCCCCACGACCTGGGCCGAAAGCCTTGCTGCACATGTGAGCACCCGCCCCAACTGGGCGGGCAGCGCCGAGACGCGCACCACGGTTCCGCTCTGTGACCTCTGCCGCCCTCGGTGGCTCGCCCACGTTGCTCCGTCGTCTTCGAGCGTCTCGGCGTCGACGCCGGAAGCGGACATGACGTGACGGACGTCGTCGGCATGAGCGCGCGTCGCGGCGCCCGCGAGACGCGCCAGCACGGAGCCGTCCTCGCCCGCCCACGCGAGGTCGAGGGACTCAAGCTCGAGAGGGCGGCGGGCGAGCTCGAGGACCGTGCGTTGGAGCGCCGCGACGTCGGCGGACCGCCCGACCACCGTGGTGCGCTGCCGCGGCAGAGGATGCAACCGCATGACGACCTCGACGATGAGACCGAGCGTCCCGAGGGATCCCGCGAACAGCTTGGCGAGGTCGTATCCGGCGACGTTCTTGATGACCTTGCCGCCGGAGCGGGCGATGGTGCCGTCGGCCAACGCCACCGTCATGCCGACCACGAGGTCGCGCGGCGCGCCGTAGCGATGGCGCAGAGGGCCCGAGTCCCCCGTGGCCACCACGCCGCCGACCGTGGCGGCGTCGTCCGCACCGAGCGGCGGATCGAGCGCAAGCATCTGGCCGTGCTCGGAGAAGGCTTCCTGGGCAGCCTGGAGCGGCACGCCAGCCTCAAGGACCGCGGTGAGGTCCGGTGCGTTGTGCTCGACGATGCGATCGAGCCTGGCCGTCGACACCTCCACGCCGACGCGCTGGGCAGGTGTCCCCCAGCCCAGCTTGGTTCCGCCGCCGGTCGGCCGTACACAACGCTCCTCGGCCTCGGCCAAGCGCACAACGGCGGCGGCCTCGGTCGGTGACGACGGGTGCTCGACCATCGCGCCGCTCCTCACAGCCGCTCGATCACACCTGCCCTCTCCAGCGGGTGCCGGCGATAGGGCCCCGGAACCTCGCCGCAGAGGCGCGGCGTCGGCATGACCTTGCCGGGATTGACGACCCCATCCGGGTCGAACGCGCACCTCAGCCTCTGAAAGGTGGCGAGATCGTCCTCGGAGAACATCCGATCCATGTACCGCTTCTTGTCGAGTCCGACGCCGTGCTCGCCGGTTATCGAGCCGCCCGCCTCGATACAGGCCTCGAGGATCGCGCCCGCGAGCAGCTCCGCTCGCTCCGATTCCCCTCGCTCGGTCGCGTCGTAACAGACCAGTGGGTGGAGATTGCCGTCCCCCGCGTGGAAGACGTTGGCGACGCGCAGGCCGTGCTCCTGCTCCAGCTCGTCGATGCGTTTCAGCACGTCGGAGAGGCGCGTGCGAGGGATGACGCCGTCCTGGACGTAATAGTTGGGAGAGATGCGTCCCATCGCGGCGAAGGCCGCCTTGCGCGCCTTCCAGATGAGCTGCCGCTCCGCTTCGTCCTCGGCGGTACGGATGCCGGTGGCGCCGTTACGCTTGCAGATGTCGGCGACGTCGTCGAAACGGGCTTCGCACTCGGTCTCCGGCCCGTCGAGCTCGACGATGAGAGCGGCCTCTACGTCGAGCGGGTAGCCGGCATGTGTCGCTTCCTCGGCGGCTTCGATCGTGAGCTTGTCCATCATCTCGATCGCGCCGGGAACCACCCGCTCGGCCACGATGTCCGACACCGCCTGCCCGGCCCTCTCGGTGCTGTCGAAGTAGGCAACGAGGGTGCGCACGGTCTCCGGCACCGGGACCACGCGCAGGGTGATCTTCGTGACGATCCCGAGCGTGCCCTCCGAGCCGACGACGGCGCCGAGGAGGTCGTAGCCCGGGTGATCGAGCTCCTTGCCCCCCAATGTGACGACATCGCCATCGGCGAGGACGACGTCGAGCCCCGTGACGTAGTTCGTGGTGAACCCGTACTTGAAGCAGTGCGCGCCCCCGGAGTTCTCCGCGACGTTGCCTCCGATGGAGCAGACGATCTGGCTCGACGGATCCGGCGGGTAGAAGTGCGTCGGAGCCACGGCTCTGGACACCTCGAGGTTGGTCACTCCGGGCTCGACGACCACTCGAGCGTTGTCGAGGTCGACCTCCAGGATGCGCCGCATGCGCGACAGGACGATGAGGACACCTTCAGCGATCGGGACGGCGCCGCCTGAAAGCCCGGTTCCCGAGCCTCGTGCCACCCACGGCACGCCCGCATCGCGGCAGGCTCGAACGATCGCGCGCACCTCGGAGGAGGAGTCGGGGAGCACAGCGACGCGCGGCGAGACCTTGTACTGGAGCAGCCCATCGGACTCGTACGTCTTCAGGGCATGGGGATGTCTCACGACACGCTCCGTGCCGCAGATCCCCTCGAGCTCCCGAAGCAACCGGTCGCTTCTCACTCCACCCCCTCGGCCGAGGCGCTCGCCAAAGCATGGCACAACCGCGGGTCGGCCTCTTCCTCGCGGGCGAAACCCTCGTCCCGCAAGGGCTTGCTTCGGTGGCGCGACACTGTGGCCATGTCGACGAGAAGGTCCTCGATGGCACCCCCCTCGTCTTCACGGAGCCGCTCGGGCTCGGCCGACCCCGAGGTCGCGCAGGGACGGTGGCACGCCCTCGGGCAGCTCGCCGTCGCCTTGGTGCTCGCGCTGACAACGTGGCTCTCGGCGTCTGCGGTCATACCCCAACTGCGCGAGCGATGGGACCTGTCCGACGGTGCGGCAGCGTGGCTCACGATCGCCGTCCAGCTCGGCTTCGTCACGGGCGCCGTCCTTTCGAGCGTGCTGAACGTTGCGGACATCTTCTCCGCGCGCCGCGTCATCCTGGCCGGCGCCGCAGGAGCCGCCCTCGCCAACGCGTTCCTCGGCGTTGCCGGCGGACCCGAGGTTGCGCTCCCCTGCCGTTTCGTGACTGGGTTCTTCCTTGCCGGCGTGTATCCCCCGGCGGTCAAGCTCATGTCCACGTGGTTCCGCAAGGGGCGAGGCATCGCCATCGGAGTGCTCGTGGGCGCGGTGACCGTCGGCTCGGCGACGCCGCACCTCGTCAACGGGCTCGGCGGACTCGACTGGCGCACAGTGGTCTACGTCACGTCCGCGCTCACGCTGCTCGGGGGGATAACCGCTCATGCAGTGGCCGAGGGACCCTTCTCGTTCCCGGCGGCGAAGTTCGATCCGAGCCAAGCGCGCCGGGTGTTCGCCAACCGCGGCGTGAGGCTCGCATCGCTCGGGTACTTCGGACACATGTGGGAGCTCTACGCGATGTGGGCCTGGTTCATCGTCTTCTTCGGCGACTACCTGCGCGCCAAGGGGCTGGGCGGGTCTGCGACGCCCGCCTACGCGACCTTCGCCGTGATCGGCATCGGTGGGCTCGGCTGCTGGGCGGGCGGGTTCATCGGCGAGCACTGGGGCAGGACCAGCACGAGCGCCGCGCTGATGTTCACCTCGGCTGCATGTGCGCTCACCATAGGGTTGCTCTTCGACGCGCCACCGTGGCTCGTCCTCGTCGTCGCTTGCATCTGGGGCTTCACCGTGGTGGTGGACTCGCCGCTGTTCTCGACGATGGTCACCGAGCTCGCCGACCAAGCCTACGTCGGGACCGCGGTGACGCTTCAGCTCGCGCTCGGGTTCACGCTCACGGTTGCGACCATCTGGTTGATCCCGGTGCTCGAGGCCGCGGTCGGATGGCGGTGGACCTTCGCCGTTCTGGCTCCGGGGCCGGCCCTCGGCGCGCTTGCGATACTGCGGCTGCGCGCCTCTCCCGACGCGGCTCGCATCGCCGGCGGGCGCGGCTGAATAGGATGCCGCGCTCATGAGGGTCCTGGTGGTCGGAGCGGGCGGTGTCGGCAGTGCGCTGGTAGCGGTGGCACGCCGGCGCAACTTCATCGAGCACCTCGTGCTCACCGACATCGATCAAGCGCGGGCGGAGCGCGCTCTCGGTGCGCACGGCGAGCACGAGATCGCCGCCGCGCTCGATGCCTCGGATCGCGAGGCGATCGCGGCGTGCGCTCGGGCGGAGCGTGTCGACGCCATCGTCAACGCAGTCGATCCTCGCTTCAACCCTCCCATCTTCGACGCGGCTTTCGATGCCGGCTGCACCTATCTCGACATGGCCATGACCCTGTCCGAGCCACATCCGGAGGAGCCCTACAGCCTCACGGGGGTGAAGCTCGGCGACGCACAGCTCGAGGCGCACCAGCGCTGGACGGACGCGAGGCTCCTGGCGCTCGTCGGCATCGGCGTCGAGCCGGGGCTCTCGGATGTGTTCGCCCGCTACGCCGCGGACCACCTATTCTCGAGCATCGACGAGATCGGCGTGCGCGACGGCGCCAACCTCGAGGTGGAGGGACACGCGTTCGCGCCGACGTTCTCGATCTGGACCACGATCGAGGAGTGCCTCAACCCGCCGGTGATCTACGAGCGCGACCGGGGCTGGTACACAACCCCTCCCTTCTCGGAGCCGGAGATCTTCGAGTTTCCCGAGGGCATCGGTCCCGTCGAGTGCGTCAACGTGGAGCACGAAGAAGTGCTGCTCGTCCCTCGCTGGATCGACTGCGGGCGCATCACGTTCAAGTACGGGTTGGGTGACGAGTTCATCGGCGTGCTCAACACCCTGCATCTGCTGGGACTCGACTCGACCCACCCGGTGCGCGTTCGAGGCGTCGAGGTTGCGCCGCGCGACGTCGTCGCCGCGGTTCTGCCGGATCCCGCCACGCTGGGCCACGTGATGCACGGCAAGACCTGCGCCGGGACGTGGGTCAAGGGGACGGGCAAGGACGGGCGCCCTCGGGAGGTCTACCTCTATCACGTCATGGACAACGATCGCTGCATGAAGGACTTCGGGCATCAAGCGGTAGTGCTGCAGACCGCGCTCAATCCGGTGGTGGCGCTGGAGCTCCTCGCGACCGGCGCATGGACGGGCGCGGGCGTGCTCGGGCCCGAGGCCTTCGACGCAGAGCCGTTCCTCGAGCTCCTCGCCGAGCTCGGCGCGCCTCACGGCATCCAAGAGCGCTCGCCCTCCTAAGGGCCCCCCACCGGCCGGTCCCTTACAGCAGTTACAGCAGGATCACCCCCGCCACTGCAAGGCCCATCACGAACGCCATGAAGGCGACGATCGCAAGCGCTGCGGCCGCACCCGAAGGGGACTCGTCGTGACCACCCTCGGGCACGCCCCATAGGGCTTCGAGGTCCCGCAGCTCGCGCAGATCGTGCTCGACCTTCATCTTCGTACCCCCTAAGGGTTCGTCTGTCCAGGTGCTCGCGCCAGCTTGGCGGGCGGCGACGCCCGCCGGTATCCCGACGGCGAGGGCGCTCGTCGCTCGACCGAGCCTCGGCTCCGTCCCTCGGACGAGGGCGCCGGCAAGCGCCCGGCCTCAACCTCTCGCCAGTGATTGCCGATAAGCGTGGCACCACCGCCTGGAAAGAATTGGAGAACGGGGTGCCGGATGAGCCTTCGGGTGCTGATCGTCGATGATCACGCTCTTGTTACGCAGGGTCTGGAGACCATGCTGTCGATGGAGGACGACGTCGAGATAGCGGGAGTCACGACCTCGGCCGCCGGCGCACTGGACGCGCTCGGGAGCGAACACGTCGACATCGTCCTGATGGACGTCAACCTCGGCCGCTCGCTGAGCGGGCTCGAGGCGACCAGGCGCATCAAGAAGAGCTTCCCGGACAAGAAGGTGCTCGTCCTGACGATGTACACGGACACCGAGACGGTGTCCGAGGCGATCAGGGCGGGGGCGGACGGCTACCTCACCAAGGGCTCGTCGCGCGCCGCGCTGCTGCAAGGCATCAGGGACGTGGCCGCGCACCGGTCGGTGCTCGATCCCAGCGTCACCGCAGGGATCTTCGGCCGCATCGGCGAGCGCGACCCGAAGGCGCTCAACGAGCGTGAGCTGATGGTCCTCCAGGAGATCAGCTTCGGGAAGTCGACGCGCGAGATCGCTCAGGAGGTCGGGCTTGCCGAGGAGACCGTGAAGACCTACCTCAAGAACATCTTCAGGAAGCTCGGAGTGCGCGACCGTACGGAGGCGGCCACCGAAGGGCTGCGCAGAGACCTGATCCACTGAGAGGTCTGGGCCCCGGTCGGGAGACGCCGATCCGCCGCGGGTCGCGAAATCCACCTTCGGCGCGCCCTCGTGCCTCATGCTGGTCGACGGCCGGGGCGACGAAGTCCGCCCTAGGTGGAGACCTCCCGAACCTCTCCCCACGCCGCCTCGGCCTCTCTCTTCCCCACGGCGATCGCCCGCGCTCACCCCCCGAGGTCCGGCGGAGGGAAGTACTCGAGCGCACATAGCCTGCGGCCGAGAAGCACAGGACCCACACGCTGCCTTTGTAAGCGACGAACTCGTCTCGCGGCGGTACGCGGTCGAGCGCAGCGAGCCGGCTCAAGAGATCGGGGATAACGTCACCCTGGCTGCATGCGACGACTGCACCCCCGGGCTCCTGGTGGCGGCGCAGCAGCTCGAGCGCATCTTCCTCACGTCCCGGATAGCCGACCTCCGAGAGCAACGGCTCCTCCACGACCAGGATCCCAAGCGAGCGGCTCAACGGCTCGACGGTTTGCGTGCAGCGCACGTAGTCGGCCGACACGATCCGTCGCACTACGAACCGCCGCAGGAGGTGGGCGAGGGCGCGCGCTTGCTGCACTGATCGGCGCGGCATCCACGCTCGGCACGATCGTCGGCATCCTGCTGACCAGGGCCCCTGTTCTCACGCGGGCCCCCCACGAGAGGCCCTTTCCTCGCGCCTGCTCAGATCCCGCTGAAACCCGATCGGGTCGGGTTTCTTCCAAGAAGGTAGAGGCGCGATGTGGCCGCAGGGTGGCGCGCCTCGAACGCAGCCATGAACTCTCTCAGCCGCGCGGCGCGCAGAGCCGCTCCGCGATCTGGACCGTGTTGAGCGCCGCACCTTTGCGGAGGTTGTCGGCGACGCAGAAGAGCTCGAGCGCGTGATCGTCGAACAGATCCCGCCGGATGCGGCCCACGTAACAAGCGTCGCGGCCCGCCGCCTCGAGCGGGGTGGGGTAGATCGCCGCCGCGACGTCGTCTGACAACGCCACTCCTGCCGCCCCGGCGAGCCACTCGCGCGCCTCGGTCGCCGCGATCGCGCGAGCGAACTCTGCGTGCACCGCGACCCCATGTCCCTTGACAACCGGAACCCGCACGCAGGTCGCCGTCACCGGCAGATCCGGAAGCGACATGATCTTGCGCGTTTCATGGCACAGCTTCAGCTCTTCGCTCGTGTAGCCGTCGTCTTTGATCGAACCACACTGCGGGATGACGTTCATCGCTATGGGGTGAGCGAACACGGATCCCGCTTCCAATACATCGCGCGCCGATCCGTCGCGCACGGCTTCTGGATCCTTCACCGCCCTCTCGATCTGATCCCACAGCTCGTCGACGCCCCCCTTCCCAGCTCCAGAGACCGCTTGGTACGAGGCAAGGATCACGCGCCGGAGCCCCGCTCCCACGTGCAGCGCCCATAGCGGCACGACCATCGCCAGAGTCGTGCAGTTGGGACTCGCGACGATGCCTTTCGGCAGGTCTTCGAGGGCCGCGGGGTTGATCTCGGGCACGACGAGAGGCACCGCTCCATCCATGCGCCACGCCGCCGAGTTGTCCACGACCACGCAATCGCGCGCCGCGGCGACGGGGGCCCACTCGAGCGCGACGTCGTCGGGAACGTCGAACAGTGCCATATCGGCATCCTCGAAGACCTCGGGACGGAGTGGGACGACCTCGATCGAGTCACCTCCGAAGCCGAGTCTGCGTCCCGCCGAGCGCGCCGACGCAACCGGAACGACCGCGTCCGCGGGGAACGTTCGCTCCTCGAGGATGCGGAGGATCTCGGTGCCCACAGCACCCGTGGCGCCGACGACCACGAGTCTCATGAGGCGCTCTCTGTTGCGTCCGGACGCAACGCCCGCAACTCGTCGGTGACGGTCGCCGGATGCTTCTCGCGCAACACGACATCGGTCGCCAGTCGGAACCTGTCGTGAATCGCACGGACCGCCTCCTCGACCTCGGAGGCTTGCACCACGCACGAGATGCGGATGGACGATGTCGAGATGATGTCGATGTTGATGCCGGCCTCGGCCAGCGCATCGAACATGTCGGCGGCGACACCGGGATGCGTCTTCATGCCTGCGCCGACGAGAGACACCTTCGCGATGTCTGCATCGGTCTGCACACCGGCCGCCCCCACCGCCTCCGCGGTCGCCTTGAGCACCGGCTCGGCGCGCCGCAACTCTTCCTTGGGCATCGTGAAGGAGATATCGGTGCGTCCGGCCTCAGACGCGTTCTGCACGATCATGTCGATGTTGACGCCCTCGCTCGCGAGCGGACGGAAGACGCGCGCCGCGACGCCGGGCCGGTCGGGAACGCCGAGTATCGTGACCTTGGCCTCGGAGTCGTCGTGCGCGATCCCGGAGATGATCGCCTGTTCCATGCGTTCGTCTTCCTCCCTTATCCACGTGCCCTCCTCGTCGGAGAACGACGAGCGTACGTGGACGAGCACGCCGTGGTTGCGAGCGTATTCGACCGAGCGCAACATGAGCACCTTCGCCCCGCTCGACGACAGTTCGAGCATCTCCTCGTAGGACACCGCGTGGAGCTTGCGCGCCTCGGGGACGATGCGTGGATCCGCTGTGAAGACACCGCTCACGTCCGTGTGTATCTCGCAGACGTCCGCCCCCAGCGCAGCCGCGAGCGCCACGGCACTCGTATCGGAGCCGCCACGGCCGAGGGTCGTGACGTCGAGATCGGTTGAGACCCCCTGGAACCCCGCGACTATCGCGATCTTTCCGGCGTCGAGCGCATCAAGGACGCGCCGTGCCCTCACGTCGACGATGCGCGCCTTGCCGTGCTTCGTGTCGGTCACGATGCCCGCCTGCGAGCCGGTGAACGAGATCGCCTCCCGACCGAGCTCGTTGATCGCCATCGACAGCAGGGCCATCGAGATGCGCTCGCCGGCGGTAAGCAACATGTCGAGCTCTCGGTCGTGTGGAGCGGAAGAAATCTGCGCCGCGAGCTCGACGAGCTCATCGGTCGTGTGCCCCATGGCGGAGACGACCACACAGACGCGCTGTCCCGCGTCCGCCGCGCCGACGACCCGCTGGGCCACATGCTTGATGCGTTCGGCGTCGCCGACCGAGGTTCCGCCGTACTTCTGAACCACCAGCGCCATCAAGCCACGCTATCGCGCCGGCGGCCCCGGGCAGGTCGACCCGTCAGCTCCCGATGCGTCTGCGACCCTCGAGCGCGCGCCCGAGAGTGACCTCGTCCGCATACTCGAGATCGCCGCCCACGGGAAGCCCGCTGGCGAGGCGCGTCACCGGAAAGCCCAGCGGGGTGAGCAGACGCGCGAGGTACATCGCGGTCGCCTCGCCCTCGACGTTGGGATTCGTGGCGACGATCACCTCCTCCACCGGAGGATGGCCCTCCATAGGCGCCTTGATGCGCTCCAACAGCTCAGAGACCCTTAACTCCTCCGGCCCGATGCCCTCGATCGGCGAGATCGCTCCCTGCAGCACGTGATACAGGCCCCGGAACTCACGAGTGCGCTCGATCGCAACGATGTCGGGCGGCTCTTGAACGACGCAGACGAGCGAGGCGTCGCGGCGCGCGTCGCGACAGTACTCGCATAGCTCGGCGTCCGAGACGTTGAAGCACAGCCGGCAGAGCCGCACCTTCTCCTTGACCTCGACGATCGCGGCGGCGAGCTGGCGGGCGCTCGCGGGCGTGACCTTGAGGAGGTGGAACGCAACCCTCTGAGCGCTCTTGGGACCGATGCCGGGCAGCCGCGCGAGCTCGTCGATGAGTCGCTGGACGGGCTCCGCGTACAACTAGCGCCCCGTCGCGCAAATCACCGATGCATTCGAGCGCCCCTGCATCACCGATGGCTGCGTTGCTCGTCGCTCACGTACCTCAAGGTACGCTCGACTCCTCGCGCCTTGCCCTCGGCGCGCAGGAACGCTCTCGGTGCTGGCGGTACTTACGCGACGGACCACTAGCGCCCCGTTCGCGCCGCGCCCGGCGCGCCGCTCACATCCCGGGGAGGCCGAGGCCTCCCCCCATGCCGGCGATCGGGCCCATCGCCTCTTCCTGCGCCTCGCGCGCCTTGGTGAGCGCGTCGTTGACCGCCGCAGTCACGGCGTCGCCGAGCATCTCGACGTCGTCCTGATCGGGCACTCCCTCGAACATGTCGGGATCGATCGTCACGCTCGTCACGCGCTGGTCGCCGGTAACGACGGCGCGCACGGCTCCGCCGCCCGCGGAGCCCTCGAACTGCACCTCGGCCAGGGCCGCCTGGGCCTCTTGCACCTGGGCGGCCATCTTCTGAGCCTCCCGCATCATCTTCTGCAGGTCCTTCATCTCGTTCTCAGCTCCCCCGGTTGTCGGTCTCCTCGACGACCTCTGCCTTGAGGCCCTTCTTGAGCAGGTCGATCGGGTCGTGCTTGGGCCCCTCGACCGCAGTCGTGTCGGCGAGATCGACAACGTCGGGCGCCGAGGGCGCCGCGGCACGGGCGGCATCGAACGCGACCCGGGGACGGATCCCGAGCGCCGCATGGACGGAGTCGGCGAGCAACGCCCTATTGCGCTCCTGGCTCATCGTGGACTGATGGAACTCCGCCTGTACCTCGACCACGAGCGCCTCGCCCTGCAGGTGCAACGGGCGCGACGGGCTGAGGAGGCCCCACACGCGCTTACTCCTCTTGTTGACCTCCTTGAGGATCGCGGGCCAAGCCTCTTTCACGTGGGCGAGGCCGACCTCGTCCCCGCTCGCCGGCTGCACCTGGGCGGCCTCCTCGGGCGCCTCCTGTCCCGTCGGTGCGGGTGCCGGCTCGCTCCGGCGCGGCGGCACGGCCGCAGGTCCTCTGGGCGCCGCCGGTGCGCCCGCCGGGGATGGGGCCGCCGGGGATGGGGCCGTATCCAGGGCCGCGGGCGAGGCCGGCTCCCGGGCCGCGCCGTCGCCGGCGACCTCGGCGATGCCCAGGCGCCGCTCGAGGCGCTCGATCCGAGCGAGGAGCCCGTTCGCCGACGGATCGGTGTCCGGGGCGGCGGCGCGCACGAGGGCCAGTTCCAGCAGCAGCCGGTGGTTCGGCACGTTGCGCATCTCTGTGAGTGACTTGCCGAGCAGGTCCAGCAGGCGCAGCAGCGCCCCGGGGGTGAAGCGATCGGCCTGCTCGAGCAGGCGGGGGGCGTCCTCGACGCTCACGTCGAGCAACGACTCGGCGTCGGGAGCCGTGCGGATGAGCAACAGCGAGCGAGCGTGGCCCAGGGCTCCGATCGCCAGCTGGCGGGCATCGGCGCCCTCGGCGACGAGCGAGTGGACCGTCTCGAACACGGTGCCGACGTCGCCTGCTGCAAGGGCGTTGAAGAGAGCGGCGAAGGCATCCTCGTGCCGCTCGCCCAGCAGCCGGCCGACGTCGTCGAGCGAGACGTGCCCGCCCAGGCTCGCAAGCTGATCGAGGATCGAGAGCGCGTCTCTGAACCCTCCGTCGGCGTGGCGGGCGACGAGCGCGAGCGCGTCCGGCTCGACGTCGATGTTCTCGAGCTTGGCGATGCGCGCGAGATGCCCCTCGAGGACGTCGGTGGGAGCGCGGCGGAAGTCGAAGCGCTGGGTGCGCGACACGATCGTCGGCAGGACCTTGTGGGCCTCCGTGGTCGCAAGCACGAACAACACGTGGCCCGGCGGCTCCTCGAGCGTCTTGAGCAGCGCGTTGAACGACGGCGTCGAGAGCATGTGGACCTCGTCGATCACGTACACCTTCCTGCGGCCGCCGGCGGTTGCGAGCGGCACCCCGGCGAGAATGTCGCGCGTCTCGTCCACCTTGGAGTGGGACGCCGCGTCCATCTCGATAACGTCCATCGACGAGCCCTCCGCGATCGAGACGCACGATGTGCAGACGCCACAGGGGCTCGGCGTCGGCCCCTGCTCGCAGTTGAGCGACTTGGCGAGGATGCGAGCGGTGCTCGTCTTGCCGGTGCCGCGTGGCCCGGTGAACAGATAGGCGTGGGCGACACGGTCCTCGGCGATGGCATTCGCAAGCGTGCGCGACACGGCATCCTGGCCGAGGATCTCGTCGAACGTCTGAGGCCGGTACTTGCGATAGAGGGACAGGTACGTCACCGGTTCATCCTAGACGGGAGGTGGGTCGCTCGGCGGTGGTGAGAAAAGGCCGTGCGCCTCGCCCTGGACCGCCGAGTGACCGTCGCTATCCCCGGCAGCCGGCTCCGGGCGGGCCACCCCGCGGCGCACCCGGGACACCGCTTACGGCTGCTCCCTTCCGGGCCTGACCGGGTTCACGGCTCCGGGTCGCGCGGGACCCGACCATCAACGCTACTTGCCGGGGGCTGCCCGGTCCTTCAGTGGCCGCAGGCGAGACATCAGCCCGGCGTGTCGAGGGTTTCCGGTACAGGGGACCCCGAACCCCCCGCCTAGCACGACCCCTCACACTCTAGCCCGTGCCGGCGCGGCCGCGGTCCGCTGCGAGCGGGCGCCCGTCTTCGCTCCTTGAGGCGCTCCTTGCTCGGGCTTTGGGTTCGGGAACGGGGCTCGCCCCACGGGGGTGCAGTTGGGGCCTGAACGTCCTGTTTCCGTTGGCGGAGACGAAGGGATTCGAACCCTTGGACCCCTTGCGGGGTCACACGCTCTCCAGGCGTGCCGGTTAGTCCGCTCCCGCACGTCTCCGCCGGGGATTCTAGCGGCCGAGGTCCCTGCGACCGAGTTAGGGCGGCGCCGAACTCCTTGCATCTGGGCGCGCCAGGCGTGTCTCGTTGCAAGGAGAACCGGGCTGAGGCGATGACCGGGTGTCGAGGCGGTGGGGGCGGGATTCGAACCCGCGGGGGGCGTGAACCCCCAATCGCTTTCGAGGCGATCCCGTTATGGCCGCTTCGGTACCCCACCAGCCGGGGAGTATACGAGCCGCCGCCTCACCCTTCGGGTCGGCGTCTGGTCTCAAAGAACTCCCCGAGAAGGGCTCTCGACTCCTCCGCCAGCACGTCCGAGACGACCTCGACGATGTGGTTCAAGCGGGGGTCCTGCGGCACGTTGTAGAGGGAGAAGGCGGCCCCCGCCTTCGGGTCCTGAGGGCCGTAGATGAGCCTCGCCGCACGCGCCTGAACTATCGCCCCGGCACACATCACGCAAGGTTCCAGAGTCACGAACACGGACACTCCGTCGAGGCGCCACGACCCCGCGGCCGAGGCCGCGGCACGCAGGGCGAGGATCTCTGCGTGCGCCGTCGGGTCGGCTCGGAGCTCGCGCTCGTTGTGCGCGGCAGCGACCACGCTGCCCCGGCGCACGACCACGGCACCCACGGGGACGTCGTCGTGCGCGAGCGCCTTCGTGGCCTCCGCCAGCGCGAGGCGCATATGGCCGACATCGCTCATGACTACTTCGCGATGCGCCGGGCTTTGAGCTTGTCCCGCGCCTTGCGCGACTTGTCGCGGGTCCAGTCGTAGACATCCTTGGCCCAGTCGTACTCCGAGGCGAGAACGGCAAGCGCGGCCAAGATCAGCGGTAGCGACCAGGGACCGGGGATCGGCGTGATCAGCACGCCCGCGAGGAGCAGGAGCAGGCCGATCACCGTGACGATCATGCGTTTGGTCAGCGCGGCAGCCGATCTCTTCTCGAGCCGCACTACGACGGAATCGTCAGACGAGAAGGCGACGTGATGCCGGTGTCGCAGTCTCCCGCGCGACTTGGGGGCGAGCCGAGCGAATTTGCGGAGGAAGCTCGTCACTCGGCGCGCCGTGCCGTGGCTTCCCACGGGGATGTGAACGAAGACCTCCTCGGCTGGGGACTCCATGCCGAGGATCGGGCCGCCGGCCGCCTCTGGGTCGATGCCCCACGAGTGGATCTCGGTCCAGGCCATCGCGCCGGGACCGTCCGCGTGGCTCGGCCACACGACGAGGAGCCTGCGCGTCGTGAGATAGGCGAAGCCGCTGCGGCGCTCCTTCGGGTGGCGAGTACGGACCCAGTGGATCACCTCCTCGTCGTGGTCGAGATGCGGGCGGGCGTAGCCGAAGACGTGCTTGTCCCTCTGTTCGACGATGAGGTCGGCGATCTTCATCACAGCGGAGGGCTCCCGGAGCTCTGCCAGTGTCAACACCTCGAGGCTGAGTACGCCCGGAGGGATTCGAACCCCCGACCTTCCGGTCCGTAGCCGGACGCTCTGATCCACTGAGCTACGGGCGCTTGCGGTGCCTCTCAAACTGTAGCGTGAGCGGCGATATCGCGAGACGGCGCCGCCCGATCGAGTGGCGGAGGCGCAGGGATTTGAACCCTGGAAGGAGCTCATCGCCCCTTAACGCATTAGCAGTGCGCTCCCTTCGGCCGCTCGGGCACGCCTCCTTGCGGGCGCCTGCAGGTTGGCGGACGACCGTGGGGGCATGATAGCGGCGCCCGCGTCGCCGTCCGTTTGCTCCACGGTGCGCCGCTCGACCTCGAAGTCGCTGCCGAGCCCGCCGATGCTCACGTAGTCGAAGGCGACGAGGCGGCCATCGTTCAGATACAGGATCTCGGCCTCTAGGTCGAGGTCCGCCTCCACGGTGAAGGATCCGACGCCCGTCGCGCCGGTCGAGCCCACCGTGAGCACCAGCGTGCCGTCCCTGTCCTCGAAGCTCCGTTGATGCGTATGCCCCGCGAGCACCAAGGGGACGGAGCCAATCGACGAGCGCCCGAGTCGCTCGTCGTGCACCGCGAGGACGTCGGGAGCTGCTGCTCTTACCTCGCGCGCGAGGGCTTCGGCCGCCTCGAGGCGGGCCTCGTTGCCCTCCTCGGTCGAGACCTCGTTCGACGCGGTGAAGGTCGGATCGGCGAAGCCCATGACGTCGACACCCCGGATCGTCGCGGCGTCGCCGTCCAGCAGTCTCACGTTGTCGACCCGGTCGAGCGCCCGGCGGTTCGCCTCGGAGTCGTGATTGCCGGGCACGTAGAGGTAGGGGACACCGACGTCCCGGATCAGAGCCCCGATGCGGCCTTCGACCGGCGCGCCGAACGAGGTCACATCGCCCGTGTCGATCACGGCGTCGACCTCGAACTCGCGCGCAAGCTGCTCGACCACCTCGAACGCAAGCGGGTTCGAGTGGATATCGCTCACATGCAGGAGGGCGACCGCGGCACCGTCGAGATCCGGATCGGGCGCCGCGGCGAGGGCGAGCAGGCGCGCGAGGCGGGCGGCGGTCGCCTCGTACCGCGACCGCAGCTCGTCGATCGAGCCGATGCTGCGATCAAATGCGGCCAGGACGTCCGGCGCGCTCACGAGTGCCCCGGTGTAGCGCGGCTCCTGGAAGGCGGCGGCGTCGAAGGTGACGGCAGTGACGGCAAGCAGCAACGTGACCGCCGCCGCACCACCCGTGCAACCCGCCAGCACGAACGGCATCTGGCGACGCCACAGCAGCGCAGCAGCGATCGCGCCGGTAACTGCACCGCCCAGAAGGAGTTGCAGCGCGACGCGTGCCACAAGCCCGCGCAGATCCGCCTCCACCGAGCGCGCCAGCTCTGCGCGCCCCTGGGCCGTCGTCGCCAGGCGAGACACAGATGCGATATCAACCGTGGAGAGGGTGAGTTGCACGTTCAGCGGCGCGCCGTGCGTTCCGGCCGACACGGTGCCGAGCGGAGGAAGCACCACGACGGTGCGGCCCGCGCCGGGCTCGGCCTTCGTGGCGACGTCTGTTGGTCCCAGGGAGTGATGCGTCGAGGGCACCAGCTGCAACGTCGCCACAGCCACGAGCGCTCCCGCGAGTCCGGCGACCAGGATGTGTCGTTTCGGTGACCGGTGCCTGCGTATCCTCATCCGGGGTGACAACATATGTCGATGACGATGCCTAGCTCTCGAGCCCCTCGAGCCCTCGCAATGGTGGCAGCCATGACGGTACTGCTGGGTATGCCCTCGACCGTCGCGTTCGCCCTTCCTCACAACGCGCGCGTCAAGACCTACAAGAACGGGTTGAACTTCCCGGTCGACATGGCATGGGCCAAGGGCACCAGGAGGATCTTCTTCACCGAGAAGAACTCGGGAAAGGTGCGCGTGATGATCGGCCGGAAGCTAAGGGCCAAAGCATGCGTCGACCTGAACGTCTCTTCCAGCGGCGAGCGCGGCGCTCTCGGGGTCGCGCTCCATCCCCACTTCCGGAAGAACCACAAGCTGTACGTCTATTACACGAAGGCATCTCCACTCGAGAACAGGGTCACGCGCTTCAAGGTGCGGCGCAATCGCTGTACGAAACCGAAGCACATCGTTCGCAACCTCGGCGCGCCGTCCGGCTATCACAACGGCGGCCAGCTCGAGTTCGCGGGGGGCCACCTGTTCGTATCGACCGGAGAAGCACACGACCCCGCGAGGGCGCAGGCGCTCGATAGCCGCCACGGCAAGGTGCTGAGATACAACCCGAATGGCTCGGTGCCCAAGAGCAATCCCTTCCAACGCAACGGGCGGCGCAGCCCGGTGTGGAGCTATGGGCACCGCAACCCCTTCGGCTTGACCCATAAGCCGGGGACCACCCGCATCTACGAAACCGAGAACGGCCCCAACTGCGACGATGAGCTCAACCGCATCCGCAGAGGGCGCAACTACGGCTGGGGCGAGGGCTACACGTGCGGCACGGCAGGTGTGGGTCCCGACCCGAAAGCGCCGCTGAGGCGATGGTCGACTGTGATCGTGCCGACCGATCCCTGGTGGTATCGGGGGCGGATGGGACGCCTCTCGGGCGACCTTTACATGGGCGACTACTCGAGCGGACGGCTGCATCGCTTCACGTTGAACAAGCGGGGGACCGACATCCGCAGGCAGCGGACGATCTACACGGCGTCATCTGGGATCCTTGACGTAGCAAAGGGTCCGGGCGGCTGGCTCTACCTCATGACCGCATCGTCGATCGCGCGCATCATCCCTCGCTGACCCAGGGCGGCGCGCTACAGATAGGTGCCCGGGCGGCTGCCCTCGACTTCCCCGGAGCGCGCAGGCAGACCCGGCCGCCGCATCTCGTCGAGTCGTTGCCGGTTCTCCATCTGCTGCGCGAACAGCATCGCCTGGATGCCGTGGAAGAGACCTTCGAGCCAACCCACGAGCTGCGCGTGAGCGACCCGCAGCTCCGCTTCGCTCGGCGCCTCCTGCTCGAACGGCGAGCTGAGCCGCTCGAGCTCGTCCTGTAGGTCGGGAGACAGGACCTCGGATAGCTCCTTTATGGAGGTCTCGTATATATCGCCCATGCGGGTGCGGCTCGCCTCGTCGAGCTGTGCCTGCCTCACCTCCTCGAGCAGCTGGCGCGCCATGGACGCGATACGCATGACCTTCGCAGGGTGATGTACCGCCTCGCCGCTCTGCTCTTCGTCGTCCGGAGCCGGCGCGCCGCTCCTTACGACAACGACGCTGGGATCTTGTGGTTCGTCTTGCTGCATCTCGCTCCTCTTGTTCGGTTGCAACGACTGTAACCCTGCCCCGGCGGGTGTGTCGCTAACCCGGCCGCACACACTCGAGTCGCCTTTAGACGTCCCGTCGGCGCGCTTGGTCCTCCCTGTTCATCGGGGGCGTGGGCGAAAGGAAGCTGCACCCCGGACATCAGTCGCGACAAGAGACGCCGGAAAGCCCACAGCCCGATAGGTCGTTCCCGTTCAGGTCGTTGGCGAAGATCTCGACGTCTCGGACCTCGACGCCGCGGGTGCCGGCGACGACGACGATCCCGGCGACGCCGTTACCTCGCAGCACGTTGTTGGAGATGGTTGCGTTCGCAGAGCCGACGGCCGTGATGCCGCCATGTCCGCCCGTGATGTTCGCCGTGTTGTTGTTCTCGACCGTGTTGCCCTCGATGATCGCTCCGCCGTCTGAGATCTCGTAGCGGATGCCGTCGCGCGTGTTGTCGAAGATGTGATTCCCGTAGACCTCCATCCCGCCCGGACACCCGACGTCGCACCAGATGCCCACGCCGACGTTGGAGAAGACCTCGGAATCCTCGATCGTGAACCCGGTGCCGCCCTTGATCCCACCCGCGCAGCATCCCGTGAAAGGCTCCGATCCGTTGTGATCGAGTATCGAGTTGCGCACCACCAGACCGCCGTCGGAGCCGCCGATCCCATGGTTCGGGTGATCGCGGAAGCGCACGGAGTCAACGACGTTGTCGTCGCCGCCGCGGAAGCCGCTTCCACACGACGGCTTGCACTCCGGGGTTCCCTGTGAACCCGATATGTCCATATGGGAGACGACGACGTCGGCTGCACCATCGGCATCGATGATGATCTCGGCGCCGGCTCCCCGCAGGAAGGTGGCGCTCATGCCGGTACCGATCAGCCGATCACCGTCCTTGGGCTCGATGTCCGACTCGACCTCGTACGTGCCGGCCGCGAGGCAGAAGGTCGTGCGCTCGGGATGATCGTCGATCGCGTTCTGGATGCTCTCGCCGGCCTCGATCGTCACACCCGTGCAACGCACGGGTGTCGACGCATTCAGCACATACACAAGCAGGGCCGCCAGAGCAGCTGCGACGATGGATGCGACCGTGACGGGCTTACTCATCTCTGCTTCATCGCGACGCGAGGCCGGGAGGCGGAGGATCTCGCAACGACCCCTCCCGTGTTCCTCGCCTATGCGCGAACCAGCGTTCGATCCCCGCCGCCAACCCCACCGCGACCAAGGACGAGACCATCAAGGTGGTGCCTATCGCATTCAGCGAGGGGGAATCGATCGCGCCGCCGCCGTTGTAGAGGATGACCGAGAGCGTGAGGCAGTCACTTGGGATACAGAGGAAGCGGCTGATGACGAAATCGTTCAAGGACAGGGTGAAGGCGATCATGCCGACGGCGATGATCGCCGGCAGGAGCAGCGGCAACAGCACGAAGCGAACGACCTGTCTCGGCGACGCTCCGAGATCCATGGCGATCTCTTCGTACTCACGCCCCATCGTCGTAAGTCGCGCGGTCAGCACGATCACCACGTATGACATCGCGAACGTGATGTGACCAAGAAGCTGCGCGACCGTGCTCAATCGAACAAATGTGAAGAGATACAGGAACACAACGAAGAGGGCGGCGGCAAGAGCGATCTCCGGCGTCGCAAGACATAGAAGGACGAGCGTACCGGCGAGACGAGCAAACGCTCCATGCCAACGCGACAGCCCGAGAGCAAGTGCAACCCCGAGTGGGGTCGCGACGAGTACCGTCAGCAACCCCAACCTCGCACTCTGGAGCAAGGCCGCTCGCAGCCTCGGATCGGTGAGTCCCTCTGCGTACCAGCGCAATGAGTATCCGTTGACCCTGCCGGCCGACGGGCCTACGTTGAACGACAACCGCACCGCGATCAGTATCGGAACGATCGACCACGCGAGGTAGGACCACGTGATCAGACCGAGAAGGCTGGGGCGGCGCCACACGACGCTGTCGCGGGTGACGGGTCTCCGCCGCATCAGGCGAGACGCCATCTTGTTCCTCATGCCGTCGGCTCCTCCGGCAGACCGAACGGGTGCGTGGTGTCTCACCCGCTCGATGGACGCCGCCAACCCGTCAGGGGCTCTAGACAGCGGCTCAGGGCGGGCAGACACTAACGCGATGACCCTCGGAGGCTGGAGGACGGCCATGTCCCGATGACGCTCGACAGCACAGTAACGATCCTGTTCACGGATCTCGCCGGCTCCAGCGACCTCTTCCGCCGGATCGGCGACGATGCCCGCCGAGGCGGTCCTGCGCGTGCACCGCCGGGACCTTCGGCGCATCGCTATCGCATGTGGCGGCCAAGAAGTGAAGAGCCTGGGGGACGGGCTCATGGTTGTGTACCGCGCCGCCATCGATGGGGTCGGCTGCGCGATAGCGATGCAGCAGTCGTTCGCCCCTCAGGCGGCCGACGAGGCTCTGCCGGCGGAGCTGCGCATCGGTCTCCACGCAGGAGAGGCGATCCTGGACGAAGACGACTACTTCGGTATGCCCGTGGTGCTTGCGCGCCGTATGTGCGACCGGGCCGCGGAAGGCCACATCGTCGTGTCGGACCTCGTGCGCAGCCTCATAGGTACCCCAGGGAGCTTCAGGTTCGCACAACTGGGCTCCTTCGAGCCGCGGAGATCAGGTGGTCACCTGGGAGGTCCTGTGGGACGCGGACCGAGAGCAGCTGTTCCTGTTCCCGGAGGCGGAGATTGACGAACGTCGTCGATCCGCGTCAGCAGCCTCTTGCTCCTCGCTGCGTCCGCGCTGGTCGCGGTCGGGCTCGTGGGAGGAGGCTTCCTGCTAACCGGAGGCGACGGCGACCCGGTCGCCCGGCTCGGAGGCGCCGAGGCGGCCGATGGGAAGCCCAAGGGGGACAGGCGCAGGTGCGCCAAAGACAAGCCGACGCCGCGGCTGAAGTGTGAGCGGCGGCGCGCCGAGAGCAACGCATCCTCTGTGCCCTCCGCTCCGGTCGGTGGCGGCGGATGACGCAGAAAAAGGCCAGCAAGCCGGCCGAGCCAAGGAGACCGAGGAGCAGGGGCGGCGAGGCGTATCCGCCGTGCTCGATCTGGACGACTGCATAGATGAGGAGCCCGAGTCCCAGGGTGATGGAAAGAGCGCCGGGCAGGTCGAGGCGCCTCGGAGCGGATCGATCGTGGCTCTCGTCCAGAGTCGCGCCGGCAAGCAACGCGGTGAGGATCCCTGCCGGGGCGTTGATCAGCAGCACCCAGCGCCAGCCGAGCGCCTCGGTGATGACTCCTCCGAGAACGGCACCGGCGACGATCCCCACCGAACCAGTGGCGCGGCGGCGGCCGGAGAGGTCTGCCAGACGCCCGCCCAAGAGGAGCAGGCCGCCGAGGGACAGCGTGTAGGCGTTTACGACCCACTGAAGACCGGCTTGAGAGAAAGCGAGCTCGTCCTGGATCACAGGCAGGGCGACGCTCACGATGAAGCCATCCATGACCACCAGGAGGTCCACCGCGCCGAGCGCCGCAACAGCCAGCATGTTGCGGTCGGTGCTCACGAATACGTTCTCGCGTCGTTGTCGGTTTGCGACACCAGCAAGAGACTAAGCCGGTGTCCCCGCGGTCGCAACCGGCTAGCAGCTAAGGTGGTGTCGATGGAAGTCGAAGGCGATGGCCGGGACGCCTAAGGAGGTTGCTCTCCTCGAGGCCTTCCTCAACACGATCGACCTCGAAAGGTTCGGTGCCAAAGCCTCCAAGCCCGAACAAGAGCGCGACGTCATCAACAGGCCGAAGCTCCTCAAACAATGGCTCGTCGACCGCGCCCTGCTTCGTCGGGGTTCCAGGATCACTCGTGGCGACGTCGAAGACGCAAGGCGGCTCCGGGATGGGTTGCGTGCGATGTTGCGAGCTTCCCAGGGACTGACTTTCGATCGCGCGGCGCTGGAAGACGCGCAAGGCCTCGCGGCACGCTCAAGTGTCTTTGTGGCACTGTCAGAATCATCGGGGCCCGCGCTTCATCCAGGCTCCGGCGGCGTTCAAGGTGCCTTCGAACGGATCGTGGCCGACGTGGCGACGGCGTCGGCAACGGACAAGCTCACAAGGCTCAAGGTGTGTAGCGCAGAGGATTGCCAGCTCGTCTTCTACGACCACTCTCGGAGTCGCACGAAGCGCTGGTGCGCCATGGAGACCTGCGGCAATCGCGTGAAGACGCGCCGCTACCGTCGCCGCCACCAACACGAAGGCTAGGACCACGCCGGGACGCCACGCGGATGGCAGCATCCCAACGCCGCTGATCCCTTACCAACTCAGAAACGCTCCGCCGAGGCTTTACACGACCTCTCCGGTCGATCTTTCGCTTCGTCCTCTGCGCCGGCTGCACCACACCCTGCCCGAAGAGACGCTCAAGAGCAGGACTCTCGACCACTCGCGTTAGGCGTGCCACGGGGCTGCCTCTCTCTGTGATGATGACTTCGCTTCCCTTGCGCGCCTCGAGATGTACCGGCTCAGATGATCCCGCAGCTCCCTCACACCAACTTCCATGGCTTCTTCAATGGGGCGCTTCAACACCCATGAACGGTACACATCAAGAAAAGGGACGTGTCAAAGGGATCGATCCGACGAACTTGGGGAGACCTGGTTGTGACGATCGCGATGAGTTTCGCCCGTCCCGCCGGTCTCTATCGAGAGGAAGACGATGAAGGGAGAGCGCGCTTGGCCGCGCCCGAGCAGTCGCGGGCGACACAACGGTGCGCGCTGCCACCGCGTCCCGACCCGAACGCGATCGTCCTGGTCATCAGTGGTCTGATCGCTCGTACAGACATAGCGGCGCTTTGCGAGCGGGTCCGCGTGCTGTTAGAGCGCAGCGACGCCGACCTGATCGTCTGCGATGTGGGCGGGGTCGTCGACCCGGATGCCGTCTCGGTAGATGCCTTGGCGCGCCTGCAGCTCACCGCTCGAGGGTTGGGGCGTCGGCTCCAGGTCCGCCACGCATGTGACCAACTGCAAGAGCTACTCGCACTGACGGGGCTGCGCGGCGTCTTGCCGCTCCATGCGGGGTTACTGCGCGAGCCGTGGGGGGAGACCGAAGAGCGGGAACAGACTCGCGGTGTCGAGGAAGAAGCTGATCCCGGTGATCCGCCCGGCTGATATCTCGAGGACCTGGAGCGACCACGGCTCGTAGTCGCCGGTGGGACTAGGCTTGTACTGCCCGAACGCCGGTGCACCGTTCGCCACGGTGGCGACCAAGCGCGAGCCGCGACAACCGATTCCGGGCCCGAGGCACCACCGGCGGATGTCGTCATGGGTCTGCAGCCACAGCTCATAGGGTGGCATCGACCACGTCGCGTCCTCGTGCAGCACCGAGGTGAGCGAGTCCATGTCGTAACGCTCGAAGGCATCGACGTAGCGGCCCAAGAGTGCCCGCTGTTCTTCGTCCAGCGGCCCGATCGGGTCGGTGGACGTGAGGTCGCTGTGCGCGAGTGCAGCGCGGGCCCTTTGAAGCGCGCTGTTGACCGACGGCACGGTTGTCTCGAGCAATTCTGCGACCTCGGTCGCCTTCCACCGCAGGACCTCCCGCAAGATGAGCACCGCTCGCTGCCGGGGAGGAAGATGCTGCAGGGCGGCCACGAAGGCAAGCCGGATCGTCTCGCGCAATTCGGCTGTTTCGGCCGGATCGCCACCTGCCGGCACGGCTCGACCGTCGGGGATCGGCTGGATCCACGTGGCCTCGGGGAGCGCTTCGGGAAGGGGGGTATCGGCCGTCTGCGCAGGCCCTAGATCCATGGGGCGAGCGCGACGCTTCCTCCCGTTCAGCATGTCGAGGCACACGTTGGTCGCGATGCGATAGAGCCACGATCGAAGCTCCGCCCGGCCTTCGAAGCGATCGAAACTCCGCCACGCTCGCAGCAGCGTCTCCTGGACGGCGTCCTCCGCCTCGAAGGAGGATCCCAGCATCCGGTAGGAGTAGGCGGTCAGCTCCACCCGATGCCGTTCCAGCCGGAGCTCCAGCTCGCCGGATCCGAGCATTGCCGTGCCTTGGGCTAGGTTGCTTGTCGCTGTCAGCTCAGTCAACCCGGGTCGCTCCTCTCCTCACTCATCTCTCCCAACTCATCACCACACTATTACGTCCGCCGGGCGGGAAACTTACGAGCGGGATGGGGGTGAGTCTCTTAAGCCTCGAGCCGGCTAGTGTGGGATCGCGCTCCTTGCCGGCCGCGCCACCACTGTATACGCAGCAAGGTGATCGATGATCGGGGCTCTGGCCCGAGTCCCTAGGGGCAACGCTCCTTTGGTGAGCAGCTCATCCACTCCCCTGGTTGCCGCTCCGGAAGCGAGGCACTGCACTCTCGAGATAAGCCTTGATGGGTCACTCGCCCCAAGAGACGCGCGTGACTCGCAATGGTTCCATCGAACCTGTATGCGGCTAGGTCTCCTCAACCCGTGACACTGAGACGTTGATGTCCACGTAGTCCGGAGCGGCGCCATTATCTGCCCGTCGGCCGAACTTGATGGCGTACACGTAGTTGTCGAGTCGCACCGTCAGAACGCCATCGTCGCCCTTGGGCTCGAGTTTCGTTGCCTCCCCGCGGAACTCCGAGGCCAGGGTCTTAGTTGCATGTCTGAGGGATCCTTCGATCTCGTACCAACGCTCCAGTGCCGGGCACACCGCTTTGCACTTCCGCGTGTAGCGATCCTCGACCGTCACGAACGAAGCGGGAAGCTCTAGTTCATCCAACCGCTGAGAGAGATCCTCGACCGAACCCCCTTCCACGGTCGTCCAGTAAGACTCATTCTCCATACACTCAGCCTGTCCGGGGGTCTGCGTATGAACCTTGTAGAACCTGTCCGGTAACTTGAAGTTCCAGGTCCCCCGCGATGGCGTCTTCTGCACCGTCGCCGCTTCCTCGGTACGTGGGAGGCCGGTGATCCCAGCGAGGCTCTTGGCGTCTGCAAGCTTCGTTTGCATGAGGTTCGCACCCCCGAAGCGGGCGCCAGAGAGGTCGGCTCCCCTGAAGTCGGCCCCGGACAGGTCGGTATCCCGGAAATCTGCAAACCATAGTTCCGCTTTCCTGAAGTCGGCACCGGGGAGGGCAGCCCCCCGAAAGTCGATCCGGGACGCGCTCATCTTCCGGAAATCGGCACCGGACGCATTGGCGCACTGTAGATATGCGCCAGATAGAGTCGTAATGCCCTGGCCGGTGGGCTTTCCCCAGATCGAATCCTCCAGGTTCGCGGCACGCAGGTCGATGCCAGGTGCATAGAAGCTGCTAAGCCAAGAGAAGTCGATCCTCGGCCATGATTGACCTTGGAGCTGCACGTTGGAGAGGTCTACTCGAGGAGGAGGGTCATCCCCCCCAGACTCGGCGTCCTCATCTCGGGACTCATGCGGCGAGGCCGGCTCGGGCAGCACCTGATAGACGTGACGGACCGTCTCGGGCATGAGGCCGGAGCTGAGACGGGACACTTCGTCTCCGTGCTCGAGTAACAACTTCAGTTGGGCGGCCGCGTAGCGAACGTCTGTCGGCACAGATGGCCATCCCCAACCCCGTTGGTCGCCCAGGGTAACCGGCGCGACGACGGCTCCCTTTGAAACAACGGGCGTCTTGACGTAGTTCTCGAGTATGTCGAGCGATGTGTCGAAGAGCCTGAGCGTCTCTCGCTTCTCCTCGGGAGACTCGTTCCTTGCCTCCTCCAGCATGGTCTCGACGTGGCGGCGCAAGATCGTGAAGCCTCCCACGCGCTCGGCGGCCTTCCCGGCGCCGATCGAGTCCATCGCAATAGACAGGCGGTTCTCCTCGGCTTGACGTTCCACCCCTGCGCTTGCAACACCTACCGCCTCTCGGGCTTGTAAAACGGCAAACAGTGCAAACGCAGCAGTTGCAGCGGTTGCTATCGCCCCCAGCCCTTGTGCCCTTGCAGCCAAGTGCTGTGTGTCTGCCGACTTTTCAGCGGCCCGCACCTCGCGACGAAGCAGCTCATCGTCGCGCTCGTTGGACGGAGCTTCTCCGCCTCTCCAGCTATGAGCCCCTTCGCGCCTAGAGATCATGGGGTGAGGGCCCAGCAGTGTGGAGGGCATGCACAGGCCCCTTACCTTCGAAGGTGTTCTCGGCTGCGGAAATGGTTTCTCGACCTTGTAGTTAGTGGGGCTTGTGATGCTGATGTTAGTGAACCCATGTACTGATGTGAAGAGGTAATAAGTGGCTGGTGGCGCTCCATGCTTCGAAGGGGCGGTTCGTCAACCGGCCGCGCGCCCCCTGAGGACCTCGAGGTACTCGTTGAGCCGGTCCATGGTCTCGGCGGCACCGGACTCCATCCCGGACTCGAGCATCCCATTGCGCGCCTCGACCGAGTCGAAGACGGAGGTGCTCGTGAATGTGGTCTTGCCGTCGTGCTCCTCGAGCGTCATGGTCTCGACCGAGACGCTGCCGGGCATGCCCTCGAACTCAAACGTCCAGACGATGCGCTCCGGCCGGACGATCTCGCGGTACTCGCCGTGGAACGCGTACTCCTCACCGTCGGGTCCCCGGTGCACGATCCGCCACGCGCCGCCCGGACGGAAATCCACCTCGCAGCCGATGATCTCGTAGCGCCTCGGTCCCCACCAGCGCGACAGGTGCTCGCACGAGGTGTGTACCTCGAACACGAGGTCGCGCGGCGCGTCGAAGACGCGGGTCATGACGATCTCCCGGTCCGACGGCGTCGTCACCTTGAGCGCGTTGCTACCGCTTCCGCCGCCCATCACTCTTCTCCTCTCCTCGTCCCTGGAGCTCGTCCAGGTACTCATCCAGCCGCTCGTAGCTCTCTTCCCAGAAGCCCCGGTATCGCTCGGTCCATTCGGCGACGTCCCTGAGCGGCCTCGGCTCGAGCCGGGCGGGCCGCCACTGCCGCGCACGCCCCCGCGCGATGAGCCCCGCCCGCTCGAGCACCTTCAGGTGCTTCGAGACCGCCGGCAGGCTCATCTCGAAGGGCTTCGCCAGCTCGGTGACGGAGGCCTCCCCCGTCACCAGCCGCTCGAGGATCGCCCGCCGCGTGGGATCCGCGAGGGCCGCGAACGTGCGGTCCAGCCGATCGGTCGGCGTACTCATTCAACCCTCCAGTTAAATAACTGGAAGGTAAAATATGCCCTCCAAGCGGCTCGCGTCAAGTGGAGACTTCCGGATGCCTGGCAATGGATCGGCAGATTCTCGTTTCGTCGACTCCGCCACACTGCCGGGGCTTACCGCCGTCGAAGAGAGCTCGCGGTTCTCGTGTCCTACTCAGCCGCGTCGCCGGGGAAGGGACCTCCGCGCACGGGCTTGCCGTCGATCACACGCCGTTCGTTGTCACGGAAACGCGGCTCGTAGTGCGAGAAGAACACCTTGCCGACGAGCTCCCGTCGGCTGCGAACACCCGTCTTCTCGAACACGCTCTTGAGGTGCTGCTGCACGGTGTGAGGAGAAACGCACAGGCCCCGGGCGATCTGCGCCGTGGATTCGCCCCGCAGGACCAGACGGGTGACGTCGCGCTCGCGCTCGGTCAACTGGTAGGCGGCCATCAGCAAGGGTGAGATGCGGGCCGAATCGGCAGGCTCCACGATGACCGCCACGCGCCGAGCGCCATCGGCTACCAGCGACGCCCCGTGGAGCACCATCCACCTGCCTTCGCGCGACAGCACCCGCGCGAGCGCGACCTCGCCCGGAGCGTCCTCGTGCTCGGCGGTGCGCAGCGCGCGACCGGCCACCGCGAGCACTGATGGGGGCAACTTGCTTCGATCCTTCCAATCGCCGTCGGGTAGTTCCGCCAGCCAACGCTCGACGCCTGGGGTGAGCGACTCGACGCTCCAGTCATCCTTGAGGACAACCAGGCCTGGGGCGTCCGGTCCTTGCGGGTCAGAGGCCTCGCCCACGAGCAGCCCGCGCTTAACTCCCTCCGCGAGATACGTGGACACGTCCCGAAGAAAATCGAGCTCGTGGCGATCGAATTGGGGCCGGCCCGGTTCGCGATACAGACCCAGCATCCCCCACGCATCTCCCGCCTGCGTTCGCAGCGCGACGAGCACCTCCTGGTCCCCACCGTACGGGTGCACGTAAAGGTTCCAGCCGGGGCTGCGACTCGGGTCGCCGCCGGTCGCCTCGAGCAGGGTGGAGACCCCCCGCTCTGAGCGCGCGACGTCGGCCATCTTGTGAAAGTCGTCTTCGTAGTACTCGTGCGCGAGCCATTCGGGTGGGATCTCCGGGATCTCCGCCTGGTAGTGGCTCGTGACCAGCAGCGAGGCCGGGTCGAGGGTGAACCAGCAGGGCGACATGTAGTGCGGCACGGCGGTCGCGACCGCATCGCTTGACTCGCGCCAGAACGTCGGGAGGTCCAGGCCCCGGCCTGCGAGCTCCGCGATCCGCTCCCTCGCGCGCACCTTGGCGTACCAGCCCACCTAGGCATGCTACGCCCGCCCCATCAAGCGAGAGATACCACCTTTGTGGAAGAGACGGGCCACTCGGGTGGGACTAGCTTGCCGACATGACACGAGGAGCGCGCACGCCGGAGGAGCTCGAGACGCTGTTGGAGGACGCGTTCGTGGTCCGCGACCGCGCGACGCTGGCGCAACTGTTCGAGGACGGAGCCGTGCTCGTCTCGGGCGACGGAACGAGGGAGGCACGCGGCAGCGAGGAGATCGGGCGGTTTGCCAGCGCGATGTGGGATGGCGACAGCACCTATGTCGCCGATCCTCGGCGGGTTCTCCAGGCGCGCGACACCGCCCTCATCGTGGGGGAACGGGGCATCAACGTGGTGCGCCGCGGAAGAGACGGCGCCTGGCGGTACACGATCTCGCTGCTGTCTCTCGGCGACACGACCGTAAGGGAGAAGCAATGGTAGGAGAGCAAGGAGGAGCAATGATGAAGGAGACGAGTGGAGTGCAGCTGACCCCGGTGGCGGTGCCCAGCGAAGAGGGAGAGGCGCGCTGGTGGTTCGCCAGCCTTGCCGTGATCAAGGCGACGGCCGCCGACACAGGCGGGCAGATGACGATCGTGGAGATCACGGAGGCGCCCGGCGCCGAGGCGCCGCTACACGTGCACCACCGCGAGGACGAGAGCTTCTGGATCCTCGAGGGCGACGCCACCTTGGAGGTCGGCGACACGACCATCGAGGCACACGCGGGCGATTACGCCTTCGGCCCACGCGATATCCCGCACCGCTACACGGTCGGTCAGGCGGGCTGCCGGATGCTGTTCATCCTCACCCCAGGTGGCTTCGAGGAGCTGGTCATAGAGATGAGCGAGCCCGCCGCCAGCCGTACCCTGCCCCCGCCATCCGAAGAGGAGCCGGACTGGGAGCGGATCGCGGCGATCGCCAAGGCACACGGGAACGAGCTGCTCGCCTGAAGCGGTGTGTGCATGGGCCGATCACTGTTGAAGGGATGTCGGCTGTCGCCGCTCGAGTCGTTGCCTTCTCAAAGAGAAGATTGCGGTCGGGTGACTTTGGCAGAGGCTTGGGGTTACCGAGGACTCGGAAAGGAGAGCGATGGCCGAGTCAGGTGCCCCCACGACAGAACTATCCGCCTAGGAGATGGTCGCTTACTCGCCTACGCAAACTGGGGGGATCCGAACGGTGACCCAATAGTCCTGTTCCAGGGTTCACCAGGATCACGACTCTTCTTCTGGGAAGAGATCCTGACCACTCTCCTTGTAGCCTTTAGGCCTCGCATGAACAAGGTCGTACTCGTCGTGTTGGTCCTCGTGGGGGCCTTGCTTACAGTGATCTGGACCCTCCAACGACGCCTCACCTACTTCCCCTCGAAGGGACCCGTACCGGAGGGCCGCGAGGTGATCGACGGCGCGCGCGAAGTCACGCTGGAAACGAGCGACGGCCTCGCTCTCGGCGCCTGGTTCGTCCCGCCGCGCCCGCCCGGCAACGACATCGTGGTGCTGGTCGCAAACGGCAACGGCGGCGACAGGTCGCTGCGAGCGCCGCTCGCGCAAGGGCTCGCCGAAGAGGGTTTCGCTGTTCTCCTGTTCGACTACCGCGGCTACGGTGGCAACCCCGGGCATCCGAGCGAGGAAGGACTGTCACGCGACATCCGCGCTGCGTACTGCTTCCTCATCGAAGCGGAAAGCGTGGCGCCCGAGCGGGTGATCTACTTCGGCGAGAGCCTTGGAGCCGCAGTGGTGACCGAACTCGCCACCGAGCACCCACCCGGGGGGTTGCTGCTCAGGTCGCCATTCACCGATCTCGCCGCGGTCGGGCGGGTGCACTATCCCTTCCTTCCCGTCGGCGCGCTGCTCCGGGATCGCTTCCCGTTGATCGACCACATCCGCCGCGTCGACGTGCCGACAACGGTCGTCTACGGCGCGCACGACTCGACCGTGCCTCCCGAGCAGAGCCGAGCCGTAGCGGACGCTGTGGCCGGGTCGATCAGCGTTGTCGAGATCGAGGCAGATCACAACGACCTCGCTCTCTTGAACGGTCGGGGACTGATCGACGCGGTGAGGGACCTTGCCGAGCGGATAGGCGCGCCTCCACCTACTTCTTTCAAGAGTCGCCGAAGCAGACCTCGATAACCGCACGCAGGACGCTCCTGGCAGTCTCAAGATCACTTCCCCCGACTTCGCTCAACAACGCTGCTTCGATCTCGCCGATCACCTCGTGGGCTGCGTCTATCAGCTTGTGGCCCTTTCCTTTGGGGTTAGCTGAATGAGCTTGGCGCGGCCGTCGGCCGGGTCTTGGGCGCGCCTCACGTAACCGCGAGCCTGGAGGTCGTCGATCAGCTCGCCGATCGCCTGCTTCGAGACCCGCCGCCCCGCTCTGCGAGCACCGTGGCGCGCGTCCCGGACGCGATGTCGATGTTGGCCAAGACGGCTGAATGCGTCATGCGGACATCGAAGCCGCGGCTGTGGAGCCCCCGCTGGATGGCGCCATTCGCCGCCCGGTAGGCGAGTTGGACAACCTGGTCACGCTGGAGACTGGTTCACACGATCAGATAGGAGCGATCTTGAACCTTGCCGGCTTACAGGCATCCTCTTTCGGAGCACCTTCCGTGCTCGGCCGGATTCCCAGTACTGGTGATGAGACTTCGATTGCGCCCCGAACTCATCGGTGCGCCGACCGCGATCTAGACCACGCGGTATTTGATGTGGGTGACGCCGGGCGCCTCGATCGCGCGCACCTGCTCGAGCTTGAGGGCCGACGTTCTCGAGGAGCCGCTCGCCGGCACCGAGCAGGATCGGGACGACGTGGAGCTCAAACTCTTGACCAGCCCGGCGGCGAGGTACTGCTGGGCGACGTTGGCGCCTCCTCCGAGCAGCACATCCTGGCCGTGTGCGGCCTGCGTCGCCTGCTCGAGCGCGGACTCAATTCCATCGGTGACAAAGGTGAACGTGGTGCCTCCCTCCATCTCCAGGGGCTCACGGGGATGGTGGGTGAGCACGAAGACAGCCGCGTCGAAGGGAGGGTTGTCGCCCCACCAGCCGTTCCAGGGGTCGTCCTCGGTCCACGGGCCGGGCCGCCCCCGAACATGTTCCGGCCCATCACGGTCGCCCTCGATGGCGGAGCACGCCGCGGTCCGTAAGCATTCGGATGAACTCCTCGGCGTAGAGCGGGTTGCCTCCGGCGCGCTCCAGCAGAGCCGCGTGGATCTCGGCTGGCAGCACCGCCTGGGACAACAGACCTGAGATCAACTGAGCGATCTCTGAGTCCGACAGCGGCGAAAGCGAGATCGATGCCGCGTTGCGAGTGCCCGCACCCCAGCTGGGATGCTTTTCGAACAACTCCGGCCGTGCGGTGCAGATGACGACGATCGGTACTCCCGTGGACCACTCGACGAGATGCTCGATGAACTCCAACAGCGACGCGTCGGCCCAGTGGAGATCCTCGAACACCAACACGACCGGCCCGGTGGAGGCGACGGCCTCCAAGAAGTGCAGCCACGCCGCGAACGATTCCTCCTTGTCCGCTCCTCCGCCCACCATTGTGGCTCCGACCAGGGGGGCGAGTCGTGCCTGGAGCCAGGCGCGGTCGTTCTCGTCTCCGACCGAGGAGGCCACGGCCGTTGCCAGCTTCTCCGCTGCGACCCCAGGCGAGTCGGACTCGCGGATGCCCGCCTGCGCCTTGACGATCTCACCCAACGCCCAGAACGTGATCCCCTCTCCGTAGGGTAGCGAGCGGCCCTGGCGCCACTTGATGAGCTCGGGCTGCTCGTCGATGTAGTCCGAGAACTCGGCTAACAGACGCGACTTGCCGACCCCCGGCTCCCCCACGACGGTCACCAACTGAACAGATGACTCCCTGACGGTCCGCTGGTAGGTGGTCTTGAGTAGGGTAAGGTCGAGGTCGCGCCCGATAAAGGGGGTGGCGTAGCGAACCTGGGCATCCACGCCGTAGCGCCCCCGCGCTGAGAGAGCTCGCCACACCGGAACGGGGTCAGGCTTGCCCTTGACCGTGACGGCGTCCATGTCCTCGTAGACAATCTGCTGCTTGGTCGAGCGATATGTGATTTCCCCAACCACTACTCCGTTGACCGGCGCGACACCTTGCAAGCGCGAGGCGGTGTTGACTACATCGCCCGTGACCATCCCTTCGCCCGCCTGGGGGCGAGCGGAGAGATTGACGAGGCCCTCGCCGGTGTTGACCGCGGCCCGGATCGCAAGATCGAGGTCGGCCTCCTCGTTCAGTTCCTCGATCGCTTCGGTGATGCGAAGTGCGTCTCGGACGGCCCGCTCCGAGTCGTCCTCATGAGCCAGGGGCGCCCCGAAAACGGCCATAACGGCGTCGCCTATGAACTTCTCGACCGTGCCCCCGAAGCGCTCGATCTCGATCTTGAGGAGGCGGTGGTACGGCTCCAGGGCCGCCCGTACATCTTCGGGATCAACGTCGTGGGAGCGCGCCGTGAAGTCGACGAGATCCACGAACAGGATCGAGACTACCTTGCGCTCCTCGGCCTGGGGCTGGGATGCCTGGTCGAGAGCCGTGGCACAAGCGGGGCAGAACTTGAAGGTGTCGGGACTCTCGGTCCCACAGTTGGGACAAACCGCCATCAGGCTGCTGCCTCACCCTAGAAAATCCCCTGATCCGTGCCCAAAGTGTCGCGTAGCTGACAGACAGAGGCCCTTTCCGAAGCTCCGGGGGAGCGGGCAACGACCGGCTGTGGGGGGCATTCGATTACGACGACTACTCAGTCGAGCACGATGACGATGCTTCTGATCGTCTCTTGGGAGGCAAGGGCAAAGACGAACTTCGCGGCCAGGGGGCGCGGACTACCAAAAGGGTGGCGGCGGCACTGACACTTGTAACTACTACAACGATCCGTTGCCGCACGGGCCGGACTATGAGCTTTATGACGATTGCGAGCAGCGCATTCTCTAAGGCAAATTGGAACCGGACCTCGAGGGGGGCAGTAGCTCAAGGCTCGAGGTAGCACGCCGGGCTCCTCCTCTCCCACCCTACGCTCCCCGATTCCCCTCGTGGGACGATCTTCCAGGCGTCGCAAGGGGCACAGCCTCTTCATGTCGTGCGTCGAATGGCCGATGAATCGAGGGGTGACCAAACGCCGCCAGCCTGAGGAGGAGTGGTGTCCCGGAAGCTAAGAGAGTATTTCGATCACCGCAGCGCTCGTCGTGCCGGGAAGCGGGACGGCAAGAAAGGGATTCCGCTTCCAGGGGAAGAAAAGGCTCTGCCGTTCAGTCTCCTCGCGATCAAGGAGCGCGGCGACCAAGCACTTTGGGGCGTCGCCGAGCAGTGGGCCATGGAAGACGATGCCCTCAAAGGCACCTTCATGGCGTCTAAGGAGAGACTTGAGCATGCCGTCGCGCTCCTTGAAGGGGCCAGAGATGAAGCGGCCCGAGCTCAGATGGAACGGGCTCAAGACGGTGCAGCAGACAAGGCGGAGCTTGAGAAATTGGAACGAATGTGGCGCTCGACTCAGACGCCCTCGGAGGAAGCGAAGTCCCGATCGAGGACAAGGTCTGACGATGACACCATGGCAACAGCGGACGAGTTGACTACAGCTACCGCGCCTAGCGACACGACGCCGACGAAGCCCGGCGAGCGAACCGAAGAGGTACCTGACGCCCAGACCGAGGCAAATTCCACACTCCAACGAGGGCATACGAATTCTACTCAAACAGTCAAGCACAGAATGGGCATCGGCCCCTTTCCATACTGGGCGATTATCACGCTGGTCGTAATTGGCGAGGTCCCACTCAACGCCTTTGCATTCAAGCTGTTCAAGGAGGCAGACGCGTTGAGCTACCTAATGACCTTGAGCGTTGCTCTGATTCTTATCGCCTGCGCCCACGGATTAGGCATCTTCCTGACCCGAGCCGGCCACTCACAGGTTGAACGCGTGATGACCTTTGTACTTGTTGCGGTTCCGGTTCTCGCCATCCTCGTGATTGCAATGGTACGAAACCAATACCTAGCCGAGACTCCCGGAGAGGCCTCCCTCAGTCCCATTCAGGGAACCCTAGCGTTCGCGCTAATAAACGTTCTCATTTATGCGGGGGCTGTCATGCTCTCATACTTGAAACACGATCCTCAGTCGGAACACAATGTCAAGACCGCCGCTCGCAAGCAAGAGAGAGAGGAGCAGCGCTTACGCAGAGCATCATGGAAGCAACAAGATCGTGCGGAGAGACGACGCAAGGCCCTCGAAAAGGACCGCCGTAAGGAGCAGGAGCAGCAGCGCCAAGCAGAGGAGAAACAGCGCGTCCGACAAGTGAAGGAGGAAGAGGAGCGAATCGCTCGCCTAGCACAACGTCGAAGAGAAGAGAAAGAGGAATATAGCAGAGGTGAATACGAACGTCGTCGACAAATAGAAGAACCGCTGCGACGACGGGAAGAGCGACGCTTCCGCCACTTCCGAGAAGAGCAGACGAGACTTGAATCCTTATCGTCGTCAGTCGCACAAGTCAAGGAGACACTCGAGACCAGTAGAGCGAGACGGCAGAAGCGCTGGGAGGCGCTACGCGCTGTCGCCATGAGCAAGAAGAACTATTTCGAGCATCTCATGCTCCTCTACTGTTCAGCGAACATCCGGGCGAGGGAAGATCACCGCACTCCACAAGTCCTCTTGGCGCTTCCCTCCATCGAGACCCCATCCATCTTCTTGGATGGTCTAGATTGCGAGGATCCCGTGCGCGCGGTGTCCAGCGATGCTGGAAGCTTCACATGAGACCCTTGGCCATAGCGGTCACATCAGTGGCCTCAGCGCTGGTACTTATCGCCGCAGGTCTCTTTGTCGCGCTGCGCTGGGATCTGTTTGGTCGGCTGAATCCGCCACCGGGCACGGCCAACATGGTTCTCCTAGATGTCTCCGGTAGTACCCAACGGAAGACGATCAAAGAGAGGTATCTGGAGAACTTTAATCTTGTGGTCGGTGAAGTCGATGCTATTGAGGACGAGGGCGGATATCTCGGCGCTGACATCATCGATGCCAATCCCATTGCTCATGGCACCTTCCCGATACGCGAGACGTTCGCGCCTTGCGGTCTCCTGGACAACAGCCGAGTCTGTGAGAAAGAAAGAGTAGAGGCACGCCACCAGACACAGGTGACTCTGAAGCGCCTGATGAGGTCGTCGAGCCGAGGGACGGACATATTTGGGGCTCTCTCTCTAGCTGAGGATTATTTCAGTGCCCGTGACGAGGTCCATCCCAAGCAACTCATCATCCTCTCGGACATGGTTCAGTCGGTGGGCGACGACGAGTTTTCCAAGATCAACGATTGGAGCCAATCACGCATTAGAGAGCTGTTGCGACAGGCCGACAGAGTCGACCTAAGCGGCGTTCACACCTACGTCGTTGGCGCTGGCGCTACAGCACCTGATCACCTAAGTGCTGATGAAATCGACGGAATGGAACGCTTCTGGCGAGCGTATCTGGAGAGTTCGGGAGCCACAGTGTCATTCTATGGAGCAGCACTTCCTGACTTTCCTCTGTAGATGTGGTCGTCGCCCGGGCAGACTCATGACGGCGATCACAGCTAAGGGCACCCGCCTTCTGGGCGGGCTTGCGCTTTTCCTTCTCCTCGCGTGCGGCTCAGGTCCGTCGCCAAGCACCGGGGGCCCGAATCATGAGGCAGTTGAGGGACAGACGAGAAAGAACGAGAGAAGAGCTGAACGTCGTCCCGAGCGGAAGGCGAAACGTCGTGCTCAACGAAAAGCTGAGCGTCGAGCTGAAGCGAGAGCAGAAAGTGGGGCCGTGCAAAGGGCACGATACTTCGTGCTCGTCTCCCGGGTCGTCGACGGAGATACCATCGAGGTTCAGCTAGACGACGAGACGACAGATGTTCGCTTGATCGGCATCGATACCCCGGAGACCGTGCATCCATCGGAACCCGTGGAATGCTACGGACCTGCGGCATCCGACTTCACCTCTGCTGCATTGCAGGGCGACGCAGTGCGACTTGGGTTCGATGTTGAGCGCCAGGATCAGTACGGTCGCACACTTGCCTACGTTTGGGATGAAGGTGAACTGTTTAACCAGGTGCTCGTGGCAAAGGGGTTTGCGACCGTCACGACATACCCTCCCAACGTTAGATACGTCGAACGCTTCCTCGCGGCACAGCGCGATGCAAGGCAGCATGACCGCGGGCTGTGGGGGTCCTGCTCGACCGCCGAAGGACCGGATTCTGACACCGCCTCAGGCGGAGGAGGGAGCGCAGGAGAGGGTTGCACGGACGGCTATTCGCCGTGTTTGCCCCCGGCATCGGATTATGATTGTGCGGGAGGCACCGCCGACGGCCCTGAGTACGCGGATGGACCGATCCAAGTCTCGGGGTCGGACCCATATGACCTTGATTCTGACGACGATGGGGTCGCATGTGAGACATAGCTGCTCATCGGAAGCACTCTGTGTCCGCCGCGAGTTACGATTTTGCGGCGGAGTGGGTTGATCCGCCAAGATTTCCTCCAGTCCCACGGTGTTGTCCTCCAGGCGCGTCTTGCCGCCTTCCTGGAAGCGAAGGCCGTTGATGCCCTGGCAGCTTCCGCCGCGGCCTCATGCTTGGCTGCCTTCGCGGCTTCCAGCAACAGCTCGTAGAGGGCGTCGTCCTCGCGCTTGATCCGCCTTCGGCCCCGGAGACCCAACATCCCTCCGGGCCCTGTTTACTTTTGCAGGTCCAGCGTGTTCTGTTGGTCGGCCCGCAGCCGGAGAAGCATTTCAGTGACTGCGTCCCAATAGGTTCCAACGCTCCCGGAATTGCTCCATCCATCCGGCTGGAAAGCCCTCGACCGGAAAGCCGGTTCCCGGAGCCTTGGTGTAGTCAGGGATCAGTCGTCGCATGTCGTGGTCCCGATGGGGCTGGCCTCTGGTCCCGGGAGTGTTGAGCCAGGCCTGATGTGATCGACAAAGTACGTCCGCAACGATCTGGCTGGGAATGACGTAGGTAGCAGGCGTCTCATCCTGGAAGTCCACGAAGCAATAGAAAAGTCTCGGGTCAATCAGGCTTTCATGCTTCTTTCGCATGTGCCATCCGCGGTCGGACCCGTAAGTTCGCCCCTTTACCTGGATTCTGGCTGTGATATCGGTTTCGTCACCGGAGAGAACCAGAATGTCTACGGCTGCTGTGCCTGGCGGAGGAAATCCGGCCAAGAGCCCCAACCTGTACAGTTTATGCATTACGTAGTGTTCAGCAGCCGGCCCTACCAGCGCTTGCTCTTGCTTAGTTTGTTTCTTCTTGATCATCTTCCTTCCGTTCCTCTCATCAGTCGAGGACTCAAGAGAGCCTAGCCTCGACCGCTAGCCCACGACTAACGGTCGCACGATCGAGGCTGTTGCGGGCACGATCGTATCGACGCGTCGTGACGGGGGAGGCACGGCTTCGTGACGTACAGGACTTTCTCGGTCCACCGAGGGGCCGCTTTTGCTCTCGGATGACGGCGACCGTCTCGACCGCTTCGACGTCGAGCGGGATAACGAAGCGCATCAGCCCCCACAGTCTGCGCCACACGGCGGCCACGAGGCACCTGCGTCGAGTGCAAGTCTGCCACCCGCATCGTCCGTCGCTTGGCTCGTGATGCGACCTGTCGGCTTGTGAGCTTCCTGGCGGGAGCGCACTGAAAGTGACGGTCGAGCAGATGTAAGGACGCGAGCCTTACTGCCCCGGTGACCCTGCCTCTTGAAATTCGTAGCCGCAGAACCGGCACACTTTCGCGGCCGCCTTTACAGTTTCAGCGCACCGAGGACAATCCTTCGTTTGAGCAGGTGGTGGAGGCGGCGCTTGTACCACAGGATCATGCGTCGTGACGGCTGATGATGGCTCCTTCGAACGTCTCGTGGGTGATGTCGGCGTGGGCATCCGGGCGAGGAACAATCCCGCTATCACAGCGAAGGCAGCTCCGATGAACAAGAACCAAAGCCCAGGACCGGTACCCGCGTCCACGAAATTCGAGTTCGTGCCTGAGCGCACATCGGATACCCGTGTTTGAACATCAGCGTAATCAACAATCGCCAGTAGCCCGACGAGCAGTCCTGTGAGGATGGGTACCCTTCGAACCCAGGAAGGAACGTCGGAGGTTAAGCGGAAAATGCCAATGAGCAGTGTGATCGCACCCAAAACAATCGCAATACCACCATCGGGGCCCTCTATTCCGCTCTTCGATATTGTGCCAAGACCCGACCGAATCGTGATCCAAGGGAGGAATGTCCCGAGCACTATTAGTCCGCCCGCGGCAGCACTAAGCATCGCGCCAGTCCTACTGTCTGGCTTGGTTTTGCTCTCGACGTCCTGAGAAATTCGCCCCGAACTTCCTTTGATCTTGAAGGAGTCGACGAATCTGCGTCCTGCCTCCGACCAGTAACCCACCTTCACCCCTCCTACTGCACTCGGCTAAAGCGGCATCCGTCACATAGCCCTGTGAGGGGTGGGGCGACTGGTTTTCAGGAACGCTCGACCAGCGATCCGGCGACCTTATCCGCCGACCCACCCGACCCGCCGAACGTCGTTGACGTCGCCCATAGACCTCGGTGTCCTCGTCTGCGCCGACCTCCGTAACGATGCAAGGGCGTCCTCGATCCTGCTCGTCACTTGCCCCATCCCCATCCGCTGCTCCTGCATCGCCTTCCCCCTCGTCCGTGGACCGTCCGTGTGACCGTCCTACACCACCAGGATGGGCAGGGGAAGAAGCTTGGTCTGTCAGGTAGCCGACAATCCGATGTCAGGTCGCCGACACCTAAAGAAAGTCCCCAGAGGCGGGCGAGTCCTCGGTCACGGTCGTGGGGAGCGCTCTGTGAGCTAGATACAGCACAATGATACTCAGGCTCACGACCAAGGGGCGGCAGTGGTGGTCTGTCCGAACTGCGGCGAGGAGAACCCGGACAAGTTCCGCCTGTGCGGATTCTGCGGCACTCCTCTCCGGGCCCAAACCGCTCCTCCGCAGGAGGCCCGGAAGACCGTCACGGTCCTGTTCTGCGATCTAGTCGGCTCCACCGCCCTCGGGGAGCGCCTCGACTCGGAGTCCCTTCGGGAGGTCATGGACCGCTACTTCGCCGAGATGAAGCGCATCGTGGAGCGTCATGGCGGCATCGTCGAGAAGTACATCGGGGACGCGGTCATGGCCGTCTTCGGCCTTCCGAGGGTGCACGAGGATGATGCGCTGCGGGCCGTGCGCGCTGTATGGGAGATGAAGCACGTGCTCGGCGAACTCAACCGGGAACTTCACAACGGCTGGGGTGTAAGCCTTGTGAACAGGACCGGCGTGCACACCGGCGAGGTGGTGGTCGGCGACGCCGCCTCCGGCCAGCGCCTCGCCACCGGGGATGCGGTCAATGTCGCCGCCCGACTCGAGCAGGCCGCGCCCCACGGTGGAGTGCTGCTCGGAGGAGATACCTACCGCCTGGTCCGGGACGCGGTCGAGGTCGAGGCCATCGAACCACTGAGCCTCAAGGGCAAGGCGAGGCGAGTGCAGGCCCTACATCTCCTCGACGTGCGCAAAGGGGAAGGCGTCCGTCGCCGCCTCGACGCTCCGATGGTCGGACGACAGGCGGAGCTGGGCCGCCTGCTCGAGGCGTTCCAGGACACCACGTCAGCCCAAACGTGCGAGGTCGTTACGGTGATGGCTGACCCCGGCCTCGGCAAGACGAGGCTCCTCAAGGAACTCGAGCGGGCCGTCACCGGGGAGGCTGAGGTTGTTGTTGGGGGCTGCCCGCCCTACGGAGCCACTTCCTTCTGGCCCCTGGCCGAGGTTCTGAACGGCCTTACGGGACTGAGCGCTGATAACCCGCCCGAGACGGTGGTGCGAAAGCTATCCAGTCTCCTCGACCGCGACGATGCTGACGATCTAGTCGAGAGCGTCTTCTCGTTGCTCGGTACCGGCGGCAGGGTCCTTCCGTTGGAGGAAGGCATGTGGGCAGCGCGGGAGTTCCTTACGACGTTCGCAGAACGTCGCCCCCTAGTCGTCGTCTTCGAAGACGTCCACTGGGCACAACCCACGTTCCTCGACTTCATCGAGTTCCTCGTGGCGAGACCTTCCGGAGCTTCGCTGTTGCTCGTGTGTTCAGCGCGCCCGGAGCTTTACGACCATCGCCCGGGTTGGATGAACGAGCGTGACAACGCCACGATGCTGCAGCTGGATGCTCTCGACGCCGGCGAGAGTGACATGCTCGTCGCTTCTTCACCCGGCTCAGCGTCCCTAACGCCAGAGGCGAAGCGGCGCGTTGTCGAAGCCGCAGAGGGCAATCCCTTGTTTGTCGAGCAACTCGTGGCGATGTGGGTGGACCCCGACGCGGGCGAAGAAATGGCAGCGCGACCCATCCCGCCGACCATCTCGGCGCTGTTGTCTGCTCGGCTCGACCTCCTGCCTCCTGAGCAACGGGCGCTGACGGCAGTCGGGTCGGTTGTCGGACAGGTTTTCTATGAGGGCGCCGTGCGCGATCTGGAGGCAAATCGGGACGCGTCCTTCGAGCAGAGCATCGATGCCTTGATGGCCAAGATGTTCATTCGCTCCTCGACGTCCGACCTCGTTGACGAGGTTGCGTACGCGTTTCGACATGCTTTGATCCGCGACGCCGCTTACCGGGGACTGCTGAAAAGGGCACGCGCCAGCCTTCACGAGCGGTTCGCAACATGGCTCACCCGCAAGGTGGCACATGCCGTGGGCGAAATGCCGGAGCAAACCTGGTCTTCGGCGCTGCAAGATGCGCCCACGGACATACAGGCGATGGTCGGATATCACCTCGAACAGGCCCACACCCACCTCACGGAGTTGGCCCGGACTGACGACCATACGCGGCTGATTGGACGCGAAGCGGGCCTACTGCTTGCCCGCTCCGGTCGGACAGCTCGTGATCAAGAAGACATCCCTTCCGCCGTCTCCTTCCTGAAGCGTGCGGCCGTGCTCCTCAGGGAGATGGGCTCCGAGCGTCTCGACCTTCTCGTGGATCTCGGTAAGGCGCTCTTCGAGGGAGGGCACTTCGACGAGGCCAACCAGGTGTTGGATGAGGCCGCTACCTTTGCTGATGCCTGTCGCGACGAACGACTCAGCGCTCGCCTCAACACCATCAGGCTGTTGGTGCGACGGGAAACCCACCCGCATGGCTGGGTACGAGAGGTGCGGGCAACGGGACCCGACATCGTCGCGCGCCTTGAACGATGCTCCGACGACGCCGGTCTGGCCAGTATTTGGATCGTCATCTCCTATGC
>JBHEMX010000090.1:0-18564 GCA_046262355.1 Actinomycetota bacterium | reverse complement strand
CGTCGGCAGCGAACGGATCGCCATACGCCGAGTGCTGCACTTCCTGAGACGCAGGGGAAGCGACACGACTCGCATCATCGTCATCGGGGCGAACCACGAGGCGCGCACCGTCGCACAGACCCTCGAGCGCGAGAGATGGCTCGGCTACGAGATCCTCGGTTTCCTCGACGACATCGCGCCGACGGGCCAGGAGATCGTGAGCGGTCATCAGGTGCTCGGTGCGACGACCGAGCTCAAGGAGCTCATCGAGGAGCACCAAGCCACGTTGATCCTCGTCGCGGCCACGGCCCTGGACACGCCCCGGCTCAACCGCCTCTTCTGGGAGCTCCAAGACGTCGACGTCGACGTTCAGGTGACGTCCGGAACGATCGACCTTCTGGCATCCCGCATGGTCGTCCAGTCGGTCGCCGGCGTACCGTTGATCTACGTGCGTCGCTCGGGGATGGACCGGATCCAGAGGACGATCAAGCGCACGATGGACATCATCGGCTCGGCGCTCGCCCTCATCTTGCTGGCGCCGGCGTTCGGGCTCGTCTGCGTGTGGATCAAGCTCGATTCGTCCGGTGGCGCCTTCTTCACGCAAGTACGCGTCGGTCGCGATGGCAAGCCGTTCACCGTATGGAAGTTCCGCACGATGGACGACGACGCCGAGGAGCGGCGCGCGCAGCTCGAGCATCTCTCCGAGGGACCCGGTCTGCTGTTCAAGCTGAAGGAGGACCCTCGGATCACGGGCGTCGGCCGGGTGCTGCGACGCTACTCGCTCGACGAGCTCCCCCAGCTCGCCAACGTGTTGCGCGGCGACATGAGCCTCGTCGGACCGCGTCCCGCGCTCCCTTCCGAGGTGGAGCAGTACGACGACTGGCTGCGCAACCGCCTCAAGGTCAGGCCCGGGATAACCGGTCTGTGGCAGGTGAGCGGACGGGTCGAGACGTCCTTCTCGGACTACGTCCGCTACGACCTCTTCTACATCCGCAACTGGTCGCTGTCGCTCGACCTCTGGATCATGTGGCGCACACTGCGTGCCGTCATGACCGGCGAAGGCGCCGCCTGAGCCGCGCCACGGCAGGCGCGCGGCCCCGGCGGTACGCTTGACCGATGCTCGAGGAGATCATCGTCGTGGTCGACGACCGTCCCGGGGTCCTGGCCGAGATCGGCGAGCTGCTCGGTGACGCAGGGGTGAACATCGAGACGCTGTCTGCGTGGTCGCACGAGGGACGCGGCGTGATCCATCTCGTCGTGGACGACGGCGAGGAGGCAGGCGAATTGCTCGCGGCGCGAGGCTTCCGCATCGAGGGCACTCGGGCCGTGCTCAGCGCGACCCTCGACGATCGTCCGGGCGAGCTCGGCCGCTACTGCCGCCGCCTCGCGGACGCCGGGGTCATGATCTCGGCGGCATACGTGGCGCGGAGAGACGACGGCGACACTGAGCTGATCTTCGCGGTCGACGACCTCGAACAGGCGAAGCAAGCCTGACCGGAGGCCTGCCGCGTCGAAGGGCCCGCCGAGGCGAGCCCTTCGAGTGTGCTGCGGCGTTTCTGCTAGACGGTGGCGGCGCTCCGGTCGCCCGCTCCGGCGGTGCCGAAGTAGACGCTCAGCCCGCCCGACACGAGGTGCAGGAGCTGGTCGGCGTTGACCCCGCTCTCTATGGAAAGCCACTCCAGGGCTCCGAAGAGCCCGAGGAGGAACACGAGCAGGTAGGCCGCACCCACTCCCGTGTTGACCGCCTTGGCGGGCTGGTACGCGCGCGAGCCGCCGATCCAGGCAGCGCCGATCAGGAGGTGCACGATGTTGTGCGCCGGGTTGACCGGGAACACGATGAGCACGTCGTTCGCGCTGCTGTTGAAGAAGTTGTCGAACCCCGTGACGGCGAATCCGAGGATACCGACTGCCACGTAGACGATCCCGAAGACGAGCGCGAAGGTCTGCGCCGGCGACTTGGCCCTCCCTCTGGAAGCTGTTGCCATGCTTGCCCCTTTCATATCCCGATGTCAGACCGACTTATACCTGTTTCCTGTTCGTTGACACTCGCTCGAGGGATTGGTCGCGCGTCTGGCCGACGTCGGAGGATCGGAGGCTAGCCGAGCCACGTTCGCAGCAGCGAGCGAGCATAGCCGTAGCCGTAGCGGAGCAGCGGCGGCTTCTTGGTGGTTCCTGCGAAGCGCTCACGAAAGGTGCAGGGAACCTCCTTGACGCGCAGGCCGCGCTTGACCGCGGCCACCGTGACCTCGCTGGCGTGGAACTGGTTCTCCCGGAACTCCAGTAGCTCGAGCGCGGCCGGCGTGAAGGCCCGGAAGCCGCTGGCCGGATCGGTGATCGGCGTGCGCGTGATGCGCGTCATGAGCCAGGCGAAGGTCTTGACGCCGTGAGCCCTTCCCACCATGCGGCGCTCGTAGACGCCAAGAACGCGCGAGCCGTGAACCACGTCGGCCTCTCGAGCGAGGATCGGTCGAACCAGTCGCGGCAGCTCCAAGGGGTTGTACTGACCGTCGGCGTCGCAGGTGGTCACCACGTCGGCCCCCCGCAGCAAAGCCATACGGTAGCCGAGCGTCACCGCCGCTCCTTGACCGCGACGCAGATCGCGCCCGATCACCAGGGCTCCGTGCTCGCGAGCCACGCGCTCGGTGGCGTCGTCGGAGCCGTCCGATACGACGAGGCACTCGACCTGCAGGCCCTCGATCTGTTCGGGCACCGCCGACAAGACACCGGCGAGGCTGTCCTGCTCGTTGAACGCCGGGATGACGACGACCACCTTGCCGGGACGCCGGCCGTGGGAAACCTCGGTGCCGTGATCCCGCTCGAAGAGGCGCGCGGCGAGCCGATCGGCGTGCTCGCCGAGCATGCGCTCGAGTCGGTCCGTCTTGGCGAAGGCACGGAACAGCAGCAGGTAGGCAAGGAGGTTCGATACCACCAGCACGCCGATCACACGCCGTGCATCTCCGGGGGGGAAGCCGAGCTCCGCGAGCACCGGGTCGACGGACTTCGGGACCAGCGAGATCGCGCCGAGGCCGAGCGCAAGCAGCACCATGATGCACAGGTCGGGCAGACGCAGCGCACGGCGGCGGAACCGGGCCAGCGATAGGATCAGCAGCGCCGCGGACACCATCAAACCGACGATGCGCAAGAGGATCATGGGACCTGCAGAATCTGCGAACAAGAGAGTGGAATCTTAGCCGCCGCCCCAGCGCCAAGTCTTGCCGAAAGGTGAACGACATCGAGCGCATCCTCATCACCGGCGGCTGTGGATTCATCGGAGCCAACCTCGTGCGCCTGCTCCACTCGCGCTCGCAGGAGGAGATCCGGGTGCTCGACGACCTCCGCACCGGCAAGAAGGGCTACGTGGACGGCCTCGCCGACGTCCGCATCGGGGACTCGGCGGACCGCTCGGTTCTGGACGACGCCCTCGAGGGCATCGATGCGGTCGTCCACCTTGCAAGCCAGACGGGGGTGGGGCCATCGCTCGAAGATCCCGTGCGCGACTTCGAGGGCAACGCCACAACCACCTTCCGCGTGCTGGAGGGGTGCAGACGTCACGGGATCTCTCGGATCGTGCTCGCCTCCTCGGGGGCGGCGGTCGGAGATGTCCCTCCTCCCTTGCACGAGGAGCTCGTCCCCCGGCCGCTATCGCCCTACGGCGCCGGAAAGCTCGTAGGCGAGGCCTACTGTCATGCCTACGCGGGATCGTTCGGCATGCACACCGTCGCCCTCCGCTTCGCCAACGTATACGGGCCCCTCTCGGCTCACAAGAGCAACGCGATCCCCAACTTCATCCGGCGCGGGCTGCGAAACGAGGCGATCGAGGTCTACGGCGACGGTTCTCAGACGCGCGACTTCATCCATGTCGACGACCTCTGCGAGGGCATCCTGCGCGCGCTCACCGCCGACGGAGTCGCGGGCGAGGTGTTCGGGCTGGCCTCGGGGGTCGAGACGTCGATCCTCGAGGTGGCGGAGCTCACCCAGCGGGCAACGGGCGGCCGCGGCCCGATCTGCTTCCGCCCGGGGCGCGCCGGAGAGGTCTACAAGAGCCGAACAGACATCTCCAAGGCGCGCCGCCTGCTGGGCTTTGACGTTCGCGTTGACCTCGCCCAGGGCATCTCTCGGACGGCGGCCTGGTATCGGGTGAACGACGACCCTCTCGGACGCTAACGGCCTCGTGGAGCCCGAAGCGAGCCTCGGGAGCGGCGGGCGCGTCCGACGATAGCGGTAGCACCAAGCGCGCCGGCGGGGCCCAGGAGCGGCAGAGCGGAGAGAACGTAACGGAAGTGGTACACGGTGATCATCACCGGGAACAGGAGCAGGAGCAACCCCCCAGACGAGAAGAGCAGGCAGGCACCTCGCAGACCTCGTCGTCGAGCGTCGCCCGTGCCGACCGCGGATCCGGCGATCCCGAGGAGCAGCAGGAGGCCCAACAGTGGCCCGGGCGTGTAGAAGATCGCCCCATAGGCCCGCAGCCTCCGCGCCCCCCAGGGATCGATCCCGAAGCTTTGGAAGCCGAGGCGGCTCGGAGCCGAGCCGCCATGGCGAACGACGAAGGGATGAGGATCCGCGTCGGCGAGCTCACGCGGGAAGCGCCATCGCCGCACGTACGGCTCTCGAGCCGGTGGAGGGGAGGTCGAGAAGAACCGCATGAAGTCGCCCCATACCGCCTGCGCATATCCCACCGGTTGACCGAGGATCGCGCGTCTGGAGAACTCGAGCAGCAAACCGTTGACGCCTGGTAAACGCTGCAGTTCCGCCGCGTTCTGCAGCGAGAAGAAGCCGAAGTTGGAACCGCGTTCCGACGGTGGCAGGTCGAAGCAGAAGCGGCGCAGTTCGACGGGAACGAAAAAGCGCGGGCAGTCGGCGAACGAGCCGACGCGTCCGTACAGAAAGAAGCCGTTTCGATCGGTCACGCCCAACGTATCGGATGAGCCCTTGAACCACACGCTGTAACCCGCCAGCGGCAGGGCGAACGTAACCAGCAGAATTCCGGCGCGCCGCCAACCCATCCCGACGAGAGCGATATACGCCAACGCCGGGAGCAGCAATGCTATGCCCACGAAGCGAGACAGCGCGGCAAGACCGAGAAGAAGACCTGCGAGGCCGACGACCGGCAGAGCAGGCCGCGCCCACCACACGAGCAGCGTGAAAGCACAGACGAGCAGGCCCTGGAAGAAGGTCTCGGCAAGCAGGTAATGCTCGATGTTGATCTGATACGCGTCCAGCAGCAGGGGCGCCACTCCCAGCGCCGCAGGCACAGGCGGTACGTCGAGGCGACGCATCGCTGCGTACAGCGCTGCAGACATGGCCATGCCGACGATGTGCTGCGTCACCGCGACGACCAGGAGACTGTCGGCGACGAGTAAGGGCTTCACGAACAGCCACGGGTACAAAGGCGGCCTGAAGCCCGGCGCGGTCTCGATCGACCTAACGGCCAGAGACAGGTACGTATAGGTATCCCGCTGCAACAGGAAGATCGGCTGGTAGGTAAGGACGGCGAGGAGGCGCACGGCCGCGCCGGAGACGAGCAGAGCAGCGAACGCGGCGGCGCCGCGCGTGAAGCCCCTCCTGCGAGGCCGTGCGGGGACCGTGGCGCTCAACAGTCCGACAGGCGCACGACCGTGAAGGCTCCGTCGCTCGCCGCGGTGCCCGGGAGGCTGTCGAAGACGTCGGATGCCGCATACGCGTTCGGGACCACGACGACGTCGACGCCGTACCGTTGTGCGATCCCCCTCCAAGTTGTACTCGGGCCCCTGCCCAGGGTGAGGATCCGGTTGTCCCTCAGGCGCTGCGGCGCGGGCGTGACGTGCTCGTAGATGTCACGCCAGCGGATGCGAGCAGGATTGGAGACCTGGAGTGGACCGCCCCAGTTGTAAGAGACGAGACGGTACCCGGTGTAGGCCCACACGAGCGAGTCGATCTCCGGCGGGACGGCGGCGTGGCACGGGCGGCCGCTGCTCGGGGCGACCAGATTCAGCAGCGCCCTCGGCGACCCGGAGGCGGCGCCGGCGAGCAAGCCGTCCCCGGGACCGGGAAGAGCGAGACTTGCCGCTATGGGAGAGGGCACCGCCAGCGCCACGAGAGCAAGCGCAAGGCCCCATGAGAGCGCCTTGCTCCTGCGCCCGAGAGCCTCGATGAGCCACGAGGCGCCCATGCCCCCCCACAGCACGAGCGCGAAGTGAAGCAACGGCCAGTAGCGATGCGCTCGTCCGAGGGTAAGGAAGGCTCCCTCAGACGATCCGGCGGCGGCCACCGACACCACGACCGCAGCCGCGGCAACGATGGATAGCGCCGCCACGACGCACACGGCCGCGTCCCGGCTCTTTCGATGCAACCATCGCCCCAGGCCCAGGACGGCCAAGGGCGTCACGACGCCCCACGAGACCAGGATCGCCGTCGGCGGCAAGGTCACGGGACCGACCTGGGTGATGTTCACGTAGCCTCCCAGGCGCACGTAGTTGACGACCTGAGGCCCGAACCACAGGGCGTACACGAGGAGTGCGGGTCCGAGCACCACGGCGAGCACGCGCAACCGGTCCGTCCCGCCCGCGCAGAGCGCCGCAAGGCCCGCGGCGAGCACGCCGACGAGGAAGCTTTCGGCCCCGGTGAGCCCGACGAGCCCCAGCACCACGCCGGATAACCCCAGGACGGCAGGCTTCTTCCTCTGCAGCCCCAGGGTCAAGAGCAGCAGAGCTCCGGTGAGCAACGTCCAGCCGACGTCGCGCGGGAACGGCGGAGCGAGGTTGAGGAAGGCGACGTTGTAGGAGCGCTTGTAGAGAAGATCACCCATGTAACGCAGGCCGTCGGCGCGCGGATCCATCACCACGTCGAGACCGCGCAGCATCACGAAGCCCACTCCCCCGGTGGCGGCTCCCAAGACCACGGTCGCCACGCCACAAACTATGCCCCCGAGGACGCGACCAAGGGCAAAGAGAGCCAGGATCGCGCCCGATACTTGCAGCAGTTGCATCGGAGCCAGCGCATGGAACGTCCTACCACCCGGAGTGAATAGCGCCGTGAACGCCAGCAGCGAGTGAAACAGCCAGGGATAGAAATTCGGGATGGGGCCCGTGATCGATGCCGACGCAGTGGGCTCTCCGTTCAGCAGCTGGGCGGCCCATCCCGCATGCAGGTTGGTGTCTCCCCTCACGTCTAGCGGCAGCGAACGAGCGATGGGCGTTGCCCAGATGAGCAGACCCACAACAACGAGGCCGGAGACGAGCCAGCCGAGCGCGCGCCTCGATCGCGTCGTCGAGGGCTTCCGGCGGAGCAGCCGTGCTGCGGCGGCGCGCACGAGGAGAACAGCGAACGTGGCGGCAGAGATGCCGCGCGCGATCCACGGATCGCCGAAGACGGCCCCACCAGTCAACATGTGGCCGACCATCAACAAGAGCGTATAGAGGGCGAGAGCCGGGAAGGCCAGCGCCCACAGGTGGACCTCGTCCTCGTCCGGGCGCGCCGGCAGCACGCCGGCCAGGAGCCGCCCGAAGAAGAGGCCTCCCCCCGCGACGACGAGGGCTTGGGCGCCGGCGAGTGCGGCGCTGGACGGGGCGGAGAAGATCATCGAGGAGCGGCCGAGTCGGCCACGGCCGGGCTCCGGGTTGCCATGTGCCCGCGCGAAAAGCCGAGTGGCTGCATCCCGCCGGTGCGGGCGTTAAGCCTCGGCGCTTTCCAATGCCCCCCGTCTCCAGTCGTGACCCGGATAGAGCAGTCGGCGATGCACCGCCTCGCCTCTGGCGCGAACCGTCTCGAGAAGCGCATCGATGAGCGTGTCGGACAACAGGTGCGGCTCGAGTCCCAGATCCAACAGGTGCGTGTGCTTGGCGTTGTAGTAATGCTCTTCGGCTTCCACGCGCGGGTTGTGGATGTTTTCGACGATGGGATCCCAGCCGAGCTTGCCCGCCGCCTCCGCGACCTTATGGGCGAGTTCGAGCACCGTGAACTGCTCCGTGAACTGGTTGAAGACGCGGTACTCGCCGATGTCGGCGGGGTTCTCTATAGCGAGCTCCACGCACCGCAACGTGTCTCGGATATCCAAGAAGCCACGCGTCTGGCCCCCCTTGCCGTAGACGGTGAGCGGATGGTTGATGGCGGCCTGGACGCAGTAGCGGTTGAGGACGGTGCCCCACACGTCGTCGTAGTCGAAGCGCGTGGCGAGCCCGGGATCCATGGTTGTCTCGTCTGTGTGCACGCCGTAGACGACGCCTTGGTTGAGATCTGTGGAGCGCAGGCCCCACGCGCGGCAGACGAACATGATGTTGTTGGAGTCGTGCACCTTCGACAGGTGATAGAAGGAAGCCGCCTGCTTGGGGTACGGCAGCAGATCGGTGCGCCCGTTGTGGTTGATCTCGATGAAGCCTTCTTCGATGTCGATGTTGGGCGTGCCGTACTCGCCCATGGTGCCGAGTTTGACGAGATGTGAGTCGGGGGCGAAGTCTCTCATGGCGAACAGGATGTTGAGCGTCCCCACGACGTTATTGACCTGAGTCAAGACCGCATGGCGGTGCGACAGCATCGAGAACGGCGCCGAGCGATGTTCGCCGTAATGCACGATCGCCTCGGGCCGGCTGAGCTCGAACACTCGATCCACGAAGGACTTGTCGGTGATGTCGCCGACCTGCATGGCGATGGGCTTGACGCCCAGCTTGGCCCAGATATCGACCCGTTCCTGCAGCGACAGAATCGGGATCAAAGAGCTTGCACCGATCTCGTGGTCCCACAGCCGCCGTGCGAAGTTGTCCACGACGGTCACTTCATGGTCGCGCCGGGCAAGATACATCGCGGTCGGCCATCCCAGATAGCCGTCACCGCCGAGCACGAGTATCTTCATGTGTCCTGCCCCCCGGATGAGCTTACGGTCTCGATGCCGCGCACAGCATAAGCCCTACCCTCGAGGGCATGCTTTATCGTGCACGATCGTGAATGATCACGCGTCCCAACGATCCCGGCCGTCCGGCGACCGCATGGCGATCCTCTCCGGGACATCTCAGAACGTCGTCGGGATCGCGATCGCCGCGGCCGCTTTGTTCGTCGTTCAGATCCTGATGACGCGCACCCTCCGGCGCGAGGGCTTTGGCGTCGTCACACTCCTGACTCAGTCAGCGTTCGTTGCGTCCTTCGCAACCCGCAGTGGCATGGACATGGCGGTTCTGCGGGATGTTGCGATCGACGCAGGTGTCGGACGTTGGGATCGCATCCGAGGGGTGGTGTCGCGGGCGATCCTCATCGCTTCCTTGGTCAGCACAGTGATCGCGATCGTCGTGGCGCTTCTGGACGAGGAGGTCCTCGCGTTGTTCGACATCGACCCGAGCGGCAATCGCTGGTCCGTGGCAGCGGCGGCCCTCGGTCTACCGTTCCTTGCGCTTGCCAATGTATGGCTCGCCGCGACGCGCGGGCTCAAGATCATGCGCTACACGCTGTACGTCTTCTGGACCGGACAGAACGTCATGTGGATCGTGCTCACTCTCGCGCTGTGGCAGGTCTCGAAGACGGCCACTGCGAGCATCCTCGCCTATTCATTGTCGTGGGTGCTCGCGGCCGCGGCAGCAGGGTACTTCTGGCGGCGCGAGAGCAGGTCGTGGGAAGTGTCCTCGCCCGAGCCCGGCTGGCTCGACAAGCTGATCCGCTACGCCGGACCACGCGCGCCCGCAGCGTTGTTCGCTCAGCTGCTCTTCTGGACGGATCTCTTCGTGCTGACGCGCTTCGTCGGACGAGCCGACGTCGGCGTCTATTCTGCTGCACTGCGGGCCGGCCAGATCCTCGTGCTGTTCCTGACGTCGGTGAACCTGATGTTCGGACCGTACGTTGCCGACCTCTACAACCGCGGACAGAGAGAGCGGCTGGACGACCTCTACAAGATGCTGACGAGATGGATCCTCGCGGGCACGATCCCACTGTTCGTGTTGATCGCGGTCGCGCCGACCTCTGTCATGCGCGTGTTCGGCTCGGACTTCTCTGCGGGCCAGACCGCTCTGTTGATCTTGCTCGCCGGACAGTTCGTCAACGTTGCAACCGGCAGCGCGGGGTTCATCTTGATCATGGTGGGGCGCACCGGATGGGACCTTGTCGTTTACGTCACATCTCTGTTGCTCGACATCGGGCTCGCGTTGTGGCTATGCGCTCGTTACGGCATCGAGGGCGCCGCCATCGCGAACGCCGTCACCTTCGCCGTCTCCAACTGCTTCAGGCTCGCCCTCGTGAAGAGGTTCGTGAAGGTCCAGCCGTACGACGCACGCTACCTGCGACTGCTCGCGCCTGCGGCCGTGGCGGCGGCCGCCATGGTGCTCGTGCATGGTGTGCTGTCGGCCGGCTACCTTGTGGACCTCATCGCCACGGGCATCGTCGGCGGAGCCGCATACGTGCTCGCGTATGGCGCCGTGGGCTTAACGCCCGACGAGCGACGCGCTGCGACGTCGCTGGTGACCAAGCTGCGTCCGGGCTCTCGAACTCACGGAACCTGAGCCAGCAAATGCTCATCCTCCGGCGGCTGAAGAGACACGCTCTCATTGGGAGTGACGGCGCCCCTAGAGGTAGCCGAGGTTGCGCAGCGATTCCGCTATCTGCGCCTCCTCGTCGGCAGAGTAGGGCGTCGACGAGGTGCCCGCGCCCGCCAGAGCGAGGTCCATGGCCGCGCGTCGCACGGGGCGCTCGGTGGTCATGGCCGCGGGAAGCAGCTCGGTGAGGACCTCACCCTCGAACGAGTCCGGGACGTCGAGGCCGGCGAGGTAGAGCGCCGTGGGCGCGATGTCGAGGATGCTCGCCCTCTGCCCCGGCCGGGCCTCGATACCGGGAGTCGCGATCCCGAAGATGCCGTCGAGGTGATGGAAGCCGCGCGGCAGCGACCGGAGGTCGTCGAGCACCTGCGGGGACACGAGACCGTCCGAGAGCTCGTAGGAGTACTCCCGGCACACCGGATAGAGGTCGGGCGCATGCTCGGCCTGCGGGCCATGCACGACCTCCTCGCGCCGCAGGACGCGGTCCACTACGGGACGCCCGTCGTCCGGATCGATCATCGCCTCGAGCCTCTCGACGATCTCCGCGCACACGGACTCGTAGTCGGACTCCGCCACGATCCCGTGGGGCTCGCGCCCGCGCAGGTTCACGTAGATGCCCTGCTGCGGGATGGGCGATGAGAACGCGCGCGTGCCGCTCCAGTCGATCGACGACTGAGCGACGCCCTTCGCCCTCTGCCACGCGGACTTCGGCAGCATCTTCTTGGCGCGCCGAGCGAGCTTGCGCAGCGCGTCGTACTTCGTCACGGCGCCCGCTCCGCCGAGCCTCAACAAGCCCCACTCGCGCAGCGCGAGGTTGATGTTGACGCTCTTGTCCTTCGGGCCGAAGCCGTGATCCGACATCGTCACTATCGACGCGTCGGGACCAGCCCATGAGAGGAGATCGCCGATCAGCGCGTCCATCTCGTCGAAGAAAGCCCACGCGCGCTCCCTGATCGGGCCGGCCTCGGGGCGCGCGAAGTGGGAGCAGCGCGGGTCGATGTACTTGTAGTGGACGTGCATGAGCCGGTCCGGCGCCTCGAGCACGGCGAACAGGATCGGGAGGTCGCCGTCTGTGTCGAGCAGATACCGCAGGGCGCGCCGTTTGAGGGCCAGGTTCTGCGACAGCCTCTCGATGATCGCCGTGGACTTCCAGTCCTGGTCGTAGTTCACGTCGATGTCGATGCGATAGTCGCCGGCCGCACCCGAGACCTTGGCGCCGAGATCCGCGGGATGCGTGAAGTTGTCGGGCGTCTCCCCGCCTCCCTCCGGCGTCAGCATGCCGGAGACGGACCAGCCGTCGACGACCGGCGCGGGATAGGTCATCGGAACGTTGAAGACTCCGATCCGCCTGCCCTGGGCGTTGGCGACGTTCCACAGCGCCGGCGCCGTGACGCGGTCGAGGCGCACAAGGCCGCGCGGGTCCTGCACGTGGCCGAGCGTGAAGCCGAAGATCCCGTGCTTGCCGGGGTTGACCCCGGTGAATATCGACGTCCATCCCGGAGGCGTGTAGGGCGGGATCGTCGAGGTCAGCACGCCCGACGCGCCTCGCCCCAGGAGCGCGGCGAGGTTCGGCATGTGCCCCGCCTCGAAAGCGGGATCGAGCACGCTGAAGGTGGCGCCGTCGAGTCCCAGCATGAGGAGCTTGCCGGTGGCCTTCATCGCGCCCGAGGATAGCGGCGCACCGAACGGGACCGGCGGCGGGACGCCCCGGGGGCCGGGATTGGCGACCTTTGTGCCTGTACCGCCGCGGGGCGACGGTGGAGGGCTTCTGGTCGGGTCAGGACGAGTTGTGCGGCGCGCCGGGCGGCATGCGGGCGCGGCGGAGGAGGTTCGCGGCGGCGCGCCGGCGGCGTCCGGGCTTAGCCCTGTGCCCCGCGGGCGCAGGCGAGCGCGGCCTTCAGCTCCCCTGGCGTCAGCGCGGTCAGAAAGAGACGCTCCTGCGTGCGGTTGGCGAAGCGCGGCAGCAACTTGTTGGTCGACGTGACGTTGTCCTCCACGCGGTAGTCGCGCAAGAACGCCGAGATGTCCTCCGGCGTGACCCCGTTGCGCCTCATCTGGCCCTTGTGGAGGAAGATCTGGTAGCCGCGGTTGGACAGGATCAGCGAGCGCTCGTCGCCGTCGTCGTCGAAGCGACGCTCGATGTCGGACGTCACCTCGCCGCCCTCGATCGCCCACCCGCCGGTCACGCGCGGATACGGCGAGATGCCGTGGTCGGCGGTGAGCGCGAGCACGTAGTTGCCTCGGCCGACGAGACGGTCGAGGAGCCCGAGCAGGACCTCGAGCTGCCGGTCCTGCTCGCGCAGAACCGCCTCTTCCTCCGGCTCGACCAGGTTCCAGTAGTGGCCGGCAAGGTCCGTGCCCTTGTAGTTCGTAAAGAAGAGGTCCGGGATCTCGTCGCTCCCGAAGCCCTCGCCCTCGAGCACGTCGGCGAGCCGGTCGCTTTGATAGATCGGCCACACCGGCGTGTAGCGCAGGAAAGGATCGTCGATCACCAGCCGGTTGCCCAGCCACCTGCGATCCGCCTTGCCGTCGCGCAGGTCGACGGCGTCGATCGCCTCCTCGAGGCCGTCGCTGTTGCGGAGATACTCCGGCAGCGAGTAGAAGTCCTCGTTCGTCCTGAAGCTGGTGCCGGCGAGGTCATCGAAGACCGCAACGTCGTGGTCGCCCTCGGGCAAGAAGGCGCCGTGTCCGATCATCCCAAGGTGGTAGGTGTCTCTCGCCATGACGCCGACGAGCGGAGCGTTGCCGCGCGCCGCGTCCCACAGGTCGGCGAGCGTCTTCGTCTCGAGGTACTGCGGCGACGCCCCTTGCCACACGAAGCGCAGCTCGTCGCCTATCCGTATCTCCATGTCGGGCTGTCCGTGGCGCGCCGGGAAGACTCCCGTCCCGAGGGTTGCGTGGATCGCGGGCGTGATGGACGGCGACGACCCCACGGCGGCGTCCTCGTAGACCGTGGACCTGTCTGTGAGGCGCCGCAGGTTGGGCCACGCATGCGGCCACCGGCGCAGGAGGTTGTCGCCGCCTCCGTCCCACACGAGCGTGAAGATGAGGCGCGGCACGCCGTTACGCTCCGAGCGCGGGAGCAGCGCCTCGTCGAGCACGCGTCCATCGCGCCGCGGGAAGTCCTCGAAGCGCAGAAGCTCGGCGAAGGTCGGAGCGATGTCCGCGACGGTGACCGGCCGCGAAGACGTGGCGCCCCGGCGGATGTATCCCGGGCCGTAGAGGAGCAGGGGGACATCCTGGGTATAGGGCCACGGCGTCGAGTGACGCACGCCACCGAACTGATTGGGGGCCCACTCGACGGTGAGGACGTCTCCCGAGCGCTGCGGGGTGTAGCCCCGCCACACGCGCTCGAGGACCTCGACCGGCACGTCGCACGGCCGCATCCCGCGGACGCGCGCGCCGGAAGCCTGCTCCTGGGGCTCGTCGGAGCTCAGCGCGTAGGCGCCCAGCGTCCCGAGCGCGACCAGCGCGGCCAGCGCAAGGATCGGCCACCTCGTGGCCGCCGGGCGGCCCGGAGCCGAGTGCCTCCCGCCCCTCACGTCGCCGCGTACAGCGCTACGCGCACGCGCGTGAACCGCCTACCGGTCACCTGTGTGTATCTCCGGGCCAACAGCTCCTCGACGTATCTCCTCTTGTCCTCGTCGATGTGGCTCGTCACGAGCCACAGGCGCGGGAGCCGGCCGGGGTCGAGAGCGAGCAGCCGGCGTCGGATCTCGGCGCGTCCCGGCAGCTGCGCGTTGAGGCCCTCGGGCGTGCCCCACGGCGTCGCAGGATAGGCCGGACGGGGCCCGTCCCGGAGCTCATCGAAGGTTCCGAGGTAGTACTCGAAGGGACGGCGCGCCCGAACGAAGAAGACGACGACCCCGTCGCCCGGCTCGTCGTGAGCCAGGACGAAGCGCGTCGCTCCCCTCCAGTCCTCCTTCTCGTACCCGGTGTACCAGAGGAACAGGCCATAGGCCGAGAGGCCGAACAAGGCCGCGGCAACGAGCGCCACGACGGCGCGCGGGCGGATCTCGAAGAGGCCGGCGGCGCCGATCAGGGCGAGTGCAGGCAGCGCCACGATGACGTAGCGGGTCTGGAAGATGGGCTTGACGAACGACAGCGCGAAGCTGCCGAGCACGGGGACGAAGAACCACGCGAGCAGCAGGACGCGCGCCCACAGCTCCGGCGACCGGCCCCGGCGGGCCGACGTCCTCCACAGCGACACGAGGAAGATGCAGCCGAGCGCGGCGTAGAGCGCGAGGAGCGCCGGGCCGGCCTGCCCCGCGAGGTCCCGGAACGCCTTGTACAGGGCCCTCAGCGTCGGCTCGGGGATCCAGTCGATCTGACCTCGGTCGCGCCCGAGCACGAAGCGCGCGAGCGGGGCGAGCAGCACCGCCATCCCGCCGAGGGACGCCGCGACCTGCCGCAGCGGCGCGCGGCGCCTGCCGAGCCACGGGAGCGACACGATGTGGGCCACGACCACGAACGCCGAGAAGAAGTGCGCGTAGACGGCGAAGGACGAAAGCACCGCGTAGCCCGCCCACTCGAGCCACGGCCCGCCCTGTACGGCGCGCACGAACAGCAGCGTCGCCGCCGTCGACAGCAGCACCGCGAGCGCGTAGCCGCGCGCCTCCTGGGCGTAGCGGATGAAATAGGCGTTGGCGCCGAGGAGCGCTGCGGCGACGAGGGCGCGACGCGCATCGAGGAGGCGCACCCCGAGTAAGTAGGCGAGCGGCACGGTCGCGACCGCGGCGACCACCGAGAGGCTGCGCACTACGAAGTCGCCCTCGCCGAGCCTGATCCAGAGGTGCAGCAGGACGTAGTGCAAGCCCATGTTCGCCTGGCGCTCGGAGACGATGTCCCACAGCTCAGGCCACCTGAGACGCGCCACGACCGCACTGAAACCCTCGTCGAGCCAGATGCTCTTGTCCTCGAGCATGAACAGCCCGAGTGCCGCCGTGGCGATCACGAGCGCGGCTAGAACGACCGCGCGCCGGCGCCGGGAGACCTCGTCGCCCGCCGGCCCTGTGATCCGCTCGAGGCCGGGGCTCGAGCGCGTGGTGAACGTCATCGCATGCGTCGCCGCACGCTCACCGCGATCCCCGCGCCGACCATGATGCTGCCGAGCCCCAGCCCCGGGACGACGAGGCCGGTCACCGGGCCGAGGATGAAGACCAGCGCCTGCACGTCGGGCATCCCGGGGGTGGGCAGGAGCCGCCGGCGCGCCAGGGTCTCGGACCAGCGCCCCGCGACGCCGCTCGCCGGCTCGCCCCTGTCGGCGCCGGAGACCTCGAGGAAGTAATAGGCAAGCACGGCGTAGACGACCGCCCACCAGAAGGTCGCGTCTCCGGCTCCATCGGCGCGCCACAGCCACATCGTCAACCCGAGGGACCCGCTCGCGCGCCGCGCCCCGTCGGAGAGGTGATCGAACGCCTCGCCGCGCGGGCTCGTGACGTCGAGGGCGCGCGCCAGCTTCCCGTCGACGCAGTCGAACAGGAAGGCGCCGTAGAACACGATCGCTCCGGCCACCGCGGCGGCGCGCGTCCCGAGGGCGAACACCGGCCCCACGGCCAGGCCGAGCGCGAGTGCAACCATGCTGACCTGATCGGGGGTCACCCAGCGGCGGCGCGCCAGCAGGCGCACGAGCGGCAACGCCACCGGGTCGGTGGCGAAGACCGTGAACCAGTAGTCGCGCGCCTTGGCCCCGGGCGGGGCGCCGGCGAGGCCGCTCACCGCGCCGGGTTCTCGAGTGCCGGGTCGATCAGGCCGCGACCGCGCGCCTGCTCCCACCCCCCGACGACGAGTCCCGTGATGTAGCCGTGGTCGCGCTGCTGCAGCGCCTTGCCGATGTTGAGCGTGAAGAGGCCCGCGAGCGCCCACCACAGCGCGGCCCTGTGCAGTCGCGTCTGGGGCATGTTCTTGCGGTGCAGATAGAACTGGTTGGCGACGTTCATCCGCTGGAGCTGGTAGGGCGCCAGCCGTCCGGTCTCGGTCTTGAGGTGGTCCGCCCGCGCGTGCGGCGTCTGGATGAGCGTGTAGCCGCGCTTGAAGACGCGATAGGAGAAGTCGACGTCTTCCTTGTAGGCGTAGCCCGAGAGCGCCTCGTCGAAGCGCTCGTGCCGGAACACCTCGCGCCGGAAAGACATGAACCAGCCGTTGAAGTACGTGAGCTTCCTCACTCCTGCCGATGCGGACACGCCCTCGACGAAGAAGCCCGGACGCATCCTCCCGCTCGCCTCGGGCCACCACCCCCCGATGCCGAACAGCTTGCGCCACAGGATCGAAACGCGCGGCGGGCGCGCCGGCCTGATCGGCGAGGCACGGACCCCACCGAGCTCCGGACCCCAGCGCTCGTACTCCTCGAGGATGCGTTCGTGGCAGTCCGCTTCTAGCCTCACGTCGTCATCGATGAGAAAGACGGGGTCTCCGGTGGTCCTCTCGATGCCGATGTTGCGCTGCACCGGCAACCCTCGTGCGGCCGGGTGGTGATAGTCGAGCGGGATGCGCGCCGCGGCGCAGAGCTCCTCTATCTTCGGGCGCGCCGGCGCATCCTCGCTCGAGTCCACGATGCACAGCTCGGCCGGCAGCACGGTCTGCGCGACCAAGGTCTCGATGGTGGACAGCAGCTCGGGTGGTCTGTTGCGCGTCGCGATGACCCACGCCGACCCTGCTCTTCGGGCCCCTCCCATGCCGCCGGAGTACCTAAAGGCTCCGGGGGCCGATGCCCCCGCGCCGAGACGCGCGCCGATCGCCGAGCGCCCGTGCCAGGAACAGGGGGTTGCCCAGGAGGTAGCGGCGCCACATCCGGCGCGGGTCGAGCCCCAATCTGTGAACCCATTCGAGCCCGGCGCGGTTCATCCACGCAGGCGCCCGGGCGATCTCGCCCGCCTGGAAGTCGATGAATGCGCCGACGCCGACGCCGAGCCGGGCCCCGGTCCCCTCCAGGCACCGCTCGAGCCAGCGCTCCTGCCTCGGATTGCCGAGGCCGGCCAGGAGCAGTCCCGCGCCGCTGGCTCGGATCTGGCTCACGACGTGCGACTCCTCGGCGGCCGTGAAGTAGCCGTCGCGGGTGCCGGCGACCCGCAGCCCCGGCCGGCGCCGCACGAGCTCGTCCGCGGCCCGCCGGGCCACGCCCGGGCGCGCTCCCAAGAGGAACACGGGCCAGCCCCGCCGCGCGGCCCGCTCGAGCAGCAGCGGGCCGACGTAGTTCCCGTTGAGGTCCGCCGGCAGGCTCGAGCCCTTCAGGCGCGCCCCCAGCAGCACACCCTTGCCGTCGTTCAGGACCATGTCGGCGCGCCGGAGCACGGCCCTGTAGGAGAGGTCCTCGGTCGCCAGGTTGAGCGTGTGCGCGTTGGCGTGGAACACCAGCGCCGGCTCGTCGCGCTCGTAGAGCCTCTCGATCTCGTCGAGCACGGCAGGCGCCTCCAGGCGCGCGAAGCGCACGCCGAGGAGTTCGATCGTCGGGATCGGCTCTCCGGGGCGCCGGGACTCATCCACCACCATGGATGCAAGGTTATGGCAGTCGTGCGATCGGCTCGCGGAGCACGCCCGGGGTGCCGCTCACGCAGCCCGTATCATCGCCCCGCCATGCGGGACAGACCCAGGATCGTCATCGTCGGCGCGGGCCCCTGCGGGCTCGGCTGCGCGCGCGAGCTCGAGCGCCTCGGCCATCACAACTGGACGGTAGTCGAGCGTTCCCGCCGGGCGGGCGGCCACGCCGGCTCCGAGAGGGATCCGGCCGGGTTCACGTGGGACCAGGGCGGTCACGTCGTCTTCAGCCACTACGGCGAGTTCGACAAGCTCCTCGCCGACGTGATGGGCGACGACGTCCTCCACCACGAGCGCTCCTCTTACATCCGGTTCGACGATCGCTGGGTCCCGTACCCGTTCCAGAACAACCTGAGGTATCTGCCTCCCGAACCGGCCTACGAGTGCCTCCTGGGACTGATCGAGGCTCCCGGCGGCGACCCCACGACGGACTTCGCCACCTGGATGGAGGACACGTTCGGGGGAGGCATCACGCACCACTTCATGCGGCCTTACAACTTCAAGGTCTGGGCGACGCCACCCGAGCGGATGGCGGCGCAGTGGATCGGGGAACGAGTCAGCG
>JBHEMX010000089.1:0-67067 GCA_046262355.1 Actinomycetota bacterium | reverse complement strand
CCCAGAACGGCTCTGCATCGGCGATGGCTGCGTTGCTCGTCGCGCACGTACCCTGCGGGTACGCACGACTCCTCGCGCCTTGCCCTCACCGCGCAGTGCCGCCCTGGTTGCTGACGTTACTTCCGCGCAGGAGCACTAGTCGGCGATGCCCCAGTTACGGGCCACTTCGTCGTGGCGCGTAAACCATCGAAAGGACGGACAGTCGAGTAGCGCTCGCTAGTGAACCGCTTCGGTCACCCACCGTGTCCGGCCTTCCGTTCCGCTACGGCGAAGAATATCCATCTCGAGTTTATGGGCTTCTTGAGTCCTCAGGAGCGGGTATGTCTTCATGACACCTTTGCCCTTCACCTCGATCTCACCTCCCGAACTGAGGTGGAATCTGTCTTTGAGGTGCCAGTGAGCGCGTTCGGTTACTTGGATGCAGCCCGGCAATCCATGTGATTCCATCCTGCTGGGGGTGTTAACGGTGTCGCCCCACAGGTCGAAAATGAACACGCTCGATAGGGAATGGCTTGCCGCGGGCACCGCGCTGGATGAGAGCTTGTAACCTCCTTTCCAACCGGTCCAAGAAGATCTGCTACTTCTGTTCCGGCGTGAGCCTCTTCTTGCGGTGCTCTCGCTCTCCCAACGATCCTCCTCCCCGGCTTTCTAATGGGCCTGCATCTAACCCGTCTCGAGGAGGGTGTCAGGGAGGGCTCACGCTGAGTGGATTTCCCGGCTCAATCCGGCCAGAAGGTGCGGTGCAAGCCGAGGACGACGGTTAGGGCAACCGAACCAAGGAGCGAAGGCCCTACGTCGGCCAACCTTTGGTCCTCCACCCACCGTAAGGTCGGTGTAGGACATGTGCTCGGCGATGGGGCCCGACCGGGTCGATCAAGGCGCAAAGGGCTCGAGGCCGCATGCCTTCCTCAGGATAGGTCTGGCATGGTGGCGAGGTGACCGAAGATGCCGTGCTCATCCTCGTCGCCGGTGCGATGCTCGCAACCGGCGTGCTCGCGTCGCTCGTTGCCGCTCGCCTTCGGCTTCCCGCCCTCGTTCTGTTCCTCGTGCTCGGCATGGCGATCGGCAGCGACGGTCTCGGTTGGATCGACTTCGAGAACTACGTTCTGGCGCGCTTGATCGGGAGCATCGCCCTCTCGCTGATCCTCTTTGAGGGCGGGCTCGTGACCGGGCGGGCAGGGATCCTTCCCGTCCTGCGGCCGGCCGTCGCGCTCGCGGTCGTGGGCACGGCCGGGACGGCCGTCGTCGTCGGGCTGGCTGCGGGTCTGCTGTTCGACCTCACGTTGCTCGAGGGACTGTTGCTGGGCGCCATCCTGTCGCCCACCGACGGCGCCGCCGTGTTCGCGCTCTTGCGAGCTTCGCCGCTGCGGCCCCGCCTGGCGCGAACCCTCGAGGGCGAGGCCGGCCTCAACGATCCGATCGCGGTTCTCCTCGTCCTGACGTTCATCGAGCTCATCGACCGGCCCGACTATGGAGCCTTTGACATCTTTCTGTTCTTCTTGCAGCAGCTCGGCTTCGGCGCCCTCTTGGGCGTTGCGATCGGTGCTGTCGGGGTCATGTGTCTCACTCGTCTCGACTCTGCTTCCGCCGGGCTCAATCTGGTCGCGTCGTTCGCGACCGCCGCCATCGCGTTCGGGGCCGCCGGTGTCGTGGGCGGTTCGGGCTTCCTAGCGGTCTACCTTGCCGCACTCGCCCTGGGCAGCATCGATCTGAACGTCAAGCCGTCCCTGCTCGCGTTTCATGAAGGGCTCGCGGCGGTCGCAGAGATCGGGATGTTCTTCACGTTGGGCTTGCTCGTCTTTCCCAGCCAGCTCGACGGCATCTTCGTCGAGGGGACTCTGCTTGCGCTGATCATCGCGTTCATAGCGCGACCGCTTGCGGCAGCCGCCGCAACGGCCTTCGAGCGTTTCACGATCGCCGAGCGCGCACTTCTTGGATGGACGGGATTGCGCGGCGCGGTTCCGGTAGTGCTTGCGACGTTTCCCGTCATCGGGGAGATCCCGCGCAGCCTCGAGTTCTTCAACATCGTCTTCTTCGCCGTTCTCGTCTCGACGCTGATACAAGGGAGCACGATCGAGAGCTTCGCCACGCGGTTGGGGCTCACGCAAAGTCGCGCCGTGGCGACCGCTCCATGACCGTCGCATAGCAAGCGCGCTCGCGTTCTTGTGAACACGCGCCGGCCTACGCGCTTTCATCTCATCCCATCCATCGAGGGAGCGGTCTGCGAACCAGCGCAAAAGGGCTGTGGGCAAACGACGAGGAGGGGATGCCGTGAGGCTCCGTTCGACTTCAGGCAGATTGCCTGTATTTGTTGCGATCGCACTGGCGATCGCTGTGGTAGTTCCTATGGCGGCGCTGGCGGGCGGCGGCCGCGACAAGGAGTTCGAAGCAGATCTCAAGCCCGTGCCGCATAGCGAGAAGGCCGACGGTGGCTCCCAGGTGAGGGGCCACGTCGACATCGAGGTCAGGCGGCGCAAGGTCGAGGTGGAGGTCGAGGCCTGGGGCCTCAGCCCGAACCTCGTGCACGCGCAGCATATCCATGGCGTGGGTGACAACGAGTGCCCCGATCGATCGGCACGTGACGACCGCGTCGACGATGGTCTCATCGACACGGTCGAAGGACTGCCGGACTACGGTCCCATCGTCGTGTCGTTGACCACCAAGGGCGATGCAAGCCCGGACAGCGGTCTCGCGGTCGACAGGTTCCCGGTTGCCGACAAGAAGGGCAAGCTCGACTACGAGCGCACCTTCTGGATCGGCAAGAACTTCCCCCGCAAGGTGGCGAAGAACCTGAAGGACTTCCACGTGGTGGTCCACGGCATCGACGTGAACCACAACGAGATGTACGATTTCGGTGCAGGCGTGTCGAGCCTCGACCCGGCGCTCCCGCTGGAGGCCACGGTCCCGGCGACGTGCGGGCTCCTGGACGACCACCACTAGGACCGTTCCCTGCACCATCGACACAGCACCACAGCTCAAAGGCCCCGGGCATGCCCGGGGCCTTCCCTTGCCTCGAGATGAGCGCCCTGCGCCAGGTAGAACCAACGAGCTCCCGGGGCTAGGGCCGGGCGCGCGCCGGCCGGGCCGGGGGCGGAAGGATCCCGCATAGATAGGCTCGACCGGGGGAAGATGTCACCCTTCTCGGCGCGCCGGCGAAGTAGTACGTTGGGGCTATTCCCAATACTTCGCCGCAGGTGAGAGACTTCCTGTCAGAATGTCCCAGAGATGAGGGGGCCGCTAGGGGATGGCTACCCAAGAGATCTACGAGCCGATCGATGCGTTCGGTCTCCGGTCCGTCGAGGTCGGCGACAAGGAGCTGACGCTGTCCTTCCAGCGGGGGGACCGCAGCGCCTACGACTCCATCTACGCGCGCTATTCGACGCGGGTTGAGATGGTCTGCCGGCGGATGCTCTCCGATCCTCAGGATGCCCAGGACGCCGCACAAGAGACCTTCCTCCGCGTCTATCAGGCGCTGCCGCGCTTCAACGGCCGCTATCAGCTCGCGGCTTGGATCAACCGCATCGCGACCAACGTCTGTCTCGATGTCCTGAGGTCGCGCAGCCGCACGCCTGCCGAGTCGGCCCCCAACGAGGTCCTCGAGGACGTCGTCAAGATCGAGTCCGACGAAGATCCCCAAGAGGTCATGCTGCGCAGCGCCGAGGGGGACCGCGTCCAGGAGACGCTTGCGTCGCTGTCCCCGCTGCACCGCACGGCGATCCTGATGCGGGACTTCGAGGGTCGCGACTACAGCTATATCGCGAACGTGCTCGGGGTCACGGAGTGCCGTGCCCGCGTGCTCTTGCACCGTGCCCGCAAGGGTTTCCGCAAGTCATGGTCGTCTGCCTTGGGCATCTTGGGGTTTCCGGCGCGCTTCCTCGGGCGCTTCAAGAAGGTCAAGGCGCCCGTCGATCAGGTCGCGCAAGCTGCGTCGTCGGCCGCTCATGCGGCCCCGTCCGCGTCCATGAGCGCCCCGATGATGTCCTGTGGCCAGATCCTGCAACAGTGTGGCGATATGGTCACCGAGCGCGTCGCCGCGGTGGCGACCGCGGCGCTCGTGGGCGTGACTGCGGCGGGAGCAGTGCCGGCCGCGCCGGCTCCGGCGCCCGTGCGCAGCGCTCCGACCTCCATCGCCGTCGCCGAAACTTCGAGTGGCGAGGTTCTGGTGTCCGCCGGAGAGGTCGCACGGGGTCTCGTGCGGCTGGCAAGCTCGGCGTCCGCCGACGCTTCGCGAGCGCACGAGGGCACGATCGCCGTGACGGCCTCTCCCCAAGTCGTGGAGGCGGTCCCCGTCGAGGCGACCGCATCTACGTCGACCGAGCCGGCGACGACGACGCCTCTAGACGAGTCGCCGGCGCCGGCGGACGAGTCCGTCCCCACGTCGATCGACGTCCCGACGAGTGTTCTCGCAAACGAGATCGCCACGCTGCCGGACGAAACCACCGTGCCCCTCGACCAGCCGAGCACGCCGCAGACAGAGGAGCCCTCCGACGCGCCCGCCGCCGAGGTGCCCACGGGCTACGCTCCGGAGGACGGCGGCGCCGTCTCGGGGGACGAGCAGTCTGAGTCCGGCGTCGTGCAGGAGCCGCAGCCCGGAGACACGGGCGCCGCCCTTGCCGATCCTGCCGCCGCCTCCGACGAGGGCGTGACCGAGGCGAGCGTTACCGTCGCCGCTCCGGACGCCGCCGCCGGCGCCTAGCCGGGGACCCATCCTTGCGCTGCTCCTACTGCGAACCCTGGACGCGCCCGCGGGCACGCACGGATCGGGGAAAGCTCGGCCGCATCTCCTTGTAACGGAAGGCGCGCGACGTTCGTTATAAGAGACATGATCGACGAATTGACGCTCGGCAAGAGGTACCGGATCGCCCTCAGCGGGGGGGCCTACCAGGGCGCTCTCGAGGGGGTTCTGCGGTCCACACGGCTCCCGCTCGGAGTGCTCGGCAACAGCGACGGCGAGCACCGCATCTGGGTCATGGGCGAGGCCTTCGACTGGTTCCTCCGGGTCGGCGACATCGAGGCCATCGAGGAGCTCGACGACACAGAGGCCGACGAGGTCCGGCAGGAGATCCTCCCGCGCAAACCGTGCCCCGGGCTCGCCACAAGGCCGCTCGAGCCGCGTCGTCGAGCCCGCCGGCGCGGCTAGATCTAACGGGGCTCCCGGCTAGGCCGCCAACGCGCGGGGGGCCGGAACAGGAAGCGACAGACCCCTCTAGTTAACGCTGACGACGTCGTCGGGTAGCTGGATCTCCACCTCGACCTGCTGGCCGAGGTTGTCGGCGCACGACTGGCACACGCGCCGCGTCCTGTACTTGATGCTCGGGGACTCCGCGCCACAGAAGATACAGAGGTCCCCCCTCTTCTGGAGGATGACTCGTTCGCCGTCGACGCTTATCTCGAGCTCTTCACCTTCGCGGATGCCGAAGACGCGTCGAAGCTCGGACGGCAGGACGATCCTCCCGAGCTCGTCGATCTTGCGTACGACCCCGGTCGACTTCATCAGCACCCCTTTCGGACTCTGTCCACTCCGCCCACGTTAGTCACTGTATGCCTGGGAGAACACACCAGTCAAACATCCAAGGATCGCGTCGAGCCTCGGCGCGCCCCTTCACCCATCCGTGGGACGAGGAAGCCTCGGATGGGCGATTGGCAAGGCCGCCGACCGCCTCGACAATCACCCCCGACGCGGCATCGATGCCCGCGCGACGAGAGGATCCGACATGAGCGGTCTGGGGCTAAGACTCGTAGACGAGGTCTCGAACGACCTGCGCTTCCCCATCACGGTCGTCAAGGGCTGCGTCGAGACCGTGAGGAACAATTGGGAGGTGCTCGACGCCGAAGGCCGCGAGGAGCTCCTGAGCGCGGCCCTCAAGAGCGCAGACGAGCTCATCGTCTCGGTCGAGGCGCTCGAGGCGCGCCTCGAAGTGATCGACCAAGCGCTCGCGGCGCGCAACTTCGCGCCTCGCCCGATCAGCCTCGATGAGGAGATGGCCCGCCGCTCCGGCCCCTGATCTCCTCATCCGGCCCCTGATCTCCGATCCCGCGGCGCTGATAACATCGCTGTACGGGGTCCAACCGCCGCGAGGCGGGTCTTGAGCTTTGAGGCGCGGCCTCACGCGGGCCCCTGATCGGAGGCATAGGAGAAACTCGAGGGGTGTCCTGAGGGACGCCCTTTTTCGTTTCCCACGAGGGAGCAAGAGGTGATAGGCGTGGAGCAAGGTGAGATCGTCTGGCAAGGCAAGGTCGGCAACATCCCGCTGCGCGTCGGCGTGCCGCACGCCGGGCGCATCATCGCCGAGTGGGACTCTCCACAGGGCTCGCGCCAGAAGGTCGCGGAGTCCATGGAGGAGTTCGAGCGGACCGTGCTCCTGCAGCTGCTGCTCGCCTCGGGCGAGAGGGACTCGTCTGCGACCGAGGACGTGGTCGCCGCGGTCCAGAAGGCACAGGCCGAGCGGCCTCGACCGGCCCCGTCGAACCCGGAGAAGCGCCGCAAGAACCCCAAGGCCCGCCAGCACCGCCGCTCGCGCCGACCGCCGCGCCGCCGTTAGCCCGAGGGCGCTGCCACCGGCCTCGCCCAGGGTATGACCGAGAGCGAACGCCCCCCGGGCATCCAGGAGCTCACCGCCTCGATCTCGGTTGCGGGGCAACCCACGCGCTTGCTCGACGTGGGCGAGGGCGAGGCGGTCGTCGTCCTCCACGGCTGGGGCGGTCGCATCGAGTCGATGGCCCCGGTCGTTCGGTGTCTCGGCGATCGCTTCCGGGTGCTGGCCGTGGATCTCCCCGGATTCGGTGACTCGCCACCGCCCGAGGGGGTGTGGGGGACCCCCGATCATGCCGAGTACGTCGCCGACGTCCTCGCTCGAGTAGGCGTTGCGCGGGCGCACTTCGTGGGCCACTCATTCGGGGGGAAGACCTCGCTCTACATCGCAGCGACACACACCGAGCTGGTCGACAAGCTGATCCTCATCGGCTCCAACGGGATACGATCGCCGGCCTCGACCGGCGTCCGGCTCAGGCGCGGCGCCGCGCGCACGGCCCGTTCGGTGGGCAGGCTCGGATCGCCGGGGCGCAGGACGCGCGACGCGATCTACGGGCGCATAGCGTCCCAAGACTATCGTGACGCGGGGCCGCTGCGTCCGATGCTCGTCAAGACCGTCAACGAGGACTTCTCTCATCTGATGCCGCTGGTCAAGAGCCCCACCCTGCTGGTGTGGGGCACCGAGGACGACGCGGTCCCGGTCCAGTCGGCGCGCACCATGGAGCGCTTGATCCCAGACGCAGGGCTCGTTCTCTTCGAGGGCGCCGGTCACTTCGCCTACCTCGACGAGCCCGAACGCTTCTGTCGCATCGCGCGTCACTTCCTTCTCGGCGCGCCGTAGGCATGGGTTTCGCGGACCCCTTCCCCGGATACTCGCTCGTGCTGCGCGCGCTCCTGTTCGGGATCGTGCCGCTGTTCTCGGCGTGGCAGCTCGTTCGTCTGCGCCGCGCCCTGCACGTCTTTCAACTCGAAGGCTACAAGCGAGCGCGCTTCCTGCGCTGGTGCCGCCAGAACCGCCGCCGGGCGCTGTTCCTTGCGCCGCAGCCGGCCAAGAAGGCGCTCGCGTTGACGGGACGGGCGTGGCGCATCCTCGCAGTGGCGACCGCCGTGTCGGTGCTGGCGATCCTGCTGCCGGCCGCGGCCGCCCATCTCGCCGGGGGCTGGCCCTACGACGTCGGGACCTGGGCGATCGCTTCGGCGCTCGTGTTCGTGGGCGCGCCGCACATCCTCGTCGCGGCCGACCTCGCGCTGTCACCGGTGCAGGCCGTCATCAACCGGCGCTATCTCGATGCGGCGCGCCGCAAGCTCGCGGCCGTCGCCCCCGTCGTGATCGGCGTGACCGGTTCCTTCGGCAAGACGTCGACGAAGTTCGCGATCGAGCGCATGCTCGATGGAGAAGAGGTGCTGGCGAGCCCCGGCTCGTTCAACACGACGATGGGGATCTGTCGAACGATCAACGAGCGCCTCGAGCAGCGGCATCGCTTCTTCGTCGTCGAGATGGGCGCATACGGTCGCGGCGAGATTCGAGAGCTCTGCGATCTCGTTCATCCCACGGTCGGCGTCCTCACGGCGATCGGACCCGCCCACCTGGAGCGCTTCGGTTCGATCGAAGCGATCCGGACCACGAAGTACGAGCTGATCGAGAGCCTCCCGCCGGACGGCATCGCGATCATGAACTGTGACGACCTCGAGGTACGCGCCCTCGCGAACGCGACGGCCGGTCGGCGCGTCGTCCGCTACGGTCTCGATCCCGCCGGCGCGCCGCAGCTAACCGCCCACGACGTGCGCGTCACGGGCGACGGCACCGAGCTTGCGATCGTGGACGTCGAGCGGGGCGAACGGCTCGAGGTGGCGACGAGGCTCTTGGGCGGGCATGCGATGGGCCACCTCCTCGCCGGGGTCGCCGTGGCGACGCGCCTGGGCCGTCCCTTGGATCGGCTCGCCGGACCCATCGCGGCCGCAGAGGCCGTCGAGCATCGGCTCCAGCTCCTCGCGGGGACCGGAGGCATCACCGTGATCGACGACGCCTACAATTCCAATCCGGACGGGGCGGCGGCCGCGCTCGAGGTTCTCGCAGCCATGCCGGGCCGTCGCAAGGTCATCGTGACCCCCGGGATCGTCGAGCTGGGGTCGCTGCAGTACGAGGCGAACGAGCGCTTCGGGGAGCACGCGGCCAGGGTGGCCGACGAGCTCATCGTGGTGGCGCCGCTCAACCGCGCTGCGCTCGTGTCCGGGGCCCAGCGCGCCGACGGGCACGCGCGCGTCCTCGAGGTCGGTTCGCTGACGGAGGCCCGCGTGCATCTCGAGACCCTGCTCGCCGCCGGCGACGTCGTCCTGTTCGAGAACGATCTTCCCGACCACCTCGAGGAGTGAACGGAAAGGGCGCAGCCCCGGCCCGCGGCGCGCCGCGGCCCTTAGACTCCGGGCCAATGAGAAGGCTAACGGTGGGCGTCATCTTCGGGGGCCGTTCGGTGGAGCACGAGGTCTCGATCGTGACGGCGCACCAGGTCATGGCCCAGCTAAGGGCCCGCCACGAGATCGTCCCTATCTACATCACGCGCGAGGGCCGGTGGCTCTCGGCGCCGGGACTGGACGACCTCGAGGTCTACGCCAAGAGCCGGTGGGAGGAGGTCGGCGAGGACAGCTTCGTGCCGCCGAGCGCGGCATACGGCGGCCTCCTGCGCGTAGGCGGACGCCTCCGAGGGCCCCGGAGGATCCCGCTCGACGTCGTCGTGCCCTGCATCCATGGGACCTTCGGCGAGGATGGGACGCTCCAGGGCGTCCTCGAGATGGCGGATCTGCCCTACACCTGCTCCGGCGTCGTCGGCTCGGCGGTGGGGATGGACAAGGTCACCATGAAGGCCGCGTTCGCGTCGGCGGGTCTCCCGGTGGTGAAGGACGTGCTCGTGGAGACCGAGCGTCTCGAGAGGGACGAGGACGGGGTCCTCGACGAGGTCGAGGCCCGTGTCGGATACCCCGCCTTCGTCAAGCCCGCGCGCCTCGGCTCGAGCGTGGGCATCGCGAGGGCCGGCGATCGTGCGGCGCTGCTGGCGGCGCTCGACGTCGCCCGCCGCTACGACCGGCGGATCTTGGTGGAGCGGTCCATGGAGGGCTGCATGGAGGTCAACTGCGCCGTGCTGGGCGGGGCGGGCCGTGAGCCGCGCGCGTCGGTGTGCGAGCAGCCTGTTGCGTGGGAGGAGTTCCTCACGTTCTCCGACAAGTACCTGCGCGGAGGAAAGTCCACGGCGCCCGGGGGCATGGCGGCGCAACAGAGGCGCATCCCGGCACCGATCCCCGAGGCGCTCACCGAGCAGGTCCAGGACAATGCGGTGCGCGCCTTCCGAGCCGTTGACGCGGCAGGCGTCGCGCGCGTCGACTCGTTCGTGCGCCCCGACAGCGGCGAGACGTGGGTCATGGAGATCAACACGGTCCCCGGCTCGCTTGCATTCTACCTGTGGGAGGCTTCGGGGATGACGTTCGACGCGCTCCTGGAGGAGATGATCGAGATAGCGCTGCGCCGTCACGAGCAGCGGTCGGAGCTCGTTTTCACGTTCGATTCGGGCATGCTGGAGCGCTCTCGGGGGGTCAAGCTCGGTGGCTGAGGCGACCCCGGTTCGACTCAGCAAGGAGGACAGCCGGCGCTTCCAGGCCGACGCCCTGCCGCTGCTGGACTCCCTCTACGGCGCGGCGCTGCGGATGACGCGCAACCCCGCCGACGCCGAGGACCTCGTCCAGGAGACGATGTTGCGCGCCTATCGCGCCTTCGATCGCTTCGAGCCCGGAACGAACCTCAAGGCGTGGCTCTTCCGCATCTTGACCAACGCCTACATCAACACTTATCGCAAGCGGCAACGAGAGCCGCAGAAGGTCTCGCAGGACCAGCTCGAGGAGTTCGACCTCTACCAGGCGATCAAGGATCACGGCGCGCAGTTCGCCAAGACGCCCGAGAGCATCGTGCTGGACTCGCTCGTGGATTCCGACATCCTCGAGGCGATCGAGGACCTCCCGGAGCAGTTCCGCCTCGCCGTCGTGCTGTCGGACATCGAGGGGTTCTCGTATGCCGAGATGGCCCAGATCATGGACGTCCCGATGGGAACCGTCATGTCTCGCCTCCACCGGGGAAGAAAAGCTCTGCAGAAGAGGTTGTGGGACTTGGCGCGTGAGCGCGGGATCGTGAAAGGCGCCGCTGGAAGGGATTGACTGGCGCCGGCCGGGCGTCGTGGCGAACCGGGGGACGAGATGGGCTCGGGAACGACATGACATACAACTGCACGGAGACGCTGCAACGGGCCTACTTCTTCCTGGACGGAGAGGTGCTCAACGAGACCGAGCGTCTCGAGATCCGCACTCATCTCGAGGAGTGCCGGCCGTGCCTCGAGCGCTACGGGCTCGACGAGGAGGTCGCCCGGATCGTGGCCCGCCTCCGAGCCGGCCAGCGGTGTCCGCCTCGCTTGCGCATCCGCATCCAGGCCCTCTTCGAGTAGGGCTCCTCGGTCTCACCCGACCGAAAGCCACCCTCGCCGGGCGACGGTGGCTGCACAAAGGTCGCCGCGCGCCCGTCGCCTGCCGCGCCGAGTAGCTCCCGCGGCCCATTTCTCAGGTCGTCGCCCGATGGGTCGATACAACTCAGAGGCGTGCGCGAGCGCGGCCCGTGGGTTCGACGTATCGGCGATGTTCGAGGAGACCGTTTGGGCAAGCCCGACTTCCAGGAGTCCTACGCCGACGAGGCCTACATCACCTCGGGCGAGGTGGCTCGCATCCTCAGGGTCTCCCCGAAGACCGTCGCACGCTGGGCCAAGGAGGGCAAGCTTCCGCACCTCGTCACCCTCGGAGGGCATCGGAGGTTCCCCGCGGGGCCGATCCACGAGCTCGCGCGCCGCCTGCGGGTCGTCGACGAACAGGGCGGGTCGCCTCGCGACCACTGACCCCCGCCCGCTCCGGCGAGCCCCTCCAGCGGGCCCGCGTGCCCGCTCCGGCGCGCCTCTCCAGAGGGCCGCGTGCCCGCTCCGGCGCGCCCCTCCAGAGGGCCGCGCGCGATTGGACTAAGTAACCGCCCCCGATAAGATTAGTTAAGCAACTCTCCGGCGGTTTCTACAGGAAGCGGGGTCGATGGCCCGAACCAATCTGCATGAGCTCGCGAATCGACTTCTCGATGCGCTGTCGCAGAAGTCCGAAGACCAAACCTTTGAGGGCAAGCTGCGCCAGATAGCGGCCGATGCCGGACTCAACTCCGTGCGCTCGGCCGAAGCGATCAAGCTTCTCGAGGACCTCGGCCGCATCGAGGTGGTCCAGAGAGGGCGGCGCGGGCGCAACACGATAATCAACGTGCTCTCGACCGAGGAGATCACCCTCGAGGACGCCGAGTCGATGCTGCCGAGCCGCGCGGCTCGCCGCAGCGCCCGCCTGAGCTACGACGACATCGGGCGTTCGGTGGTGGACCGCCTGCTGGAGCTGGCGCGCGACGACGGGCTCCGCTCCGCGCAGGTGGAGGCCTTCGCGCGCGAGAGCACGCAGCAGCGTGGGCGCCTCGAGGAGCTCGAGCGCGACCTGCACGGGGCGAACCAGCGCGAGACGGATCTGCGCGTCAAGCTGAGGGCCGCCGAGGAGGCGCTCGAGCGGGCCGAGGAGAACCTGCGCCGGGCGATGGGCCCGCAGCGATCAGCCGGTGAACCCCCCCGTCAGGTGGAGGACGACGAGGCGCGCGCCGTGCTCGACATCCTGAGGTCGGGCCGCTCCTGACCCGAGACCGCTTCCGACCCGGGCCGCCCCGACCCGGGCCGCCCCGACCCAGGTCGTTCCTGGCCTGATGCTGCTCCTGAGCCAACGCCGCTCCCGGCCCGAGACCGCTCCCGACCCGGGCCGCTCCCGACCCGAGGCCCTCAGGAGGTGAAGCGGGGCCGCAGGCCACGCACGAGCAGGACGACCCCCGCCAGCAGCGCGATCGGCGCGGCGAACCCGACCGCGACGATCCCCGCGGCGATCACCGCGAGCGCCGCCCCCGTCGCCTCGCTCCACGCCCGCGCCAGCGTCGTGGGCTCGGCGGGCGCGCCGGCGTCGCCCGTGAAGGTGGCGGTGATCGTTCCCAGGTCCGTCTGATCCTCGAGGAACCCGAGCCTGCCGCGCAGACGCTCGATCTCGAACTGGACCCGGGACAGCTCACCCTGGACCCGGATCGTGTCCGACACGGAGCGCGAGCGGTCCATGAGCCTGAGGAGCACCGCCTCCTGGCTCTGCCAGTTGCGCAGGCGCGCCTGTAGATCGACGAACTCCTGGCCGACGTCCTCCCCCGAGACCGTCTCCTTGGCGACCTTGCCGAGCTCCTCGAGGTCGGCGAGAGCGAGTTCGAAGCGCTCGGACGGCACCCGGATCACAACGGTGCCCATGTCTTCGCCGATCGTCGTCGATGCGACGAAGCCGCCGAGCCGACCGGCGACCTGGATGGCGCTCTGCAGAGCGCCCTCGAGCTTGTCGTCGGCTACGCCCACAGTCACGACAGCCGTCTTGATCACCGACGCCCCGACGTTCGGCAGCTTGGTGGCGGCCGAAGGTGCCGGCGCGCCGCCGACGGCGAGGTCGGCCTGCGCCTCGAGCGCCCGGGAGGAGGACCCACCGGTCGAGCTCCCTCCGTCGCCTCCAGCCCCGCCACCGTCGTCGCTCCCCGAACATGCCACGGCCGCCGAGGCCACGAGCATCGCTCCCGCCACCGCCGCGATCCTGGTCCGAACCATGATGTCTCTCTTTCCTTCTCGGGCCGCTGTGGTCTCTTTGACGGCGCGCCGAGGCGGCGTTGTTCCGGGGAGGAGAAAGGTCAGGGTTGGGTGCCGAACAGTCGGTCGCCGAAGTCGCCGAGCCCGGGAAGGATGTAGGCGCTGGAGTTGAGCTCCCGGTCGATCGTAGCCGTGACGATGTCGACGTCCGGGTGCGCCTCCTCGAGCGCCTTGACGCCCTCCGGCGCAGATACTATCGACACCATCCGCACAGAGGGAGCGCCGGCCTCCTTGACCGAGTCGAGCGCGGCGATCGCCGAGCCGCCCGTTGCGAGCATGGGGTCGAGCACGAACGTCCGAGCGTCATCGAGACGAGGCAGCTTGGTGTAGTACTCGGACGGCTGGAAGGTCGCCTCGTCCCGCTCGAGGCCGAGGTAGCCCACGCGCACCTCGGGGAACAGCTGGACGACGGGGTCGAGCATGCCGAGCCCCGCGCGCAGGATCGGAACCACGACGACGGGCTGCGCGAGCGCCCTGCCGGTGGCCTCCTCGAGCGGGGTCATGACGCTTCCAGGGCGCGTCGCGAGGTCCCTCGTCGCCTCGAGGATCAGCACCGTGGTGAGCCGCTTCGTATAGGCCCGGAACACGGCCGCAAGGGTCCGGCGGTCGCGCAGCGCCAGCAGCAGATGCCCTGCGAGGGGATGATCGACGACCGTAACGCTCATGGGCGGAGGATACGCGCCGAGGCGCGCGTGGAGGGGATCGTGAACGGCCGCGCCGCGCGGAAGCCGCCGAGGCTCACAGCGGCCGGCGGCCGCGGAAGCCGTCCTCCTTGAAGTGCCAGTGCGCGACCTCCGGTTCGCCGAGGCGCCAGCACAGATAGGCGTCGCGGCCCTCGATCATGGTCGGGAAGTCGATGAGGCCGCTTGCGATGTCCTTGAGCTCGACCTCCCACTCCTGGAGCCGCTCGAGCAACTCGGCGACCCGGGCGAGCGTTCGAGACCACTGCTCTCGCTTCGCCGACCAGCCGTTGCCCGCGGCGGCCCTGGTCACGAGCACGCGGATCTCGGCAGCCTCCTCGAACCTCTCACGCAACTCGACGAGCGCGGGAGCGAGATGGGGGAGGAGCGCGTTGGCCTCCTCGAGCGTGTAGAGCCGTTCGGACATCAGGCCCCGAGCGCGGCGACGAAGCGTTCGCCGAGGGCGCCGCCGAGCGCGCGGGCCTGCTCGATCGCGGCGCTGCGGTCGAAGGGCACACGCCTGTGGCGCACAGTGAGGTCGGGGCCGTCCCCATCGATCAAGAGATACGACGCGGTGTCGCCGTCCATGGGGAGCCCTACAGATCCCGTGTTGCACACGAGCGTCCCGTCGGCGAGGCGCCGCACGAAGGCGCGGTGCACGTGGGCGTACACGACCAGAGTGGCCGCATTCTCATAAGGCGCGAACTCCGACGGCGGCGCGTCCGGTAGCGGCGCGTCGAACGGCGACTGAGGAGTGGCGTGGACGAGCAGGATCGAGCCCGGTCCGGAGTGGCCGAGCGGCAGCCCGATCAGCCATCTGGCGTCGTCGTCGGAGAGCGCGTGGGCCGACGCGATCTCCTCCAGCGAACGGCGTTCGCCGGCGTCCTCCACCGCCTGTGGGTCACCGGTGATCCATACGTCGGTGTTGCCCTTGACCGTCGGCCAGCCGGCCTCCCGGACGCGCGCGATGCATTCGGACGCCCGCGGCCCGAGGAAGCCGATATCTCCCCCGCACCAGATGTGGTCGGGCGACTGCTTCTCGAGGTCGCCCATCACCGCGTCGAAGGCAAGCAGGTTGCCGTGGATGTCCGACAGGATAGCGATGCGCACCGGCTCCCCGATCGTCTCGGCGGTGGCGCCATCCTACCGGCGCGCCGGGCCGCGGGCCGGGCCGCGGTCGCCCGGGGGATCCTCCTCAGCCCTCGGTCGCAGACGGCTTCGGGCTCGGAGCCGGGCGGGTCGGCGAGGACTCCGGGGTCGGCTCCGCCTCCGGCTCGTCCTTCGTGGTCGGCGTGGGCGTGGGGGTAGGCGTCGGCGAGGGCGATGGGCTCGGCCGCTCGGGAGCCGGGCAGACCGCCTCCGGCACGAGGTCGCTCCGCACCAAGCGCATGTTGCCGGGGCACCAGGACGCGGCGCGCAGCCCCGTGACCGGGTCGATCTCGACCCACTCGTAGCCCGCGGGGGTCCTGAAGGGCTCGACAGGAACGCCGTCGAGCGCAGCAAGCATGAAGTTGCGCCATATCGCCGCGGGGAAGGTCCCGCCGCTCACCGAGATGCCATGCACCGACGTCATCGGGATGTTTCCCTCCGGATAGCCCACCCACACGGCGGCGACGAGCTGCGGCGTGTAGCCGACGAACCAAGCGTCGGCGTAGTCGTTCGTTGTCCCGGTCTTTCCGGCGGCGGGGCGATCGATGTCCGCGGCGGTTCCGGTGCCGCGCTCGATGACCTGCTCGAGCACCTCGGTCAACTGGTAGGCCGTGCCGGGAGAGACGGCGTCCAAGCTCTCCGGCCCCCCGTACTCGAGCTCGTCGCCGCCGGGCAGCTTGATCCGGTCGATCGTGCTGGGCGCGACGGCGGTGCCGCCGTTCGCCAGCGTGGCGTAGGCCGCGGCCATGTCCACGACGCTCACCTCTTCGGAGCCGAGCGCGATCGACGGCACCGGCGCGAGCTCCGAGCGCACACCCATCGCCTCGGCCTGCTCGGCGATGCTGCCGGCGCCGAGCTCGAGCCCGAGGCGCGCGTAGACGCCGTTGACCGAATAGACGAGCGCCTCGTCGAGCGGCATCGCTCCGAATGCGGTCCCCTCGGCGTTGCGCACCGACCAGGGCTCGGCGTCGTCGAAGGTGAACGTCGCCGGCTCGGACCCGTAGCTGCGATCGAGCGGGATGCCGGCCTCCAGAGCGGCGGCGGCCACTATCGGCTTGAACGCCGAGCCGGGCTGGCGTCCGGACCCGCCTCCCTCCGCGCCGAGAGCGAGGTTCACCTGGGAGGTGCGGAAGTCTCGCCCTGCGACCATCGCGACGATGTCGCCCGTCCGGGGCCGGATCGCGACCAGTGCGGCTTCGGGGTCGCCCGGCTGGTCGAGCACGCTCGATACCGCCCGCTCTGCGGCGGCCTGCAGCCGCGGCGAGAACGTCGTCTCGACCCGGAGGCCGCCCTCGTGTAGCAGGCGATCGCGTTCGTCGGGCGCGACCCCGAGTCGAGGATCGCCGAGGATCTCCTGCCTCACCGCCTCGACGAAGTAGGGCTGGTCCGTCGCGAGCTCGGGCGGCTGGGCCGCAACCCGTAGAGGCGCGCCCGTCGCCCGTGCGACCTGCGCCGGCGCGAGCTCGCCGAGCTCACCCATCCGGCGCAGGACGTAGTTGCGCCGGACGAGCGCGGCACGAGGATGGATGCGGGGGTCATAGTTGGTCGGCGCCCGGATCAGAGCGGCGAGCAACGCAGCCTGCGGCACCGAGACGTGGCCGAGGTGGCGGTCGAAGTAGGTCTCCGCCGCCGCCTTCACGCCGTATGCGCCCTCCCCGAAGTACACGGTGTTGAGGTAACGCTCGAGGATGTCGCGCTTGGTGAGACGACGTTCGAGCTCCAGCGCGAAACGCAGCTCGCGCGCCTTGCGCTCGAAGGTCCGGGCGGGGTGGCGGAAATAGGTGTTCTTCACGTACTGCTGGGTGATCGTGCTGCCCCCCTGAACAACCTGGCCCTCCTCGAGGTTCGCCAGCGCGGCGCGCGCTATCGAGCGGAAGTCGAAGCCGGGGTGCTCGAAGAAGCGAGCATCCTCGGCCGACAGCACCGCCTCGACGACGGATGTGGGGATGCGCTCGATCGGGACGTAGGCGCGATTCTGCTTGTACAGGCGCGCAAGGATCGATCCATCCGCGGCCACGATCGTCGAGCGCAGGGGAAGAGGGCGTTGCTCCTCGAGGTCCACAGGAGGAAGCGAGCAGGCCGCGCCGAACAGCACCGCGGCAGCGACGCTCGCCGCCACGCGACGCCCCTTCATCTTTCGTCGAGCGCCCCCCGCAGGCCCGGCGGCCTCCCCCGAGCTCCCGCCGCGATCCTCGAGCGGATCGCTCGCCTGTCGCCGAGCGCCCCCCGCAGGCCCGGCGGCCTCTCCCGAGCTCCCGCCGCGATCCTCGAGCGGATCGCTCATCTTTCGTCGAGCGCCTCCCGCAGGCGCACGAGCGTTCGATTGAGCAGTCTCGAGACATGCATCTGGGAGATGCCGAGGCGGTCGGCGATCTCGGATTGCGTCATGCCCTTGAAGAACCTGAGGTACAGGATGCGGCGCTCTCTCTCGTGGAGCTTGGCCATCTCCGGCGCCAGCGAGGCGCGGTACTCGAGGTTCTCGAGATGCTCGTCCTCCATACCGAGCTGGTCCGCGAACGATGTTGAGCCGGCGTCGTCGCCGTCTATCGGCGCGTCGAGCGAGGTGAAGTTATAGGCCTGGGCGATCTCAAGGCCCTCCAGAACCGTGTCCTCGCTGATGTTCGCGGCCCCGGCTATCTCGGTCACCGTGGGAGAGCGGCCGAGCTCTTGACCGAGGCGGTTCACGACCTTGGTCAGCTCGAGATGCAGCTCTTGGAGCCGGCGCGGCACCCGTACCGCCCAGCCCTTGTCGCGGAAGTGCCGCTTGAGCTCCCCGACGACGGTAGGGGTGGCATAGGTGGAGAACTCGACCTCGCGTGCGAGATCGAAGCGGTCTATCGCCTTCAGCAGTCCGATCGTGCCCACCTGCACCAGATCCTCCAGAGGCTCTCCTCTGTTACGGAATCGGCGCGCGAGGAACTCGACTAAACCTATGTACTGGTCCACCAGTCTGGCGCGGTGCTGTGCTCGCTCCGCTTCGTCGTCGGCGTCTCGATAGGCGAGGAAGATGCGCCGCACCTCGTCTTTGTCCAGCATCGTGCGCTCATTCACGGCTACTTCCTCTTGACGAGGTTGAACGCCGGCGTCCCGTCCGCGCGCTGCAACCCCGCCTCATCCACCACCGTCTCGAGGATCATGCGCGAGAGGTCCGTCAGCTCGGTGCGCATCTTGTCGTCCGGCGCGAAGCGCCCCACACCGTCTATCTCGATGCGGTCCTCACCGATCGTGAAGCGGATCTGCAGCGTCCCGTCGCGGCCCCGTGGACCGGTCAGGTACGCGGCCAGCTCGTCGACCGCGATCTTTAGGTCCTCGATCTCGTCGAGCGTGAAACCGAGGCGCGCCCCGACGCCGGCGACGACGAGACGAACGACCTTGAGGTACTCGGGAGATGCCGGGATCGTGATCGAGACGGTTTCCAGCTCGCTGCCCTCCTGGGAGGTGGACGGGTGCGGGTTCAGGAAACCGAGGCTTGACGGTGGCTCTTGGTCTCCTTGGTGCCGCCCTCGGAGGATGAGGCGCTCTCGCTCTTGCGCTTCTTGGCCGCGGCCACCGAGGCCTTGAGCGCCTCCATGAGGTCGACGACGGGCGCAGCTTCCTCTTCGGCCTCGGCGGCGACGGTGACCTCGCGACCTTCGATCTTGCGCTCGGCCAGCTCCTGGAGCCGCCGGCGGTAGTCGTCGTGGAACTCGTCGGGACGGAACTCGCCGGCCAGCTGCTGGATCAGCTGGCGCGCCATCTTGACCTCGGGATCGCGCACCTCGATCTTCTTGCCGAGCTCCTCGAAGTCCGGCGCGCGGATCTCGTCCGGCCAGTGCATCGTCTCGAGCACGAAGACGTCCTCCTTGAGGCGCACGGTGGCGAGGTGCTCCTTGTCGCGCAGCGCCACCTTCGCCACCCCGACCTGCCCTTCAGCCTCGAGGGCGTCGGCGAGCAGCCTGTAGGCCTTGAGCCCGGAGGCTTCGGGGGCCACGTAGTAGGTCTTGTCGTAGTAGATGGGATCGATGTCGGTGAGCGGCACGAAGGTGACGACGTCGATAGCCTTGATCGAGTCGACGTCGAGCGCCTGCAGCTCCTCCTCGTCGAACGTGACGTAGTGATCCTTGGAGTACTCGTAGCCCTTGACCAGCTCGTCCCACGAGACCTCTTCGCCGCACTTGGAGCAGACGCGCTTGTTGCGGACGCGTCCCCCGTCCTTCTCGTGGAGGAGATGGAACTTCAGGGACTTGCTCTCCACCGCCGAGTAGAGCCTGACCGGGATGCTGATCAGACCGAAGGTGATGGCGCCTTTCCAGATGGGTCTCACGTCGGGCGTCCCGTCCTCTCGCCTCAAACGGTCGAACTCTCGTGCCGGGGATCGTCGCTTTGATTCTACGGCGGACGGACCTGTAGCCTATGACGAATGCGCAGCGTGACTGGGACGGCGCAAGGAGTTACGGAGGGCGGGGGAGAGCGATGGCGACGCGCGACTACACCAAGGCGCTGGGCGAGCGGCTTCGAGACATCCGGATGCAGAAGGGTATGTCGCTTCAGGACGTGCAGGATGGCTCGGCCGGCAGGTGGAAGGCGGCGGTCGTCGGCGCCTACGAGCGCGGCGACCGCAACGTCACGGTGGTTCGGCTCGCCGAGCTCGCCGACTTCTACGGCGTGCCGCCGGGCGAGATCCTGCCCGACGACGGCGCCCCCGCCACTCCGCGCGTCGAGCCTCGCCGCCGCGTCGTTCTGGACCTCGAAGGGCTCGAGCGTGTCCCTCAACCCGATCGAGACCCGCTCGCCCGGTTCGCCTCCGCGATCCAACTTCAGCGCGGGGACTTCAACGGACGCGTGCTGACGATCCGGGAGAACGACATCATGGCGCTTGCGCTGATGTACGAGCTCACCACCGACGAGCTCGGGCACAGGCTCGTCGAGTGGGGCCTGCTGGCGCCCACCTGAGCGTCAGGCGGCCACCACGGCGACCACGATGACCGCCAGCAGAGCCCAGTAGAGCGCGGTGAAGCCGACGTCGACGGCGCGTGGGCGCATCGGGATCAACACCGCGAGCACCCACAGCGGCATCACCACGATCCCGAACAAGAGGCCATAGCCGAGCGCCAGGGCGCGACTCCAACCCGCTCCGGCGGCGCCCGCAAGCGCGAGCCCGAGGAGCAGCGCAGCAAGGATCGCCTGGCCGACGACGTCGGCCACGGGACCGCCGCCCGCCAACCTGAAGATGCGGTATCCGAGGCCGAGCGCCGCGTTGGCGACGAGCGCCGCCGTCAGGATCCCGTGCCATGCCTCCCCGGACATCGGCAGTGAAGATAGCCGTACGGGGGGTAGCCTCCGAAGCCGTGGCGAAGAAGAAAGCGAAGAGCACCCGGCGGACGTCTTCGGGAGCAGAGGCGCAGGAGCGCCGGCTGCAGCGTCTCGACGCGCGCCGGCTCGCGCGCGAACAGGCGCTTGCAGCCCGCCTCAGGGCGGAACGTCGAGCCCGGCTGGTGCGTATGGGGGGCATGGTGATGATCGGCGGCGCCCTCGTGGCGTTGTTCCTCTTCCTGACGCGTCCGGAGTCGACGCCCGACCAGATCGGAGGTCACCCGATCCAGAAGCTCGGGGAGTCCGGAAGCGGCGATCACGTCTCCGGGACGGTCGACTACGACTCGACTCCGCCCGTGCACGGTCCGCACGATCCCAACTCCGCGCCGTGCGGGGTTCACGGCGAGCCGATCCCCAACGAGAGGCAGGTGCATTCGCTCGAGCACGGGGCGGTCGGGATCCAGTACCTCCCCGACGCCGATCCAGAGGACATCGCGCGCATCGAGGACATCGCGCGGGGGTTCGACTCCGGAGTCTTCTCGGCTCCCCATCCCGGCATGGAGTCGAACTTCGCGGTGACGTCGTGGGGCGAGCTCATGGAGCTCAACACTTTGGACGTCGATGCGATCGACCGCTACATCGCGGCGTTCCGAGGCAACGGCCCCGAGGACGTCACCTGCGAGAACACCGTGGACGAACCCTTCGGCGCCGGCGACCAGGATTGACGCGTCGCGCGCTTCTCGCGCCGGCGGTCTCGATCCTGCTCCTCACGGCTCCCGCCGCGGTGGGCGCGCAAGAGGGGGCGCCGGGGCCGCGGATCGTGGTGGACGGGCTCGAGTTCCCCGCGGGGATCGCGTTCGACTCACGCGGCCGGATGTTCGTCAACGAGCGCGCCGGACGGGTCCGGATCGTGCGCAACGGCAGGCTCGACCCGGAGCCGCTCGCCCAGATCCCCACGACCACGAGCGGCGAGACGGGCTTGCTCGGGATCGCCGTCTCGCCCGACGATCGCTTCGCTTACGTCTTCGCCACCGAGCCCGACGGCGCCTCGAACCGGGTGTTGCGCGTCCCCACGGGCGGCGGCGACGTGGAGACGATAATCGACGGCCTGCCCGCGTCCGTGTACCACAACGGCGGCGGGGTAGCCTTCGACCAGGACGGGATGTTGCTCGTGTCCAACGGGGAGCAGCACGACGACGACAGGGCCCAAGATCCCCACGTCCTCGGGGGCAAGGTCTACCGTTTCACGGACGACGGCGGGGCCGTCGAGGGCGATCCCTTCGAAGGTTCGGACGCCCTGGCCATCGGCCTGCGCAACCCCTACGGCCTTGCGGTCGACCCCGTATCCGGGGCGCCCTTCGTCACCGAGAACGGTCCTTCGTCATTCGATGAGGTCAACAGGATCGTTCCCGGCGGCAACTACGGCTGGCCCGTGGTGTCGGGGCCGGCCGAGGCCGGCGCCGCCGACGGGCTCCGGGGTTCCTACCAGGACCCCCTGCTCGCCTATCCGGACATCGTCGTGCCGACCGGGATCGCGTTCGCCGACCCGGTCAACGCGCGTGGCTCGGTGGCGGGCGACCTCTTCTTCGCCACCTACGGCGAGCAGGCTATCCACAGGGTGACCCTCGACGAGGCGCGCTCGTCGGCGACGTCGGACGAGATCTACCTGCGCTCCGACGAACCCGTGATCGCGCTCGCGTGGGGACCGGATGGCCTCTATTACTCGACCCCCGGCGCCGTCGCGCTCCTGCCCCTGGCGCGCGCCCGGCGCGACCGGGACGCGCCTCAGGCGACCCCGACGCCGGAACCGCAGGCGCGCCCACCCGCGGACGACGCGCCTTCCCAGAAGTCGTCCGGGACGAACCTCGCTCTCGTCGGAGCGGCGGTCGCCGCGATCGTCGCGCTCGGCCTCGCCGTCGCCCTTGGGGCGGCGCGCCGAAAGAGGGACCCGCCGAGTGATGCCATGTAGGAGCGGGGCCTCCGCTGCCTGCTGACCAAAGTGAGGCAAACTCGCCGTGTCAGACGGCCGAGGCAAGAAGGGAGGCCCGGATGCAACAGTACGTTGGCATCACTCGGCCGCCGCTAGGCGATCTTCTCCAGCGTCTCGGACGACCTGTTGTCTTCGAGCAGGTCTACGACGGCCTCGATCAGAGCCTGGTCCGTGAAGAAGCCCCACGAGTCCACGTTCTCGTCGAGCGACTCAACCGAGATGACCCACCCGGACAGGAAGCGGTCGAAGATGCGGGGGTCGATGTACGACGTTCGGCAGACCGCGGGAGTGTTGTCGAGATGCCCCGCTACGTCCTTGATCGTGCGGGCGATCGCGCGCTTGCGACCCGTCTTGGACCCGGCCGCTGCCTGAGAGACCGCCATGCCGATCGCCGCCAGCGCGGTGGCGCTCCAGGTGCGGAAGTCCTTGGCGCTGAAGTCGCGCCCGGTTATCTCCTTGATGTAGAGATTGATATCCGCGGACCTCACGTCGACCCACGAGGCTCCCATCCTGAACGCAAGGAGCTCCGACCCACCGCCTCGGCGCCGCTTGAGCGCCCCGATCACCGGTGCGACGACGGGGTCGGGGATCGTAAGGGTGTGCTTCTTGTTTCCCTTGGCGACGTAGTCGAACGTCATCTCGTCCCCCTTCACGCTCACGTGGCGCTTGAGGATCGTCGCAAGCCCGTAGGTCTGGTTCTGCTCCGCGTAGCCCTCGGAGCCGATGCGGAAGGAACCGCGATAGAGCAGACGCAGCGCGCATGCGAGCACCCGTTCGCGTCCGAGGCCGTCGGCTGCCAGCTTCTCGTCGCAGACTCGGCTGATGTGTGGGAGGCATCGGGCGAAATCGAGCATGTCGTCGAACTTCTGGCGATCCTGCTTGATCCTCCACAGCTCGTGGTACAGGTACTGCTTGCGGCCGGCTGCATCCGTGCCCGTCGCTTGAAGGTGCCCGTACGGATCCGGGCAGATCCATACGCCTTTCCATGCGGGAGGGATCGCGAGGGTGCGTATGCGAGCGCGCTCTTCGGGGCCCACCGGCCGCCCGTCCTCGTCGGCGTAGGTGAAGCCTTTCCCGCGGCCCTTGCGCCGGATCCCGGGCCCAGAGCAATCGACTCGTCTTAGTCTCGGCATGGCCGCACTCCTTTACCCTCTGGGTTCAGGTCGATAACGGCATCCGTGGAAGGAGCGAACGATGTTGGAGGAGCCCGCGCGGCGCAGCGCGCCGGATCGCAACCTGGCACTCGAGTTGGTGCGGGTGACGGAGGCCGCCGCGCTGGCGGGCGCGCGCTGGATGGGCCGCCGCGACAAGGAGGCCGCCGACCAGGCCGCGGTCGATGCGATGCGGTTCATGATGGACACCGTGACGATGGATGGCGTCGTCGTGATCGGTGAGGGCGAGAAGGACGAGGCCCCGATGCTGTACCGGGGCGAGAAGCTCGGCAGCGGTGAGCCGCCCGTCGTCGACATCGCCGTCGACCCGATCGACGGCACGACGCTTACCGCCAAGGGGATGAACGGCGCGCTCGCAGTCGTCGCGGTGGCCGAGCGCTCGACCATGTTCGACCCCGGCCCCTGCGTGTACATGGAGAAGCTCGCGGCCGGGGAAGAGGCGGCGGACGTCGTCGACATCGAAGCGCCGATCGTGGAGAACCTCAAGCGGATCGCGCAGGCGAAGGACTCGGAGGTCTCCGATCTCACTGTGATGATCCTCGACCGTCCTCGCCACGAGACGATCGTCAAGGACGTCTCCGCCGCCGGCGCACGGATCAGGTTCATCATGGACGGCGACGTCGCGGGAGCCATCGCTGCGGCGCGCGAGAACAGCGGGGTCGACCTGCTCGTCGGCATCGGTGGCACGCCGGAGGGCGTCATCTCGGCCTGCGCGCTCAAGTGCCTCGGCGGCGTGATCCAGGGCAAGCTGTGGCCGCGCAACGAAGAGGAGCGAGACCGCGCGATCGAGGCGGGATACGACCTCGATCAGGTACTCACGATCGACGACCTCGTCTCGGGGCAAGACGTCTTCTTCGCCGCCACGGGCGTGACCGACGGCGACCTGGTCAAGGGCGTGCGCTATCGCGGCGAAAGCGCGATAACGCAATCCATAGTGATGCGCTCCCGTTCGGGCACCGTTCGGTCCGTCGAGGCGCTTCACCGTCGCAAGAAGCTGAAGCGGTACTCGTCGATCGTCTACTGACGACCTTTCCTCCAGCGACGCTGTGACACGATGGCTCTCGGAGGCGCGTTCGCTCGCGCTCGACATCACTCCGCTGCGACACTCACCCGGCTTCCGCGCGCTGTGGTTCGGCCAGGTCGTCTCTCTGGTCGGCACTCAGATGCGTTACGTGGCGGTGCTGTGGCAGGTCTTCGAGCTCACGCGCTCGAACTTCGCGGTCGGGTTGATCGGCCTCATCGAGCTCGTCCCCCTGATCGTGTTCTCGTTCGTCGGGGGTGCGCTGGCGGACAGACACGATCGTCGAAGGCTCACCGCGGGAGCCGACATCGGGCTCCTGGTCACGGTCCTGGCGCTGATGGGGGTCTCGCTCGGATCTGATCCGTCGGTGCTGTGGGTCTACGTCATCGTGGCGCTCGCGTCGGCTCTCGAGGCGATCGAGCAGCCGGCGAGGACCGCCATGGTTCCCGCGCTCGTCGCGCCCGCCCAGCTCCCGTCCGCGATCGCTCTCCGCCAGGTCGGCTTCCAGGTGACCCAGATCGTCGGTCCCGCGCTCGGTGGCATCTTGATCGCCTCGTTCTCCGTGGCGTGGGTCTACGCGATCGATGCTGCGACGTTCGTCGCGGCACTGATCGCGTTGCGCTGGATACCGGCGACGATCCCAGAGAGGACCGACGCAGCCTCGGGTCTCGAGAGCGTGAGGCAGGGGACCCGGTTCGTGCTCCGCACGCCGCTCATCTTGTCGATCTTCCTGGTCGACATCGTCGCGATGGTCTTCGGCATGCCTCGCGCCGTCTTTCCAGCTCTCGCCGAACGCACCTTCCGCATGGGTGCGACGGGGCTGGGACTGCTCTATGCCGCACCGGCCATGGGGGCGCTCGTGGGAGCGCTCACGACGGGATGGGTGCCACGCGTCCGGCGTCAGGGCGTGGGCGTCCTCGTGGCCGTCGGCGTGTGGGGCGCCTGCATCACGCTGGCGGGACTGTCGTTGGGATCGCTCATCGCGACCCTGGTGTGGCTCGCGCTCGCCGGCGCGGCCGACGTCTTCAGCGCGATCTTCCGCGGCACGATGCTCCAAGAGGCCAGCCCGGACGGTCTGCGTGGACGCGTCTCGGCGGTGAACCTGATGGTCGTGAGGGGCGGCCCTCGTCTCGGCGACGTCGAGGCCGGCGCCGTGGCGTCGCTGATCGGAGCGCCGGGCTCCGTGATCTTCGGAGGCCTCGCGTGCCTCCTGGGCACCGGCGTGGTGGCGGCTCGCTTCGGCTCGCTGCGCCGCTACACAAGGCCCACGATCGTCACCAGCGCCGCGCCCGGACAAGCTGAGGACGGATAACCGAGGGCCGTCTCGGCGCAACCTGCAAGGCGCTCGATGGGCCGGCTGTGGTCAGGATCCGGCGCGCGCCCGTTGGTCGTTCGCCCATGCCCTCAGGAGCCCGCGGTAGTGGGCCACGAACTGCTCGTGCTCGTGCGATGGGAAGCTGGATGTGATCGTGTCGACGACGATGCGATCGAACTCGTCGCTCTCGATGAGCTCGACCATGACCTCGTCGACGGAGGCTAGATGTTCGGCGCAGAACTCGTGGTAGTCGCCGCCCGCGAAGAATGCGTCGGAGAGCTCGCCATAGCGTTCGAGCCTGTCTTCGTAGGAGAGCTCGCCGTCGTCGCCGATCGCGAAGTAGCGCTCGGTGTCCTGGTCGATCGGCATCCTGCGGCCGGTGACCGTGGAGAACAGGCACCACTTCGCGAGGGTCTTGATCGCCCACGGGAAGTAGTAGTGCAAGCTGATGAGCGACAGATCGGGCGAGGCGTTGGCGTAGTCGATCGGGTGTGCGATGCCGTTCTTCACGATGATCTCGCACGAGTTGAGCTCCCACAGGAAGAAGGCGTTCACGAGCCGGCTGATCATGGTGATCTCCCGTCCCAGCTCGGGAGAGAGGAAGTCGTGCTCCACGCGGTAGCGGTCGTGCAGCGGGAGGGACGGCTCGTAACGCACGGTCAGCGACTCGGCTCCGATCGACAAGGTGCGGGCGAAGACGTCGAAGTCCTCGACGGCGGTCTGTAGATGCATGAGGCGCCGGCCCGACTCGTCGTACCGACGCTGGAGCTGGTCGCCATCCTCGATGCGCGTCACGCCCACCCAAGCTCCGCCGTCGAACGGTTTCATGTACAGCGGAAAGCCGATGTGAGCACCGATGTCCCCGAGCTCGAAAGGCCGGTTGTATCTCGCTGCGGTGTAAGGGAAGCGCTCGTTCTCGGGTGGCATCTTGTGTGGCAGCAGCCACGTCTCCGGGATCCTGAGGCCGAGCCGGATCATCGCGCAGTAGGCCGCGTGTTTCTCCATGGACTGGAACGTGAAAGGGTTGTTGAGTAGGTAGACGCGATCTATGAGTGCGATCTTCTTGAGCCACTCCCGGGGGTTGTAGTACCAGTACGCGAGCCGGTCGATAACCAGGGAGTAACGCGGCACGGCCCGCAGGCTGAAGGGCTCGATGGTGATGCGCTCGATGTCGACCCGGTGCGTTTCGCCGCGGTACTTGATGTTCGGGCCGAGGCGGCGCATGAGCGCTTCGAATGTACGGGGCCAGTCCTCCTCCGTCCCGAGCAGCATCCCGATCAGATGCGAGTTGCCCATATCAGCAGAAGCGCGGCAGGTGGTGAGCCAGCTGTGCGCGCCACGAAGGCCAGTCGTGCGGCACGTCGTACCCCCACAGGTCCATCTCGTGCCGGATCTCCTTCTCGACGAGCAGACGAGCGAAGTGCCTCGTGCTCTCGAGAGCGCCGGTCGTGTCTTCCCACTGCCCCTGACCGCACACGAGCACGAGCCGGACAGACGAGCGGATCCACTCGAGGTGGTCTCCCTGAAGCCGGGCGACGTAGTCCATCGGATTGTTGAAGTAGACGCCGTCGCCGCGCTCGCCGGTGCCCACGACCGAGACGTCGTAGACACCGCTGTGACAGATCGCGAGCGGGAAGAGATCCGCCCTCTTGAGCGCGAAGTTGGCCGCGTGGTACGCCCCGAAGCTGCAGCCGGTGACGATCATCTCTCCGCCGGCGCCGCCGCAGTCGTCGTGGATCCACGGGACCACCTGGTTGAGCATCCAATCCTCATAGAGGCTGTGTCTCTGCGCCCTGGCCTCGAGCGGCAGGTCGTGGGCATGCCAGCTTCCGGCGTCGTAGCTGTCGACGCAGTAGAGCTTCGCCCGCCCGGCATCGATGAGCCACCCTATGGACGCCACCATCTCGCGGTCTTCATAGTCCCAGCAGCGTCCCTGCTCGGACGGGAACGCGAGCACCGGGCGGCCGTGATGGCCGTAGGCCAGAAGGTTGCCTTCGGCTCCGATCGCCGGCGAGTACAAAGAGATGAAGTCTCGCCTCACCCCGATGTCTCCGGCGGGTGCGCCGACGGTGTCGTTCCCGGCTGCTCCCGGCGCGCCGGACGGCCCCATTGCTGCCTCAGGAGGTCGATCAGCGCCGGGTCGAAGGCATCCCGCCAGCCGATCCAGTTATGGGCGTCCCTGTTCTCGAGAAGCGAGACGTCGTAGCCTTGACCGGCCAAGGCGGCGCACATCGCTCTGTTGTTCCTGAGGTTCTCCTCGACGGCGCCGCACGTCATCGCGATCCGGATCGGATGCGCCCAGTCCTCTGCGCAGAGGACCTGCCCCACGTGACGGGAGATCCGTCGGAAGCGCACGAAGCCGGATTCTTGCCCGTCGAAGCGCTGACGAAAGAAGCTTCCAGACTGTAGGAACAACGCACCGAACGTTGCAGGATGCGAGCGATGGACGTGGAGCATGGCGAGCGCGCCGAGGCTGGCGCCCATGCCGATGCGCATCCCGCGGCCGTGCTGCGTCGGCGCCAGAGTTGCGAGCTGCGGGAGGATCTCGTGCGCGAACGCACGGGCGTAGGGCGTGGATGCCGAGTACATGTGGTCGCGCTCGACCGGATCGACCAGGGCGGCGCGCAGCGGTGGCAACTCTCCACGGGACACGAGCGCCCCGAGAAGCAGCAGCAGTCCCGAGTAGTTCGCATAATCCGAGCCGTCGTGAGCGACCAGCAGGGGCAGCTCCTCGCCCCTGTGCGCGCCGTCGCTCGACCACACGTGTACTCGCACGGATCGCTTCATGATGCGCGAGCGGATCTCCCTTTCGACGACGACCCCGTGTGGCTCGGCGGCATCGTCGAGCCATCTTGGGGGGCGGTAATCGGGCCACTCGATCACGGATCTATCGCCGAAGGGGCCGGGAGCGCGCTTGGGATTGGCGGGATCGCAGATGACCTCGCTGCCGCCCTCGGGGCGCTCCAGCTCGAGCTTGTACTCCATCCGGTCGGTCGCCGGGCGAGGGAACCTCAGATGCCACAGGTCCGTTCCCGGGAGCTTCGTGAACCCGGGCCCGACGCGCGGCCTTTGTATCTCCTGATGCAATTTCACGCCTCGCAGCGCGTCGTCGGGGTCGGAGAGTTGGAACGTCACGTCGGTCGCGCTAACGAGCGGGGTGCCCTGCGTCGTGATCGTCACGGCGCGCCACACGGCTCATCGATCAATGGTGTGGTTCCCAACTGAAATAGCGAGCCGCGATGAGAAGTCCCGCAGCCCCCCAAGCAGCCATGACCGCAAGGTGTCCCCACTCGAATCCGCTGCCCGTGGCGAAAGGGTTGAAGGATCTCTGCAGGGCCTCGAAGAAGTGGTAGACGGGAAAGATGTTGCGCAGTGCCCCCATCCATGCCGGAGGGTCTTCGATCCTGATGAAGACGTTGGAGATGAACAGCAGCGGGAGGATCGAGAAGTTGACGACGGCGGGGGCCGCATCGGCGTTCGGGATCACGACCGAGATCGCCGCTCCGAGCGCACAGAACGCTCCTGCTCCGATCACCAGCGTGACGAGGAACGCGGGCATCGTGGTCGTCGGCACGTCCACCCCATAGAAGAGCGCGCCGGCGAGGACGACGATGACGACGAGCAGCACGGCGAGGAGAACGGCGTGCGCCACGCGCGCGGAGATGAAGGCCCAAGCCGGCAGCGGCGTCCCTCGCACGCGCTTGAGCACGCCTTGCTCGCGCGAGAAGGTGATGCTCATGGCGATGTTCGTGTAGCAAGCCGAGATGACGCCGAACGCGACGATCGCGGGGATGATGAAGGTGCTCGCGCGGGTTTCCTCCCCGCTCAGGCGAACGGTCTCGTTGCCGAAGGCGAGGTTGAAGATGACGAGGAACATCAGCGGGAAGGCGATCGTAAAGAAGGCCGCGGGCGGGTTGCGCCAGAACGCCAGGTTCTCGTAGCGGACCTGGCGGAGCGCGAGAGCGACGTTGCTGCTCATGCGGACGGCACCTCGTCGGCTCCGGCACGCGTTAGCTCGAGATAGATATCTTCGAGCGACGCTCGCGTCACGGTCAACCCTTCGAGCTCCAGGTCGTGCTCCATCGCCCATGAGGTCAACCGCTGCAGCATGCGCGTCGGCTCGGGCGTCGTGATCTCCATCTGGTCGCCGTCGCGGCTCGCCGGCGAGGCAAGCGTCGCCGGCAGCTCCGGCGCGCTCGGGCGCCGGAAGCGGATGCGCGTGTCGGGGTCCCTCGTCGTGAGGATGTCGGGCGCCCCCTCAGCGACGATGCGACCTTGCACGATGATCGCAACCCGGTCGGCGAGGTGTTGGGCCTCGTCCATGTAGTGGGTCGTGAGAAAGACGGTCTTGCCGAGCGTCTTCAGGTTCTTGACCATGTCCCATGCCTTGTGCCGGGCCGAGGGATCGAAGCCCGTCGTCGGCTCGTCGAGGAACAGCAGTTCGGGGTCCCCGGCCAGCCCGATCGCTACGTCGAGGCGCCGCCGTTGGCCGCCCGAGAGCTTCTGCACGCGTTCCTTTCGCTTCTCTTCCAGCCCCACGACTTGGATGACCTCGTCGAGGGGACGTGGATGTGGGTAGAGCCCGCGGAAGAGCTCGATCGTCTCCGCCACGGTTAGATAGGGCTGCATCCCGGTCTCCTGCAGGACTATCCCGATGCGCCGCCTGTAGCTCTGCTCTCCCTTCCCCGGGTCGTGGCCGAGCACGCTGACGTCGCCCCCGCTGCGGTCCCGGTGACCTTCGAGGATCTCGACGGTCGTGGTCTTGCCCGCGCCGTTGGGTCCCAGCAGGGCGAAGACCTCACCCTGCTCGACCCTCAGATCGACGCTCTTGACCGCCTCGAGCGATCCGTAGGTCTTTCGGAGGCCGGAGACTTCGATCGCAGCAGGGCTCATCGAGCCGAGCATACGGGAGCGGGGTCCCTCCGCCGGTGTCGGCGGCCGCCCGAGCCCTCCTCTGGGCGGTCCGCACATCTGCGCCTAAACCTGCCACTTCCGGTGACCGAAAGGGAACCTATGACGTCGCTGTCACCGCGCGCGGCACAGGGACCGGGCACCGCTCACGACATCGTTTCGGAGATCAACGGCGCTCGGCTGATCATCGTGGACGACGAGGAGCCGATCCGGCGCATGCTGGCGCGCCTGCTGGGGCGCAACGGATACATCTGCGAAACCGCTCAGGACGCCGAGCATGCGCGCGCCGCCATGGATCGGCAACGGTTCGACCTCGTCCTGACCGACATGGACATGCCCGGCATATCAGGCCTCGACCTCATCATGCAGGTGTCGCAGGACCATCCCGACACCGCCACGGTCATGGTGACCGGCATGGACGACACAACCCTTGCTCACACGGCGCTCGAGATGGGCGCCTACGGCTACATCATCAAACCGTTCGAGCCGAACGGGGTGCTGATCAACGTCGCCAACGCCATCAGGCGACGCAATCTCGAGGTCGAGAACCGGAACCATCGCGTCCGCCTGGAGCACATGGTGCGCGACCGCACCGGCGAGCTGTGGAACGCGATCGCCAGCCTCGAGCGGGTGGAGCAGGAACTGCGTCTGTCTCAGGAGGAAACGATCCAGCGGCTCTCGATAGCGGCCGAGTTCCGCGACAACGAGACCGCGCGCCACATCCAGAGGATGAGCGCGTACTGCGGGCTGATGGCTTCGCTCATGGGTGAGGATACCGAGAGCAGCGAGCAGATCCGCGTGGCGAGCCAGATGCACGATGTCGGCAAGATCGGCATCCCCGACAACATCCTGCTCAAGCCCGGTCCGCTGACGCCGGAGGAACGCACGACGATGCAGACGCATTGCGAGATCGGCTACCGCATCTTGTCGGGTTCGAAGTCGGAGCTGCTGATGCGCGCCGCGACGATCGCGTACACGCATCACGAGCGCGTCGACGGCACCGGGTACCCGAGGGGCCTCTCGGAGGAGCAGATCCCCGTCGAGGGTCGCATCGCCGCGATCACAGACGTCTTCGACGCACTCACCTCGAACCGCGTCTACAAGAGGGCGTTCGCCCTCGGCAAGGCGATCGAGACCATGCGCGAGGGACACGGGACCCAGTTCGACGCCGACATCCTCGACCTCTTCCTCGGGTCCCTGGACGAGGTTCTCGCCATCAAGGCGAAGCACGAAGACCCCGTCTAAGCTCAACCGAACCATTGCGCCGCGGCGGCTCATGCTTCGAGTCGTATGCATCGGCGATCTACGCGGCCGGGCTAGGTTTCCGTCACGTAGGTAGCGCGTCGGTGATCCAGGCATCGGGGCACTAACATTGGCCCCATGAAGGTCGTCGTCGGATCCGACGAGAAGACGCCGCTCACAGACGCCGTCGAGGCGGATCTGAGGCACAGAGGGCACGACGTCTTGCTGGCCGGCCCGCTCGCCGGCACCCACGAGGGCTGGGCCGCGGTCGGGCGGGCGGTCGGCGAGAGCGTCGCGGCGAGCGCGGCGGACACCGGAGTGCTGTTCTGCTGGACCGGCACCGGGGCCTCCATCGCCGCCAACAAGGTTCCCGGCGTGCGCGCTGCCCTGTGCTCGGACGCGGCGACGGCCGCGGGAGCGCGGAGGTGGAACGACGCGAACGTGCTCGTGATGAGCCTGCGTTCCACGAGCCCCGCGGTCGCCGGAGAGATGCTCGATGCATGGTTCTCTTCCGAGCCCGATCCATCCGAGCGAGACAACATCGCGGCGCTCGAGCCGGCTCGGTGAGCCCGACGAGCGCCCGGAGCACAGGCGGCGCATGACCACCTACGACGAGCGCAGCGCGCTGCTCGTGGTGGACGTGCAGAACGACTTCGCCGATCCGAACGGAAGCCTCTACGTCGAGGGCGGCGACGCCATCGTCTCCGTCATCGATCGCGAGATCGAAGGCGCTCGACACGCGGACGCTCTGGTCGTCTACACGCAGGACTGGCATCCCGAGGTGACGCCCCACTTCTCCAAGGACGGCGGCGTGTGGCCGGTGCATTGCGTGATGGGCACGTGGGGCGCCGAGTTCCATCCCGATCTCGACGTGGCCGGGGATGTCGTGCGCAAGGGCAGCGACGGAGAAGACGGCTACTCCGGGTTCTCCATGAAGGAGCCGGTCACGGGCGCGGTCGAGCCGACCTCGCTCGAGAGCCTGCTGCGGGCGCGAGACATCGAGCGCGTCGTCGTCGTCGGGCTGGCGACGGACTACTGCATCAGGGAGACCGCCCTAGATGCTCTCGATCGCCGCTTCGCGACGACGGTTCTCGCACATGCCGTGCGAGCCGTAGACCTCGAGCAGGGGGACGGACGGCGCGCCCTGGAGCGCGTGGTCGAGTCCGGTGGCGTCGTCGAATGAGGGAGCCCACGCCATGGGGTGGGTGAACGACGAGAACGCAGCCTTGCTGACGGACCTCTACGAGCTGACGATGGCATCGAGCTATCACACCCTGGGGATGACCGGCGAGGCGACGTTCGACCTCTTCGTCAGAGAGCTGCCTCCGACCCGCAACTTCCTCGTCGCCGCCGGGCTCGACGATGCCCTGGCGTTCCTCGAGGGTCTGCACTTCGGCAACGGCTCGCGCGCCTATCTCCGATCGCTGGGGCTGTTCGACGACGACTTCCTCGACCTCCTCGAGACGCTGCGGTTCACGGGAGAGGTGCGCGCTGTGCGCGAGGGAGAGATCGTCTTTCCCGGCGAGCCGCTCCTCAGCGTGACCGCACCGCTGATAGAGGCCCAGATCGTGGAGACGTTCCTGCTCAACGCCGTGACGTTCCAGACGATGATCGCATCCAAGGCCGCGCGCGTGTCGATCGCATGCGGCGAGCACGGCTTCGTAGACTTCTCGGCGCGCCGAGATCACGGCGCAGACGCCGCTCTGAAGGCGGCGCGGGCCGCGTTCATCGGCGGCGCGTACGGCACCTCGAACGTCCTCGCCGGCAAGATCTACGGCATGCCGGTCAGCGGCACGATGGCCCACTCTTACGTCATGGCGTTCGAGGACGAGGTGGAGGCGTTCCGGAGCTTCTGCAGGACGTTCCCGCAGAGCGCGGTGCTGCTCATCGATACGTTCGACGTCGAAGAAGGGGCGCGCCGGGCCGCCCGCGTCGCGCGCGAGCTGGAGCCCGAAGGAGTGACCGTCCGGGGGGTCCGGATCGACTCCGGCTCTCTGGCGCCACTGACCCGCTCCGTGCGCAAGATCCTGGACGAGGCGGGGCTCGACGACACTCTTATCGTGCTGTCGGGGGACCTCGACGAGCATCGCATCAAGGACCTGCTCGACGACGGCGTGCCCGCCGACCGCTTCGGGGTCGGTACGCAGCTCGGCACGAGCGCCGATGCTCCCGCCCTCGGTTCCGTCTACAAGCTCGTCGCAGAGGGAGGGGAGCCGAAGATCAAGCTCTCCACCGGCAAGGCGACCCTGCCGGGACGCAAGCAGATCCATCGCTTCTTCGCGGGCGAGACGTTCGCGCGCGACGTGATAGCGCTCGAGGACGAGACGGTTCCGGAAGCTCGAGGCTTGCTCGGATGCGTCATGGCGAAGGGACGCCGGCTCCACGCAGCAGAGCCACTCGAGGACCTCCAGAAGAGATGCCGGGCCCGGATCGCAGCCCTGCCCGGGCGTCTCCGCACGCTCGATCGCTCGGAGGAGCCGTATCGCGTCGACGTCTCTGACAGGTTAAGAAACCTGGTGGAAACGATGCGTCGACGCGGCGCTTAACAGGGAGGAGCACGACTCGATGTTGTTCAAACAGTTCTTCCTCGAGAGCTTGGGGCACGCGTCTTACCTCGTGGGCGACGAGAGCACCGGCGTCGCCCTGGTACTCGATCCGAGGCGAGACGTCGACGTCTACTTCGACGAGGCGCGCGCTCACGGGATGCGTATCGGCTACGTGATCGACACCCACGGTCACAACGACTATCTCACCGGCATCGAGGAGCTCCGGGCGCGCCAGCGCGTGGAGGTGCTCGGCTACGAGGATGGTCCCATCGCATACGCCCACCGGGGTCTCGCCGACGGTGAGTTTCTCGAGATCGGCGACGTGAGCATCGAGGTGCTCCACACGCCCGGCCACACTCCCGAGCACGTCAGCCTGCTGGTCTACGACCGTTCGAGCGGAGACGAGCCGACACTTCTGCTCTCGGGCGGCGCGCTGCTCGTGGGAGACCTCGCTCGCCCGGACCTTCTCGGCGACCCCGAGGACGCCAAGAGCGCCGCTCGAGACTTCTGTCACACGATCCAGGAGAAGATCCTGTGGCGCCTGCCGGACCACGTCGAGGTCTTTCCGACGCACGTCGCAGGATCGCTGTGCGGTGGCAACATCGGCAGCCGACTGTCCACCACCGTGGGTTATGAGCGCAAGACCAACCCCATCCTTGCGCAGGTGTCGTCTTCGGAGGACTTCGTCGAGGAGTGCATCCGCCTCGACAACCTGCCGGCCGTGCCGCCCTACTGGAGGAGGATGCGGCGACAGAACCTCGAGGGTCCGGCTCTCCTCGGGGTGCTGCCCGAGCCGCCGGCGCTCACGCCGGAGGAGGTCGACAAGGCGCGCGCCTCGGGGACCGTGGTGGTCGACGCGCGCTCGCCGGAGGCCTTTGCCGGCGGTCACATCCCAGGGGCGCTCAACGTGGGGCTCGGGACGTCGTTCGCAACCTGGGCCGGGACGGTTCTCGGGCCCGACGATGTCGTTGCTCTCGTGCTCGATGAGCCGGGCGATCTGTGGGACGCAGCGTGGCAGCTGCTCCGGATCGGGTACGACCTTCCGGTGGGCTGGCTCGCCGGGGGCATGCGCGCGTGGGCCACGACGGGCGGCGAGGTCTCCTCCTTCGAGGAGGTGACCGCCGCCGAGCTCCGGAGGCGTCTCGAACGAACGGAGGTCGATGTGCTCGACGTCCGCCAGCCCACCGAGTGGGCGGCGGGCCACATCGAGGGCGCAACCTTCATCACCGGAGCCGAGCTGCCGTCGAGGCTCGACGACCTTCCCGAGGGCAAGCCGTTGGTGCTCGTGTGCGGCAGCGGCTACCGCTCGACCGTGATGGCGAGCCTGCTGCGGAGCCGGGGCCGTCTCGATGCGACGAACCTCGTCGGCGGCATGAGCGCGTGGCGATCGCTGGGGGCGCCCGTAGCCTCACCCTAGGTCGACTCTACGAGGAAACACTCGTAGAGTGGTTGCTCATGAGGTACAGGGTCGATGAGCTGGCGGCGCGCTCAGGGATGAGCGTGGACACCGTGCGCTTCTATCAGGGCAAGGGACTGCTCGAGGCGCCGCAGCGTGAGGGCAGGGTCGCGTGGTACTCGGACGACCACGTCGCCAGGCTGGGACGGATCCGGCACCTCAAGGAGCAAGGCTTCAACCTCGCTTCGATCGGTCGGCTGCTGGCGGCGGACCTCGATCCCGCCGATGAGGCACTGGTCGCCGCTCTCGCCGGTCCGATCCTCGGCGGGCCGGAGGAGTGGCTGACGCTCGAGGAGCTCGCCGCCCGCACCTCTGTGTCGCCCGCCCTGCTGCGCGGGATCGAGCGAGAGGGGCTCCTCGTCCCCGAGGTGCGCAACGGCGTCGCTTTCTACACATCGTCAGATGTGCAGGCGGTCGCGTCGGGCCTGCGGCTGCTGGAGGCCGGTATCCCACTGACCGAGCTCATTGCGCTGGCGCGCGCACACGAGGGCGCGATGAAGGAGGTGGCGGAGCGCGCCGTCGAACTCTTCGATGAGTTCGTTCGGCGGCCTCTGCGGAACGAGGCCGTGCCGCCCGAGGCGGCCGAGCGACTCGTAGATGCGTTCCGCACGATGTTCCCCGCGACGACAACGCTGGTGGCGCATCACTTCGGCCGGCTGCTGCTGCGCGCCGCTCACGAGCGGATAGAACGCGAGGGTGTCGACTTCGAGGTCGATGAGAACCACGTCGACGCACGGGAGGTCGAAGGCGCTTGAGCGACCTGGAACGGCTCCCGGCCGGAGAGGAGAAGGTCGCCCTGGTGCGGTCGATGTTCGACTCGATCGCGCCGCGCTACGACCTGCTCAACCGCGTCATGACGATGAGGATGGACGTGGGTTGGAGACGACGCGCGGTCGCGGCGCTCGATCTTCCCGCCTCGTCACTCGTGCTCGATGTCGCCTGCGGCACGGGAGATCTCTGTCGCGACCTAGAGGCTGTGGGCCACCGTGCGGTTGGGATCGACTTCTCCGCTGGGATGCTTGCCGTCGCGCGCGTCTCGTCTCCGCTGGTGCAGGCCGATGCGCTCGCGCTCCCGGTCGCCGATCGGATGGTCGACGGCATCACGTGCGGTTTCGCCCTTCGAAACGTGGCGTCGCTTCCCGGCTTGTTCGCCGAGTTCGCGCGCGTCCTGCGGGTAAACGGCCGGGTCTCCTTGCTCGAGGTCGCTCACCCCGAGTCGTCGTTGTTGCGCGCAGGCCACCATCTCTATTTCCATCGCGTCGTGCCGTTGATCGGCGGCCTCCTGTCCGACCGGCAGGCCTATCGGTACCTGCCGCGCTCCGCCGCCTACCTCCCTGAGCGGATCGAGCTGATGCATCTGCTCTCCTCGGCGGGATTCGCCGACGTGCGGGTGATGCCGCTCGCTCTCGGTTCGGCCCAGCTCATCACCGCCACGCGCGAGGGCGACTCGTGAGCCGCCTCGTCGCGCGCACGGTTGAGCTCGACCCCGCCGTCCAACCATTCGACGGCGCCGGGGACCGGGATCGCATCGTGTGGTCGAGCGGCGCGCGCTCGCTCGTGGCTTGGGGGTGCGCCGCGTCCGTGGACGCAGGCACCGGAGATCACCGCTTCGAGCGAGCGTCGTCGGAGCTGCAGAGGATCTTCAACGGTCTCGACGTGGACGATGCCGTGGACGGTTGGGCCACGGGCCCCCTGGCTTTCGGCGCCTTCGCCTTCGATCCCGACTCGCCGTCCTCGCCCGTGATGGTTCCTTCGTTCGTGCTCGGGCGCGACGGCGATCGGGCGTGGTTCACTACCATCGGCGATCACTCGGCGCCCGAGCCGTCCCCGCGGCCTGCGCGCAGTGTCGACCGGGGCCGAGCCCAGGTGCGACGGATCGGCTCATCGGTCCGAGATGGGCGCTGGCTCGGTGCGGTCGCATCGGCCCGTGCCGCCGTCGCCGACGGCATAGTCGACAAGGTCGTGCTCGCGCGCGATGCATCGGTGATCTCGGATCAGTCCTTTTCGGTCCACGACATCATCGTCGAACTGGCGGCGATGTACCCGTCCTGCTTCACGTTCTCACTCGATGGTCTCGTCGGTGCGACTCCGGAGCTGCTCGTGCGTCGCCGCGGCCGCGACGTCGGATCGATAGTGCTGGGTGGCTCTGCGCCGCGTGGACGGTCGGCCGCCGCCGACGAGCGCCTCGCGGCCGACCTCGTGGCCTCCGAGAAGCACCGGCGCGAGCATGAGCTTGCCGTCGTCACGGTACGCGAAGCGCTCGACGCGTGCTGTGAGGATGTGCGCGTGGACCTCGCTCCGTCGCTGCTCCCCCTGCCGTACGTGCAGCACCTGCGCACGGATGTGCGCGCGCGGCTCACCCGCCCGCTCAGCGCTCTGCAGCTCGCCGGTGCGCTTCATCCGACGGCCGCGGTCTGCGGCGTGCCCACCGACAAGGCGCTCGCGACGATCAGAGAGCTCGAGGATCTCGACCGGGGACGCTATTGCGGACCGGTGGGGTGGGTGGATGCCCGGGGCGACGGCGAGTGGGGGATCGCCTTGCGCTGCGCCGAGATCTCCGGCGCGCGGGCGCGCCTGTGGGCGGGAGCGGGGATCGTCGCCGATTCCGATCCTCGCGCCGAGCTCGCCGAGACGGAGCTCAAGCTACATCCCCTTCTGCGCGCTCTGGGCGCCTGACACACCGAGCCCGTACGGCGCCGTCGTCCTGGACGCGCTCGTCTAACCTTGCAATCCATGTCGAGGCCGCGGCTCGCGATCGCATCTGGCAATGGGGCGGGGTGTCGCGCCGCCGTTGAGGTCGCGCGCGCCGGCGGCAATGCCGTCGACGCATGTCTCGCGTCGGCGGTTGCCGCATGGGTAGCGGAGCCGTTCTTCGCATCGATGGGAGGCTCAGGCTTCGTCGCGGTGCGCGGAACAGACGGAGTCGTAGAGGTCTTCGACGGCAACAACGTCATGCCGCTCCGGATCGCGGAGGCGTCTGGAACCAAGCAGAGGCGCGTCTACCTCGATTACTCCAACGGCATGTACACGGGGATAGGAGGGGCCTCCGTGGCGGTGCCGGGGGTCCTTGCGGCCGTGAGGCTGGCCTGGGAGCGACACGGGAGCATCGAGTGGCCGGCGCTGTTCGCCGGGGCCATCGCCGCAGCGCGCGACGGCATCGCGTTCCCTCACACCTCGGCCTATTACCTGTCGATCACATGGGAACCGATCTGGTCGGCCTTCGCTCCGGCGCGCCGCTTGCTCGGGGGCGTCGAGCCGCTCGCAGAGGGCGACGAGCTGGTGCAGCCGGAGCTGGCCGAGGCCCTCGACATGGTTGCCGCCCGTGGCCCGGAGGTCTTCTACGCGGGCTCGCTCGGGACCGAGATCATCGCCGCGATCTCGGCTGATGGGGGTCTTATGTCCCTGGAGGACCTTGTGACATACAGCGCAGAGCGGCGGGTGCCGGTGACGACGGAGGCGTTCGGTTGGAGGATCGATTCCAACCCTCCACCGGCGATGGGCGGCGCTCTGCTGACGATGATGCTCGCGCTTCTCGATGGGACCAACCTCGAGGACCCGGAGGAGCGTCTGCGCTCGATCGTCGAGGCCGAGCGGACCGCGATCGGCTATCGCAACGAGCGCTACAACGAGCCGGACGACGTTGCCGCGGCCGCCGAGCAGGGCGATCGCCATGGCGGACAGAAGCGTTCCTCGGCAACCACGCACACCTCGGCCGCCGACGAAGACGGGCTCGTGTGCTCGATCACGGAATCGAACGGCTACGGCGCGGGCCTGGTCGTCCACGGCGTCATGCTCAACAACACGCTCGGGGAGGAAGAGCTGAACCCGGTGGGCGCGCGCGGCCTTCCCGCGGGCGCACGGTGCCACTCGAACATGGCGCCGACCATAGCCACCAGGGACGAGCGCGCCGTGGGTCTTGGCTCTCCGGGCGCCGATCGGATAGTCGGGGCGGTCGCGCAGACGATCCTTCGACTAGCGCTCGACGGTCTGTCCCTGAGGGAGGCGGTCGCGGCACCGCGCGCACATCTCGCGCCGCGACCGGAGGGACACCTGCTCTGTTTCGAGCCGGGGCTGCCCGGCGGCGACCTCGGCTATCGATCACGTCCCTACGACGAACCGCACATGTTCTTCGGCGCGGTACAGGCGGCATCGGCGACAAGCGACGGCACGGTCGATGCCGCACACGACCCGCGACGTTCGGGTGCGAGCGCGTTGGTGTGAGTCGGCGAAGGCGGGACGCGTGATCGTGCCGGCGCTGGACACGAGCGTGTATCTGAGGTCACTTCGCCTCTCCGACGCATCCTCGGTGCTGGACCTGCGCTTACGCAATCGAGATTTCTTCCGCCCCTTCGAGCCTCTTCAGAGCGAACGCCACTTCACGCTTCCGGGCCAGCGCGAGGAGATCGAGCGCTGTATCGAGGATGCCGATCGAGACCGACGGTATGCGTTCGGCGTCTTTGCGCGTGACGACAACGAGATCGTGGGCCGCATAGCCTTGTCGAATGTTTCGAGGGGCGCATGGCAGAACGCGACGATCGGGTACTACGTGGATCGGTGGCGCAGCGGCAGAGGCTACGCCACCGACGCGGTGCGGCTGGCGCTGCGGTTCGCCTTCGAGGTCGCGCGACTGCACCGCGTGCAGGGCGCTGCGCTGCCGGACAACATCGCTTCCATCCGCGTTCTCGAGAAGGCAGGCTTCCGGCGCGAGGGCGTAGCCAAGAGCTACATCGAGATCAACGGCCGATGGAGGGACCACGAGATCTTCGCCATCACGCAGGAGGACTGGAACGGGCCCTACGGCGCGTGACGGCTCGATGGGAGGTTACGAGCGGAACGGCAACGCGCGCTTACCGTTGAGCCATGAGCTGGACCGGAGCGAACCTGCGTCACATCGCTCGCATGCTGCGGCAGGGGAGTAACCCTGCCGCAGCCGTCTACGACAGCCTCGGAGCCGACCTGTGGCTCGCGCCCGCTCCCGGGTGGTTGAACCTCGGCCTGTGGGAGGGGGCCGGCGACCCGGACGAAGTGGAGGTCGCGGTGCTCCGGATGGTCGAGACGCTCGCGCGCGAGCTCCCCACGGACGCGCACGTGCTCGATGTCGGCAACGGGCTCGGAGCGCAGGATCCGGTGATCGCTCGAGTGGCGCGACCCCGTCGCTTGGTGGCCGTGAACATCACGGAATCTCAATTGCGAGCGGGCAAGGCTGCGCTTGAGGCGGCCGATGCGGCGCCGATCGTGGGCGACGCCACGCATCTCCCACTGCGCGCCGGCAGCATGGACGGCCTCATCAGCGTCGAGGCCGCGTTCCACTTCTCGTCGAGGAGCGCCTTCTTCGCCGAGGCACGTCGTGTTCTGCGTCCGGGAGGAGTGCTGTCTTTCTCCGATGTGAGCGCGGAGCGAGTGCCGCGCACGCCGGCCGAGGTCGTCGCCGGCATGACCGCGGTGAGGTTCTGGGGAATCAAGGCGCGCGCGGTCATGAGCGCGCAAGAGATAGCGTCGGCGCTTGCGGAGACCGGCTTCGGCGACGTTAGGTTCACGCCGTGCGGCGAGCGTGTGATCGACCCCGCGATAGCGTTCCTGAGCCACCGCCTGCGCGCCGATCCCTCGGGTGCGCCGCGCTCCCGGCGGATCGCCGCGCGCGTGATGCTCGATCAGTGGAAGCTGCTGCGCCGACGCCGCATGATGGAGTACCTGCTGGTGCGCGCGGTGGCGCCGTGATGTGAGTGGATTCTCAGACGTCGAGGTGGCTCACCCGACCACCACTAGTGCCCCGTCGCGCAAATCAGCGACGCATTCGAGCGCCCCTGCATCACCGATGGCTGCGTTGCTCGTCGCTCACGTACCTCCAGGTACGCTCGACTCCTCGCGCCTTGCCCTCGGCGCGCAGGAACGCTCTCGGTGCTGGCGGTACTTACGCGACAGACCACTAGACGAAGCGCAACTCAGGATCCTCCGCGTCTTCGACGACGCGCGCGCACGTCGGGCAGTACCAGCGCGCTTCCATCGGCGTGCCGCACGCGACATGGCGCGGCGCTCCGGCTAGGCCGGAGCTCCGAGCCCCCCACTGAGCGAGCAGACGCAGCGCCCCGGCGAGATCGCGACCCACAGCCGTGAGTTCGTAGGCGGAGCGTGGGGGCCGCTTGGAATAGGGACGCGCCACCACCATCGCCTCCTGCTCGAGATGCTTGAGCCGCTGCGAGAGGATGTTCGGCGCGATGCCCTTGACACTCTCGAGGAGATCGTTGAAGCGGGCCGGGCCTCGCAGCAAGGCGTCGACCACGAGCAAGGTCCAGCGGTCGCCCACCCGCGCGAGGGCGGCGTCGAGCGGGGAACCATCCTCTGTGGCCATCGGACCCATCGTAGTCGTCAGGGACGGGGACGCCGCTGCGCGGGCGGCCTCGCCCTCGGTCGTTGTGCTACCGTTTGGGCTGGTCAAGACGGGGGTGATCCTGCAGGAATGACGCTTGCTGCCCTCGTCAGCGGAAAGGAAGTTGCAGTGGCTGAAGGTACCGTGAAGTGGTTCAACAACGACAAGGGATACGGGTTCATATCCCAGAGCGACGGCGAGGACGTCTTCGTCCACTTCTCCGCCATACAGTCGGAGGGCTACAAGTCGCTCGAGGAAGGCCAATCCGTGCAGTTCGAGGTGACGCAGGGCCCCAAGGGCAAGCAGGCGTCGAACGTACGCCCTCTGTAGACACAAGCATCTAAGGAACGGCGCTGAGGCGGTCTCCGGGAGCGGGGGCCGCCTCTCTCGTTAGATCGCGGCCGCGACGCAGCGCCACAGCTTCTCGTGCAGGGCCACGTTGTCGGCGCGGTCGGTTCTGACCTCGAGCAGGTGAACGCCGCGCCCGTCGAGGGCGTCGGCCAGCGCAGGCCGAAGCTCCGCGGCAGTTCCGATCGGCGTGTGCGAGAGTCCGTGAAGCCGCGCCAGCGCCGCGAGATCCACGCCCTGGGGTGTCGCGAACAGCGTTTCGAAGTGTTCCGGCAGACGCGCCTGCGGCAGGAAGGAGAAGACTCCGCCGCCGCCGTTGTTGATAACCACGAAGGTGGCGTCGAGCCGTCCGTCGTGCCCCAGCAGCAGGCCGCTCTGATCGTGCAGCAGTGAGAGGTCTCCAGTGACGGCGACGACCGGACCACCGACCTGTGTCAGCGCCACGCCCGATGCGGTCGACACGAACCCGTCGATCCCATTGGCGCCGCGGTTGGCGAGTACGCGCAGGCCATTGCGCGGTCCCATGAACCAGTCGATGTCTCGGATCGGCATGCTCGCCGCAGCAACCATCGTCGATCCGTTCGGGAGCGCGGCGGCAACGTCGCGCGCGGTGCGCGGCTCGGATGTCGTGGGCTCCGAATCGAGGACCTCGTCGATCGCAACGCGCGCCACATGCTCGTGGTGCAGCCATGACTCGAGCCACGCAGATGAGCGGGGAGCGAGACGTGCTGCGACGCGCGCGCCGAGGTCCTCGGGGTCGGCAGCGATCATCCACCGGACGGAGCGTCGTTGATCGAGCCACTTACCGTCTCGATCGACCGATACCTGGGGGACGTCGGGTGGAAGCCACGACTCGAGCGCCCTGGAGATGCCGGTCGCACCGAGCCTGACGACGAGATCCGGGCGATGGTCGCGCGCGAACGCCTCTTGTCTCAGCAATGCGTCGTACGTGGACACGGCGAGATTGCCGGTGCGCAGCCCGGAGGTCGGCTCGGCAAGGATTGGCCATCCTGCTGCGCGCGCGAGCTCGAGCAAGGGGCGCGCCTCGACGTCGCAGGCGCCGGCCACCAACGCACCTCGCTCGGCTCTCTCGATCGCGGCGGTGAGCCCATCGACGTCGTCCTGCGAGGCGCGCCGCGGCCCTTGGGTCCACGACGCCCAGGGAGCGCCGCCCGCGCGCCCCGAGAGGTCGAATAGCCACGGGACGTCGTCGGCGGCGGGAAAGAGCGGCTCGCGCAGCGGGACGTTGACGTGCACCGGTCCCGGCGGCGATGCCGATGCCAGCGCACAGGCGCGCGCCGCCACCGAGCGCCAGTAGGCCACGGAGTCGTTGCGCGGCTCTGGGACGCCCACGTCGACGAACCAACGCACCGCATCCCCGAACAACCTCGTCTGGTCGATCGTCTGTGGTGCCCCGGTGTCCCGCAGCTCGGGGGGACGGTCCGCGGTCAGCACGAGCAGCGGCGCGCGCGATTGGTGCGCCTCGACCACGGCCGGGTGCAGGTTGGCGGCGGCGGTCCCAGAGGTGCACAGGACGGCGACCGGGCGGCGCGCCGCCTTGGCCGCGCCGAGCGCGGCGAAACCGGCGGAGCGCTCGTCGAGAACCACGTGGACGCGCATTTGTCGTTCGTCCGCAAGCGCGAGGGCGAGAGGGGCCGAGCGCGAGCCCGGGGAGACGAACGCGTGCTGCAATCCGGCGCGCGCGAGCTCGTCCACAAAGCAGCGCGCGAAGGCCTGCGCTGCGGCGCCCGCGCTCATCGCGGCCACTCCGACGCTTCGCTCGCAAGCTGCGCGAGGTGCCGGGTCCACTCCCCCGTCTGCTCGATGCTCGTCTCGTAGCGTCGCAAGCATGACTCGTCCACCTCGGGGCGGCGCACTTCGACCCCGCCCTCGACGGGCACGAGAGGATCGGCAACGACGTCTCCCTCCAGCAGCGCCGCGGTGCCGAGACCGCACGCATAAGGCAGCTCGGGCAGCGCCGCGGCCAACGCCAGGCCGGCCGAGAGCCCGATCGAGGTCTCCAGCGCCGACGACACGACCACCGGCAGCCCACAGGCCTCGGCCACCTGCAGAGCTGCGCGCACCCCACCGAGCGGCTGCACCTTGAGGACCACGACGTCGGCGGCGCCGAGCGCCTTGACGAGCAGCGGATCCTCCGCCGTTCGGATCGATTCATCCACGGCCAGCGGCACGTCGACCATCGTGCGTACGCGCGCCATGTCCCCCAGCGATGCCACCGGCTGCTCCACGTACTCGAGGCCGTGGCGGGCCAGCCGCGCGATGCGAGCGGCGGCGTCGTCGACGCCCCATGCGCCGTTGGCGTCGACGCGGATGTGCCCCAACGGGCCGAGGGCATCCCTCACCGCTTCGACGCGCGCCTCGTCGTCGCCGTCCGCCACCTTCACCTTCGCGGTGGTGCACCCAGATCGGATGACGATGGCGTGCGCTCGCTCCGGCTCTACCGCAGGTACCGTCACGTTCACCGGGATGGAGGCCCGCCTGGCGGGGGGCCACGTGCCCCCGGCCGCTTCGAGCGCGGACGCGAGGCACCGCTTGGTGAGCTCCTCCGAGTAGTCGGCGAACGGCGAGAGCTCCCCCCACCCACTCGGACCGTGCACGAGGATGCCCTCGCGCACATCGAGTTGCCTGAACCGGTGTCGCAGTGGGATGCGGAAGCACCGCACCGTCATGCCAGCCACAGCCCCGCTGCGAGAAGCACCCCGAGAACCAGCTCGAGGCGCGCCGTGGCGACCAGCGCGCGGACCAGATCCGGTGCCTGGCGGCTCGAGATGAGCTCCAGCGGAGCGCGCGCGAGCGGCGCGGCCGTCAGCGCGAGCAGCGGCCACGCGCTGCGCGCCGCCACGACCACACCGATGAGCGCCGTGAACGAAACGGCGAACAGCGCCCGGAACAGCAGGCGCGTTCCATGCGTTCCGAACCTCACCACGAGCGTCATCTTGCCGGAGCGTCGATCTCCCTCGGCGTCCCGCAGGTTGTTGGCGACGAGGATCGCGGCGGCGAGCACTCCCACGGGCACCGACGCCGCGAGCGCCTCGGCGGTGACGCGCCCGATCTGCACGTACGCCGATCCCGCGGTCGCGACGACACCGAAGAAGACGAACACGAAGACCTCGCCGAGACCTGCGCTGCCGTAGGGTCGTGCCCCTCCGCTGTAAGCAAGCGCCGCCGCGATGCTCGCCGCGCCGACGAGCAACAGCTCGTAGCCGACGCTCGCGGCAAGCGCAAAGCCCGCCACCGCAGCCACGCCGAGCGCCGCGATTGTCGCGCGTCTCATCGCGTGTGGCGTCACGAGTCCGGCAGCCACGACGCGCCGCGGCCCCACGCGCGCCGGTGTGTCCACCCCGCGCGCCGCATCGAAGAGATCGTTGGCGAAGTTGACGGCGATCTGCAGCGCGAGCGCGACCATGAGGGCGGCGACGAAGCGCCAGGCAATGACGTGCTGGGCTGCTGCGGTCCCCACGAGCACCGGAACGGCCCCGGCGGGCAACGTGCGCGGCCGGGAGGCCTCGAGCCACACGCGTAGCGGCGTCAACTAATGGTCCCTAGCTTCTTTGGTGAGTTTGGCCCAGGTTCCGGGCTTGTACCACCAAAGAAAGCACCTCGTGCATCGTTACGGACGTCTCGGGAATCTGTCGAAGCGCGGGCTGCGCCGCTCGAGGAAAGCGTTGCGACCCTCTTGAGCTTCGTCGCTCATGTAGTAGAGGAGGGTGGCGTCGCCCGCGAGCTGTTGTATCCCCGCTAGCCCGTCGGTGTCGGCGTTGAACGCGGCCTTGAGAAGACGCAGAGCGAGGGGGCTCATCTCGAGGATGCGCCGCGCCCATGCGACGGTCTCTTCCTCGAGACGGTCGAGCGGCACCACCTTGTTCACGAGACCCATGCGCAGTGCCTCGTGGGCGTCGTATTGCTCGCACAAGAACCAGATCTCGCGCGCCTTCTTGTGTCCCACGATGCGAGCGAGCATCCCTGCTCCGTAGCCTCCGTCGAACGAGCCGACCTTCGGTCCCGTCTGGCCGAAGCGGGCATTATCGGCAGCGATCGTGAGGTCGCAGATGACGTGCAGGACGTGTCCGCCCCCGATCGCATAGCCCGCGACCATGCAGATGACCGGCTTCGGCAGCCGTCGGATCTGCACCTGGAGATCGAGGACGTTGAGCCTGCCGACGCCGTGGGCGTCGCGGTAGCCGTCGTCGCCGCGGATCCTCTGGTCGCCGCCCGAACAGAACGCCTTGTCTCCCGCACCGGTGAAGATGACGACCCCGATCTCGGGATCGTCGCGGGCCAGGTCGAAGGCCCTGCTGAGCTCGAACAGCGTCTGGGGGCGAAAGGCGTTGCGCACCTCGGGACGGTTGATGGTGATCCGGGCGATGCCCTCCGCGGTCTCGTAGACGACGTCCTCGAGGTCCTCAGATCTCCGCCAATCGATCAAGTTTTCACTCCTGAGTGTTTACTCGAACGGTTGCCCCTAAGGTAGCAGAGGTCGGGTTCGCGCCGGTCGGGCCTCTTCGCCGCCCCCGCGCGCGGAAGCTCGACGGGCGCGCGGGCCGATCGGTCGGTCTGCCGGCGGAGCAGGCGAGGGGGATCGAGGCTAGTCGCGGCTTGCGCCGAGATGACAGGCGTCGTTCCACGACACCACCGCGGGGCGTCCATGCTCCAAGCCCATCACCGACAAGGTCGCGGTGCCGAGCATGAAGCGGCCGCCCAGGCGCCCGTCGAGACCGAGGAAGCGAACGCCCAAGACCCGAGACATGTGGCCGTGACCGAAGATCAGCACCGAGCCGTCCACGGAGCGGATCCGCCCCAGAACCGCGTCGGCGCGCCGGGCGACGTCTTCGGTGCTTTCACCGTTCGGGCACCCGTCGCGCCACAGGTCCCACCCTGGTCTCTCTACACGTATGTCGTCGGTCGTGCGCCCCTCGTAGACTCCATAGCGGTATTCGACGAGGGTCGTCGTCCATCTCGATCTGCTCGGCGAAGCCGGCAATCTCCGCGGTGCGGCGCGCCCGCAGAGCGGGACTCGAGAGCACGACGGAGAAGTCGTTACTTCCCAAGCGGCGGCCGAGGGCCTTCGCCTGATCCATCCCGCGTTCGGTGAGATCGAGGTCCGTTGAGCTGGTGTGCTTGCGAGCCAAGGACCACTCGGTCTCACCGTGGCGTGCGAGCCACAGTTCGTTCACGCGCGCCGGCCGCCGCGGGTCATGACCATGCGAGGTGGATCCTTACTCCCGCCCATCGGAGCCGCCACGTCGAGCGTCGAACGAAGTCTGCGAGAGGACGATGGAGCGGTCCGGTGGGCGCGACGTACTACGCGTCGTACGTCTCTTGCCATCGTTGAACACTACAACACTCGCTACACGAGGACCCCGGCGCGAGCATGGAGGCCGTTACTTAGCCTACTGCGTCGCGCACTCGATGACATCGTTCAGTCGAGCGCTCGGCCACGCGGCAGAAAAGACCTCTTCATCGGCGCGCCCTTCATATCCGCTTGGCAACTCTTTGGGATCCCAGTTGTCGCGGATCGTGTAGTTGTTTACGTAGCGTGCGATATCCGTGGCGTTGACGCCGAGGCCGTTCATCACAGAACGGTCGAGGAATAGGCCGAAGGCGGCAGACTCCTCGACGAGCGTCTCGTCCTTCGGAACGTTGAAGCGCTCGTCGATGTCGCTGATGAGCTCTCCCTGCGCGATCGGCCACGCTCCGGTGCTGCGCGCCGAGCGCGTGTGACCATGGTCCGCGGTCACGACAAGGACGTAGTCGTTCACCTCTTGCTCGAGGTACTCGACCAGGCGCGCGAGCGCAGCGTCCTGAGCCTCGAGAACGGCCGCCGTCCTCTTCGAGTCGATCGACGAGAAGTGCCCGACAGCATCGCTCGGATAGAAGTTGGCGAAGAAGAGGTCGGGCACGTCGTCGGCTCCATAGCCTTCGCGCTCGAGCATCGCGAGCACGAGATCTGACTGATAGTCGACCCATGCTGGATTGTCGTCGCGCGCGAGGATCTCGTCGCCCAGCCATCTGTGGTCGGCGCGTCCATCGCTCAGGTCGAGCCGATGTGCGTGTTCCTCGAGGCTGGGGAAGTTGTCCAGGTAGGGGGGCGTCGCATACAGCGCGGCGTTGCCCGTCACGCGCCCGGGATGTTTGTAGTCGATGATCGCGAGCTGGTCGGCGTCGCTTCCGGGCGTCAGTGCGCCGTGCCCCATCATGCCGATGTGCCATGGATTCCAGCCGATGAGCCCTACCTTGGGCTCGTTGCCGCGCGCGCGATCGAACTCGTCCGCGAACGTGGTGCGCTCGAGCTCGCTGAGGTCGTTGCCCCTGAAGGTCGTGACGACGTTGCCATCCTTCCGGCGGAGCTCGATGGCGGGCACTCGATGAACGCGCGGGAAGACTCCGGTTCCGAGGGTGGAGTGCGTCGCAGGCGTGATCGAGGGCGAGGAACCGGCTGTGGCGTTCAGGTACGTCGTGCCGCGCGCCGCCAGGCGCTCGAGCGTCGGCCATCGCCCGGGCCAGAGCTCGAGCGTCTCCGTCCCGACGCCGTCCCACACGACGGTGACGACGAGCTTGGGAGCGCCCGGAGCGCCGCCCTCGAGCGCTTCGCTCAACGGCCGGCCGGCTCGCTCGGGAAGACGCGCCCTTAGCAGCGACCCGACGGACGGATACACGTCCTTGAGCCCGACCGGTCGGCTCGGGTGCTCCCCGGAGGCTATGCGGCCCGGCCCGTAGAGGACGAGAGGGATCTTCTGCAGGTAATCCCACGGACCCGAGTGACTGACGACGTCGAATGTTCCCGAGTAGTTCGGCGCGCGCGGGACGAGCGTGAGATCCTCCGAGCGCCCCTCGACGTGTCCCCGTGCGATGCGGCGGAGCCACTCCGGTTTCAGCGCGCAGGCCCTCTCGATCGGATCGTTGCTCGAGAATCCCGGGCGCTGCCGCCCGAGACGTTCGGCGGGGCCGGCGTCGGGAGCGCGGCGAAGCATGAACGCGCCGGCCGCGAGCACGGCGACCAGAGCCACCACGGCCGGTATGAAGAGGCGATGCCTGAACGCGGTCAGCACCGCGGGCACGCTAACAGCGGAGCAGCCGAGCGGCAGAAAAGAGTACGCCGGACATGAAGACTCCCGTCGACGGCCCCAACCGATCCTTACTCGATCGTGGCGGGCGAGGCCGAGGAGGGTATCGGCCTCAGATCTCGAGTCGAGAGTCCTCGAGGTCGAGATCTCGCTCGACTCTGTGCATCACCTCGTTGCTGATGGCCCCCTCGTTTCTCAGCCGGATGATCTCTCGCCTCTGGGCCTCGAGCAGCTCGCGCACCATCTGCTGGTACGCCAAGGAACGATCCTCGTAGCTGCCGTCCTCCTCCTCGCGGGCGCGCGCCGAGAGCCGTCGATGCCGGTACTCGTAGGCCCCGCGCAACCGATCGATGGTCTCCTCGAGCGTCCATTCCTCCTCGGCGAGCTCGGCCAGTCGTTTGAGCTCAGCTTCGGTCGCACCGAGACGCGCACTGAGCTCTTCCCGTTCCTCGGCATCGTCGGGAGGCATGTGGGCTCGCCGGATCAGGGATGGAAGCGTGAGGCCCTGGATCACGAGCGTGGCGAGGATCACGCCGAATGCGACGAAGATGAGGAGATTGCGTTCCGGGAAGGATACTCCTGAGTCGGTTATGAGCGGGAGAGAGAGCGCGGCAGCGAGGGAAACCGCTCCGCGGATCCCGCTCCATCCCATGATCAGTCGTCCCCGCGGTCCTATGCGCCGGCCCGTCTGGGTGGGTCTTCGATCGAGCTTGCGAATGATGTAGGGCACGCTGAAGAACCACGCGATCCGCACGCCGATCACAACCAGGCTGGTCAACGCGCCTAGACCCAGTAGGTTCGCGGTCGAGTACCCTCGCACGCCCCCGAGGATCGGATACAGCTGCAATCCCACGAGGATGAAGAGCGCCGCGTTCAGGAGGTAGACGAGGACCTCCCAGAACGAGAATCCGAGCAGCCTCGTGTCTGCGGACGCTATCTCTGGAGCCAGCCGGCCCATGTACAGGCCCGTCGTCACGGCAGCAAGAACGCCGGAAGCGCCGATCTGTTCGGCCGGGAGGTAGGCCAAGTACCCCGTCACGATCGTGATGACGATCTCGACTACGGGGTCGTCGAGCCGGCGCCGGACATGCGCCACGAGCCAGCCGACGACGAGTCCTATGAGCACCCCGCCGCTCGCGCCGGCAACGAACTGTATCCCGGCCTTCCATGCAACGAACTCTCCGCTGATCGCCGCTGCGACCGCGACTTGGTACGCGACCAGTGCGGTTGCATCGTTCACGAGGCTCTCTCCCTCGAGCACCGTGATGATGCGGCGTGGCAACCCGAGTCGGCGAGCGATCGCCGTTGCCGCGAGAGGATCGGTGGGCGACACGATCGCGCCGAGGGTGAAGGCAACGGGCCAAGGGAGCCCGATCAGCGCGTGCAAGGTCACAGCGACGACCGACATCGTGACCAACACGAGTCCCACGGCAAGCAGCGAGATCACGCGCAGGTCCGCGAACAGGTCGCGGGGAGAAGAGAAGAACGCAGCGTGGTAAAGCAACGGCGGCAGGAATAGGACGAGCACGACCTCTGGATCGAGCTCGATGGCGGGAAGGCCCGGGACGAACCCCAGCAGCAGCCCACCGAGAACGAGGAGTATCGGGTACGGCGCGCGCACGAAGCGCGACAGCGCGCTGAGCGCAGCCACGGCTACCATCAGAGCCAGGAGCAGGAGCTCGTTTCCGTGCACGACGCCAAACTACGATGGTCGATGGGTCCACCGAAGCCTCTCTCGGAGAACCGATCAAACGCACCGAGGGCGCTGCGGCGGCGTGGCGCGCCCCACACCTCATCTGTAGTAGGACTGACGGATCCGAACGGAAAGGAGAGGGGTATGCCGAACCCAGTCGTTCACTTCGAGGCCATCGGGCCCGATGGGCCCTCGCTCATCAAGTTCTACGGGGACGCCTTCGAGTGGAACATCGACGCCGACAACCCCATGGGGTACGGGATCGTCGACAACGGCGGTGAGGGCATCAATGGGGGCATCGGTCAGGCACCCCCCGAGGGGAGTGGGCAACACCTGACGTTCTACATACAGGTCGACGACCTAGAGGCCGCGCTGAAGAAGATCGAGAGTCTGGGTGGTAAGACGATCAACCCACCGATGGATGTCCCCGGTGGTCCCAAGCTTGCGCACTTCGAGGACCCGGCAGGCAACTTCGTCGGCCTCGTGGACGCGATGGAGCCGCCTGCCTAGCGGCGCCGTTTCTTTCTTGGTCGAAGAGCGCGACCAGTCACGTCGGTTACCCGCCGAGCTCTACGGCCGCCCTGCCATCTCTGCTTCGGAGCCACCGCACGAGCTCGCCGGCATGACTGCGCTCTGCCGCATCGAGGGGTGTGAGCTCCTCCCACGGCGGTACCCAATTCAGGTCGGCTCCCTTGTCGAGCAGATACTCGGCGCATCGCTGTTGCCCGCCGTGGCAGGCACCCCAGAAGGCCCGATCGATCTCCTCCTGCGTGGGCGGCGCGTCGCCGGCGAAGTAGCTCTCGACGCGCTCCATCAGCCCGAGCGTCGCGGAATCCGTCAGTGTCGTCTTCGCCCCGCGCTCGACCAGCCGGCGCGCCGCCCGCCACTGTCCGAACCCACGTGCTTCGGCGAGCGGGGTACCGCCGCCGATGACCGCGCCCTCTGCTTCCATGTCGGCGCCTGCGTCGATGAGCACCTCGAGCACCTCTACGTCGTCGCTGCTCGCCGCCCAGTGCAGCGGCGTCTCCGAGTGAGGTCCACGGAACCGGGCGTCGACATCGGCGCCCGCCTCGACGAGCGCAGTCACGGTCGCCGCACCGTTGGGGAAGTGGCCGGGCCAGTCGGTCGCCACATGAAGCAGCGTGCGCGACATCCCGCACCGATCGTCATCGCCGAGCCTCGTCGTGACCAGATCCGGGTTCTCGGCCAGCAGCCGCTTCAGCGTTGGAACATCGCCTCTGTGAATCGCTTCGACCACAGCCACGGCGAGCGGTTCCTCGGTGTGCAGTGTCACCATGGCAGCCTCCTCGGCGGTGACCGTTTCAGAGCGCCGCTTCTTCGCGGACGATGCCGCACATCTTCGAGCCGATGGTACCTAAGGAGCCGTCCCTGCCTCGGGACTCTGCGCTTGCCATGGTGGCTCTCCAGAGCTCGATAGCCGAGAGAAGCACCGATCTGCGGCGCGCTCCTTGCACGGACGACCGGATACCTTCCGATGATGATCCTCTGCGCCGTCGCATCATTCACCGATGGGATCTAAGCCGCGACCGATCGGCTCGTGGAACGGCGGTCTCGTCTCGTTCGCCGGCACCACTTGGGTCGAACGGGTCGCGCCCCCACACCGGTCGCCAATGACCTCATCGGTTACCACTCGAGCGACGCGGCCTCGGTCTTCCTGGCTGCCTGGGCACGCGTGGGCAGGTTCGATGGTGCTTAACTCGAGGCGGCCTTGTACGAGGAACGCACGCTCGCACGGGTCCTCGGCATGCGTCGCACGATGTTCGTCGTCCCGGTGGAGTTGGTATCGACCGTCCATGGAGCCTGCACCCGCGCCCTCGCCAAGCGGGAGCGGCAACGCACCATCCGCTTCATCGAGGAAGGAGGGGTTGCCAAGGACGGGATCCGTTGGCTCTCTAGGATCGAGTCCGCGACCCTGGAGCTCCTCGAGCAACGAGGGGAAGCGACGGCCCTCGAGCTGAGCCGCGAAATTCCCGCCTTGCGCAAGAAGATCCCGGTCGGTTTGGGAACGAAGTGGGAAGGTACGATCGGCGTATCCACGCGCGTCCTCTTCCTGCTTGCGAACGACGGCAAGATCGTTCGCACGAAGCCGCTCGGGTCGTGGTTGAGCACGCAGTACCGTTGGGCGCCGCTGGAGGCGTGGCTGGGTGTCGACATCGACACACTGGACTCTGAGACGGCTCGAGCAGAGCTCGCGAGACGTTGGCTGAGGTCCTTCGGACCGGGAACGCTCGCCGACATCAAGTGGTGGACCGGATGGACCGCGAGTCACACGAAGAAGGCGCTCACCGACGTCGCCACGGTCGAAGTCGACGTCGACGGAGCCGTCGCCTACGTTCTGCCGGACGATATGGAACCGGTGGACGAGGCCGCTCCCGCGCCGGCGCTCGATCCCACCGTCATGGGGTGGTATGAGCGCGACTGGTACCTGGGTGACCATCGTCCGTACCTCTTCGACCGGAACGGAAACGCAGGTCCCACCGTCTGGTGGGACGGAAGGATCGTCGGCGGATGGGCTCGACGCGGAGGCAGAGGAGCTCGAGATGGTTGGGCGACACGCGTATCATCCCGAGGTTCCGCACGCCGCTCGAACGAGAGCTTGGTCGCGAGCGACCCAAGGGGAGACGCTGAGGACACCTCTACTCGAGGGCCCCACTCCCTCGCTCCGCTACTCTGCGAGCGTCACTCACCCTCGGCCCGCACCCGGTCCACTCGATCGCGAAAGGCGCGTGACGACGCAACCCCGGCGCCCAGTGCGGTCACTCGCTGCCTGAGCGTCTTATCGGAAGTCACGACTCGCAGGCTGTCCGAGCCCCCGTCGCGCGCGACCATTTCGACGATCTCGTGGTCTGCTGCGTTTCGTCCCCTGCGCGAAGCATAGGCGAGGCAAGCATGCGTCGTTGCGGGCGGCGGGTTAGGTGTCTTATCGAACACGACGGTAACCTCGTCGCCGGTGATGCGGGCGTAGTCGTCGAGGGCTTCGGCCAGCGACCGCATCGCCCGGTCCGGGTCGTTCCACCACCGGTCGGGACGGGATCCGACAACGTTCATTGCGTCGACCAACCAACGACGAGCCATGACGCGATCCTCTCGCACCCGTTAGGTTCGGCGCCGGACCAGGATCGGCTCGTGGAGCTTATGCGACTGCAGCCGACCAGCTGGCCTCCACCGTCGCTGGACGGGGTACAGGCTCAAAGGTCCGTCGAACCGGCCGCGCGACGGGCCCCGCAGCCGCGGGACAAGATGCTCTCTCGCCCAGACTCATTCCTTCACCACTATCGTGCCTTTCATGCCCTGCTGTTCGTGAGGGATGCAGAAGTACTCATAGGTACCGGGGGTGTCGAGGGTCACTTCGTAGGTTTCTCCTTCCGTGATGAGCGCAGCAGCGATGTCGTCCCGAGCCTCCGATTCGCTCGAAGATCCGCCGGAGGAGAAGTATCGGGCGCCATCGGGGATCCGCTCCTCATAAGCAGTGACCGTGTGGGCCTCGCCGCTTTCATTCGTGAATGTAACGGGCTCTCCGACCTTAACGGTGATGCTCTGAGGGGCGAACCGGCGGTCCCCGTTCATGCTCACTCCATCATCTTCGTTGGTGCACGAGCTCAGAAGGATGGGCGCGGCGACGAGGAGTATCAGCAGTAGGCGCATCGTCCTTGGGCCTAAGCCGTCACCAGCAGTCCGGTTAGGTACATGAATGCGAAGCCTGCCAGCAGCCCCATGGCAGTGAGCCCGCGGATTCCTCCTTCGTCGTCGAACAGTCCCCGGCCTATCTGCCACACGACTTGTGCGATCGCTCCCGCCGCTAGTCCGAAGGCGAGTGCAGCGTAGGCGGCTGAGAAAGCAAACCCCCCGAGCCACGCACCCACGATCGCGGGCGCTCCAGCGAGGGAACCCAGGGCGACGAAATGCCACAGCGACGGCCGGCGTTCCTCTCGGCCGAGCGGCGCCACTATCGCAAGACCCTCAGTCGTGTTGTGCAGCGCAAAGCCGACGATGAGGAAGGTCCCGAGCGCGACCTCTCCGGTGGCTAATGCAGCGCCCACGGCCAAGCCTTCGCCCATGTTGTGAAGCCCTATCCCCGCAGCGATCAGATAAGCGAGTGAAAGCCCGCCCAACGGTGCGACGCGACGAGCTGCACCGGCATCCCGTCGTCGCCCGAGAGCGCTCTCCAGGAACACGAGGCCGCCGATCGCAACAAGGACACCCATCGAGAACAGGCCCAAACCGTCGAGTGCTGCTCCGGTTTCGCCGGCCAGCTCCAGACCTTCCGACACGGTGTCGACGAGCAGGAACACCAAGAGGCCGACGGTGAACGCGAGGAAGAATAGAAGCCACTTCCGGCTCGCCTGTCGCAGCGACGGGAACCAGAGCAGCCCGATCGCGACCGGGATCACTCCGATGTAGAGACCGAGTAGCGCAAGCGTGCCAAGCGTAGCGGCGTCTGCCTCTGGAGTGAGGGCAGCTACTTCGATCTCGTGCTCGAGCACCAATCCCGTCGAGGTAACGAGGCCGATCACCACCGGGAGGCCATCCTCCCAGGGATAAGGGATACGTATCGTGGCCCCTTCCAGCCTGCCGAGCCTCGCGTCGGTGGCCGTGAAACTGCGGTAGGAGTCGTTTACGAGCACCTGAGAGATCACCACGGAGTCGGGGCCGTCGTTTCGCACCTGGAGCTCGATCATGCCGTCGCGTAGGATCGTCCGCTCGAAAGAGAGCGCTTCCACGGGCGGCACCTCGCGCAGGGTCGCGATGGGATTGAAGGCGAAGAAGAGGGCAACAAGCGCGGCGATGATCACGACCGGTATCGCACCGGTCACCCACAGCGGCAGCCGGCTCGTGTCCGTGTTCGCGGTCGCCACCCTTTAGACCACCTCGAATGCGCTCATCCATCCGAGATCGACGAACTCGGTCTGGTGTGCGTGGAACATGAATCTGCCGGGCTCTTTGTAGGTGAACTCGATCATGTGTCGTTCCGCCTGGCCCATCGAGATCGTGTCGGTGAACTCATGCGGCTTCAGCGACGTGCCGGTTCGATAGAGATGGAAGAAATTCGCGTGGATATGTATGGAGTTGATGGGATCGAACTCCGTGATGTTGATGACATGAGCCCTTTGGAGTTGTCCGGCCTTGATCTGTATCGGCTCGTTCATGTAGGCAAAGGCGACCGTATTGAGCGCGTAGACCTCGTTCTCGCCGTCGAAGTTGGTGTCGAAAGCGTTCATCACCATGATCATCTCGTTCGCATCCGGGCGACCTATCTTGGGATCGATGATCAAGGCGCCGTAGAGCCCTCGATGGATGTGCTGAGCGAGCGGCAGCGAGTGACAATGGTAGAGATGCGTGCCGAACGGCTCTGCGATGAAGTCGTACGTGAACGTCTCTCCGGGCCCTACCTCGCCGGCTCCCGGAACGCCATCCACGGCGGCGCTGTGAAAGCCATGCATATGGATCGTGTGCAGGTGCTCGGATGCGTTGACGAGCTTGACCCGGATGCGGTCACCTTCGGTCGCCCTGATCGTCGGGCCCGGCACCCGGCCGTTGTAGGTCCAGGCGGGGAAGAAGACGCCGGGAGCGACCTCGATCTCCTTGTCGATCGCAACCAGCTCGAACTCTCTAACGGTTCGCCCGCCGCTATCCTTGGAGACGGCACCCCGATCGAAGTCTGTCAGAACCTTCGAAGGATCGAATCCGTTGCGCTCATGGTCCACCCGTCCGACCGTTCCCAGCCCATGGCCCGTGAGGCTCCCGTGACCGTCGGGCATCGATCCGTGGCTGCCGTGGGTCGATCCGTGACCGCTCTGAGCGAGCGACGTCTCCCGGCGACCGAGGAGCACCGCTCCTCCCGCCGCGCTCGCGACTCCGGCTCCCTTCAGGAATCTCCTGCGGTCTAAGACACCCATATCGACTCAGCGACCTCCCTCGAGCCACACATGTTTAATGTTAACTAAATACATTGCCTAACTATATCTCATCCCCTCTGCCGGTGAGGCTAAAAGGTCACCTAGCCTCGGTGAACGAAGCCCTCCGGATGACCCCTTCGGGGCGCGCTGCCCGGGAGTCCTCGAGGGGCATCGCCGGGCCGGTGGTCGACCCTGCCTCCGGGAGCAAGAGGGTTCACGACGGGCCAACCTCCGCCCAACTCTCCGAGCCTCTCAAGGAACCCCTGAGCCGGCTCCTCGGCCGCACCTGGTGTAACGACGTCTCCATGTCTTCCTCATCCGGCGGCCATGGCATGTTTGGGAGGTGGAGCACGTAAGTGGGGAGCATGACGACATGGAGAAGCGGCGTGGGCGCGAGATGCTTGCGGCGCCGGTGGGCGAGTGGGATGGAACGGCCAATTCTTGGTTCGAGCCACGGGGAGCTTGGCGACGAATCACCGTGGCGCGGAACCATTCGACCTCTGCTGGATGGCCGCGTCATCTTGCACGAGTACAGGGCAGCCTCGGAGGAGAACCGCTGAGTGGAGCGGCCATCTACGCTCACGACCCCGGTAAAGACAAGTTCCACAGCGCCTGGGTCGATACCTTCCACATGGGTGACGGGATCATGTCCTCGATCAGCTCGGCCACGGAGCGTGGGCTACGGTCCTGGGGAGCTATGGCGTGACTGAAGGACCGCCATGGGGATGGCGCACCGAGATCGAGTTGCACGACGACGATCACATCAACTTCACCGCATACAACATCACCCCCGGTGGAGAAGAGGCGAAGGCGGTCGAGATCCGCTACGTGCGCTCGCGCCGAGAAAAGAGTGTATGGCCGGCTTGAGTCCATCACGGGGGAGGAAGCGGGCCTCGTTTGGCGGACGGGAGCGAGCGGGCACCGTCGCCGACCCGGCTTTCCTGCTCCCGGCCGCGAGCAAGGCGCCCGTAACGTTTTCGGGATGCCCGTAGGCTTCGATGGGGCGAGGTGAACCGCAGCCATGGGTGGGGCAGGTGAACCGCAGCCAAAGATGGGTCAGGTGAACCGCAACCAGGAATCGGGTGGGAGCAACGGACGCGGTGCCACGGGCATCGCGCGGTCCATCTGCGCACTAACGCTGGCCCTTGCCGATGTGGGCGTGTTGGCTCCGAGCGGCGGAAACGAGTGGGTCAGCGCCGCCGTGGTCGCCGGTGCATTCGTCGTCTTCGTCATCGCCTTTGCCATCGTGGGCGGCCTCGTCGCGGCAAAACGGCCGGCGAACCCCATCGGCTGGATCCTCTCGGCAACCGCGTTGTGCTACGGACTCGGGTCGTTTTCGATCCGGTTCTCGAGCTACATGTCTGCGCACCCCGACGCAGTGCTACCCGCCACCGCATTCGTGTTGTCGCTCGGTGACTGGGTGTGGAGCCTGGGGGTGGGACTGGCGGGCACCTTCCTGCTCTTGCTCTTTCCCGATGGGCACCTCCCATCACCGCGCTGGAGAATCCTCGGTTGGCTTGCAGCCTGCGGACTCTTCCTGGTAGCGACGGGGGGCTTGATCCAAGTGGGACAGTTGCGCGCAGCAGCATCGTTGCTGAGCTCTTTGGGCCTTGTTCTCGTCCTTGGGAGCATCTGTGGTTCTGTAGCCTCTCTGTTCTTTCGCTTCAGGTCTGCAGAGACCGAGCGCGCGAGCAGCTCAAGTGGCTCGTCTATGCAGGCGTCATCGTGGTGATCGGCATGGCGGTGAGCTTCGCGATCGAAACACTGACAGCGGATTCCGAGGCTGCCACGAACCTCTCGAACGCGGCGGTCACGTTTTCGATGGCAGCGGTTCCCATCGCGACAGGCATCGCGATCCTTCGCCATCGCCTCTACGACATCGACCTGATCATCAACCGGACGCTCGTCTACGGGGCACTCACGGCCATCTTGGGTCTTAGTTACTTCACGATCGTTGGCGGGATCAGCTCCCTCGTCGGCGAGTCGAGTCTTACGGTTGCCGCTGCCACGCTCGCGGTTGCGGCGCTGTTCCAGCCTCTGCGCCGGCGCGTGCAATCCTTCATCGATCAGCGTTTCTACCGCAACAAGTACGACGCGGCGAAGACCCTCGAGTTGTTCAACGCCCGGCTCCGAGATGAGATCGATCTCGCGATCCTGACCCGTGAGCTCGTTGCGGTGGTCAACGAGACGATGCAGCCGGCGCACGTGTCGCTGTGGCTGCGCGAGGGCGCCGGCGAGTTGGTCCGGGAGTGACGCAAGCGGGCGTCCGATGCTCGACGACGAGGGGATGGTCACCACCGAGTGAAGCGACAGCATCCCCTTCGGCGCTCTCGTGGGAACCGTTCTCGTGGGCGCCCGGACGCTTCGGTGCTTTCACGGTGAGGCATCGGCTTGCTCGGCGGATACACCACGTTCTCGACCTTCACGTACGAGACCGTGTCAGCTCTCATCCTCGAGACGATATGGAACGCTCGCTACAACCACTCCCCGCTCGAAGAGCAGATGCCGCTTGACCAGCAATGCCGTCTGCCCGTGCAAGAACTGGTACCTCACCTTGTTCACGACGAACTCCGGTATGACGACCGTCACAACGCGTTCCCTACCGTCGGCGCGAAATTGTCGCACATAGGTAGTTAAGGATCTACCGATATCTCTGAACCGGTGAATCCTGGATCTCCAGCGGCACAGGGATGCGCTGTCGCATCCATTCATCCATCAGACGTTCGCTTTCGACCGGATCCAATGCGAACGACACGGCTCTTAGGTCCGCCGGCGACAGGCTTTCGGGATACTGGATGGCTTGAAGCGTCGCATTGTGAACTCTCCAAACGAACACAAGCACATAGTTGCGGCCTAGCTCCTGGCTGGCGCCCAATGTGGGGTCGATCTCGTCCTTGACCATGGAAAGGTTGAGAACCTGGACGTTCGGCACCGCCAGAAGCGACGCCTTGAGACGATGGATGCGCGGGGCGTCGCACGATCTCGAGGAGACCTCGACCTTCCAGCATCTCCGTTACGACCAGTGTCAGGAAATCCCCGGCATGCAAGTGTTTCTGTCGTTCGAGGAGATGAACCCCTTCACGACCGCGATGGATCACAACGGAGCCCGGTGTCGGATACAGATGGTTACCGGAGCCGGGCGTTCCCTCCGGGGGTGGAGCCCCTCGCTGAGTCACAGTTGGGAGCGCTTTGGCGAGTCGGCTTCGGACCACCTCGCGGGATACGACGAAGGTTCGGTCGGGTTCTCGAACTCTTTCGTGCGACCGGAAGCGGCCGGAGCTGAGGGGGTGACGACGCCGCGGGCATCGACCATGGTCGAGTTAGCCGGCGGATCCCGCGGGCGAGGTTGCTCCTGAGGGCGCGCCGTTACTCTATCTCGCTTCGCGCACTTGCTTGAGGAGCTACTGTCGCCCTTCCGTGAGCCACGTGGGCCACGATCACCAGTTCGGTCGTTCGAAGTAGACCGCATCTCGGCCGACGGGTGCGCCCGAGAGCGTGTAGGCAAGCATCCTCAGGGTTATGAGGCTGCGGGCGGCGTTCATCTTGCTGGTGCGGCGAAACGTCGCGCCAACGCGGCCGCCGCTACGACGCCAAAGGCGATGTGGTCGGCAAGCTGCGGAAACACCGGTAGCCTCCTGACGCGGTGGAAGCGGCGGCCGAAGACGCCAAGGTCGACCGCCGCGATCGCCATGCCTGCGAGAGCGCCGCCGATCAGCGGTTTCTTGCGCGGCAGGATCGCCGACAGCACCAGTGCCCAGAACACAGAGACGCCTAAGTGCACGGGGACGGCCGCGGCAAGCAGTCTCGCCCACCGCTTTTCGCACGGCAGCAGGATCGAGCCGGCTGCAAGCGATGCTTCCAGGCGATCACACCGCGTTATCAGCGCATGCAGCGTCGATGGAACGCCGCTAAGGACGGCCGCCGGTGCCGCAGCGTGCAAACCGTCTACGGCGATCGTCCTGGCCGAGCGGGCAGCAGGCGTCATTTTTACCGATCTAAATCGATGCGTACGGTCAACAGTTCGGTTCCCATGAGGCGCACGAAGGCCGCGTTGATCGGCCGTAGCCGACGCTGACGGAGACGCGCATCGTCGTCGACCAGGACGTGGGCCGTTCCGCTCCGCCACCGGCCGCCGACGCGCAGCCGTACCCGCGGGTTGGCTTCGATGTTCTTGACATAGCTCGCGTGGTGCCCGTGCTCTGCCACTATCCAGAATGTGTTGCCTTCGAGCCCGTTGCCGACCGGATTGCGCCGCCGCCTGCCGCTCCTTCTCCCGGTCGTCTCCAGCAGAGCCCACCACGGCACGTATCCGGCAGCGATCTTCACGATCGGGTTGACGAGGTACTTCCCGAGCGAACGCGTCACTCGGCGCTTGTCCATCTGGGCTAGGCAGAGCCGTAGGCGGGGAGCCAGGCTCCGAGCAGCCGGCCGGCCTCTTCGGAAGCCGGGAGGGCTTTCGATGCCGCATCATCGGGAGAGCGGCCTGTCACGATAGTTCCGAGCGCTCCGGTGCCTCCCGTGATGAGGCCCCTTCGGTTCATGCCATCTCGATTCCTGTGCGGGCTCGCGCAGGCCCGATGCCTAGCGCAACTGCGCCGGGGATCTTGATGCAGCACTCGCCGGGAGTGGGTTCGAGGACCGCCTCCACGCCGGTGCCGTCGATTCCGCGCAGCAGACCGTCGACGAATGCATGATTGATGCCGCACACAAGCTCGGGCGCCCTCCGCGCGAGGTTGTGGAACGGACAGTTCCTAAGGGCGACCCGCCCCGCGACATCGCGGTAGGGCTCGTAGCCGTTGTCTGCCAACACCTCTTCCGCAGCGGTGACCCCGCTCGGGACTTCTTGCGAAGCTGGGACTTCATCTGCTCCCCGAGCGCGCGCCCCGTGCCCGACGCGACCCGCCGCGCGGCCTCCCGTGGCGCTTCGCCCGGACGAGCGTCCTCGAGCGCGTCGACGAGGATGGTTGCCACCAGGTCGTAGGCGCGCTGCGGGATCGATAACGCCACCTCGGTCTCCGACGGCTCGTAGAGCTTCGAGGGCCGGCCGGCACCCGGGGCGCTCCGTCCGCCAAGCCGCGCGTATGTAGCCTTGAGAGGTCCTTTTCGACCAGCTTGTCGAGGTGGAAGGCGGCCAGCTTGCGTGAGATATCGACCGCTTGTGCCGCCTCGTCGCGGCCTACCGGGCGCCACCGCTCCGGATGTACAGGTACAGCTTGCGCCGCAAGGTCTCTGCCAGGGCGCCCGCCGCCTCGGCTGCCCGTTCGAACGACGTCTCCATGCGGGCACGCTAACACTAAGAAAGATTAGTGCAAGAAGGTCCGTACCCCATGCTGGGTCCTTCGGACATCTCGCCCTTAGGAGGTCGGCATCCCGAGGATCCCGGGATGTGGAGCGGCAAGCGCCTCCCTGGCCAGAAATGCCGGATCGGCGGGGCCTCACTCCATAGGCTGAACGACGTGAGGGCTCTGGGATAGTGCCGCGAGACGAGCACGAACTCGACCTCGAGGAGCACCTCGACGCCCAGCGCAGGGGATGGAGGGTCGACAGGGCGTCCTGGGTGGTGATCGGTGCGCTCATCCTTGGGGCGCTCCTGGGTGCCTTCGGTGAAGGCCCGCTTTCCGATCGCACGATCTCCACCGAGGGCGGGTTGCAACTCTCCTATGGGCGCTTCGGGAGAAAGGGAGCGGACTCGGTCCTCACCTTCCGACTGCCCGGAGGCGGCGCCCGGGAAGGGGCGTCGCTGTGGGTCGGGGCCGAGTACTTCGAGGGCGTGAAGGTGGACGGCATAACTCCGACGCCCGACACGGTAAAGGTGCTCGGTGACGGCTTCCTCTACACGTTCCTCACGGCCGAGGATGACACCTCGCCCCTCGTAGTGAGGTTCGACCTGACCGCCGCCGACGTGGGGTTCCATGCGGGACGGTTCTCTTCCGGTGCACCGGAGACCGCAGTGGATTTCGATCAGTTCTTCTATCCCTAGGAGGTATCACAGGCGTGGATGCGGTACTGCGCGCGGCAGGCGTCTACATCTTCCTCCTTCTGATCCTGCGACTGTCCGGGAAGCGAACGCTCGCGCAGGTGACGACATTCGACTTCGTGCTGTTGCTCATCATCGGGGAGGCAACGCAGCAGGGTTTGATCGGCGACGACTTCTCTGTGACCAAGTCCGCCTTGCTGATCGTAACGCTCGTGGGGATAGACATCGGATTCTCCCTGCTGCAGGAGAGGTTCCCCGTCCTCGGCACGGTGATGGAGGGCGCGCCACTCATACTCCTCAAGGACGGCGAGCCTCTCCACGACCGTATGACGAAGGCTCGCATCGACGAGCACGACATCATGGAGGCGGGGCGCACGAAGCACGGGCTCGAGCGCTTTGACCAGATCAAGTACGCGGTGCTGGAGCGAGATGGCGGCATCTCGGTCATCCCCAAGGCGGAGGCCGCGTGGCGCGAATCGGTAGCCAGAGATCCGTCGTAGGGGCGCGCCGTTCGCGCGTTAGGGGAATGCCTCACGAATCGGTCTGACGCTCTGGCTCGCGGCATCTCGCAGGCGGACTCAAGACAATGTGAGCGTCACCCTTCGGGCCGTTGGCGCCAGAGGAAGGAGACCGGGATGGAGTACCTTGCGCCTAGCGAGCGCACCGATCGCATGATCTCCGGCATCGTCCGCGGCGCAGGGGCCGCAATGGCGATGAGCGCCCTGCGCCAGGTCACGACCGGACTTGGTCTCGTCGAGCAGACCCCACCCGACGCTATCCTCAAGCAGCGTGCGTTCGCCCTGCTCGTGCGGACGCCCCGGCTCGCTTTCTTCTTGGCAAGGCGTCAGGTAGCGGTTGTCGAGCTCTTTCACTGGGCCTATGGCGCGGGAGGGGGCGCGGCCTTTGCACTGCTCCCGCGCCCTCTGCTCGATAGGCGGTGGGCTGGAGTCGCCTACGGACTGGCCCTGGGTGGCCTTCGAAGCGAGCATTGCGCCCGTGCTCGGGCTCGAGCAGGCAACCAGGATCAGGCCCGTCGAACGGCTGATGTTCGCCGCGAATCATGCGCTATACGGACTCATCCTGGCAGGAGACCGCCGATGGCTGCTTCCAGAGCGGCGCTCCATCGGTTGGTCATGGAGGGAGCGCCATGCGCGTGCGTGAGGCGATGACGGCAGACATCCTCAGCGTCGCTCGTGATGAGATGGTTGTGGAGGCGGCTCGAAGGATGATCGAACGATGGGTAGGCTCAGCCATCGTCAATCCTGATCCGCCCGACTCATCGCTCGGGATCATCACCGAGCGCGACATCCTCGAGCTGATCGGTGGAGGAGAGGATCCGCGCACTGGACACGTCGCCGACCATTTCACGCCGGATCCAGTCTGCGCGCGCCCAGATTGGACGCTCGAGCATGCCGCGGACGCCATGACCGCTGGTGGGTTCCGACATCTCGCCGTGATCGACGAGGACCGGATCGTTGGGATCGTCTCGATCCGGGACATTGTCCGGTCGTGGACCAAGGGACGGGCGCGGCGATGCGGGAACGCCCTGTTCTTTCTTTCTTTGGGAACACGCGGCGCATCCGGTCGTGCCATCTTTCGCTGGACACGCCTCAGTCGTTTGGCCTAGAACGCTCGACCGACTTGGCCGGTTGTCTCCCCGGCTCGCTCAGGGGAAGATGCCCGCCATGGGAGATGCAGACTTGGGCGTGCTGTTCGAGGAAGTGGCTCGCTACGCCGCCGGGTTCATAGAGCGCCTCCCCGACCGACCCGTACGCAGCAGCGCCTCGCCGAACGAGCTGCGCCGCGCCTTCGACGCCCCCCTTCCGGAGGTGGGTCTGGAACCTCAAACGATCATCCAAGAGCTCACGACGGCCGCGGAGCCAGGGCTCGTCGCGACGCCAGGCGGGCGCTTCTTCGGCTTCGTGATCGGAGGTGCGATGCCGGTCACGGTCGCGGCGGACTGGCTGGCGGCGACCTGGGATCAGAACGCGGGGCTGTACGTAGCTTCTCCCGCGGCCTCGGTGGTTGAGGACGTTGTCGGTCGCTGGCTCGTGGAGCTGCTTGGCCTGCCCCAGAGATCATCGTTCGGTTTCGTCACGGGAGGGCAGATGGCGAACTTCACCGGTCTCGCCGCGGCGCGGCATCACGTGCTCGAGCAAGAGGGCTGGAATGTCCAGGACAAGGGCTTGCGAGGCGCGCCCATCGTGCGCGTGCTGGCCAGCGAGACACGTCACGACACGATCGATCGCTCACTGCGGTACCTGGGGCTCGGTACAGACTCCATCCGGCCGCTCGCGGCAGACGATGAGGGACGCATGTCGCTCGTCGCGTTGCGCGACGCGCTCGCCAACGGACAGGGACCGACGATCGTGTGCGCGCAAGCCGGCAACGTGAACTCGGGGGCCTTCGACCGTTTCGACGACGTCTGTGCGCTCGCGCACGAGTACAACGCTTGGGTGCACGTCGATGGGGCCTTCGGTCTGTGGGCCGCCGTCAGTGCGACCAGACGTCACCTTGTAGCCGGCGTGGAAGGTGCGGACTCGTGGGCGACCGACGCTCACAAGTGGCTCAACGTTCCGTACGACTCCGGGATCGCGTTCTGCGCTCATCCGGAGTCCCACCACGCTGCGATGAGCGTGCAGGCGAGCTACCTGATCCATGCCGAGGGGGCCGAGCGCGACCAGATGGACTGGAACCCCGAGTTCTCGCGCCGTGCCCGGGGGTTTGCGGTCTATGCGGCGATCCGGTACCTCGGCCGCAAGGGGATCAGTCACATGATCGACCGCTGCTGCGATCACGCCCGGCGCTTCGCCGAGGTTCTGGGGGCCGCCGAGGACGTCGAGGTCCTGAACGACGTCTTGCTGAACCAGGTGCTGGTGCGCTTCCTGGCTAAGGACGGCGATCACGACACAAAGACCAGAGCCGTGGTGCGCGAGGTCCAAGCCGACGGCACCTGCTGGATGTCGGGCACGGCTTGGCGTGACATGGCGGCAATGCGCATCTCGGTCTCGAACTGGTCGACCACCGAGGAAGATGTGGAGCGCTCGACCGAAGCAATCCTGAGGGTGGCATCGGCACTCTAGGAGGCTCAGCGCGCGGCGGTCGTCGGCCGGCGCCGCGATCTAGACCCAGTAGATGAACGCGCCGCCTGGGAAAACTCTTTCCCGCTGTGCCTCCGGGGACACCAACCAGAAGGGAACGTGTCCCCGGGAGGATTCGACCCTGCGCACCTCGCTCCGCTTCATCATCATCTCTACAAACTGCGGAAGTCGGGTGTGTGCCTTACGCGACCTCGAGAATCGTCTTTGCTGGTGGGCCACTCCGGTTAGGCGATCGGCCCGACCTCGATGCCGACCGGCTGCTTACGCTCTTTCGAAGCTAGTGTCCTGTAACAGGAGTTCCTTGACTATTCATAGCGGGTGGGAGACAATGACGGCATGGCCAACCGTGCCACGTCTGTCGCATTGGCTCCGGGAGATGCACAAGAGTTGGCAGCACGTGCACGGTCAAAGGCTTTGTCGGCGCGTGAGGTCGAGCGAGCTCGCATAGTGCTGCTCGCGGCCCAGGGATTGCCCGCTGCAACGATCGCCCAACGCGTCGGCTGCT
>JBHEMX010000088.1:0-20629 GCA_046262355.1 Actinomycetota bacterium | reverse complement strand
CGACCAGGTTGACCGCGTTGATCATCGCGACGATCCAGATGACGGTCACGAGCACCGACACGTCGTCCGACAGCGAATAGAGGTTGCCGTCGGGGAGCAGCAGGAACTGCATCTTCACGCCGGTCAGGAACAAGATGCCGGCGGCGAAGACCTGGCCGGCGAGCTTCACGGGGGCCGGGAGGTCGTGCAGATCGTCGACCGCTCCGAGGGCGAAGATCACGATGGCTCCGCCGAGAACGCCAAGGGGCGCCGACGACTGGCGGAAGATGTCCGCGAACTCACCTAGATAGCTGGCCGCTACTCCGGCCCCCACTACGCCGGCGAAGATCGCGAGCCCGCCCAAGCTAGGCGTCGGCTCTGCATGAACCTTGCGATCGTTCGGATGGTCGATCGCGCCGATGTGCACGGCGAGCATTCTCACGAGCGGCGTCAACGAGAACGTGATCGCCGCAGCGATCAGCCCGATGACGAGATGAGCGGTCACCGGATGACTACCTCACGTCGGGGTAGGGGCGGAAGCGCGTCGTGAGCTCTTCGACCTTCGCCCTCACCTTCGTCTTCGTCGGCTCGGAGTCGTCTTTGAGGACGCCCGCGATCAAGCGGGACACCTCCGCGATCTCAGGCTCCTTCATCCCCGTCGTCGTCGCTGCGGGGGTCCCGACACGGATGCCCGAGGCGATGAACGGCTTCTCGGGGTCGTACGGGATCGCGTTCTTGTTGACCGTGATGCCGACGGCGTCGAGGCGGGTCTCGGCCTCCTTCCCGGTCAGGCCGACCGGCCGGAGGTCTACGAGCATCAGGTGGTTGTCGGTCCCTCCGGAAACGATCCGCAACCCTTCCTCGGTCAGCGTCTCTGCCATCGTCTTCGCGTTCTTGACGACCTGTTCTGCGTACGCGCGGAACTCGTCCGTGGCGGCTTCGGCGAACGCGACCGCTTTCGCTGCGATCGAGTGCATGAGCGGACCCCCCTGCCAGCCGGGGAAGACGCTCTTGTCGATGGCGGACGCGTGCTCCTCCTTGCACATGATCATCGCTCCCCGAGGACCGCGCAGCGTCTTGTGCGTCGTGCAAGTGACGACGTCCGCGTACGGCACCGGATTGGGGTGAGCACCTCCGGCCACCAAACCGATGAAGTGCGCTGCGTCCACCAGGAAGATCGCACCAACCTCATCTGCTATCGAACGGAAGCCCTCGAAGTCCCACATGCGCGAGTACGCCGAAGCTCCGGCGATGATCATCTTCGGTCGCTCCCGTCGAGCGATGTCCCGCACCTCGTCGAGATCGATCAGCTCGTCGTGCTTGCCCACCCCGTACTGCACGGCTCGGAACACCTTGCCCGAGAAACTCACCGGCCAGCCGTGCGTCAGGTGCCCACCATGAGCCAGCGAGAGGCCGAGTAGCGTGTCGCCCGGCTCGAGGAAGGCGAAGTATGCGGCCGCGTTCGCCTGCGCTCCCGCATGGGGCTGCACGTTGACGTGATCCGCGCCGAACAACTTCTTCGCCCGCTCGATCGCGAGCTCCTCGACGACGTCGACGTGCTCGCAGCCACCGTAGTAGCGCCTGCCCGGATAGCCCTCGGCATACTTGTTCGTTAGTGGAGTGCCGAGCGCCGCGAGCACAGCGGGAGACGAGAAATTCTCCGACGCGATCAGCTCGATCTTGGTGTTCTCGCGCCGCACCTCGCCAAGTATCGCCTCCGCCGATGCTGGATCGATCTTCTCGAGTGCGGCCCAGTCCGCCCACCCCGGATTCATCATCGACCGTCACACTCCTCCCGCTCGATCTCCGTTATCTGATCTACCCGCCTCTGGTGACGGCCTCCCTCGAAGCCGGTCGACAGGAACGTGTCCACGATCGTGCACGCGAACGTGCTCGCGAGTATGCGTCCGCCGAGCGACAGAACGTTCGCGTCGTTGTGAAGGCGGGCGAACCGAGCCGTGTAGACGTCGAGGCACAGCGCCGCGCGTACGCCGCGCACCTTGTTCGCGGCGATCTGCTCACCCTGTCCGCTGCCACCCATGACGATGCCGAAGTCGGCCTCGTTCGAGACCACGGCGCGCCCCACGGCCGCACATACCGGCGGATAGTCGACCCGTTCTTCCGATGCGGTTCCGAGGTCCACGACCTCGTGTCCAAGCCGCGCGAGGTAGTCGGCAACGTCCTTCTTCAACCCGTACCCGGCGTGGTCGGCTCCCAGCACGATCCTCACGTGGGCATCTTAAGACCGCCCCCGTCGTCGGCGCCGTTCGCGCGCGCCCACGTCAGTCCGGCAGCTCGCGGGCGCAAAGCGCCTCCACGAGCGCCTCGACCGCCTCCTCTATGTCGCGCGCGGAGCGCGTGTACACGCTGAGCGATCTGCCGTACGGATCGGTGACGTCGAGGCGAGCGGCGCGCCGAGGCCGCGGCGCAGCGAGCAGCGCCTCCAGCCGCTCCACTCCCGAACCTGCGTCGGGAAGGCGCCTCGTGTCCATGTCGGCGAGCTCGTTGAGCAACAGGACCTTCTCGGCGGCTTCGGGCGCCAGTCGTGTCACCTCTCGAACGTGGGCGCGCTCCATCGCGATGACGAGGTCTGCAGTGAGTACTTCGGCGCGCGTGAGTGGGCGCGAGCGGTGCTCCGAGAGGTCCACGCCTCTGTCGGCCAGAACGGTCACCGCATGGGGCGACGCCGGAGAACCCGGACCGGCCATCGTTCCGGCCGAGACGACTTCGATGTCCTCGCGGCCCCTCTGCACCAAGGCGTGCCTCATCAGTGCCGCGGCCATCGGCGAGCGACATAGGTTCCCGGTGCATCCGATCAAGACCCGCATGACTCAGCATCATCACACCATCCCCCGCATGGCTCAGCATCACCAACATCACGCGACGAGGACCGCGGAAGGAACCAGGTAGCTTCAGAGGATGAGCAGATCGTGGGACGCCCTCACACCCAAGCTGCACGAACTGCACGACTACGCCGGCGCGATCCGTCTGCTGCACTGGGATCAACAGGTCATGATGCCTCCGGAGGGCGCCCCCGCCCGCGCCCGCGTGGTGGCGACGCTGGAGAGCGCCGCCCATCGCCTCCTCACGGCTCCAGAGATCGGTGACCTACTGCGCGAGCTGGCCTCCGACGACTCGCTCGACGACGTGCAGCGAGCGAGCGTGAGGGTGCTCGAGCGCGATCACGGGCAGGCGACGAAGGTGCCCGAGGAGCTGGTGCGAGATCTCGCCAAGGTCCGCGGGCTTGCATACCAGGCGTGGACCGTCGCTCGTCCGGCCTCGGACTTCTCGATCCTGGAACCGCATCTCCGTAGCCTCATCGAGCTCAAGAAGCACGAAGCGGATGCCCTCGGCTGGGACGAGGAGCGCTACGACGCGCTCCTCGACCTGTGGGAGCCGCACGCCAAGACGTCGGAGACCGCAGCGATGTTCGACGAGCTCGTGCGCGGCTTGAAGCCGATCACCGATGCGGCGCTGGAGCCGGACCATGAGCGTGCCCCGTTCCTGTACGCGTCCTACGACGACGCGAAGCAACACAGCTTCTGTCGCTGGCTGGTCGAACAACTCGGCTTCGATGTGGCGCGCGGGCGCCTCGACAGCTCGCCTCACCCGTTCACGATCCAGATCGGCCCTGCCGACGTACGTCAGACGACGCGCACGGAGACCACAGGAGTGCTCGGCTCGATCTATGCAGCGATACACGAGACCGGCCACGCTCTTTATGAGCAGGGCATCCCGGCGGGATTGTTGGGGCTTCCGGTCGGCCGCGTGCCGTCGCTGGGGATGCACGAGTCGCAGTCCCGGTTATGGGAGAACCAGATCGGCAGGAGCCGCGCGTTCACCGACTTCCTGCTCCCACATCTCAAGGATCGTTTCCCGGAGGAGATCGCGATGACAACTCCCCAGGAGTTCTACAGAGGCGTCAACCACGTACAGCGGACGCTCATACGGGTGAGCGCCGATGAGCTGACCTACAACCTCCACGTGGCCTTGCGCTTCAAGCTCGAGCTCGCGCTGTTTCGCGACGAGCTCGAGGTGTCCGAGCTTCCGGGTGCCTGGAACGATGCGACGGAGGAATATCTGGGTATCCGACCGGAGAACGATTCCGAGGGGGTTCTTCAGGACATGCATTGGTCGATCGGCGCCATGGGTTACTTCCCGACCTACACGATCGGCAACCTGTACGCAGCGGCGATCGACCGAAGGGCGCGCGCGGAGTTGGACACGCTCGACGGGGACATCCGTTCGGGGGATATGAGGCCACTGCTGGAATGGCTGCGCGAGAACATCCACCGACACGGTTACGTCTTCGAGGCGCGTGAACTCATGGAGGACGTCACCGGCGCGTCGGTAGATGCGCGGCCGCTGCTGACCTACCTCGAGGACAAGTACTCGAACCTCTAGCGCCCCGCCACCGCAAGGACCTCGGCTGCCTTCAGGGAGCCCTCTCGCAACACCGAGATGTTGCCCACGAGCGAGACGATGGTGGACGGCGCGCCCGAGCGCGGCCCCCCGTCGATGAAGACGTCGACGGCGTCGCCGAGGCTCCGGCGCGCCTCGTCGACCGATGTCGCGGCGGGCTCTCCCGAACGGTTCGCGCTCGTCACCGCGAGGGGGCCCGAGCGTCGCAAGAGCGCGAGAGCCACGGAACAAGCGGGGACCCGCACGGCGACCGTCCGGGCGCGGCCGCCCAGATCGGCGTCGAACCCGGCGGCGCGCTCGAGGACCAGGGTTAGGGGACCGGGCCAGAACGCGCGCGCGAGCATCGAGATGCGTTCGTCTACGACGGCCACGGGAGAGAGATCGGCGAGGTGGGCCGCCAGCACCGGAAGCGCCTTGTCGCGCGACCTCTTCTTGGCGCCGAAGATCGCGCCTGCGGCATCCGGGTGCGCGGCGACCCCGTAGACGGTGTCCGTCGGCATGACGATGAGACGCCCGGCTCGCACCGCCTCGAGCGCTCGCCCGATGTCTGCCGGGTCTCTCATATCGTTGCCTCGACGATCCGTTCCCGCCCCGCGAGGTCTCGCCTCACCGCCACCTCGCGGTAGCCCGCGTCATGCAGGAGTGGTCCCGCCACAGCACCCTGGCGGTCGCCGATCTCGAGCACGAGCCACCCACCGCTGCGCAACCACGCGCGCGCCTCACTCGCAACCCTCCTGAGGACGCCGAGTCCATCGCCGCCCGCGAACAGAGCTAGGTGCGGCTCGTGATCGACGACGTCGCGCGGGAGCGCGGCGCCCTCGCTCAGCGGCACGTATGGAGGGTTCGACACACACACGTCCACTATCCCGCGCAGCGAGCTCGGGACTCCCGAGAGCAGGTCGCACAAGATGAACTCGACCGACGCATGGCACCTCTCCGCATTGCGCGTTGCATAACGGAGGGCGTCGGACGACGATTCTGTTGCGACGACGAAGGCATCCGGTCGCTCGACCGCCACGGACAGAGCGATCGCTCCCGAGCCCGTTCCGACGTCCACGAGCGTGCCGTGTGGGGGCAGCAGCTCCATCGCTCGTTCCGCGACCAGCTCCGTCTCGGGCCGCGGGATGAATACCCCCGGGCCCACGGCCAGCTCGAGTCGCCTGAACCCGACGATGCCGGTGAGGTACTGCAGTGGCTCCCCGGCGGCGCGCCGGCGCGCTAGCTCGAGAGCGCGCTCGGCGTCGGGCTCATCCATGTCGGCGCGCCGGATCAAGAGGTCCGTCCGGCTGCATCCGGTGGCCGCCTCTATGAGCCACACTGCCTCTTGGGTTGCGTGAACGACGCCTCCCTCTCGAAGGACCTGCGAGACGGTTGCCACCAGCCTGGGGGCCGTGATCAGCTCGGCTCCGCCCGCCCATCCGTCACGAGTCCGCGGTCAAGCGCGTCTATGAGATCGTCGAGGCCGCCCTCGAGGATCTCGCCGAGGCGATGCACCGTGAAGCCGATGCGATGGTCGCTCACGCGGTTCTCGTGGAAGTTGTAGGTGCGGATGCGCTCCGAGCGATCGGCGGTGCGCACCTGGGCGCGCCGCTCCTCCGCCAACGCGCGCTGCTGCTCTTCCTGCTTGGCCTGCAACAGCCGTGCCCTTAGGATCCGCATAGCCTTTGCCCGGTTCTGGATCTGCGACTTCTCATCCTGGCATGCAACCTCGATGCCCGTCGGCAGGTGCTTGATGCGGACCGCGGAGTCCGTCGTGTTGACGGACTGCCCGCCGGGGCCGCTCGACCTGTAAACGTCGATGCGCAGGTCGTTGGGATCGACCTCCACCTCCACCTCTTCAGCCTCCGGAAGCACGTTGACGGCGACGGCAGACGTGTGTACTCGTCCGCTGGACTCGGTCACAGGCACTCGTTGAACGCGATGCACGCCCGCCTCGTACTTGAGCCGGGAGTACGCGCCCTTGCCCTTGATCGCGAAGGTCGCGTCCTTGAAACCACCCACGCCGGTCTCGCTCGACGACAACATCTCGAGCTTCCATCTCTTGGTCTCGGCGTAGCGCGAGTACATGCGGAACAGCTCGGCCGCGAAGAGCCCTGCTTCGTCCCCGCCGGCCCCCGCGCGGATCTCCATGATCACGTCGCGTTCGTCGTTCGGGTCCTTGGGCGTCAGCGCCTCCCTGATGCGCGCGCCGAGGCGCGCGGCGACCGCCTCTTGCCCCGAGATCTCGTCTTGGAGGTAATCCTGCTCGTCTCCCTCGGCTCCGGCGAGCATGGCCTTCGCCTCGGCGACGTCGGCCGCGGCGCGCCGATAGGCGCGCCAGTCCTCGACCGTGTCGCGCAGTTCCGAATGCTCTTTGCCCAGGGCCCGGAGCTCCTGAAGACGCGATGCGAGGGCGGGATCGGAGAGCAACCGCTCGACCTCTTCGAACCTCGACTCCATCTCCTCGAGGCGCGCCTCGGGTAACTGCATCACGTCAGGCCACGGGGGACTCAGGACCCGCCTCGATGCGTGCGTCGGGGATGTCGCGCGCCACGGACTCCATCGCAGCGATCGCAACCTCGATCTGATCGAGCGACGGAGGTTTGGTTGTGATCTTCTGCAGCGCCAGCCCTGGGAGCATCGAGATCTTGAACATCACGGAATCCTCGTTGCGAGACGCAAGCTTGATCGCCTCGTAGGAGATCCCCGCAAGCACCGGAATGACCGCGAGGCGCATCGCGATCCGCAGCGGCAGTGCAGCCGGCACGAACAGATCGAGCAAGAAGTGAGCGATGATCGTCATGAACAGCACGATAAACAAGAAGTTCGTACCGCAACGCACATGCAGCGTCGAATACTTCTCGTCGATCTCGGCAGGCACGAGCTCGTCACCGTTCTCATAAGCGTAGATCGTCTTGTGCTCCGCGCCGTGGTACTGGAACACGCGCCGAACGTCCTGGAACTGTCCTATCAGCAACAGGTAACCGACGAACATCGTGAGCCTGATCGTGCCCTCGATCAGGTTGAACACGAGCTTCGAACCGTCCTCCGCGCCAAGACCGAGCAGGTTCTCGAGCAGACGTGTACCGAGCACCGGCAGCACGATGAAGATCGCCGAGAACAGCACCATCGCGGTCCCGAGCGTCCAGCCGAGCTGCTTGTCGCTGAGCTGCTCCTCGTCCTCGAGCGCCTGGTTCGCCGAGATCATCAGCGCCTTGACGCCGATGGCGAGCGACTCGCCGAGCACGGCGCAACCTCGCACGAGCGGCCACTTGAGCCACGGATGGAGCTCCGATCCCGGCAACGGGAACCGCTCGACCGTGATCGACTCGTCCGGGCGGCGGCACGCGACCGACCACGAGGTCGGCCCGCGCATCATCACACCCTCGAGGACCGCCTGTCCGCCGATCGAGGGCCGGCCGCCGGGGGTCTGTGACACCTAACCCGACTGAGCTTGGCTCTCGGCCTGCTCGGGCGACGCCGCCGACGGCGCCTTGCGCGCGTACTTCTTCTGGAAGCGTTCGACGCGCCCGCCGGTGTCGACGAGCTTCTGCTTGCCGGTATAGAAGGGATGGCACTGGTTGCACAGCTCGACGTGCATCTCCGGCTTCGTCGAGCGTGTGATGAACGAGTTCCCGCAGGAACACGTCACGCGGGTCTCCATGTATTCGGGATGGATGCCTTGCTTCACGTTTCTTCCTTTCCTGGCCCCTGCCGGAGCTGCTCTCGGCGGCGGCGAGCCTCCTCGTATCTTACGGATGCCCTCGCCATGATCACGAAGGTCAGCAACAAGCCGCCGACGAGCCCGATGATGGTCAGCCACTCAGGCCAACCGAGCCCGAACAACATCCCGTAGGTCGCCCCTATTCCCCGTCCTATTCCTTGACCGGAACCTTCGCTATCTCTCGCAGGAACTGCTCGTTGCCGCTGGTTGCCTTCATCTTGTCGATCAAGAGCTCGAGTGCGCCGCCTCCCTCGAGCGCGTGCAGCACTCGGCGCAGGCGCCACACGAGCTGCAGCTCGGCAGGATTCAGGAGCAATTCCTCCTTGCGCGTTCCCGAGCTCTGGATGTCGATTGCTGGGAAGATGCGCTTCTCGGACATCCTGCGGTCGAGCTTGAGCTCCCAGTTACCGGTGCCCTTGAATTCCTCGAAGATGACCTCGTCCATCCGGGAGCCGGTCTCGACGAGCGCTGTTGCCAGGATCGTGAGCGATCCGCCGTGCTCGATGTTACGCGCGGCCCCGAAGAAGCGCTTCGGAGGATAGAGGGCGGTCGAGTCGACGCCACCGGAAAGGATCCGGCCCGAGGCGGGCGTGGCTAGGTTGTAAGAACGCGACAGTCGCGTGATCCCGTCGAGCAGGACCATGACGTCCCTGCCCATCTCGACGAGGCGCTTGGAGCGCTCGAGCGTCAGCTCGGTCACCTGGATGTGGTCGTCGGACGGCCTGTCGAACGTCGAGTAGATGACCTCGGCGCCATCGACCGAACGCTGCATGTCGGTGACCTCTTCGGGGCGCTCGTCGACGAGCAGAACGATGAGGTGCACCTCGGGATTGTTCCGCCGGACGGCGTTGGCGATCTCCTTCATGACCGTCGTCTTGCCGGCCTTCGGAGGGCTCACGATCATCCCTCGCTGACCCTTTCCGATCGGCGCAACCAGGTCGATGATGCGCGGCGTGATGTGGCGCCCGCCCTCGGGTTGCTCCAGGGTCAATCGCTGCTCGGGATACAGCGGAGTGAGGTCCGCGAAGCGCGGGCGACGCTGGACGTGCTCGGGATCGACCCCGTTGATCTGATGGATCTTCAGCAGCGCTTGATACTTCTCGGATTCCTTGGGTGAGCGCACGGACCCGGTGACCTCGTCCCCCTTGCGGAGGTGGAACCGGCGCACCTGAGAGGCCGAGACGTAGACGTCCTTGTCGCCCGGCAGGTACCCCGTCGTCCTGAGGAAGCCGTAACCCTCGGGCAGCAGATCGAGGATGCCCGTGCGGACCTCGGCGTTCGGGTCGTCCTCTGCCTCGAGGTCCTCCCAATGGTCGTCCTTGAGATAGTGCGGGACGCCGCTTCCTCGTCCGCGTCGCCGGCGCCGATTACGCCCCTCGCGCGGCTCGGCCTTCTCACGCGGGCGGGCGCGATTGTCGCGCCCCTGGGGACGGCGTCTCGGATCGCGCTCGTCGCTCCGCTCGCGTTCCTCCACGGCGTCCTCGTCGCGCACGCCGGCCGCCTGTCCGTTGCCCTCTCCAGCGGGGCGCTGCCGGCTCCCGTCCGGGCCGCCGGAGCCTTGCGGGCTTCCCTCTGGGCCGCCGGAGCCTTGCGGGCTTCCCTCCGGGCCGGGCTGCCGGTCTCCGCTCGAGCCGTCGCCCGCCTTGACGGCCTCGAGGGGAGGGGCCACCTCACGCTCGCGCGGCGCCTCGGGGGTGGGCGAGGTCACGGCCGCGCTGTCCTGCCCGCGCCTCGGCGCGCCGTTCCCATTCTGTGTGATCATGTCGATGATCTGGGACTTCTTCATCCCGGTCACCTTGAGGTCCAGGGACCTCGCTATCTCTCGTAGCTCCGAGACCGCTTTGCTCTCCAGTAGGGAGCGGTCCAAGGTTTCGGCCACGTTATGCCTCCTGCATCGAGGGAAGAGGTGCGCCCGAGATGGGCCCTGCCGCCTCCCAGTGATCTAAAGAACCCGTGATCCTGGTGTCGCCCAGCGGCTGCTTCGACCGGCGACCGAAAAACCGTCAACGGTGAGGACGCAAAGTGGGCGTCCGGGCCGCCACGCCCGACGAGGCTCGGATGGTGCGCGTTCGCCGCCAGAACAGGGATTGCGAGAGCCCCGGCGAAGAACTTGCAGACATCAGTGAGAACCGTGGGGCGTCTGCGGTATTCCCCAGCTTACAGCAAAACAGCCGCTTGTCACTAGGTTCGGTGCAGGCGAGGTCGCTCACGGCGAGATGCTCCTCTGCGAACCTTCGCCGGGTCGGTTACGGTCCGCGACCCGGACGGCCTTCTCGAGCGGACGCTCGCCTGCGGGAGGCTTGGCCCGCTCGACGGTGGCAAGCGCCTTCGTGATGACGTGGTCGATGATCTCGGAAAGGGTCGCATCGAGGTCGTCATGCGAGATCGTCGGCACGCCGCGCATCAGCGCCGAAGAGATCATGTATTTCTGGAGGCGGCGGATCTTCTTGAATCCATGCAAGTAGCGGTCTTTCGGGCGAGCCTCCCGATTCCGCCAGTAGAAATGGCTGCGGTGAAGCTCTTCGTCATCCACGGTTAGCAGGAGGGGCACGATGACCGCTTGGTCGCTCTCGACGCTCTGCAGGAATCCCGGCACGAGGTGCGCGCCCTCGAGGATCAGATCGGTGTTCTCGGCTATCGCCCTGTCGATAAGGGCCTGTGCGCCGACCGCGACCGCAGCCGCCTGCTCCCGAAACCCGATGATGAGCCGGTCGCCCGAGTGCGGGATCGGCTGACGCACAGCCTTGTCCGCCTCGAAGGATGATGCGTAGAGCGTGGGGAACATCTCTGCGGTGAAGGCGCTGCGCAGGACCTCGCGCACCGCGTCGGTTGACACGATCCTGATGATGCCGAGGCGCCCGGCGAGCTGTGTCGCGATCGTCGACTTGCCGACGCCCGTCGCGCCCCCGAGAAGGATGATCAGCGGCATGTCGAGCTCCGCTATGGACTGCCACTTGATCAAGGCCTCCGCGTATTTGTCTCCGGCCTCGCGACGTAGCACGTCCACGGTGAGGTCTCTTAGCCGCTCCTCCGACACAGTAGCCTCGCCGAGCGCGTGCAGCTCCTCCTCAACGCGGTTGGCGACCGCGTAGGAATGGGCGGGTCCGAGGCCGGTGACCATCAGCGACGAGGCCGTCAGCCCCTTGGAGTAGGGCAGGCCGTGCTCTCGTTCGGCGATGAAGACCCGCTTGCGCCGGGATTCGGTCACGCGGAGCTCTCGAAGCGAGCGAGGGCCAGGTTCGCGCTGCGTCGCAGCGCGCCCTCCGGCCGGTCGGCGCCGACCCCGACCGGGACGTTGTCCATGTAGACGACGTCCAGTCCGGCGCCGAGCGCTCTTCTCGTGGCGACGTCTATCGCCGCAGCCTTTATCTCGCAGAGAAGGATCTCCGCTCCCTTCATGATGGTGTCGAGGTCTGACTCGAGCCTGCCTCTATCCGACAGCGAGTGGGTCATCCCGACGACTCGACACCCGAACTCCATCTCCAGGTGGCTCCTTATCGATCCCCCCGCGCTCTCTGGAGCCGTCGTGGCCACGCAGACCTTGGTTCCTTCGACCGAGCGGGTGGGAGATGGACGAAAGACGGTGCGAACCACTTCGACCTCGTCTCGACCGCCCCGACCGCCCCTTAGTGAAACCAGCGTCTCACGGATGCAGGAGGAGAGCGAGGAGATGCGAGAAGGAGATCCCTGGGGTTCTTCACACATGGTAACGAGGACGAGGTCCGCGAGCAACAGCCTGTACGGGCCGAAGTAGCCCTCGATGTATCCGAGAGGGATCGAGGCGGGCACCACCAGAACCGTCGCATCCGCGTGCACCGGCGGCAGTGCTGAACCGGAGCCCTCGAGCAGCAAGATCTGTCCCGGCAGCTCGTTTGCAACCTCGACCCCCCTGCCGACGTTCGAGAACTCGACGGCTCCCGCGAGCCCGCCGCCGCATCTGCGGCAGCCGACCGTCGGGACCCGTGCCAGGAGCGCGTCCTCGATGTAGTCAGACGCCGCATGCTTGCCGGAGTCCGCGATCCCGAGAAGGTCCGACGGCGTCAGTGCGATGGCGTCGCCGCGCACGACCTCCGGCTCGGCCGGCCCACCGCGTCCCATGGCGACCACGACGGGCGCAATCCCGCCCGCCGCCAGCGTGCGCGCGGCGAAGCCGGAGACCGCCGTCTTTCCCGTCCGCTTGCCGGTTCCCACGATCGCGAGCGTCGGCTTCGTGGCAAGCCGGGGCCGAGGCGGGGATGTGAACGAGAAGTCGGCGCCCTCGTAGCGGACGCCGCGCTCCAGAGCTATCGCCGCCATCCGGTGCCGCCTGCGATAGTCGAGGACGGGCTCGTCGGAGAGATCGAGCACCGCGTCGGGCGTGACGTCGTCGAGTGCTGCCGCAAGACCGGCCTCGGGAGAGGCAGCGGCGATCATCCGTATGCCCGCCAACTCGAGCCCGCCGGGAGGAAGCTTCTCCCTTCCTCCCGCCATGACCGCCCCGACAACCTCGTGGCCGGCGCGCCGGACGTCCGCGAGGGCGGCCTCGATCACGGGAGGGTAGTGCTCACCGTCTACGACAGCGACGTAACGGATGGCGGCAGCTCCAGACGCAGGATTAGAACCCCGTCGAGAAGGGGAAAACGCTAGGGACCGTCGGCCGCTTCAACAAGGGGATCACGATGTTAAGACGCAGGGGCGTCAAAGACGACCGGGCAGCCACCATCGAGCGCGCTCCGCGAGCGCGTGGTGGCGTTTCACCCGGCGGCATCCTGACCGGAGTCGTCGTTTCCTTCGGTGCCATCTTCCTCCTCTCCGCCCTGATCGGCGGAGTGCTCGCGGCCTCGGGCGTGGTCGACGACAACATCACCGGCAGCGACGTGGTGGATGCCGGGATCGCCGGAGGCATCGCCTTCGTGATCGCGCAGTTCCTCGCCTATCTCTGGGGCGGCTACACCGCCGGGCGCATGGCACGCGGCGCCGGCTTGATCAACGGGCTCCTCGTGCCGTTGCTCGCGATCATCATGGCGTTGCTCGTGGGCGGCATCGCGGCCGGCCTCGGCGCGACCGCCGATATGAACCTCCCCTTCCAGAACGCGCGTCTCCCGCTCGAGCAGGACATCGCCATCGAGTGGGGCGTCGGCATAGGGATCGCGGCGGTGGTCGCCATGTTCCTCGGCGGCGGCCTCGGGGGCGGCCTCGGCGCTCGCTGGCACACGAAGCTCGAGCGACGTGCGGCCGACGAGGTCGAGGGTCGTCATCTCTCGCAGCGTCCGGCCCCGGTTGCGCCCCCCCAGTCCGACGCCGACCGCACGACGACGACCGACGAGCGCGCCACGACCGACCGGGACAACCGCGCCACGACCGACAGGACCGTCGACGACACCACGGCGCGCCAGCCCCGCCGCTAGAGGCCACCCTCCCTACGGCGTCGTCGTTGCCCCCCGTGACTCCCACTCGCTGACGAAGACCCTCCATCCCGCGCTGCGAGCGCGACACACGCGCCTGACCTGCTCGGCGCGCATCGCGGCCTCGGGACGGGGGGCGACTATCAACAGCGACGGGCCTGCTCCGGCTAGAGCCACCGCGACGCCCGCGGCGCGCAGGGTCTCGTGTACGGCCGCGGTCTCGGGCATGAGCTCGAGACGATGGGGCTCATGAAGCCGGTCGCTCATCGCCTCGGCGAGCACCTCGGTCCCGGCCCCGTCCGTGAGAGCCGCAACGACCAGGGCGGCGCGCGACGCGGTGAACTGAGCATCCGAGAAGGAAACGTCCTGGGGCAGGACATTGCGCGCCGCGAGGGTCGGGTAGCCCGAGCGCGGGACGGCGACGATCGGGACCAGCCGCTCATTCGGTTCGAGGCGGAAGTGCCGAAGCTCGTTCCCGGCCGCTCTGTAACACACCACCAAGCCTCCGAGCAGCGCTGGCATCACGTTATCGGGATGACCCTCCATCTCGGTGGCGAGCGACACCATCTCGGACTGCGGGACCGCGCGTCCGGTGAGAGCGCGGGCGACGACGAGGCCGGCCACCACGGCGGCCGCGGATGAGCCGAGCCCCGACGCCAGTGGGATGGGGTTGCGCACGCGCACCGCATAGCCCGCCGGGCGGCGCGCGACGTGGTCGAAGAACAGGTTCATCGACCGGATGACGAGGTTCTGGTCGTCGGCAGGAAGCTGCTCCGCGCCCTCGCCTTCGACCATGATCTCGACCGTGTCGCGCCGCGGCTCGATCTCGACCTCGAGGTGCATGCGCAACGCCACGCCGAGAGCATCGAAGCCGGGACCGATGTTGGCAACGGTCGCCGGCACGCTTACCTTGACGGCGGCGGGCATGTGACCTCCTTCTCGCTCGCTACCTTCACGCGAGCTCCAGCGCTTCGAGGATCGCTCCGACGTCGGCCGGCGTTCGCCGTGGTCGCGGAGCCGTCGCGGTGGCCCAGTCCGGGTCCTTGAGCCCGTGGCCGGTCAGCACGCAGACGACGGTTGCGCCGCGCGGCACGGCCCTTCTGAGGGCAAGCTGATGCAGCCCTGCGACGCCTGCGGCGGACGCAAGCTCGACGAACACGCCCTCCGACGCCAGCAGGCGATACGCCTCGATGATCTCCTTGTCGCGCACGGATGCGATCGCGCCTCCGGAGACGGCGGCGGCTTCGGTCGCACCGCTCCACGAGGCGGGGTTGCCGATCCGTATCGCGGAGGCCACGGTCTTCGGCTCGGCGATCGGCTCGCCCCTCACGATCGGGTCTGAACCCTCGGCCTGGAAACCGAACATCCTCGGCGCGACGTCGCACCACCCCTCGGCGCACGCCTCCTTGTAGCCACGCCAGTAGGCGGTGATGTTGCCGGCGTTGCCGACGGGCATGAGGTGCAGGTCCGGGGCGCGCCCGAGCGCTTCGACGATCTCGAAGGCCGCCGTCTTCTGTCCCTCGATCCGGTGTGGGTTGACCGAGTTCACGAGCGTCACCGGATGCTCGCGCGCGATGTCCCTCGTCAACTGCAGCGCGTGGTCGAAGTTCCCGTCGATCTCGAGTACGCGCGCTCCGTGCACGAGCGCCTGAGCGAGTTTTCCAGCGGCGACGTTGCCCTGTGGGATCAACACCGCACAGACGAGCCCGGCGCGCCCCGCATAGGCGGCCGCCGATGCACTCGTGTTGCCGGTCGACGCGCACGCGACCGTCTTGCAGCCTGCCTCGAGCGCCTTGGATATCGCGAGCGTCATGCCGCGGTCCTTGAAAGACCCGGTGGGATTGAGCCCCTCGTACTTGAGCCATACGTCTGCGTCGACCGCGGCGGACAACCGCTCCGAGAAGATCAGCGGCGTGTCGCCTTCGTCGAGAGTCACGATGGGCGTTGAGTCAGACACCGGAAGGTGCTCGAAGTAACGCCGGATGACTCCCCTACTGCCGGCGACGGTGAGCGCTGCGGTGCTCATCCTTCCGGCGTTCCCAGAACCCGGATGGTCGACTCGACGCTGCGCACCGCCCCGAGCGCCTCGAGATCTCTGAAGGTCGCTTCGTGCGCGCCCTCAGTTGCGGCGTGGGTTATGAGCGCCAGCGTCGCCTCGTCGCCGAAGCCCTCTTGACGAACGCTCGCGATGGAGACGTCGTGTGTCGCGAACGCTCCCGCCACCGCGGCGAGGACACCGGGTTGATCGAGCACGGACAGCACGACGTAGTAGCGGGCATGGGCTTGCTCCTGCGGACGGATGCGCGCGCGGTCGTGATAGCAGGTGCATCCGGCGCTGCGTCCTCCGGTCGAGATGTTCCGAACGATCTCGACGATGTCGCCGACCACCGCGGACGCCGTCGGCGCTCCCCCCGCCCCCCGGCCGAGGAACATGAGCTCGCCGACCTCTTCGGCCTCGACGAAGATCGCGTTGAAGACGTCTCGCACGGCTGCGAGTGGATGAGTCTTAGGGACCATCGCGGGATTGACGCGCGCCGAGATCTGTCCGTCCTCCGCTTCGGCCACCGCCAACAGCTTGACCTCGTAGCCGAGATCGTGCGCCGCGGCGATGTCGCGCGGCGTGACCTTTCCGATCCCCTCGCGCTCGACGTCCGTTGCGGCCACGCGCGCGTTGAAGGCGATCGACGCGAGGATCGCCAGCTTAGAGGCGGCGTCGGAGCCGTCGACGTCCGCCCCGGGATCGGCTTCGGCGTAGCCTCGCAGCTGAGCCTCGCCGAGCGCATCGGAGAACGTTTCGCCGTTCTCCGACATGCGCGTGAGCATGAAGTTGGTCGTGCCGTTCACTATGCCCATGATCCGCGTCACGCGATCGCCGGCGAGCGACTCCTTCATCGGGCGGATGATGGGGATCCCGCCGGCCACCGACCCCTCGAAGAGCACGTCCACCCCTGCTTGCTCGGCTGCCTCCAAGACCTCTCGGCCTGACGACGACAGCAGCTCCTTGTTCGCGGTGACGACGTGCTTGCCACAGCGGATCGCCTCGAGGATCAGCGAGCGCGCCGGCTCGAGTCCGCCGATGACCTCGACCACGATATCGATAGACGGGTCGTGCACGACGTCCCACGCTTCGCCGGTCCACGCCTCGGACGGAAGCTGCAGGGCGCGCCGTCTGGCAACGTCTCGCACGGCGACCTTGCCTACCTCGACCGGCGCGCCGGCGCGCTCCGCAAGATCGCGCGCGTGCCGCTGGAGTATGCGAACGGTGGCTCCGCCGACGGTTCCGCAGCCCAGCAGCCCGACGCGCACCACTCGCTTGTCGAGATGCCGCGCGGCGTCGCTCAAGGCACACGCTCCAGACGTCCGGTTAGTACGAGGTGGCACGACCCACCGACCTCCACGCGCCCGGGCTCGGCCCGCACCTCGATACGAGAGGGACGTCCCATCTCTATCCCCTGGGCTATCTGCAGCTCTATCGCCCCGATGCTGCGGGCGAGGTAGAGGCCCAGCGCGGCGGCCGCAGCCCCGGTCGCGGGATCTTCGGCGATGCCCAACCGGGGAAAGAAGCCGCGCGCACGAACGCGCCCCGCCTGAGGAGCGGTGAAGCAGTACGCACCCGAAGCCGAAGCCTCGGCAAGGAGGTCCGAGCGTGGGCGGCAGGACTCCAGCGAGGCGAGATCGCGCAGCGGAACCATGAGCTCGCGGACGCCGGCGTTCGCATAAGCGGGCCTCAGCCGTCCGGCGCGACCGAGCTCGCGCGCCTCCAGCCCGATCTGATGAGCATCGAGGCCAAGTGCCCGAGCGATGCGCGCGCCGAAATCGACATCGCGCTCGTCGAGGTCGGCTTCGCTCTCGCCCGTCCGCTCGAACCACATGACATCGTCTCGACTGCGCACGACGGTCACGCCTGCGGCGGATCGCTGCCATATCTCGTCGCCGCGCAGCAGTTCGAGCTCCTGCAGAACCCACGCCGTGCCCAAGGTCGGATGCCCTGCGAAGGGAAGCTCACTCTCGGGGGTGAAGATCCGAACGTCGTAGGAGTCGTCCCGCACATTCGTGACGAAGGTCGTCTCGGACAGGTTCATCTCTCGCGCCAACGTCTGCATCTGCGTGCGCGACAGGCCTTCGCCGTTCGGGAACACGGCCAACGGATTACCCTGATACACCGTGTCTCCAAAGACGTCGACCTGGAAGAACTCCACACTCACATCCTCTCCGGTGCGCTCACGCCGAGAAGTCGGAGCGCGTCGGCGATGACTCGTCTCGCCGCCTCGCACAGCACGAGGCGCGCCTGGGTCAGAGCAGCGTCTTCGGACACCACGCGACAGTCGCGATAGAACGCGCTGAAGGCGGATGCTAGCTCCTCGACGTAACGAGCGATCCTCTGCGGCGCGCGTAAGCGCGCCGCCTGCGGGACGACCTCCTCATAGGCCGCAAGCTTGCGCATGAGCGCGTCCTCGCTCGCATGCCCGAGACGCTCGAGCTGAGCCGCGCCGGGCCTTGATGTGAGGCCCTGCTCGCCCGCCTTGCGCAGGATCGAGCAGATCCGAGCGTGTGCGTACTGGGTGTAATAGACGGGATTCTCGGGAGCTTGCTCCTTGACGAGATCGACGTCGAACTCAAGCGGCGCGTCGATGGAGCGTGTGAGAAACGTGTAGCGCGTCGCATCAGAACCCACCTCTTCCACGACCTCGTCGAGCGGCACCAACACTCCTGCGCGCTTGGACGCGGCCACGGTCTCGTCGCCACGCAAGATCGTGATGTTCTGCACCAGCGGGAACTCGACGCGCTCACGCCCGAATCCGAGGGCCTCCGCCATCGCGGATCTGGCCGCTAGGGTGCCGTGGTGGTCGGAGCCGAGAACGTAGATCAGCCGATCGAAGCCGCGCTCGAACTTGTCCAGCATGTAGGCAACGTCGGCTCCGAGATAGGTAGGAGTCCCGTCGGACCGCACCAGCACGCGATCCTTGTCGTCGCCGAGGCGGGAGGTCAAGAACCATCTTGCGCCATCGCGCTCTTCAACCCAGCCTCTCTGTTCGAGACGTTGGATGGCGGCGCTCACCGCTCCCGATCCGTGCAGAGATGATTCCGAGAACCACCGATCGAAGCGGGTCCCGAAACGCTCGAGCGTGAGCCTCATCGATCCCAGCATGCGCGCCAGCGCCATCTCGCGCAGAGTTGCAACGCGCTTCTCCTCGTCCACATCGAGCAGCTCGTCGCCGGTGTGCGCGGCTATGTCCTCCGCCAGGTCTTTGACGTAGTTGCCGAGATAGCCGTCCTCGGGAAGCTCCGCCTCCCTCCCGAAGCTGCGCAGGTAATGTGCCTCCACCGAGCGCGCGAACAGCCATATCTGGCGACCCGCATCGTTGGCGTAGAACTCGCGCACGACCTCGCATCCCGTCGCCTCGAGGAGGTTCGCGATGGCGTCACCCACTGCGGCATGCCTCCCGCTGACCACGTTGGCGGGGCCGGTGGGATTGGCCGACACGTACTCGACGTTGACTCGCGTTTCCGAGCCCTCAGTGCTACGTGCGAAGGGGGTCTCGGCATCGGCGGCGCGCCGCAGGACATCGTGCAGCCAGAGCGGCGAGAGGTGGAGATTGAGGAACCCGGGTCCGGCTACCTCGGCGCGGTCGATGAGGTTCGAGGGCGGGAGACGATCGATGATCGCTTGCGCGAGCGAGCGCGGCTCGCCCTCACTCGAACTGGCGACGACCAGCGCCACGTTCGTGGACCAGTCGCCGTGCTCGCGCCGCTTGGGCCGCTCGAGCGTGATGGGCGGCGAGCCTTCGAGCACCACCTCTCCGTCGGCTGCTGCCTTCTGGAGAGCCTCGAGGATGAGATCGCTGAGCTGGTCCGTGAGCATGGCTAAGGATACTCACCCGACCAGTCGCTCGACGACCTCCAGGAGCTCCGTGGGATCGAAGGGCTTGGTGAGGTAGTCGGCCACGCCGTACCTCTTGCCCCGCTCGATGTCCGACGGCTGCGCCTTGGCCGAGAGGAAGATGACCGGCACGTCCTTCGTGGTGTCGTTCGCCTTGAGATGCTGGATCGCTTCGTAGCCGTCCATGCGCGGCATCATGATGTCGAGGATGATGAGGTCGGGAAGCTCCGTGGTCGCCACCTCGACGGCCTTGGCGCCGTGGTGCGCCAGCAACGCCTCATAGCCCTCGAGCTCGAGGTTGACCTGCAGCAATCGAAGGATCACCGGGTCATCGTCGCAGATGAGTATGCGTTTCTTGGACGCGGCCATACGGCGGAGATGGTACTCGGCCGGATGGCGCCGGCGGCCGGCATCTCGCACCCCTTCTTTGGGTGAACCAGCTCGAAAAGCGGGCTCGTGTCACCAAGGAACCCGTCGATCGGCGGGCGCCCGCTCGCCTCGACGGAGCCGGGGCACATGAGCTGGACATGACGGCCGAGCCGATAAGGTCAGGATCGTGGCCCCCGTAGCTCAGGGGATAGAGCACTCGCCTCCGGAGCGAGGTGCGCAGGTTCGAATCCTGCCGGGGGCACGAACAAAAGGGGAGCGCGCGGCCCATCAGGATGCGTTAGCTCTGGGACCAACGTCACCCTGATGTTCAGCTCGCGCTTAGTCGGGTCATAGCTCGCCTCAAAGTTGAGAGCCACGAGAAGCTCCCGGGAAGTCCTGGTCGCTCACAAGCTCCCAATCCACGTCCAGAAGCGGCAGAGCAGCCACGAGGGCCTCGGCCGACTCTGGGTCCGGGACTTGCGCCGCCTCCTTCTCCACGGCCTCCAACTGGCTCTGCTTCTTACTTCTGAGCCTCGCCAACTCATCCATGCGCGCCCGGATATCGGTCGCGATCTCGCTGCTCGGCTCCTCAGCTTCGAGGTTCGTGACGAGTCGCTTGATCCTCGTCTGCAAGCCCGCTAACTCGCCGCGCAGACGCTCGACCTCGGCCTGAGCCTTGTCGGCCTCGGGAGCCGTGGTCGCCAGCGCGTCCCTGAGCGCGTCGACACGCTCGGGCCCGAACACATGGGTGTTCAGGAACTCGACGACCTTCTCCCCTGCCCTGTCCTCCCGCAGATAGACGGTGCGAGGGTGCTCCTCTGGAACCAACGATGCTTGCCGGCGATTCAGCTCGCATGTGTAGTACGCGCCGTCTCTGCCCCGCCGCACGTT
>JBHEMX010000087.1:0-7422 GCA_046262355.1 Actinomycetota bacterium | reverse complement strand
CATGGAAGCGACCTCAGCGCCGGTCGTCGCTCGGCTTCCAACGCGCACAACCGTTGCTCAAGCTCGTGCGCCTCTCTCAATCGCAAGCCAAGATCGAGGATCCTCGTCGCTGCGGCTATCGCGACCGAGTGGTTGGGGCTTCGCAGCAGCGCGACGAGCGTCTCGACCGCGGCGCTGAAGGCGGCCGTCAGTTGAGCCCCCGCGCGCTCGACCGCTTGAGCGCGCGCGTCGGTCACGCGTGCTCGGAACGTCGCGTCCCGAAGGCGACGGGTAACGGTGGCGGGTGACACGCCCGCGCGCTCCGCGGCGGCCGCCACCGTCAGTCCCGCGGCAAGCGCGACGACGAGCAGGTCGTCGACCCCCCTACGCGAGGCGGCGCGCGCGGTCATCGCGCGTCACCCGTCGTCGGTTCATCGGCTGCCGCTTCGTCCGCTGCCGACATCCGGTCGTTCGACCGCCACGAGCTTTCGTACACGATCTTCAGCGCGACGTTGCACGGGACGCACCATGCGCCGATCGCTCCCGCGTAGGTTTGGACGTGCGCAGAAGGAGGGGCTCCTGCCTTCTCAGCCGGATTTCAACCCGCGGATGAGGCTCTCATCCCACGTTTTCGGACGGCGTCAGATTGAGTGGGTCCGCGTGAGGCCCGAAATCCCAGGCCGGGACCCCTTTTCGCGGTAGCCATCCGGTAAACGACCGGATGAGGAGGATCTCGGATGGAAAAAACGTCGGGTCCGCTGTCCGAGATGCGGCAGCCTCGACACCAAGCGCAAGGGCTGGACAACGACGTCTCCCACCGCGCTCGGTGGGAAGCTGCGCGCACTCTTGCGCGCGCAGCTTCACCTCCCCGCGCAAGAGTGCGCGCCCAAGGGCGAGCTTCGCCGACGATGTGGTTCTCGAAGCCGTGCGCCTGTACGTGCAGTCTCTTGCCTCTTATCGCGTACTCGCTGCGCTTCTCGAGCGGCGCCTCGGACGGTCGATCTCGCGGGTCACCCTGAACACGTGGGTCGGTGAGACCGCCAGCAGGGCCAGACCACGCTTGAGGTCTCACAGGAGCTGCGGCCCCGATGGAGTGGCTTTCTGGGCGTCGACGGAAAGGTCATCTACGTCGGAAGAGAGCAGCACTGCCTGCTGATCGGCGTCGATCACCCCACTCAGGACGTCGTGTCTACCTGGTTGTCTCTCGTGTTAGGCGCCCTCAGAGCGTGTGAGCGTTGTTTTTTGAGTCTACAGGGGTTTTGGGCACGATGGAATGTGGACCGGATGTGGACGAGAAGACCGCGCACATCCTGGCCTCTCCCCCGCACCTCCTCGCACCAAAGTAGGAGACGAAATCCGCGCTGAGTAGGAGACAGGACACGGCCTACCGACGATGCTCCAGGGCCCACGCGGGTCCTAGCGTCGGGGCATGCACTCGACACGGAAGGAGCCGCTCATGCAAGCCTCAACCACCCACATCTGGACCCCGGCCCGTGTGACCGCCCTTGTACTCATCGCACTACTGACTCTCGGCCTCATCAACCTCCGATTCGCACCCGACGCATCCGTATCCGTTCCAGCAGGGGCACGGGCGGGCGATCTCGTCATGGATCCCTGCACGTACGCCACAGACAACGGCACCTACGACGCGGACTGTGGCACGTTGGTCGTGCCCGAGAATCGAGCAGATCCGAAGTCGCGGCTCATCGCGCTGCCGGTCACCCGCATCCGAGCTCTCTCAGACGACCCGGGCGAACCCGTCTTCCGCCTTGAGGGGGGCCCCGGCATCACGAACATGGACTTCCCGAGGGCCAGCCGGTTCGCCGGCAACCACGATGTCGTGCTCGTCGGCTACCGCGGTGTCGACGGGTCGGTCCGACTCGACTGTCCGGAGGTCGCGTCGGCGCTCAAGCGATCCACCGACTTCCTCGGCGAGAAGTCGTTCCGCGCGCACGCAGACGGTTACCGTGCCTGCGCGGATCGACTCACCCACGAGGGCATCCATCTCGCAAGCTACGGCCTGGTGCAGCAGGTCGATGATCTCGAAGCCGCACGCGTTGCCCTCGGCTACGACCGTATCGATCTCGTGAGCGAGAGCGCCGGCACGCGCACCGCGCTGATCTACTCGTGGCGCTATCCGGAAAGCATCCACCGCTCGGTGCTGATCGGGGTGAACCCGCCGGGTCACTTCGTCTGGAACAGGCAGACATCCGAGGAGCAGGTCGGGCGCTATGCCGAGCAGTGCTCCAAAGACACCGGTTGCAGCCAGCGGAGCGACGACCTCGCCGCGACGATGGGGCGGACGGCTTCGGACCTTCCCGATCGTTGGTTCTTGCTCCCGATCAACAAGGGCAACGTCCTCACCACCTCCTTCTACGGGCTCATCGAGACGACATCGGAGCTGGCGCCGCTCAACGCACCGACGACGATCGATGCGTGGCTCTCCGCCGCCGAGGGTGACGCGAGCGGGTTCTGGCTCATGTCGCTCGCCGCCAACTTGTTCTTCCCCGACTCGTTCGTCTGGGGACAGTACGCTGCCGCCGCAAGCCTCGACGCCCCAGCGGCGCGCGACTACTTCTCCTCCGGTGGCCAGGAGCGCGATTCGGTCGGCTATGCGGCGAGCGCGTTCGCCTGGGCTGGCGGACGACTGGCCGACGCGTGGCCGACCGCATCGGAACAAGGCAAGTACGACCGGGTGCGGACGTCGGACGTGGAGGCGCTCCTCATCGGCGGGGCCCTCGACCTCGCGACGCCGCCGCAAGTCGCGACTAAAGAGCTGCTCCCTTACCTACCTAAGGCCCATGAGGTCGTGCTGCCGGGGTTCGGGCACTCGACGTCGTTCTGGGCAGAGCAGCCGGAAGCCGGCAGCCACCTGATCAACACGTTCTTCGACAGCGGCAAGGTCGACGGCTCCCTCTACGAGCCCCAAAGCGTCGACTTCACGCCTGAGGTCACACAGACGGCAGTCGCCAAGGGGATCGCCGGCGCGATGCTCGGCTCCGCCCTCCTCACGGTCCTCTCGTTGCTGTGGATGGCTCGCCGGGTGCACAAGCGAGGACGTTTCGCACGCAAAACTGGCGCGCTGCTGCGCTCGCTCTACTCCATCGTGCTCGGCTTTGGGGGATGGTTCCTCGGAGCCTTAATCGTCCTCACCACCATTCCCGGCGTCCCTCTCGATGACGAGCTGCTCGCAGTCTTGTCCATCGGCGTGCCGGTCGGGCTCGGCATCTACTGGTCATGGGTGCCCGGGGACTTGTCCGGCCGGCGCGAGCGGATCGGACTCGCGGCGGCCGCGTCGGGCGCGCTCGCCGGCGCCTGGCTCGGTTTCGATGCGACGGACGGGCTGTTGGTGGTCGTCACGGCGGTCGCCGGAGCAGTTGCCGGAGCCAACCTCACGCTGATCATTTTCGACATGTCGCGGGCGCGGTCCGCCCGCGACATGCTCGCAACGACGACTGTGGATGTGCGCCCGGACCGCGAGCCGGTTGGACCTCGATGAGATCCACGACCGGCTAAGGAGAGCGGTCTCCCGCCCAGCGACCCCCCTCGTCCTAGCGATCGGTTGGGCGAGGGGGGTCAGTGTCGAAAAACACCGGTCTCGTATGCGAGCACAACCGCTTGCACGCGGTCACGAAGGTCGAGCTTCTGGAGTATGTGTGTGATATGGGTCTTGACGGTCGTCTCACTGATGTAGAGCTCACGGCCGATCTCGGCATTCGAGAGACCGCGGACGAGCAAGCGGAGGACGTCGAGCTCCCGCTCGGTGAGATCGGCGAGCTCTTTCGGGGGAGGCCTATGGGGGATGCGCGTGAACTGCTTGATCACGCGCTTCGTGATGGTTGGCGAGAGAAGCGCCTCTCCGCCGGCAACGATCCGGATGGCGGCAAGAAGCTGTTCGGGAGGATCGTCTTTGAGGACGAACCCGCTAGCGCCGGAACGAAGCGCCTCGTACACGTAGTCGTCGAGGTCGAACGTCGTCAGGATCAGAATTCGTGCATTCTCGTCGGCCGCGAGCAGACGCCGGGTGGCCTCGAGACCGTCGAGCTCGGGCATACGGATATCCATCAGGACGATTGTCGGGTGATAACGGAAGGCCTTCTCGACCGCCTCGCGCCCGTTACTTGCCTCGGCGACGACTTCGATTCCGGGTTCTCGGGACAGGAGCATACGAAAGCCGGCGCGAACCATCTCCTGGTCGTCGGCGACCAGCACACGAATCGTCATGGCCGCTCCCTGCTTAATGGCAAACGCGCTCTCAGGATGAATCCGCCCCCCTCTGGCGTTCCCGTGGTCATCTCGCCGCCGTAGATCTTCACCCGCTCACGTACACCCACGAGCCCGTGGCCGAGGCCATCGGTGGTCACCGCCCCGCGGCCGTCGTCGCGAATCTCGATCGTAGCCTCGTTCGTCTTGTAGCAGATGGTCACGTCGGCTCGGTCGGCATGGGCATGCTTGAGGACATTTGTAAGGCCCTCCTGAATGATTCGATAAGCCGAAAGGTCGATTGCGCGCGGGAGCGGGAAACGATCTCCCTGCACATGCAGTTCCACGGGGAGACGCGTATGCCCGACCTGCTCCAGCAGGGCGTCGAGATCATCGAGTCCCGCCTGGGGGGTCAATTCGGGATCTTGTCCGTCGTCGCGCATCGCGCCGAGGAGGCGTCGCATCTCCCCCAGGGCCGAGCGACCGGCCCGTTCGACTCCTTCGAGCGCATCCTTGTCCTCCTCGAGGCCGTGGGGAAGCTTGTGCCGCACGGCGCCGATCTGAAGCACCATCACGCTAACCGCGTGGGCGACGATGTCATGAAGTTCACGGGCTATACGCGCGCGCTCCTCGGCTACGGCTAAGCGCGCCGCCACCTCGGCTTCCAGTTCGGCGAGCGTCGCTCGTCGCTCCGCGAGTTCGGCCCGCGCGCCCCGTTCACGCAGCGTGTAGCCGGTCAGCCAGGCGAGCCCGAACAGCATCGGTGTGAAGAAGTAATCGCCGACGGATCCATGGGGGTCGTTATAGGTGATGGTGAGCGAGGCGCAGAGCACGATGACCAGGCCGATCCGCGCTTGAACGGTTTCTCCGAGATTGCCGAGCATGAAGGCTGCCGCCAGTCCGGCCAGCGCCGCGCTGACGGCGAAAACGATGAGCCGCCCGTCGATGAACGAGATGGCGGCGGCGAGGAGCCAAACCGACGCCGGGGCGGCGAATGGAAAGTTGCGACGCCCAAGCAGCGGTAAGACCACGAGCGCAATTCCAGGTACGAGAATCCAGTGCGTGGTTCGAGGTGCTGCCAAAGCGTCATTCCTAAGGACGACGTCTAGCACGCCCCCAACTGCGGCGAGCGCGATCAGCCCATCCAACGTGTACCTTCGCGCGCCAGAGATCACGGCGGTCACACGTTGAATGTACAGCGGCCGCTCTGGCGTTGCCTCATACTCAAGTAGGTTCATTACTGCCGGCGCAGTTTTCTTGTTGGCGGTGACGGCTTCGAACGCCGACCCCTGCGTTGTAAGGCGACTTGACGGAAATCCCACATGGCAAAGGTACGAACCTGCGGCGTCCCACGTTCTCGCGTCAGCCCTGAGTGCCTGACGGACCTCCATGTGCGGGCTGCACCTTAGTCAACTGCGGCTTCGGCGAGCGAACGGACGGCCGCCGCGGCCAGCTCGCACAGCAGGCTCGCGGTGGAGAACCTGGTCGCGTGCTCGAAGAGGTCCGCCGCCCGGCAAGACTTGCCCTTCATCTGCTCGTTGATCCAGTCTTCGCTAAGGACACGGTGGCGATAGTCAAGAGTTGTGGATCGGGGACTTGATTTCTCTATTGTGGGACTTGGAGGGGCAATGGCCAGGGGCAATGGCCAGGAAGGTCTTTCTACAGCTTCCACTACAAGTGCAACTCCCACCGCGTGGCCCGCATCCGGAGTATGGGAGCAATCGAGGGGCAGACTCTGTTGGACTCGAACAGGTGGGAGCAGGTCAAGGGGGGGCGGTGATCCCGCAATCCGGAACCCCACTTTTCCGCTCACTCACCTAGAGCCCGCCGTGGCCACTAACCGTGGACGCGCGCAGGTGTGCGCGTCCACGACCGGCCGCAAGGTCGCGAGCCTCTTGTGCGGACCCGCACCCTCCTTGCCGGCGAGGCCGCCTTGAAGCAGCGAGTGGTGGGGGCGACCGTCGCCCGATAGCGCGCGCTGCGACGGGCAGTGACCTTGGCGCTGTACCTGCCACCGCGCCCGCTCTTGACGGACTTCAGCGCCGAGTACTCGTTCGGACGTCCGTCGCGCAGGACGTCGCGCCGGATCACGACCCTCTGAGCCGCGACACAAGTTGCGGGCCCTGCGACCGCATCCGTGGAGGTACGCTTGATCACGCCGCTCAGCTTGAAGGTCCCGCCGCGCCTCACCTTCGCCCTGGACGCGCTGAGCGAGATCGTCCGGCGCAGCTTCCAGTACAGAGCGACGAGGTCGGTCCTGTTGTCCTTCTCCGGCGCGTCGACGTTCTCGGTATCGCACAGCCCGCCGTCCCACTCGACGCTGATCTCGGGGTGGAAGCTGGCATCGTTCTCCTCGTCGACCCAGAAGCAGATGCGAGCGAGCCCTGCCTGGGCCGGGCTCTCGGAGGCAATCGTCATCCGGCACTTTCCGGGCGATGTCTCGCCGGTGACGCACCCGTTCGTTGCGTCGGCGCCGTCGTAGTCGGCGGTGCTACCCTTCGCCGAGTCATCCGGGTCGTTGACCCCTGGGCTCATGTTCTCGGCGTCTATCTCCCAGCCGTCGAGCGGTGTCCCGGGATCGTTGCGCACGTCCAGCACCGTGCACAGGTAGCTCTGCGCGGCGCCGACCTCGCGCACGGAGGTCTCCGGGTTGCAGTTGAGCCGGGCACTCCCCGGCAGACCCTCGAACCAGGTCGCCAGCACGACGTCGGTGCCGTCCGGCTCCTCGGCTTCCCCCTTTGGCGTTGGGGGCTTCGTTGGGGTCTCTGGTCGTGTCGCTGATCCATGCCCAGACGGTGTCCTCACCCACCGTCCCCGTCGCGTTTGCGTAGGACTTTCTGCAGTCGGACTTGCCGCTCCTGACCGTGCAAACAATATCGGGCGAGTCGAAGCCGGCGCCGTCGCCTCCGGGATCGCCGGGACCGACGACCTCGAAGTAGACGACCACGTCTTCGTTGACCGGCGACGGGTCGCCCGTGGAGGGATCCTTGAGGGTGACCGACAGCGCGCGGCGCGCCCGCAGCGCGGTCTTGCTCGTCTCGGGATTCAGGTCCAGGTATCGATTGCCGTGGGTGGCGCCGGCGATCTCCGCCAGCGGCACGACTTACATCGCAATTATCCGTCGGTTGTGGCAGGTCATCACTCTTGGATCGACTCCTTTCGGTCTTGCTATCGCCGGACTCAATTCCTTGGGTGATGAGAACCTTCGCCTTGGGTCGCTGCTAACGTGGGAGCGGCCTG
>JBHEMX010000086.1:0-43154 GCA_046262355.1 Actinomycetota bacterium | reverse complement strand
CGTAGAGGACCTTGCCCGCGCGCACGAGGTTCTCCATCGCCTCCCAGATCTCTTCCCACGGCGCGCCGCGATCGACGTGGTGCATCTGGTACAGGTCGATGTGATCGGTCTGCAGCCTGCGAAGGCTCGCGTCACACGCTCGCCGGATGTTGAGAGCGGACAACCCCTGAAGGTTGGGCCACTCGCCCATGCTCCCGTAGAGCTTGGTGGCGAGCACCACCTTGTCGCGGCGCCCACCTCCCTGGGCGAACCAGCGCCCGATGATGCTCTCCGTGACACCCTCGCCGCGCCTGCCGCCCTCCCTCCAGCCGTAGACGTTGGCGGTGTCGAAGAAGTTGATGCCGAGCTCGAGGGCCCTATCCATGATCGCGTGGGCCTCATCCTCACTCGTTCCCGGCTCGTCCCACCCGAAGTTCATCGTACCGAGGCACAGCGGGCTCACGTCGAGCCGCAGGCGTCCCAGCCTCGTGTATTCCATATGCCTCTCTCCCGTCCTCGCTGCTCTTACTGCGCTCGCGAGCGCAAGACGCAGAACTCGTTCCCCTCGGGATCGGCGAGCACGACCCAGCTCGACTCGCCCTGACCCACGTCGACGTGGCGCGCTCCCAGAGCCACGATCCGCTCGACCTCCTCGTCCTGATCGCGATCCACCGGGTTCACGTCGATGTGGAGACGGTTCTTGACGGTCTTGGGCTCGGGAACGTGGATGAAATAGAGGCCCGGCGCGCCGCCGGCGTCTCCCTCGATGAGCACGCCCTCGTCGTCGTCCTCCGTTACCCGGTAGCCCAGCACATCCGCCCAGAACCGCGCCACCGAACGTGGCTCCGAGCAGTCGATGACCAACTCGGTGAACCTGCTCGCCATCTGCTCCCTCCCAAGCCCCTCTCGCCTCTGCCCGACCCTATCGCCCCGTCACACCGAGGAGAGTGACGACTTTCCCCCGAACGAGCGATGGCGGCGCGGCCCTTTCTGACAAATCATTCCAGGTATCCCCGCACCCCACTTCGGAGGAGCATCGATGCGCCGGATAGAGATGATCGACGGACGAGCGCCCGGGACCGCCGCGCTGGCGGTCGCCATCGTCGCGCTCGTCGTCGCCGGAGCGACGGCCGGCACCCCGGACGCCGTGCTCCAGGGCCCGGCCGGAGAGTTCCAGCCCGCCCGCAGCGGGCACTACCTCGCGTGGGAGCGAAACTCGGCCGCCTCTCCTCAGCACTACGACGTCTTCGCCAAAGCGGTCGGGCGCTCGCGCTTCAAGGTCAACGGGCGCAGCACGGAGGCCGCCAGCGGCGGGATAGACGGCGACCTCCTCGTGTATCAGCAGTGGAAGAAGAGCGGCTCCGATCTCAAGCTCTTCGACCTTCGCAAGAAGCGGCGCAGCGATGCTCCGAGGAAGGTCAACAGTCGCCACTGGGAGTACTGGCCGAGCCTCTCGGGTCGCTGGCTGCTCTTCGGCAGACGCAAAGGCGACGGCGCTCGGCGGATAATCCTGTTCGACCGCAGGTCGGGCAAGACGCGCACGCTCGCGCGCACCGGGTCCAAGAAGTCCTTCGCCGCCCCCGGACAGGTCAACGGCTCCTGGGTGGTGTGGTGGAAGTGCACGCCGGCCACCGCGTGCAACGTGTGGCGCTACAACATCCACAGCAGGAAAAGGATGGAGGTGCCCAATCCGGGACGCTACCAGCGCGCCGCATCGGTGACACCTCAGGGCACCGTCTACTACGTGCGCTCGGGCGCCGACTGTGGATCATCGGTGAAGCTGATGCGCTACGCACCGGGCGCGCCGTCGAAGCTTCTCGTTGAGCTCCCCGCCGGCGAGGACGCACACGACACCTACGCCTTCTCACCCCGGAGCAAGAAGACCAAGGTGCTCTACGAGCGCAACACGTGTGGGCAACCCGCGGTCTCCGACGTGTGGCAGGTCCTGCAGCCGCGCCTGCGGAGCCTCAAGGTGACGAAACGGGGCGGTGGCGGGGGGACGGTGACGAGTGCTCCGGTCGGCGTCACGTGCGGCAGCGACTGCCTCCAGCCGTTCCGCGCCGGGATCAGCGTCACGCTCACCGCCACGGCGGAGGCCAGCTCGAACTTCACCGGGTGGGGAGGGGTCTGCTCCGGCCAGGCGTCGAAGTGCACGATCAAGATGAACGAGGCGCGCCGGGCGGTTGCGTTCTTCGACCCCGCCTCGGCCTTTTCGGTCTCGGTCACCAAGCGCGGGGACGGACGAGGCAAGGTCACGAGCGCGCCGGAAGGCATCGCCTGCGGTAGCGATTGCTGGCAGTCATACAGGGCCGGCACCGGCATCACGCTGACCGCCGCGCCCCACAAGAACTCCAGGTTCGTGCGCTGGAAGCGCGCCTGCTCCGGAAGCGGCAAGTGCAAGCTCACCGTCGACCGCGTCAGGTCCGTCGTTGCCGTGTTCAAGGCGAAGAAGGGCGCCTCGAGCAGGCAGGTGCCCGGTTACCTCTTCACGCGCGGGGCGTCGCCGGAGCCGGCCCCCTGACGAGGGACCGCCGCCTCAGGCTCTCTCCAGAGCACTGCGCTCGCCCTCGGACAGCGGCCGCGAGGTCTCTGAGCCTCGATGTATCGCGACCATCACCGTGGCCGCCTCCGCCGCGACGCGGCCGTCCGCGGCGATCAGCTCCTCGTGCGTCGTGAAGCTCGAGGTGCCTACCGAGTCGAGCCGGCAGCGGGCGAGGACCCATCCCTCCGACTGGCGCAGAGGGCTGCGGAAGTCGATAGCGACGCGCGCTACGACGAACTCCCACGTGTCGACGGGCGAGTCGAGTGCCTTCTCCAACCACTCGTCGCGCGCCTCCTCGAGAAAGGTCAGGTAGACGGAGTTGTTGACGTGACCGAACGCGTCCATGTCTCGCCAGCGGATCTCGATCCTCTTCTCGTGCATGGTCCTCGCTCGCGCGGCCGCCGGGATCGGCGACTCGGGTGGCATCAGCTTCGCTCGCCGGACGCCAGGCGCCTGTACCGCCCCTGAAGGTAGACGAGAGGATCCGAGAACTCGTCGACGTCCACTCTCTCGACCGTGCCTCGGACGAGGACCTGGTAGCCGAGGTCGGAGGCCTCGGCGAGCCGGCAGAAGGCGCGGTTGGCTGCGGAGGTCAAGACGGGTCCCCACGCGGAGCGCTCGACGTCGAGCCCCTCGAAGGGCCCGCCGGGGCTCGGCATCGATCCGGCGAAACGCTGGGCAAGGACGCGGTGGCGCCTCTCGAGGACGTGCACCACGAACGTTTCCGACGCCTCGACCACCTCCCACAGATCTGCGGTCGGATTCACGAGTCCGACCACGCTGGAGGGCGCACCCTCGACCACGAGGAGCGAGGACACGGTAAGCCCGGCGCGCCGCTCCTCGTGCATCCCCGTCCACAGTGTCACGGGGGCCGTCAGCCGCCCGCGGAAGCGGCGCGCCGGGACGCGCCGCTCGACCGGATCCAGGAACGGGTTGCCGGCCTGGGTCATCCGGCGAACCGGTTCGTCGGATCGTCGCGCGACACAGCGCGGAGCTTGATGTGGCTACCTCCCATCCGATCCGTCGCGGGCGACAGGAGTCTACGCGGCATCACGGCTGCTGCTCCTCCGACAGCAACGCCGGAAGGTCTGCGATCGAGTCGATGACGTGATCGGGCGCGCCGCCGGCGCGCTCGAGGACCTCGGGGCGGAACTTGCCCGTGCGTACGAGCACTCCGGTGAGACCAAGCGCTTGAGCCGCCAGGACATCGCTGTGGATGTCGTCTCCCACCATCGCGACGCGCTCGCGCGGACCGCCGAGGAGCGCGACCGCGGTGGCGAAGAAGTCCGCCGAGGGCTTGCCGACCACCACCGCCTCGACCTCCGCCGCCTCCTCCAGAGCGCGTACGTACGGTCCCGCGTCGAGCTTGAGGCCTTCGGAGGTCATCCACGAGACGTTGCGATGCATCGCCACGAGTGCCGCTCCGTCGTTCAGCATCCGGTAGGCGCGATTCATGTTGTCGTAAGTGAATCGCTCCTCCGCTCCAGCTATGACGACGACGTCTGCATCCGCGTCGACCAGCTCCACGTCGGCGAAGTCCTCGGCCACATCGCCCGTCGCGAGCAGGAAACACGATGCGCCGGGGTGCCGGGCGCGCAGATAGGCAGCCGTGGCGAGCGGCGCCGTCACAAGGTCCTCGAGCTCGACGTCGAAGCCCGCCTCACACAGCCGGCGGACGAGGGTGGAACGGCCGGCGGTTGTCGTGTTCGTCGCGAGCAAGAAGCGGCGTCCGCTCGAGCGCAGCGCCGCGAGCGCATCACGGGCGCCGGCGATCGGCTCCCAAGACACCACCAATACGCCGTCGATGTCGATCAGCAATCCCTCGATCGAGTCGGCCAAGCTCATGTCTCCTCCACCACGAGGCGCTCGAAGGGCACGGGCGGCGCAGGATCGGCGCGCGGCTCAGCGAGCCGGCATCGCCACCGTCCGACGTCGCGCCACCAGCCGAGTTTGTAGCCGATCGCGCGGTCCACACCGACAGGAGTGAAGCCGAGCGACTCGAACAGCGCGACGCTGGCTGCGTTGGGAAGCGCTATGGACGCGATCGCGTTCACGAATCCTTGAGCACGAAGGACTTCGAGCAGCCCCAGCGCGATCCTGCGGCCCACGCCTGCGCCTCGGCTCTCGGCGTCCACGTAAAGCGACACCTCGACGGTCCAGAGATAGGCCGGCCTCTCGTGATGAGCCGCCGCGTAACCGTAGCCGTCGACCCGTTCACCCGGGTCGTGGGCCAACCACGGATACAGGGGGAGGGTCTCCCGCATGCGTCTTCTCATGTCGTCGGCCTGGGGCGGCTCGGTCTCGAAGCTGATGGCGGTCGAGCGCACCACCGGCTCGTATATCTCGGCGATGCGCTCGGCGTCGCTGAGTCGCGCCGCCCTCACTGGGGGAGGAAGCGTCACGCGCGCGTCCACAGGGCTCCCGAGCTGTACCGGTGGAGGCCAAGACGGAACGTGACGGCGCCCTCGAGGCACTCGCCCGCTTCGACCGAGAACGAGATCGCCCTCACCGCCTCGACGGGAGCCCGCCGCTTGGCGCCCTTGAAGGTCTTGCTCAGCCCGGATGCCTGTATCGCAGCCATCCCACAGGCTAACCGGCCCGTCGAGCGCCCACGGAGCCTCCGGGTGACGACCTTCGGGGGTCGGATGCGACTAGGATTCGGGTCGTAAGGCGACGAGAGGAGAGCCGCATGAGCGAGACTCGCAGTCTCAGCGACGAGGACATCCGGACGATCTGGGCCCAGGAGGATCGAGCCACGGAGCCGGCCGCGAAGGCCGACGATGACGATGACGACGACGCCGTCGACACCGACACGAAGGACACGACCGACACGGACGACGACGGGGACGACGCCTGAGCGACAGATCGAGCGCCGTCGACCACACAGCGCTCGAGCGGTGCGTCGGCGACGTCGACGCGTTCCTCTCCGCGATCTGGGGCACGTCGCCGCTGTACCGTCCGGCGGCCCGCCCCGATGCGTTCGCGGATCTTCTGACGCTGTCCGACATCGACGAGATCCTCACCGGACGCGGGCTGCGCTGGCCGGCGCTCCGCTTGGTGAAGGATGGTCGGACGCTGCCGTCCGAGAGCTACACCAAGAGAGCGCGACTCCAATCGCGCACGATCGAAGACATTATCGATCCCGGTCGTGTCCTGAACCATCTGGCGCAGGGCGCGACGGTGGTCCTTCAGGCGCTGCACCGCTACTGGGAACCCGTCACGCGCTTCTGTCGTGAGCTCGAGCTCGACCTCACGCATCCCGTCCAGATCAACATCTATCTCACACCTCCGGCATCGCGCGGCCTGGACGTGCACTACGACACGCACGACGTCTTTGTCCTCCAGGTCGCCGGGGCCAAGCACTGGAAGGTGTATGGGAGCGCCATCGACCTTCCGCTTGCACATCAGAGACGCAAAGGGTCCTATCCGGAGCCCGGCGAGGCGCAGATAGACATAGAGCTTGCGCCCGGCGACTGCCTCTACATCCCGCGCGGCTTCCTGCATGCCGCCGAAACCGCCACGAGCGAGTCGGCTCACATGACCGTAGGCATCCTCACCTATACGTGGATGGACGTGCTCAAGGCCGCGACCGAGAAGGCGACGAACGAGGTCTTCCTGCGAGACGCGCTTCCGCCGGGCTTCGCGCACGCTCCGGCGGACATGGAGAGCCGGGCACGCGCAGTGATGAAGGAGGTCGCCGCGTGGATCGAGAGGTCACCCGTCGACGAGCTGATGGAGAGCGTCGCAGAGAGATTCTGGTCCGGTCGTCCGCCGCTGCTGACCGGCCAGCTGCAAGAGGTTCTCGCCATCGACCGGCTGGGCGACGATTCGCTCGTGCGCCGGCGCGCGGGAGCCGTGTGCCGCCTCGCGCTCGAGGGCGACGAGCTCGTCGCGCTCCTCGGTGACCGCCGACTCAGCATGCCGGCCCACGTCGAAGGAGTCATGCGCCAGATCCTCGACTGCAGCGAGTTCAAGATCGACGAGCTCGCGTCACATCTCGATGGGCCGAGCCGCATCGTCCTGGTGCGCCGGCTGATCATGGAGGGACTGCTAGAGCAGACCCCCAGTGACTGACGAGCCTTGCGCGGACGTGTCGCGCCGCCACAACGAGCCGCTGTGGGGAACGGCCTCGAGGGTTCGCAGCTGGCTGCTCGTGGAGGAGCCGGGGGCGTGGGGCCGCGACGCGGTGATCGACAGTGACATCGATCCCAGCGTCGCGCGACGACTCAAGGTCATGGCGGCTCAGGATCGGGTCCGCCTCCTCCTGATCCGCCGGCCCCGCGGCGGCGTGCGGCGCGAGCGGGAGTGCTTCGCGCTACACACCGGCCTGCAGGAGCAGTGGGCTCAGCGCATCGTCGTCGAGGACCTCGTGCAGCTACTCGATCTCGACTTCGGCGCCCTGCGGGAAGGGGCGCGTCCCGCTTCGGGAGACGCCTGGGACGAGCCGCTCTACCTCGTCTGCACCAACGGAGCGCACGATCCCTGCTGTGAGCGGTACGGCCGCCCCGTGGCGGTGGAGCTGGGGGTGCTACGGCCCTCGTCGACGTGGGAGTCGTCACATCTCGGGGGCGACCGCTTCGCGGCGAACCTCGTGTGTCTTCCCCACGGCCTCTATTTCGGTCGCGTGGGCGCCGAGGACGCGCCGGAGCTCGCCGAGCTCTACGAAGAGGGCTTGATCCATCTCGATCACTTCCGCGGCCGCTCGTGCCTCGAGCCGGTCGTGCAGGCGGCGGATGTGATGCTGCGCCGTCTCCACGGCTTCGCCGGGATAGACGACCTCGTCCCCGAGGCGCGCCGCGACCACGGAGGCGGGCGCTCGACGCTCACCTTCAGGGACCGCTTCGGCGTCCGCCACGAGATCGGCGTGGCCGTCGGACGCGGTGAGAAGCGTCCGCTCACATGCGCCGCCAAGAACCCCGGCGCCGTCCGAGAGTACGCGCTGGCGTCGAAAGTTATGTGACGCGCTCGCCGGCGGCAAGCTCCAGGTAGACCTCTTCGTATCCCGCCACCATCGCGTCGACGCCGAAGCGTTCGACGACGTGATCGCGACAGGCCGATGGGTCGATCTCACCGATACGTTCGATCGCTCCGGGAAGCTCCTCGGGCGAGTCGCACACGAAGCCGGTAACGCCGTCGACCACGACCTCGGGCACGGACCCGGCCCGCAGCGCCACGACGGGCGTACCGCAAGCCATCGCCTCCACCATCACGATGCCGAACGGCTCCTCCCATCGGATGGGGAAGACGAAGCAGCGCGCCCGGCACAACAGGTCTTTCTTGCGCTCGGTGTCGGCCTCGCCCGTCCACTCGACACCGTCGCCGAGCCGCGGCGCGATCTCCGCCTCGAAGTAGCGTTCCTCCGCCGGCTCGGAGCACTTCCCGGCCAGAACGATACGCATGCCGACCCGGCGTGCCGCATCTATGGCGAGATGGGGAGCCTTCTCAGGATTCATCCTCCCGAGCCACACGAGGAAGTCCTCTTTGTCCTCCTGCATGGGATATTGCTCCACCGGGATGCAGTTGTAGACGGTCGCGACCCACGAGAGATCGGGAGCGATACGTCGCTGCGCGTCGGATATCGCCACCATCGCTACCACTTCTCGCAATAGACGATAGTACTCGCCTATCTCGCCGTCGACCGGCCCATGTGCGGTGACCACCGTCGGCGTGGATCTCCCGAATGCAAGCAGCGGGCCCGCTAGCGAGTTGTCGTGCACGACATCGAAGCGGCCGTCCCTCAGCGTCCCTCCGACCGCGGCCGCGTGCACGACCTCGGGAAAGGGCTCGCCCAGGCGCTCGCTGGGCGCTTTCTCGTAGGTGCGGACGTAGCGTGCGCTGGTATCGCTGTCGTCCGCTCCGACGAGCGTCACGTCATGCCCACGCTTGGTGAGCCCTTCAACGAGCCAGAAGATCATCCACTCGATACCGCCGTAGGCTCCGGGAGGCATCGGGAACCACGGAGGTGCCACCATCGCGACGCGCAATCGGGTCGATGCAGTAGCCGACGCCACCCTGCCTCCTCGCTCACGGAACGCTAAGCAGCCGCTTCCTGAACAGCATGTTGTCGAGCCGCACCTCGCCGAATCCTCGGGGCAAGGTCGGGCTACATCGTAGGGCACCTTCTTCGACGTCCATGCCCAGCAACGTCCGCAGTGCCAGCAGCGTCGCTCCCGCGGCCCAGGCTTGGGGGCGCGACGCGGTCGGGTACTCGACCGGCATGCCGGTCTCCCTGCGGTCGAACCCGGCGAACACCTCCGGCAATCGATGATCGAAGTACCCGGCCGCATCCAGTAAAGACAGCGCAAGCTGCGATGCGTCTCCCGCGAAGCCGGATGCGCGCACGCCCTCTGCAACGATGCCCGTGTCGTGCGGCCATACCGTCCCGATGTGATAGCCGATCGGGTTGTACGCAGCGTCACTCGCAGCCATCGTCCGGCATCCCCAGCCGTTGTACATGTCCGGCGCCATCAACCGCGCCACCGTCATTCCGGCGCGCTCCCCGTTGATGATGCCGCTCCACAGAAGATGTCCCACGTTCGACGTCATCGCATCTACCTGGCGCTTCTCGGCGTCGAGCGCTAGCACGTAGTGTTCGCGCTCGACGCTCCAGAAGTCGCGGTTGAAGCGTTCCCGTAGCGAGCGCGCATCGTCCTCGAGACGCGTGGCCAGGGCATCATCGAGCCATACCTCGCGGCTGAGCCGTGCGAGCCTGCGGCGCGCGTCGTATGCATATCCTTGTATCTCGCATGTGGCCAGTGGCGGTTCTGCACGAGTGCCGTCGGCGAACGCGATGGAGTCGAACGAGTCCTTCCAGCATTGGTTGTCGAGTCCTCGAGAGGAACGCGTGCGGTACTCGAGATAGCCGTCTCCATCGAGGTCGCCGGACGACTCGATCCAGTCGAGTGCCGCCAGCGCCGCACCCTTGAGCTCGACGACAAGCTCTCGGTCGGCAGTCCAACGCTCGTACTCGTCGAGCACCACGAGGAACAACGGGGTCGCGTCATGCGTGCCGTAGTAAGGCGTGTGAGGGGTCCGCCCGAGCAGCGCGAGCTTCCCGCGCCGCAGCTCATGCAATATCTTGCCCGGTTCGGCGTCTCTGAAAGCGTCGTCTTGAGTTGCCTGCAGAGCAGCAAGAGATCGCAGCGTTGCGCGCGCGAGCTCGGGCATGAAGGGCAGCGCTTGATAGGCCGTTATGAGACTGTCGCGTCCGAACAGCGTCATGAACCAGGGAAGCCCGGCCGCGGGGACGCCGGGGCCGTCTGGGTCCGTGGTCGGAAGGCTCAGTGCCGCGAGGTCGACGATGCTCTGTTCGTAGGTTCGCCGCAGCAACTCCGAATCGGTCTGCAGCGCCGGCGCCCGGTCGAGGAACTCGAGGACCCTGACCTCAGAGCGATCAGATGTTCGACCGGCAACCTGGTCGGGCGGCGCGCTGCCTATGCCGTCGCCGGCGAAGGAGATATCGATGTCGAGGTGCCAGCGCTGCCTGGCGGGCAAGGTCAGTTGCCAGCGCGCCCGCGGGCCGTCTAGGTCGCAGGGACGATCGAAGGAGATCAGTGTCCTTCTCTCGAAGCCTTGCTGCCTGTGACACAAGCTGAGCGTGTCGGCCTCGTGCTCGATCCAGGCCTCGCCGAGCTGCTCGGACGCATCGGCGAGCGGCCTCTCCTTGACCTCGAAGATGTCGATGAAATCGGCGCCGGCCTCGAGGTCCAACACGATCGTCTGATCTTTGACGCTGTGGTTCTCGATGGTGACGCTCTCGTGCACCCCGTTCATCACACGCCGCTCGCGCACGATCGAGATCGCAGGATTGTGGCCGACATGAGCCCCCGCGAGCGTCCCGAAGCTGAGGGCGCGCCCGTAGTCCAACGAACGACTGCTCAACAGGAACATCGGCGCACCGTCGGCCAAGAGCCGCCACACCGAAAGGTGCCTGACATCGGCGACGAACAGGCCCTCGCCCACGCGCCCGTGAACGTCTCCCGACTTGTCCGAGACGAAGAACGTGCTGCCCTGTATGACGGTTAGATCCTCTACCAACTCGGAGCCCACCTCATGCTCGTCGAGATCCCGCCGGGCGCGCGCCTTCTCGTTGTTCGTTCACCCTGGCCCGTGACACGAGTGTGCGAGCGTAGCGTGTGCCTCACTCGCCCGGCACGCCGAGCCCTCGAGGAGCGACTCCCCCTCGGCCATGATCCCCGCGGTGCGGTCATGTAGCCGAGAGCGAAGCGTGTGCCGGAACAGACTGCGGGTCTGAGTGTTCTACCCGATGAGCAACTAGGACAAGGAGACCATGTGCACGAGAAAGCAACTTTCGGAGCAGGCTGCTTCTGGGGCGTCGAGGCAGCATACCGGCGCGTTCGAGGCGTGGTCTCGACGGCCGTTGGGTACGCCGGCGGGTCCCTGGACGAGCCCGGCTACGAAGACGTCTGCTCGGGGGCGACGGGGCATGCCGAGGTCGTCGAGGTGGTCTTCGACCCCGACAAGGTGACCTACGAGGAGCTGCTGGACGTCTTCTGGTCGGAGCACGACCCGACCACGCCCAACCGGCAGGGGCCCGACGTGGGCACCCAGTATCGATCGGTGATCTTCTGGCATTCGCCCGCGCAGGAGACCTCCGCCAAGGCCTCGAGGGATGAGCTCGAGGCCTCGGGCAGGCTGACTCGTCCGATCGTCACGGAGCTCCTGGCGGCTCCGACGTTCTGGCGCGCCGAGGACTATCACCAGCAGTACCTGGAGAAGCGCGGCCTGGCCGTCTGCCGCATCTAAGACGTCGCCTGCTCGAGTAGGCGGTCAAACCGGTAGGTGTCGCCCTCCGCCCCCTGGAACACCAGTAAACGCCTCTCGCCGGTTGCAATCCGCCCAACACCAGCGTAAGCTGTATGGAGGTTACACAGGCTACGGAGGAGGGAGGCGAAGTTGATGCTCATCTCGCAGGAGCTCGTGGCGTCCCACGTCGACGACCTGCTCAGGGATGCGGCTCGGGCGCGCTCGGCGCGGCCCCGCAGGGCCCGTCCCAGGCCTCGGGGACGGCGCGCATGATCGAGCTGGCGATCCTCCTCGTCGTGCTGTTCGGCCGCGGCGGTCCGCTCCTTCTAAGACCGCCGCGGCCGCGCGTCGCCGCTCCGCTCCTCATAGGACGCGACAGGGCGCGGGGACGTCGCCCTACTTACCTCAGAGCTGGGACCTTGACCCGCCAGCGGCGGCGCCTCGGGCGCCGCTCGGCGTGGAACTCGCACACCCACCGCCGGCTGACCTCGGGACCCTTCTGCACGTCGAGAACCCGCGTCGCCTCGTTCGGACAGTAATAGCAGAGCAGGAAATCGGGGCTGCCGTGCGTCGCCATGTCCACCCCTTGCCGTCCCGCCGGCGGCGGGAGCCCTCTCCATCCCGTCGGCGCCGTCGGCGGGAGCCCACTGGATCTCGTCTTCCCCCCGCCGACATCCACGACGGGTCTCCGATGACGACCCTCTTCCAGCCATATTCTACCGCTTCTGAGCCCGTACCGAAGCCCCGGACGGTGGCTAACGGCGCTCGTGTATCCACAACTCCTGCTCTCGCAGGTCCACCACGTCGGGAGGAGGTGGGGGCGGGGCAGGGGGTCTCGCCGGAGGAGGCGGAGGAGGTCGTCGTCGGGGGGGCGGAGGTGGCGGAGGAGGAGCACGGACCTCCGGCGTGCGCGCGCTCTCGGGATCGTTCGGCTCGAAGCCCTTCGGAGAGGCGCGCCACGACTCGGGCTCGCCGGCGAGCGTGACGAGGCCGACGGTGAGCAGGCGCCGGAGGCTGCGCAGGAGCGCCATGTCGTCCAACTCCAGCCGGGTCGCGATCTCGCCCACCGCGCGACGGCCGTCGATGAGCGCGATAACGCTCCACTCCTCCGACGTGATGCTGATCTGCACGTCCTGATCGGAGGAGATGGATGCCTTGACGAAGGCCGGGTTGAGCGACGGCACGCGCGCCTTGAGCGATCCCGTGTCCTCGGTTACCAAGGTTTCCACGCGCACGAGTATCAGCGTGTCGGACTCGACCTGTTCGTCCAGCTCGAAACCGAAGCGGCCGGTCCCGTTGCGGAACAAGGCGCGCGCGACCTCCTCTATCTCTTCGCGGAGAACGGCCTCCAGGTCGTCGCGGGCGACGAGGCCCCCGTCCACGAGCGCCTCGCCCAGACCCATGCCTGCGGTCGCGCAGACCTCGAGCGTGCGCCGTAGTTGCTCCCGGGTCAGCTTGCCGGCGTTCACGAGCTTGCGGCCGAATCCCTGCCGCCTGAGGTCCGATTCGGCGTGGTAGATCGCGCCGGCCCTGAAGAAGACCCGACCTCCTCCGGCCGGACCCCGGACCGTCAGCTTGCCGGTCTTCTGAGCCAGAGAGATGAAGCGGAACACGTGGCGCAGATCGAAGTCATCCAGCGTCCCCTTCAGCATCCCCCATCCCTCTGATCACCGAGCGGCGGTACATACATTATTTCCCACCGTCGAGCGGCGGAAGGGCGTCGGGCCGAAGAGGGGCCTTTTCTCAGCCACGTTCACCCGGCAGAGGCCATGGGTTCGGGCGACACGAGCCGACGCTGATCGTCTGTTGCACCATGACCGGCGCCGGCGCGCCCGCGGACGGACACGAGACGTGGCCGCGGCCGAGCGCGTGCCCGACCTCGTGGTTGATCACGTAGGCACGGTAGCGGCCGAGGTGCCCCCTATACGAATCTGCTCCGTTGGTCCACCTCCAGAAGTTGATGACGACCCGCCCGCCGTTGTGGCACGAGAACTGCCCGCGCGTGAGCGCCGGAGCGCAGAGGCGATCCGTCAGCGCGGGGCTCGCCAGGATGACGTGGAACGCGACCGTGCCGGAGCGGACGCGTTGGAGCGCATAGGCGCTGCGGGTCCAGCCCCGGGGCGCGAAGAGGGTCTCCTCGACGTGCGCTGCGAACGACCTGGCGACTCGCAGCCCCCGCTCCACCTGGACGTCGAAGTGGAAGAGCGTCCCCGACCCATGGATCCGGCTCCGTCCGGGGACCGTTCGAAGCCGGCCCGAGGGACGTGGGGGCGTCGCCCCGGCCCCCTCCCTCCTCTTGCTGGGGACGGGAGGTTCGGTCATCGCCCGCGCCGGACGCGCCGGCGCGCGCGCCGGCGCGTCGAACGCAACGATCCCGGAGCGCTGGGTTGCGGCTCGGCTTCGAGCGCGGGAAGGTCGGTCCGCGGGGCCGAGCTCCACCGGATCGGACCAGGCAAGGGATCCTGCGCCCGCAAGCAACAACAAGGACAACAAGAAGGGCGCCCGGAGCGCAGCGCTTCTTCGACGCTCGTGCATCCCGATCGAAGCGGCCAGATCTCCCCCCTTGTGGGCCTCGGAACCGCCTGTACCCTCTTTCGACACATCATCCTAACGACCGAGCGCATGATCCCCACAGGCGGGCGCCGGCCGAGACGTGGAGCTTGGCGGCTCCATGCGCCAGACTTGAGAGATGGCACGGCGAGGATCCGAGCGGCCTTCGGCCGCGCGACGTCTCTCGCAGGTCGGTGTCGTCGTGGCCCTGCTCGTCGTCGCGGCTGCCGCCCTGCCGCGAGGCTTTTCGGTAGGGCGGCGGGGCGCCGGCGCCACCGTGCTCCTACCCGACACGCCGGCCGTGGCGGCCTACCTCGTCGTGGCGATCGGCGCCGTCCTCGTGCTCACCTGGAGCGCGCTGCGCGTCTCGGCGGTGTTCGCCCGCCGGGAAGCCGCGCCGAGAAAGGCAACGCCCCTGTGGGTGCAGCTCTTCATCGTCGTGCTCGCACTCCTCTTGCCGGGTCTGCTGGCGGAGACGAGAGGCCTCTTCGACGAGCGCGGGCAGGACGCTGCTGCTGCCGATCGGGAGCGGGCTCCCGAGGCCCGGCCGGGCGACGGACCCGCTCGCTCGCGTGAGCTCGGGCTCGCGCTCACGGCTCTGCTGGGAGCGATCCTCGTCGGCTTGATAGGAGGGGTCGCGTGGCTCTTCTGGCCCGCGCGCCGTGAAGAGGACGAGGCGAGGCCGGAGCCCCACGAGCTCCTTCTCACCGAGATCGACGCGGGCATGGACGACCTCTCGACCATCGAAGATCCGCGCGCCGCCGTGATCGCAGCCTACGCGCGCATGGAGACATTGCTTGCGCGCGCCGGCATCGCGCGGCGACCGTCGGACACTCCGATCGAGCTGCTGGCGCGCGTGCTGCGCGCCCACCGAGCCGCCGAGTCGAGCATCACGCGGCTCACCGAGCTCTTCGAAAGGGCCCGCTTCAGCTCGCATGAGATCGACGAACCGATGCGACGCAGCGCCGTCGCAGCCCTGGGCGACATCCGAGACGAGATCGGCGCCCCGGTGTGACTCGGATCTCGGGCGTCGTGCGAACGTCTGCGACCTTGGTGGCGCTGGCGTTGCTGGCATCCCTCGCCGCTCCGGGATGGCGGTCGTCGATCGCTGCGGTCACCGCTGTGTTGCTCTTCGCCGTGGTGGCGCGCCGTCTCGCTGCGCGCGTCGCTGCGGCGCGAACCGCCTCGCCGTCCCTCTTCGACGACGTGAGCGCGCCGGCGCGCCGCCACGCGGCGCGCCCGCCGGACCTCGAAGCTCTCGAACGCACGCTCGGCTGGGGGTCGTATTCCGAGCGCGACTACACCCATGGGCTACGGCCCGTGCTGCGACGGATGATCGCCTACAAACTGCTTGTGTCGACGGGCGTCGACCTGCACGGCCAACCGGACGCGGCGCGCGCCGCGCTCCCCGAGTCGCTCGCCTGGATAGTGGCCGACAAAGGAACCGCCGGCGCACCCGGTCCCATCGATACCCAACTCATCGCGTACCTGGTGGGTGAGATAGAGCGGCTATGACGGGAGCCTCCCTGCACGAGACGCGCGCCGCCGCAGATGCCATCCTCGACGAGATCTCGACGGCGATCGTCGGAAAGCGCGATGTGCTCGAGCTCGTCCTTCTCGGCATGCTCGCGCGCGGCCACATCCTGCTCGAGGACTACCCGGGTCTGGCGAAGACGCTCATCGCGCGCTGCTTCGCGAGCGTGGTCGGCATCAATTTCAACCGCATCCAGTTCACGCCCGACCTACTTCCGGCCGACATCACCGGGTCGCTCATCTACGACCAGCGTGCGGCCGCCTTCGAGTTCCGTCCCGGGCCGCTGTTCACCAATCTGCTCCTGGGAGACGAGATAAACCGGGCGCCGCCGAAGACCCAAGCGGCGCTGCTCGAGGCGATGCAAGAAGGCCAGGTGACGGTCGAGGATACGACGCACGTTCTCGAAGAGCCCTTCGTCGTCATAGCCACCCAGAATCCCATCGAGTACGAGGGAACGTATCCGCTTCCCGAGGCACAGCTCGATCGCTTCATGCTGCGCGTCGGCGTCGGCTATCCCGAGCGCGACGAGGAATGGGAGATCCTCAAGCGCCGGCTGGCGCGGGGCAAGGACGAACCGGTTCTTCGCCGGGTGGTCGACGCCGAGGCTCTCATGCGCATGCAGGACGCGTTGGAAGAGGTGTACGTCTCCGAGAGCACCGGCCGCTACATCGTCGAGATCGTCGATCGTACGAGAAAGGATGCCGACGTCGCCGTCGGAGCAAGCCCGCGCGGCGCTCTTGCGGTGCTCAAGCTCGCGCGTGGGCGCGCGGTGCTCTCGGGACGCGACTTCGTCACTCCGGATGACATCAAGAGCGTCGCCGTCGCCGCGCTCGGTCACCGCCTCACACTGCGCCCGGAGCTGTGGGTCAAGCGCATCTCCGGCCGAGACGTGATCGCGCGCGTGCTCGGCGAGGTGCCGACCCCGCGAGCGGAGACGGAAGAGAGCATCACTTGAGGGCGACGGCCTCTCCCAAACTCATCACCTATCTATCCGTCACCGCCTCGATGCTGTTCCTCGCGCTGCTGTTGGGACGCGTCGAGCTCCTCGTCCTCGTGGCACCCTTCGTCACCGCCCTCGCCGTGGGACTGGCGTTCGCGTCGACGCCGGAGATCGAGGTGGACGTCGAGATCGATGCAGACAGGTGCCTCGAGAGGGAACTGGTGCACGTTGCGGTCGAGATCAGGTCGACGGTACGGGTGGAGGCGGACGTCGCCCTCGGCGTGCCGGCGGGCTTCACCGCGCAGGATGCCACCACGACGACGGTCGTCGGCCCGGACGCGCCCCGGCGGCCGACGTTCACGCTCACCGCAACGCGCTGGGGAGCCCACCTCCTGGGCCTCGTCGCCCTTCGCCTTCACGCCCCCGGCCGTCTCCTCGACTACGAGGAGGTCGTCGACCTGCGTCGGCTCGTCAAGGTCTATCCGGCCGCGGAGCGTATGCGCAAGGAGATCGAGCCACCTCAGACCCAGGTCTTCAGCGGCAACTACGTCTCGCGTGCGTCGGGCGACGGCATCGAGTTCAGCGGTGTGAGGCCGTTCGAATCCGGCGACAGCAGGAGGCGTGTGAACTGGCGCGTGACGTCACGGCGGGGGCAACTCCACGTCAACGAGTTCCATCCTGAACGCAACGCGGACGTGATCCTGTTCCTGGACACCTTCGCCGACGCCGGCCCCGCCGACAACACGAGCCTCGATCTCGCCATTAGGGGTGCGGCCACACTGGCGCGCCACAGTCTCATGCGCAAGGATCGCGTAGGACTCGTGGCGTATGGGGGGCTGCTCGGGTGGCTGACGGCGAACTCGGGTCAGCCGCATCTCTACCGGATCGTGGACTACCTGATCGGCGTCGAGGCAACCCTCAGCTACGCGCGCAAGGACGTGCGCTACCTGCCGCCGCGCGCTCTCCCTCAGATGGCCTTGATCATCGCGTTCTCGCCGCTCGTGGACGAGCGCGCGCTCGAGGCGATCGTCGACCTTCACGGGCGCGGATACAGCTTGATCGTCGTCGACACGCTGGCGGAGGACGCCGTGGCGCCGGGGCCGACTGCCGAGGACCAGGTTGCCCATCGCGCGTGGAAGCTGTTGAGAGCCGCCCAGCGCTTCGAGCTCACCGAGCTCGGCGTGCCCGTCGTGGCTTGGTCGGGGGAAGCGGGCCTCGAGAGCGTTGCAGCGCTGCTCCCACCGCTGCAACGCATGCCTCGGGCGAGACACGCGTGAGGCGCTCGGCTGCCACGCTCCTGCTGGGGACGGCGCTCGCCTGCTATCCGCTTCGGGTTGCGGATGACGTCTCGGCGCTGAGGCCGCTTGCGGCGCTCGCTGGGGCCTCTCTGGCGGCAACGGTGATCGCGCGAAGGCGCTCCCTCGTCGCCCTGACGACGGTCCTCGTGCTGGCGCCACAGGCGTTGGCGCTCGGCGCAAGCGATGCGCTCGACCCCTTCGCCGCGCTCGCCGGAGCGGCATCGTTGCTCCTTGCCGAGTTGCTCTATGAGCTCGTCGATCGTCCACGCGGGCCGATCGATCGACGTGCGCCGCGAGATGCGGCGGCCTACACCGCGGTGGTGGTCGGCGCCGGGTGCTCCGTGGCGCTCGTTGCGCAACTCGTCGGCACGGCCGTCGACCACACGTCCCCATGGCTGCTCGTGGTCGCGACGGCAAGCGGCCTGGGAGTCGTGGCCGCGGTGGTCGCGCTCGCCGGCGGTACGCTCGGAACGATCGTCGATGAGCGCGCCTGAGGGACCTAATGTGTCCTAATGGTCCGCCGGGAGCCGGTGCCCCGTCGCTACGTGCCGGAGTCGCCTCCGGCGGGCAGCGACGCAAGGAACACCTTGTTCGAGTCCGCGAAGTCCTCGGTGAGGTAGAAGTCGTCGCGCGTCAGCGCGCGCGTGCGCAGGCTGAAGATGAGGGACAGCTCACGACGCCCGTCCTCGTGATGCAGATAGACCTTGATCGTCGAGGCATCGATCTGGATCTCGTTCCACGACGGGGGCGTGAGACCACGCACGCGATGGGTCGTCGCAGTGCTCGAGTTGCAGATCAACATGCCGTTCACCGACCAGAAGAACGGCACGTGCTTGTGTCCCGAGACCGCCACGTCGACATCTAGCTTCGTGAGCTCCGCAAGCAGGTCCCCTGCATCCGTGATGATGTTGCGCTCTCGTCCCGTGCCGGGGATCGACACGAGGTGGTGATGGATGGCAAGGACCTTGAAGTCATCGGGCTCATCGAACTGCTCTGAGATCCACTTGTAGTGCTCGCGCCCGACGTGGCCGTCGTTGAGATCCGGCTGCGATGAGTCCACGCCCACGACCGTGAATCCCGTCGCCTTGAGCCTTTCGGCGCGCTCGCGGTCGAACGCCTGGCGATAGCGCGAGAACCGTTCGCCGAAATAGCGTTCGAAATGGATGTAGCCGACGTTGCGAGAGTCGTGGTTGCCGGGGATCACGAGCTGAGGAGGCTCGATGAGTGCGAGCCATCTAGCGGCCTCTTGGAACTCCCAGTCGTATCCGTTCGCTGTGAGGTCCCCCGCCACGATGACCATGTCGGGTTGCATCCTGTTGACGCTCGCGATGAAGGACTCCATCAATGGAGGCTGGAAGCTGATCTCGCCGCAGTGGATGTCGCTGATCTGCGCTATGCGAAGCGGGATAGTCGTGATCATGGGCCCTCCTGAGGTTCGAGCTTACGGGAGTCGACCCGCCGTATCATCGACCCTGTGACGAAACGATCGAGGCGTCCGCTCAACCACAGCCTCGTCAGGGCGCTCAGGCGCGTGCCCGACTTCTCCGCGCTCGACGACGGCATCCTGCTCAAGGTCGTCGGCGCCTCGGTCAACCTCTTCTGGCCCGGGGGAGCCACCGTCTTCGAGCAGGGCTCGTCGTCTGAGGCCCTCTACATACTGCTCGGGGGGCGCGTGCGCATCGCCGACGGCTCCGTCGAGGCAGACGATCTCGCGCAGATAAGCCCCGGCGACTACTTCGGGGAGCTCTCTCTGCTGAGCAACTCCATGCACACCAAGAGCGCCCAGGCGATCGAAGACTCCGAGATCATGGTCCTGCCGAAGAGCTCGTTCGAGGCCCTTCTGCGCACCGACGAGGAGCTCGCAGAGCAGGTGCGGGGCAAGAGGGCAGGCTACGTGGAGGAGGCACGGCTGTCGTAGCGGCCGGGCGCGCCGGTCTCGGCACCCTGCTGCTGCGCGCCGTGCGCCGGCGCTGTCCGGTTTGCGGCCTCGGAAAGCCCTTCACGGGGTGGTTCCGGATGATGCACGAGTGCCCTCATTGCGGCCACCGCTATGAGCGCGAGGACGGCTACTGGGTCAGCGCCATGATCGTGAACACCGCCGTGACCGAGGCCATCTTCGCGATCCTGTTCATCGGGGTGCTCGCGGCGAGTCTCCCCGAGGTCGACTGGGTCGCGCTGCTGATCGTCGGAGCCGTCACGAATGTCGTCGCGCCGGTGATCTTCTACCCCCTCTCCAAGACCGTGTGGGTCGCACTCGACCTCCACTTCCACCCGCACACGAGGTCGAGTGGGTGAGGGGTTGCCGTATGCGGGATCTGCCATCCACTCGGTGTCAGGCTGGGCCCTCCGAGAAGGCCTCCGCCTGCTGGGCCTCGGTTTCCTCGACCCAGTCGCGGGTCAGAAAGAGCCAGAACGCGAGACCCGCGTAGTCTCCGTAGCGACGGAACCGCCGCACGATCGTCGCGTCCTTCACGGCGCGCCGTCCCGTGAGGCGGGCGTACTTGGGGCGGGTCCACGAGTCGAGGATGAGGCGCGAGTAGCGCCCGAGCATCATCATCGTGTGCGCCGCGGCGTACGGGCCCACGCCGGGAAGCGCCATCAGACGCTCGGCGACCTCCTCGTCCGATAGCTCCTCGGCCGGGGCGCGCCCGAGGACCTCGAGGTCGATGTCGCCGGACGCGACCGAGCGCGCCAGCGCCATGAGGTAGGGGCCTCGATAGCCGGCTCGGGCGACCTCCCTATAGAAGCTCTCGTCCGCGGAAGCCATCGCGGCGGGCGTCGGGAAGGCCCGCCCGGCGGGGCCGCCGGGCGCGGCACCCACGGCGGGCTCGCCGAGGTGCTCGACCAGCGCACCCACCATCCTCTCCGTCAGCGCCCACGAGCAGTTCGTGGTGCAGACCGTCTTGACGACGTCTTCGAAGACGGTGGGGCTCTGGATCATCCGCCCCGCCCCTGCAACGGCCCACGCCAGCTCGGGATCGCCTGCGGCGGCGGCGTAGAAGCCCGAGAGGTCCTCGTCGAGGCGCAACACGTGGCGGATCGTCGCCAAGAGATCGGCGGCGGCGGCGCGCCCGGGCGGGCGCCCTCTGACCTCGACCACGCCGAAGCCGGGCCGCCCCGAACCCACGAGGACCGTGCGGGGCCGAGCGCGCGCGACTGGAAGCGTCATCTCCAAGGTGCGGGCGTCCTCGTCGACGCTCATCGGTGGCAGCGAGGCGACCCCGTGCGACACGATCGTGCGCCACAGATCGATGGGGTTGGCGCCGGGGTCGACAAGCGGGATCTCGAGCGACGTAACCATCGAGGCAGTTTAGCCGGTTGCGCCCACCGGCGGAACCTCCCCCCTGGTCGCAGCGGCGCGGTGTGATCGCGGCCTGGCGTGCCCCGTTGCAAGGAGAACCGGGCGGGGCGGGAGCTGACGGCCGGGGCGACCCGGGGCTGGGTCGAGGTTCTTGCGGTCAGACACCAAGATCGAAGCGGCCCAGTTCATTGCTGCGCTTCACGCGCGATGCGCCGCGATGCGTCGCCGCTAGCCGCTCCCGAAGTGCTCGACGAGCTCCAGCGTCCGCAGCGACAGCTCGAGGTCGTCGCTCCACCCCTGCGGGGGTGCGGCCTCGCCGAGCGCCTCGAGGAACGCCTCGACCGAGGCATGCTCGAGCGGGATGCGCGCCGCCCCCCAGAAGGTGAGCGCCGTCGCCCATTCCCAGGGACCCCACCACTCGTCCGGCGCCTCGCGCGCCCAGCGCAGCGCCCACTCGGCCATCTCGGTCTTGGGTCCCTCCGTGAGCCAGTACGCTCCCGCGGCCGCGAAGGTGGGGTAGGCGCCGCCGGTGAAGCGGCCTTCGAGGTCGGCCTCTCCCCTCAGCAGGTCGATCGCCCGGTGCCCCGGATCACGGCCGATCGCCAGCAGTGCGCAGGCCGCCGAGGCGGTCGCCCACACGCGCCCGCCCGCATGGCTGTCGAGCCGGCCGGGGATCTCGTCGGGGGCGTCGAGCCACGCCTCCGCGGGGGTCCGCGCCTCCTCGAGCCAATCTGCGGCGATCGCCGCGGCGCCCGAGCCGTCGAGGCCGAGGATCACGAAGTGGCACAGCGCTTCACCCGTAGCTCCGGGAGACGTCCTGCCGCCAGGGCCGACGAAGCCACCGACCTCGTCCTGCGCGGGCACGAACGGCATCTGACCCGGCTGGTCGCCGAGGAGACGGAGCGCGCGCCACGATTGCCACTCGTCGCCCTCGGCGAGCGCCTCCTCCAGGAAGGCCCGTCTCTCGAGCATCCGCCAACACTAGTGGCGAACGGCGCCGATCACTCCCACATCCACCACAGGATCCGCCGGGGGCGCAGCACGATGACCTCCCCCTGGGGAGGATCGTCGCGATACTGCGGGTAGCGCTCGACCAGCGTGGCGGTGGCGCTGCCTGGTTCGTCGAGATGCGCCTCGCCCTGGAACATCACCCACCCGAGCTGTGTCCAGTCCTCATCCCAACGGTCCACGACGATCGCCGCCGAGGGATCGGCGCGCACATGAGCGACGCGCGCGAGCTTCCCACCGCGCTTGGGCTTCTGGTCCACGGCGGTCACGAGTTCCCCCGCGCGCAGCGCGAAGCAGACGGGAACCGCATGGGGTGCGCCGTCGCGGCCCACGGTCGCGAGCACGGCCCGCCGCGCGCGCCCAACGATGCGCCGCGCCTCGGGCGGAAGCTCGCTCCATGTGAGGCACGATCCACCGGACATGTGACTCGGTTACCAGCCCGTCCCCTGGCCGCGGGGGCGCGCCTTCGCTCCCGTGTCGTCGGGCCTGCGATCCGCCGGACGCTGAGGGATGATGGCGAGTTCCGGAAGGTGGTTGCGACCGCCCGACCATGGGCCCGGCGGCGCCACGACGAGGTCGGCGAGCATGTACGCGATCGACTCGTAGTTCACGCGCCATCCCTTGAAGTCGGACCACGCCTCCTGGGCGGGGCGCTCGATGGGGAAGCCGACCTCCTCCAGGCGGCGCACCCCTCCGGTGAACTCCTCGTACGTGAGCTCGATGGGATCCTCGGGGAACGGATCTGTGTCGTAGGAGATGTCGAGGACATCGGCGACGCTTCGAAGACAGGTGAATCCCATGCGCACGCACAGACGCGCCTGGGTGGGAGCGAGGCTGGGGCTGAGGGCGAGGTAGAGCGCGGCCGAGTCCATCACCGCCAACAGCCCCAGGACCCACGAGCGCAGGGCATGGGGGGAGCGGAAGAAGATCAACACGGGATAGTTCGTGTGGCTCTCGGCGACGTCCGCGGCCCACCGCTCCCATTCCGCGTAGAGGCCCGCGAGGTCGCCGACGATGCCGACCGCCTGATGGCGGGCGAGGATCTCCGGCCCCCACGCCGGCGCGCCGGCACGGCTCTGCAGGATCGTGACGACCGTCTCGCGCCGATTGAACGCCGCATACAGCGTCGGCAGATAGGCGATCTGCAGCGCAACGACGATGAGTCCGGTGGCCGCGGCGAGGAAATGGAGGGAGGTCGCGCCGACCTCGTGTGTCCCCGCGAATCCGAGCGTGAACATCGACGAACCGCTCTCCAGCAATGCGTCGCCGAACGAGACACCGATGAGCGGCCACAGCATGAGTGCGTAACCGATGAGGAACAGCGCGAGCCACGATGCGAGCAGGAATACAAGGAAAACCGGCGCCTGCAGCGCCATGACGGCGTCTTTGGCCACGTAGGTGTCGAAGCGGTTCGCGACCAACAGGATGGTTCCCCTCACGTTCCGGGACACGATCGCCGCGAGCCGCGAAGCCAGTCCGCGCGGCACGATCAGAGATCTCAGGACGCTCTGCGCGGTCCAGATCACGATGAGGAGACCGGCCACCGCGCCGATCCACCTTACGAACTGTGGGGTCATCGCCCCGTCACCTTAGCTCCGGTGACCACGACCTCGCGACGGCAACAAGGAACGGGCCTCATCGCCGCGCGATCAGGCGCACTAGCGACCGAACGCAACCTCCATGAGCTCTTCCTGCTCCTGCGCGTGGACCTGCATGCTCCCGGTCGCGGGGCTCGCGCTCTCGTACCGGGCGGCGTGCGCGAGCTTGAGGCGGTCGCGTAGTAGGCGATGGAGCCGAGCGTGTACGAATGCCCACGCGCCCATGTTCTCGGGTTCCTCCTGGACCCAGCAGACGGTCCGTGCGTTCGGATACCTCTCGAAGATCTCCATCAGCTGCTCATCGGGCCATGGGTAGAGCTGCTCGACCCTCACGATGGCCACCTTGGCCTTGCGCCGCTCACGTTCGTCCTTGAGGGCATAAGCGACCTTCCCGGTGCACAGCAGGATGCGCTCGATATCGGCGCGCTCCGAGATGTACGGATCGTCGAGGGTCTCCCGGAAGTAGCCGTTCGCTAGCTCGGTCACCTTGCTGCGGGCATCGGCATGGCGCAGCAGCGACTTGGGGGTGAACACGATCAGCGGCTTGCGCACGAGACGCTTGACCTGGCGGCGGAGGAGGTGGAAGTACTGCGCCGGTGTCGTGGGCTGGGCTACCTGGATGCTGTCCTCGGCCGATAGCGTGAGGAAGCGCTCGATGCGTGCGCTCGAGTGCTCTGGCCCCTGACCTTCGTAGCCATGAGGCAGCAACAGCACGAGGCCGCTCTGTTGACCCCACTTGTCTTCGCCCGCCACGACGAACTGATCGATGACGATCTGCGCTCCGTTGACGAAGTCGCCGAACTGCGCCTCCCACAACACGAGTGCATCCTGATTCGCGATCGAGTAGCCGTACTCGAATCCCATCACTGCGAACTCGGAAAGGAGACTGTCGTAGCTGCGGAACTCCGCCTGGTTGTCTCCGAGATCGTTGAGCGGCATGTACTCCTCGCCCGTCCCGTAGTCGATGAGCACGGAGTGCCTCTGGCTGAAGGTCCCACGCCGCGAGTCCTGACCCGAGAGGCGCACCGGGATGCCTTCGAGCAGCAGCGATCCGAACGCAAGCGCCTCGCCGTGCGCCCAGTCGATCGCGTCCTTGTCGAGCAGGCCACGGCGCTTCTCCAGCATCCGCTTGAGCTTGGGATGCGGCTGGACGTTGGGCGGCCAGCCGGTGAGAACCTCGTGGATACGCTCCAGGCGACCGCGCTCCACCCCGGTTTCGATGTGCGGCAGGACTCCGGCGAGCTCGGGCTGCGAGGCGCGCACGTCCTTGGGCGGCGCGCTCTCTTTGGTTTCCGTGAACGCCTGCTGCATCCGTTCCTGGAAGTTGTCGAGTGAGGCCTCGGCCTCTTCGAGCGTGAGCTCCTGGCGATTGACGAGGTACTCGGTGTACAGCTTGCGGATCGATCGGCGCTCCTCGATCTTCTGGTACATGAGGGGCTGCGTGTAGGACGGGTCGTCGACCTCTTGATGTCCGTGTCGCCGGTAGCAGACGAGATCGATCACCACGTCGATCTTGAAGCGCTGTCGGAACGCGAACCCAAGCCGTGCCGCTCTCACGCACGCCTCGGGATCGTCCCCGTTCACATGCAGGATCGGCGCCTGAACCATCTTCGCGATGTCGGTCGCGTAGGTGCTCGACCGCCCAGCCTGGGGCGATGTCGTGAACCCGATGTTGTTGTTGACGACGATGTGGACCGTGCCGCCGGTCTTGTAGCCGCTGAGCTGCGACATGTTAAATGTCTCGGCGACCACGCCCTGACCGGCGAACGCTGCGTCCCCGTGTAGGAGCAGCGGAAGCACGCGGCGATCGGCCCCTTCGCCTATCAGGTCTTGTTTGGCGCGCGCCATGCCCTCCACCACCGGATCGTCCGACTCGAGATGCGACGGGTTGGACGCAACCACGATGGCGATGTCGTCGCCTTGCGCCGATGTGAACCTCCCCGTCATCCCGACGTGGTACTTGACGTCGCCGGAGCCCTGGACGGTGTGCGGATCCACGTCGCCCTCGAACTCCTTGAATATCGTCTTGAGGGGCTTGCCGACGATGTTTGCCAGCACGTTGAGGCGCCCTCGATGTGACATCCCCATTACGATCTCGACCATCCCCGATGCGCCTGCATCCTCCAGCAACGCGTCGAGCATGGGGATCAGACTCTCTGCACCCTCCAGCGAATAGCGCTTGTGGCCCGTGTACTTGCTGTGAACGAATCGCTCGAACGCCTCGGCGGCGATGAGCCGATCAAGGATGTGCTTCTTGTCGTCGAGTGATAGCACGTCGGGTCCCGGCTCGACCTTGTGCTGCAGCCACGACTTCTGCTCCGGCTCGCTTATGTGCATGTACTCGACGCCGAGCGTTCGACAGTATGCATCGCGCAGGGTGTCGATGATCTGCCTGAGCGCCTGCTTCGAGGGGCCCGGGATGCCGTCGGTGAGAAACTCCCTGTCGAGGTCCCACACGGTCATCCCATAGTGCGAGAGGTCGAGCTCCGGATGGCTGAGGACCTCCCATCCGATCGGATTGAGCTCCGCCAGCAGATGCCCTCTGACTCGATACATGTTGATGAGCTGGGCCACGCGCGACTGCTTCTCGAGATAGGCGTCGACGTCTTGACGCGGTGCCTTGTCACGGCTCCAGCGCACCGGCTCGTAAGGGACCCTGAGCGATGCAAAGAGCTCGTCGTAGAAGCGATCGACCCCGAGAAGGAGCTCGTGTATCTCGTTGAGGAACTGGCCGGACTCGGCGCCCTGGATGACGCGATGGTCATACGTGCTCGTGATCGTCATGACCTTGCTCACCGCGAGTTGCGCGATCGTCCTGGGATCGGCCGCCTCATACTCCGGCGGATAGGTGATGGCTCCGGTGCCGACGATCACCCCCTGTCCCTGCATGAGGCGGGGAACCGACTGGCTGGTCCCGACCGTGCCGGGGTTCGTCAGGGTCATGGTCGTGCCGGCGAAGTCCTCGATCTTGAGCTCGTTGGCGCGCACCTTGCGGATCAAGGTCTCGTATGCGGACCAGAACCCTGCGAAGTCGAAATCGTTGGCCCGCTTGATGTTGGGCACGATGAGCGTTCGCGATCCCGCGCGTTCGACGTCCACGGCCAGGCCGAAGTTCACGTGCTTGTGCTGTACGAGATGGGGCTTGCCGTCGACCTCGGCGTAGCTCGAGTTCATGGCGGGGCGCTTCTCTATCGCCTTGAGCACCGCCCATCCGATCACGTGGGTGTAGGAGATCTTGCCGCCTCGGCGCGCCGAAAGATAGCGATTGATCACGCGGCGGTTCTCCTCGAGGATCTTGGCCGGGATCGTCCGCACGGAGGTCGCGGTGGGCACTCCGAGCGACGCCTCCATGTTCTCTGCGATGCGCGCCGTGATGCCGCGCAGCGGAGTCGCTCCCTCGGGGACCGAGGAGGTCCGGTCGTCCGCCGACGTGGTGGCGACATCCCCCCGGGGCGCGGGCGCGTCCGGCCGCCGCTCCCGCCCGTCCGCCTCGGCCTGCTTCTTGCCGTCCTGCTTCTTGCCGTCCGGCTTCTTGCCGTCCGGCTTCTTGTCGTCTTGCTTCTTGCCGGCCGTCGGCGGACCTTGGTGGGGACGATAGTCCTCGAAGAACTCCCGCCACGACGGACCCACGGCCCGAGGGTTCTCCTGGTATCGCCGGTACATCTCATCGACGAGCCAGATGTTCGGGCCGAAGGCTTCCTGTTCGGTTGGCTTGTCCATCTCGATCACCGCCGCAGGGCCGACGCGCTGGTCCATACAGAGTAGAGGGCGTGGGCGCTCGTCGGAAACATCGACCGGTCCCCGCTCCCTCTTGACGGAGGTACCGGCAGGAGTAGGTTGAAAGGAGGGCAAGCAAGGGGAGGGATGGTTCATGTTCGTCCAGGTGATCCACGGTCGCGTCACGGACGCCGATGCGCTGCGCCGTCGCTCCGAACTCTGGGATCAGGAGCTCAAGCCGGGCGCGGAGGGGTTCCTCGGCAGCACCATCGGCGTGTCCAACGATGGAGTGATGTACGTGATCGCTCGCTTCTCCTCGGAGGATGCGGCGCGCCGGAACAGCGATCGACCCGAGCAGGACCGGTGGTGGCAGGAAACCGCGCGCCATCTCGAGGGTGAGGTCTCGTTCCACGACTCGACGGATGTGCAGCTCATGCGCGACGGAGGATCGGACGACGCCGGCTTCGTGCAAGTGATCCATGGACGCGCCCAGGACATCGATCGCCTGCGGGAGCTGAACGACCAGGCGGACCAATGGCTCAATGAGTACCGGCCCGACGTGATCGGCGGCATCACGGCGTGGCATCAGGGGGGACTCTTCACGGAGGTCGTTTACTTCACGTCGGAAGAAGAGGCGCGCGCGGGTGAGAAGCGCATGGTCGCGGACTCGAAGGAAGTGCGGGCGCAGCTCGAGGAATGGTCCTCGCTCGTCGAGGATCCCGAGTACACCGATCTGAGCGAGCCCTGGACGTCGAGCCCATGAACATCCCCGACCTGCACCGGCGCGCCGTCGAGGAGTTCGACCGGCACGTGCGCGCCGTCGAGGACGATCAGTGGCATCTCGACACGCCGTGCTCCGACTGGGACGTGCGTGCGCTCGTGAACCATCTCGTCAACGAGGACAGGTGGACGCCGCCGCTGATGGACGGCGAGACGATCGAGGACGTCGGCGACCGCTTCGACGGCGATCTCCTCGGCGACGCCCCGAAAGGGATCTGGGAGGAAGCGTCGAAGGAGGCCATGGTTGCCGTTCAGGCGCCGGGCGCGATGGAGCGGATCGTGCATCTCTCCTTCGGCGACCATCCCGGGAGCGAGTACGCGTGGCAGCTGTTCGTCGACCATCTCATCCACGCCTGGGACCTCGCGCGCGGCATCCGCGGCGACGACAAGCTCGACCCCGAGCTCGTCGAGATCTGCTACGAGCGCTCGAAGCCCGAGGAGGACGCGCTCAAGAGCTTCGGCGTGTTCGGCGACAAGATCGAGCCCCCGCCGGGCGCCGATCGCCAGACGCAGCTGCTCGCGATCTTCGGCCGGCGCGCCTAAACGGTCGGGAGCACCTAAGCGGTCGGGAAGCCACGACGGCGGCCGTCGAGCTCCCTTCCGTGACCCGGCGCGCGCGTCCGGCGCGCTCGGGCGGGAAGCCGATCGGGCGCCATCGAGTTCAATACCTGAGTCCGTCTTACCGTCCGAGAGGAACCCTTGCATCTGACCAGCATCCGTTCCGGAGCGCGGCCGCCGCGGCTGGTAACGCCGTTGTTCGTGCTCATCATGCTGTCGACGCTCTCCTACTTCATTTCGGTGGGTGCGCTCATCCCTACCTTGCCGCTGTACGTGAAGGGCCCGCTGGGCGGTGGAGACGTCGCGGTCGGGGTCGCGATCGGGTCCTTCGCCCTCTCGGCCATACTCCTCCGCCCCTTCATAGGGAGCGTGGGAGACCGCCGGGGCCGACGGGCCCCGATCGTGTTAGGCGCGGCGATCGTCGCGCCTCTCGGTGGCCGCCTATTCTCTCGCCTCGTCGCTGTCAATCCTGTTCGCGCTCCGTCTTCTTTCGGGCGTCGGGGAGGCGGCCTTCTACGTGGGGGCGGCGAGCGTGATCAACGATCTCGCGCCGGACGAGCGCCGCGGCGAGGCGCTCAGCCTCTTCTCGCTCGCGCTCTACGGCGGGCTCGCGCTCGGCCCGTTCGTGGGCGAGCTGGTGCTCGGCCACGACCGCTACACGCTCACATGGATCGTGGCCGCCGCGGCCGCGGCCGTCGCCTCGCTGCTCGGCCTGAGGGTCCCGGACACCCGCTCGTCGACGCCCGGGCGGCGGCGCATCGTTCACCCTGCAGGGCTTCTGCCGGGGATCATCCTCGCCTGCAGCGTTTGGGGCCTCGCCGGCTACAACACCTTCGTGCCCCTCTACGCGCGCGAGCTTGGTCTCGACGGCTCCCGCCTTGTCTTCGCGCTCTATTCGGCGATCGTGCTCGGGATACGCAGCCTCGGCGCACGCATCCCCGATAAGGTCGGACCGGGGCGCTCGGCGCGGATCGCATTGGCGCTCTCGGGTACGGGTCTGGCGGTCGTCGGCGTATCGGGCACGATCGCCGGGCTCTTTGCGGGCACGATCCTGTTCTCGGTCGGACAAGCGTTGGCCTTCCCGGCGCTGATGACGGTTGCAGTTGCCGCAGCGCCGCCCTCGGAGCGCGGCTCCGTCGTCGGCACGTTCACCGCCTTCTTCGACCTTGCCTTCGGGGCCGGCGCCGTAAGCCTCGGCGGAGTTGCCGCGCTGGCCGGCTACGAGGGCACGTTCATCGCCGCCGCCGGGGTTGCCGCGGCCGGCCTCGTGCTGCTGCTGGTTCGAGCCCACCACGCGGCGGGCGCCGAAGGCCGATGAGGGCGGCGTGAGGTCGTCCGTGGTGCTTATGCTCACGCTCATGGAGAAGCTCGGGTGAAGGCGGACGTCGAGGCCGCGCTCGACCTCGACAGGGTCAGAGCCGCCTTTCCCGCGCTGCAGCGCACATGCGGTGGCGCGCCGTGCATCTTCGCCGACGCGCCGGGTGGCACCCAAGTGCCGTCAACCGTCATCGACGCAATCTCGCGTTACCTGGGCGAGCGCGACGCCAACTCGGGTGGGCCATTCGTCACCAGCGAAGAGACCGACGAGACGATCGCTGCGGCGCGGCGCGCCGCAGCCGACCTGATCGGTTGCGATGCGGGCGAGGTCGTCTTCGGACCGAACATGACGTCGCTTGCCTTCGCTCTGTCGCGCGCACTGGCTCGAGACCTGCGCGCCGGCGACGAGGTCGTCGTCACCACGCTCGACCACGATGCCAACATCGCGCCGTGGGTCGCCGCGGCCACCGACGCAGGAGCAACCGTTCGGTGGGTCGACGTGCGAACTGACGACTGCACGCTGGATCTCGACGGTCTCGATGCGGTGCTGTCGCCGCGCACCCGCATCGTCGCGTACACCCTCGCGTCGAACGCCGTGGGCACGGTGACGGCAGCGCACGAGATCGTGCAACGCGCTCGCACTACCGATGCGATCGTGATCGCGGATGCGGTACATCTCGCGCCGCATCGAAGCATCGACGCCCGCTCCCTCGGGGCCGATGTCCTCTTCTGTTCGCCCTACAAGTTCTTCGGGCCTCATCTCGGCGTGATGTCCGCGCGCAAGGAGTTGCTCGACGGATGGCGACCGTACAAGGTGCGTCCGTCGCTCGACGAGTCCCCCGACCGCTGGGAGACCGGGACCAAGAACCACGAAGCCTTGGCCGGTCTCGTCGCCACCGTGGACTACATCGCCGGCCTCTCCGAGCCCGGGGCCGCTCGGGCGGGGCGGCAAGCCGCGCTCGCTTCGGGCATGGAGGCCGTGCGGCGCGCCGAGGCAACGCTATCGCAGCGCTTCCTCGATGGGATCGGCGCGCTATCCGACGTCCGCCTCTACGGGATCGCCGACGCGGCGCGCCTCGACGAGCGCACGCCGACGTTCGCTCTGCGCCTCGGCGACCTCCATCCTCGAGTCCTCGCAGAACAGCTGGGAGCGCGGGGCATCTTCACGTGGGACGGCAACTACTACGCGCTCGCGATCATGCAGCGCCTCGGTCTCGAGGACTCGGGCGGCGCGGTGAGGATCGGCTTCTGCCACTACAACTCCATCGCGGAGGTGGACCGCGTCATCGGGGAGCTCGAGCGCCTGTCCCAGCGACCGGCTGCTCCCCCGCCCACGAGATCGTGACCAGCCCACCGGGACTCCACACCAGGTCCTCGCCGAGGAACTCGTCGATCTCTGGATCGCGCTCCGCAGGTAGGCAGAGGCGCCGGCGCACGAACGCCACGAGCTCCGCCCTGGGGGCATCGCGCCGGCGCGGCGCGCGCTCCCACGGTTCGACCTTGTAGCGAAGCCCCATCTCGTCGAGCACCGCGAGAGCGTCCTCGTAGGTCGGGCCCGAGGGACGCTCGAGGTCATGGAAGTGCCGCCACAGGCGCTTGAGCGTCGATCCCGGATGCGTGGCCGTCACCTCGACCACGACCGTGCGGCTCGCCGCTTCGGTGAGAGCCTCGAGGAACGGCACGATCTGCTGGGAGTTATAGAGCACATGGTGGCAGACGACGACGTCGGCGGTGCCCGCGGCGGGGGCGACCTCCGGCCACCTGCCCTGCACCTCGCGATGAGCGACGCCGGCACGATCGGCGGCGTCTGCGAACGCTTGAAGCATGCGCTCGCTCTCGTCGACGCCAGTGAGGCGTGCGGCGCGCCGGGCGAGCGGGAGGCTCCCGGCGCCCCCGCCGACGCCGACGTCGATCACGTCGCCCCCCTGAGGCAGCGCCTCGAGGGCGCGCCGGTGCGACGGAGTGTCCGCAGCGGAAACGTCGTGGCGAGCCTGGAACAGCGCCGGCGGGAAGCCCCACGGCGATTCCGGCGCGCGGGCGAGGATGTCCTCGGGGATGGCCCAGCCCGCCAGGGCCTCGGCCCACCGTCGCTGCGCCTCGCCCACGCTCCTCCTCTCTGGGCCTTCCGACGTCCAAACATCTAACCCGACGCGGCGCTCGGGTGCTTCTCTCGCCCGTGGTCTTGGCGGGAGGGGCACACGTCCTACCGGGCGGTGCGACGCAGCGAGCCGCTGTTACGCTAGGTGGGCTCGTGGCGGCCGTAGCTCAGCATGGTTAGAGCACCTGGTTGTGGTCCAGGATGTCGCCGGTTCGAATCCGGTCGGTCGCCCGCTCTCGCCCCCACCGCCGACTGGGTCCTGAGCGATCCATATGACGCCCCACGACCCACTCGGCGCCGCCATCCCTGGGCAGTCGCGCTCCACCCTTCGGTAGACTGCGCGTTCGGGTCGCTAGCTCAATTGGCAGAGCAACGGACTCTTAATCCGTAGGTTCAGGGTTCGATTCCCTGGCGACCCACGTTAAAAGTGCAGGTCAGAGCACCTTTTTGCTATGTCGATCCGATGAGCCCCGAATCTGAGGACGCGGTGCGGACGCGGGACGATCCAAACGCGCGGCCAGATCATCGAGGTCTGCGTCGAACAGGTGTCCGTACACGGTCAGTGAGAAGGCTGCGGAACGGTGGCCAAGGATCGTCTGCACAGCCTTCACGGACGCCCCAGCACTGATGAGCCGCGCTGCGGCGGAATGACGTAGGACGTGCAATCCCACCGATGGCAACTTGAGATCGTCGAGCGTCGGCCGCCATAGGCGCATATAGACGTACCGGTACCGTAATGGCCCACCCTTCGGCCCGGTAAAGAGCAATGTATCCGGCGGTTCGGACAAGCTCTCAAGATGAGCGTCGAGTTCAGTTGCCAGTGCCGGCGACAACGGGACGTTGCGAGCAGCATGACTCTTGGTCGGGCCGAAGACGAAGTGCCCATTCACCTCCGCCAGAGCTTGACGTACGTGCAGGCGTCGGCTCAGCAGGTCGACATCCTGCCGGCGTAACGCCACCGCCTCGCCCCAGCGCAGTCCGAGTACGCCAAGGATGCGTGTAAGAAGGTCATAAGGCGGCGTGATGTTCTCGGCGATGTAGTCGACAACATTAGGTTCAAAGTATTCGGCTTCCCGATGCTGAATCGTAGGCAGCTTCACGCCTTGGCAGACGTTGCGTCCGATCCTGCCATCTTGTACAGCAGCGTCTAGTGCTTGCTTCACGAGTACGACGGCCTGCCGGATACGGCTTGCCGACAAGCCACTTGACTGCATCGCCCCTATCCAACGCTGGATATCGGACGGACGTAGCGACGCCAATCGAAGCGCGCCGATGGACGGGATGATGCGGCTACGTAGAAGCGATTCGTATGATGCGATCGTCTTGGGTTTCAGCGTCGGTGTGACGTCATCGAGCCATTGAGTAAGCCACTCATCCACCGTGACGCGCCCTAGCAGAGGATCGACGTACGTTCCGATCGCCTTCGAGTTTTCAACCGATGCCAGGAAACGCTCGGCGTCTATCCGTCGATCAAACGCCTTAGAACGAGCCTTGCCATCCGGTGTACGCCATCGGGCGCGGTATGGCTTACCAAGTTGATCGACACGCTTCTCAATGTGGGCCATCGATCAAACCTTTTTGAGAGAGGCGAGCCTCTCCCTCTCATTGCGGACTTCTTGGATCAAGTTTTCGTGCCACTCCTCACTTGGCCCTTTCTTATACATCTCAGAGAGGATGCTGGTTAGAGCCTCCGTTTTCTCCTCATTGTCAGCGCGTTCCTTAACGCTTCTCACGTCATATCTCTTTTGTCCCCACCACACATCGTTTGGTTGCTGCCAGTGATACGCGCTTGTATTAATCAATGCCGCGTCATGCTCGTAGATGACTGGAAAGTGGCCTTGGACCCACGAGGTAATTCCCTTTCCTGGAATACGTATCGTCGGCGTTACTGAAAGATCCAGGTCTTGATTCCACGGGGTGATCAAATAGATGAGCGCAACATCTAAGGCGAAAGCGAACCGAACTAAATCGTCGACCGTGATTTTTCGGTTGCGTTCCTTGCTCTCGATCTTTGCGATCGTTGCTCTATCTATGCTGTAACCAAGATCCAGAAAGCGTTGCCGCAGGGTCTCTTGACTCCAGCCTCGCTGTTCTCGCAATCGGCGGACGTTTTCCCGGAACAGCTCAGCGGCTGTCTTGGCTGGGCCGAGCGACGCTTGCGCAGTCTCCATGCCGAGCTGGACAACAACTCGTGCAATGGCGCTCACGGGTACCGTTTGCGTTCCACCCTCTGCACTGGAAAGCCCCACGTAGGACAAGTGCTCCACGTAGGACGAGTTAAGTGGATCGGGGCCCATGTGGGGCGATCCTCCGGTTGACTCTCCCTGCTTCTTTCCCATGTGGCAACCCCTCTGTCCGTGCCCGATTGGCACAGCTTACGGGACATGCTTGCACATTGGCAAGCACTCATGCATAGTGACAGCATGGAACGAACTCGGGGCCAAAATGGCACGGCCACACGGGCGACCCTCCTCACGGTTGAGGATCTGGCGAAGCACCTCAAGGTGCCGGTTGCAACGATCTATCGCTGGAACCACGACGGTTCCGGGCCGCCGCGGTACCGCCTTGGTCGGTGGTGTCGTTACTCCCTCGAAGACGTCGAACAGTGGCTCGAGAGCCGATCCGACGATCCTGAAACGGGTTCTCGGTGAGCACTCGCAAACCTCGGGCGCCGGAAGAAGCGATGATCCCCGCCCAGGAAGCACTCGAGCGAGCCCGTCTCATCGACGAGCGTCGGCAGGCCGAAGCTAGCCTCATCGCGGAGGTAGACGACGCCCTTGCTCTGATACGGCTCGCCACCGCCGCCATCGTGAGGGTCCGTGCATCACTCGACCGCTTGCGTGAGGAGTGCGTGGCCAACCCGCAGCAATCTCGGCCATCTGGCCACGCACCCGGAGGTCGTCATGCTCGATAGGCCGCGCCCCGCGCTTGAGTTCGAGCCCCGAGCGGTTGAATGGCTTCCGGGATCATCCGGACGCATTCCGCGAGACATGCTCACCTATGTCGTGGGTCTTCCGGATCTTGGCAAGACGCTGTGGGGACATCGTTTAACGGCCAACGCAACGAGGGCCGGGCTGAACGTCATCTTCTCGAACATCGAGGACGGACCAGAGCAGGTTACGCGTCCGCGACTTGAAGCTGCCGGAGCAATCCTTGAGCGCGTCGGGCTCTTTACACCCCACAGTTTCCCGCGCATCCCCGATGAGCTGGACCTTCTCCGCGCCTATGTCCGAGCCGTCGATCTCGTGATCTTGGATCCGCTTTCGCCACATCTCACGGTCGCAGTCCGCAACGGCCAAGCGGTTCGCCGGGCGCTCGATCCAGTGGTCGAGCTTGCGCTTGAGACACATACCACCGTCGTCGGCATCGGCCACGGGATCAAGAGCATCAAGTCAAAGTCAAGTCCCCTGGACATCGTTCCTGGTCCTCATGAAGGGATCGCTGGAGCATCACACGCGATCTATCTCTTTGGACATCACCCCGAGAACGCGGACGAGCGTGTACTCGTGAATCTCCGACTGAAGGTCGCGGAGCAACCGAAGACCATGGCCTTCGAGATCGATACGGCAGAAGTTCAGACGAGTGATGGTTCGATCCTCGAAGCTCCATTCCTGCATGACGTAGCCGACGATCTCAGCGTCGACTGGTGGGCGGCGGTGCAAGCGTCGCGACGTCAAGCCGGTCCGCCAGTATCGAAGGTGGAAGCTGCGGCGCAGTGGTTAACCGATGTCCTAGCTGCGGCTGAACCGAACCCAATCGAGTCGGGGAACCTGAAGCTTGAGGCAGCGAACGCCGGGATCTCGTGGAGAACAGTCCGGCGAGCGGCGAAGGATCTCGAGCTTGAAATCGTTCCCCCAAAGGGTCCAGGGACTCACTCTCTATGGCGCCTACCGGAGGATCATCCCTTGAGGAGCTCAGGAACATGAGAAGCGGCGCCGTCCCCGACCTAGTTCACGAAATCACGGCATGGCGCGCGTGGAACACCAAGCGCCTCGGTCACCGTACAACCATGCTTTGCAGCGCGGTCATGAGTGGCGTTTGGCCCAGTAGGGGTTACTACGTTGCTGAGTGTCCGGATGCCGCGGATGACCATGTGGCCCCCGACGAGCACTGCACCTGCGGCATCTATGCAGCACGCGATCGCAAGCACCTATCTGAGATGGCCTACGGCCTCTATTACCACCCTGACGATGTCCGTGTCATCGGAGAAGTTGCACTCGCCGGCAAGGTGATTATTGCAACGAGGGGTTACCGGGCGGAGCGCGCGCGCATCACACAACTCTTCGTCCCATATGGCGCATGGAAACTCGTTCGCTCTCTCGAGCATTACCGCGTCCCAATTTCGTTAACTAACCCCTTCGACGAATGAAAGGAGGGTTGATGGATATCGGCAAGGAAGAGAAAACGATCGTGGTGGAGCCGATCGAGGATCCGTTTCAGCAGCCAGCACAACCGATCGAACCAGTAACACCGGAAAAGGAACCAGAAACCGTACCTGCATAAGAAGGGAGAAGCGAGTGATCACAACCGACCGGAGCCGTGAGCACCGACTCCGTCGTATGGCGAAGCAGCGAGGATTGCTTCTACGGAAGTCTCGACGACGTGATCCGAGAGCTCTTGATTACGGCTACTTCATAATCGAGCCTCACATAAACGGCCTGCTGAGCTCGGAGTTCGGCATGGACCTCGATGAAGTCGAAGAGTGGCTCACCCGCGATCGGGTCGAAGAGTGGCTCATCCTCGAGCAGGCCAAAGAGCGGCTCATCCGCTCGCAGGCATCGTACCGATCGAACCAGTAGCACCGGAACAGGAACCAGACCCACAACACGTTCCGGCGTAGAGAGGAGAGCAATGAACTTCGAAGAAGCGTTGAAGAAAGCCAAAGCAGGAGCCGAGAAGGGCTCTGTTGTATGGAAGCCCGAGGTTGCCGGAGAAAGCATCGACGGCAAGATCACGTGGACGGGAGAGGTGACCGGTGAGTTCGGGCCCACCCTCAAGGTGCTGATCGACGGTTCGGATGGGACGGAGTGGGTCGTCTTCGCAGGGTCAGACATCCTCCGGGAGAAGCTCGAGAACGCTCACCCTGGAGATGCGACAGCGATCTTGTTCAAAGGCGAAGAGACGGGTAAGTCCGGCCGCGTGTACAAGAACTTCAGCGTTCGCGTCGTTCGACCCGACGATGGCGCCGGCGACCCCAACCCACACGTAGCCGTCGCCGATGTCCCAACACAAGGCGATGACGACGAGGACGATAGCCAATCTTTCGGCGGAGGAGTCGCGCTGTAATGCGTACCTCGACATGGGAGCGGCCTGGTGACCGCTCCCAGCGAGGCCCGCGCGTCACGCGTGCTCTGGAACGGCTCGGCAGCCCGCTCGACGTTCTGAAACGCCACGGTTACGAAGTGACAAGGGCTCGCAACATGCGTTGCGTGTTCCACAACCCGGACCGCAATCCTTCCGCCAGCATCTGGCGAGCTTCGGGAGGAGAGCTCCGTTATCACTGCTTCGTGTGTGACATCGACCTCGATGCGATCGACCTCGAGGCCCGACTCACTCGAACCACCACACGCGAGGTGATCCTCAAGTATGGCCGCTGATGCCGGAACCGTTGCCTATGAGTTCATGAAGCTGAAGTACGGACTCGTCGATCGCGACATCATCCGTTCCGCTCGTCTCGAGGCTCACGTAGATGGGATCGGAATCCCTTACGTCGCTCCCGACGGCAAACCGTGCCTCAGCAGTAATGGCCGCCCCTACGTCAAGAGACGCCTCTTCGAGCCCGTAGAGGGCCGCAAGTACGACAACCCGCGCGGTGCCAAGCCGTTCATATACGCCGCGCCGGGCGCGTGGGATGCGCGCCGGGTTGGGCTCACCGAGGGCGAGTTCGACGCCCTCGTCGTGACGCAAGCAGGCCTCTGCTGCTTCGCCACCGGTGGCTCCTCGATCGGACACGATGCTCGAGCCAGGATCATCGAGGTTCTCTGTGGCAAGGATGGGGTCACGCTCGTCCCGGACAACGACGACGCCGGCCAGCGCTTCGCGGAGAAGTTCATGGGTGACCTCTTCGGGCGGGTCGATCTGTTCACCGTCGAGGTGCCCAAGCAGTGACGACGAGCATCGCCGACTTCTGTGCCATCCGGATGAGAACGATCGACCCGAACCACGTCATCGAAAAGGAGAGACGCGCGCGCGACCCCTTCGGACCCCTCAGCAAGTGCATGAACAAGGGCTGCGACAACACGACCTTCTACTACTCGGACGATCTCAAGACCTGTCCAGTGTGCGCGAAGTGCAAGGCCGAGATGGCAGGGATCGAGGCCGTGGCCGAGCTCGTCGCGAACGCCAGACGGGTCGAGCAACAACCCACACCGTTCAGCCCACCGGTGCCAAGAGACTGGCTGACGAAGCCGGCGAGACGCGGGTGATTGAGGACATCGCGCGCTACTGCGCCATGTACGGCATCGACGGCACGAAGGCCCTGCTGAGTAAAGCCAAACCGGCAGAGCCTCCGCTGCCCTACAGCCCTCCGGTGGCAAGAGACTGGCTGTCGACCCCTCCGGAGCCGACACCGTTTCTCATCGAGCCGTACCTCGCTCACGGCCGGCGTCACACGATCTTTGCCGAGACAGAGGGTGGCAAGTCGATAACCGCTCAGTACTGGACCGCGCTGCTCACCCGCCAGAGCAGGAAGGTCGTGTACGTATCGGCCGAGAACCCCAGCGACGAGGACCGCTCACGCTTCTATCGGCTCGGGGCCGACATGAATCACCTCGACCTCTTCCAACACATGGAGATGGAGACGCCGATCGACCTCAACAACGTCGAGCACGCCGAGGGCTTCGTCAACGTTTCCTGCAAGGGAGCGGATCTCGTCGTCCTCGACACCCTGACCGCATGCTGGGGCGGGGATGAGAACTCCAATGCAGAGATCGCTCTGTTCGATAGGCAGATACTGGCGCCGCTCGCGGCCCAGGGCGCGGCCGTGCTCGTGCTCGACCACGTCGGTCACCAGCAAGCCTTCGTGAAACGCACCGGCGCAAATGCCGGTCGAGGCGCGATCAGCAAGGGCCAGAAGGTCGACGTGACGTTCAGGTTCATCCCCAAGTCGGACGAGCGCGGCATGTTCGAGATCGAGCCCGGCAAGTACCGCATCACCGGTCGTCCCCGGCCGCCGAAGACCCTGATGCGCGTCATCGACACCGCGACCGGTGGACTCGATATCGAGCCCCTCGGAGTCACCGACGACATCAAGGTCGAGGAAGCCGCCAACGCCATAGTCGAGATCGTCACCGCTCAGGACGCCATGACGGTGAGGGAGCTCCGGGAGGCCATGAAGGGGCTGTACGGAACTGAAGTGGTGAGCAAGGCGCTGAAGTCGCTCGAGAGCGAGGACCCACCTCGAGCGCGCGCGAAGGACGAGCTATTCGACCCCGGGACGGGTCGCAAGAGACGCAGCAAGGTGTGGCGGCTAGTCGACGAATCGGAGCCCGAACAAGAGGGGCTGATATGAGCGTCGACCTGTGTGCGTGTCTACCGTGTCTACCGTGTCGCTACCGTGTCGGACACGCTTACCCGTCTGTGTCTGTGTGCGTGACTACCGTGTCGCTACCGTGTCGGACACGGTCCAGAAAGGGTAGCCCGAAGGGAAGCCTTAGGGTGTCGCTACCGTGTCGCCGCTATATATATAGCGACACGGTAGCGACACCATTCCCTTCGCTCCCTTTCCCTCCGGCATGTAGTGATTTTTCTGGGACCGGAAACAGATGACTTACGACATCATGTGGGGAGAGGTCCCCGACCTCGATCCCAAGGTCGTGAGATGCCTCGATCGTCCGGGCGAGGACCTCTGTTTCGGCCTCGTCGAGCTTGTACAGCTGTATCGGAACGAGAGTCCCTCCTACGTCTGCCGGCGCTGTGGCTGCTGGTGGCAGAAGACGATGCTCGACGCCATGACCTTGATCGAGGGCGAGGCCGGCGCCATCCCAAAGCGTTACTCGGACGAGGTCTGGAACCAGGTCGAGGGGGCTCCCCGCGCGCGTGCCGGGGCAAGGGGGGGAACGGGGTGAACCTCACCAAGGCGCGCTCCTGTACCGGCAAGCAACGCTTCGATGCCTCAACCGCGCGCGTCGGAGCTGCTCGGCTGAACCGACGCTATGGACTCCAAGATGGAGACTGGACATGGGCCTACGCCGCCTACCGGTGCCCGCATTGCGGCGCGTGGCACGTCGGACACCGGAAGGTGCGTCGGTGACCAAGGTATGAAACGCGACTGGCGCGCAAGTGGCTAAGCATGGGAAGGATCGCTTCTTTGGCGATCCGAGGCAATGGGAGTCTGACTCAACGAAGGACGAAACACGTAAGCCGCGCCGAGAGCAGCCAACGCGAAAGACGTGTACGGGTCCGTGTGGGCTTGAGAAGCATGTCAGCGCCTTCCACGCCGGCCGGAGCGTCTGCAAGGTGTGTTACGCGGCCCAGCAGAAGGGGAGGCGTGAACGCGCCGATCCGGAAGCAAGACGTGCCGGGGACCGCGAGCGCCAGGCGCGCGCTCGACGGAAGGCAAAGCTACGCGACGAGATATTGCTTGCCTGGGCGCGCTTTCACCCCGAGATGTTCAACGCGCTGGCGTTTAGCCAGCTCGAACCTAAGCTGAAGCGAGGCGAGGAGCTCGAGGATTGGGAAGCCGCGATCATGCCTCCCGATCCTGCCGGGACCAGTGCCGGCCACATCCGGCAGACGGCTTTCGAGAGGCAATACGCGAGCCTCATGTATCCCGATCATCTGAAAGGCAAGCGTCACGGTCAGCCGGGTCGCGCAGGTGAGTCCGATAACACTGAAACGTGACTCACGGTGCCACTAAGGAGTAGGAGGCCACAATGACAACCACTACGCTCATACGAACGCGAGGCATTTTGACTCAGAAGTTCGCTCAATACGTCGGCCGAGCTATCGATGCGATGGACGAAAGGAAGGGTGACGAACTCATAACGGCGATTGCTACGATGCGCGCCGCCCTCGTCGCCAAGGATGACGCGTTCCTGATCATGGATGGCGCGCGCGTTCTGCTTAGAGTGCCCATTGGCGAGCTCACCGACGATGGATGACGGTCGCGAGCACCGACTGGCGAGCGTGCTCCGGTGGCGAGCTGAAGGCGCTCATCGAGCTGATGATCCGATGTTGGCCAAGCTGCTCCAGGACGCGGCCTCAACCATCGACGCGCTCGAGGCCGAGCTGTTCGACGTGGATGTGTGGTCGGAGTTGGCGCGGATCGGGACGCATCGCACCGTTCATGTCCTCTGACCTGCATGCATTCAGCGGTCCGCGGTACGCAGAACGCCGGTTCACCACTGGCGACTTAACCGGAGACTTGAGTCCGTTCTTTAAGGAGCCCGAAGGTGCTGCTCTATGAAAGGGAGACTGATGCCGCGTAGGCACTCCGACGGTGCGGTCCGGAAGCGTCTCAGAGAACGTCAGCGACGCCAAGATCGCGAGGAGAAGGCCGAGAAGCAACCTCGCCCGACGCTGATTTTCGAGAACGGGACGTGGCACCGCGTTAGCGACGAAGGCGACGACCGAGCCGAGTCGTGAAGGTGATGGGGGGGGAAGAAGGGGTCTCAGCCTCTACCAACATCTGGTAGCGGGACCGTTCGCCTCATGGCGTGTGTATGGCTGAGCTTCAAACCCAATTTTTGAAAGGATCTCGGATTCTGTATGCCACAACGACGAAAGCCGGAGCATCTCCGGGTGCTTCACGGTACCGAGAAGGCCCGCGTGAACCCTCGCTTGCCGGACATAAATAACGCTCCAAACCCGCCGACATGGCTACCAAGCATGGCCAAGCGAGAGTGGCGGCGCGTACTCGGGCTCTGCAAGAGATACGAAGGCTGGCTCCAAGCCGTCGATCGTGCCGCGCTAACGGGATACTGCAGTTCCTGGGCGATCTTCGAGGAAGCCTCGAAGGACATTGCCGAGCGCGGCGTGATGGTGACTGGGAGGAGCTCGGCCGACAAGGTGACCGGCGCGCGCGTCAAGAACCCTGCGATCGCCGTGGCACGCGACGCCCAGACCTCCCTGCGTTACTGGTGCAGGGAACTTGGCTTCACTCCCGACGCGCGCGGCAAGCTCGACTTGTCTCGATTCTCGAGACCCTCCACGCTCGACGACGACCTGGATGATCTCGACTTCGATGCTCTCGATCCGAGGAGGCTCCTATCATGATGGACGACGTCGATGACACGCCCATGGCAGTGGTCACGGCGGCGCTCTCAGCGGCCTACGACGGCGAGCCTGTCGATTTCGTCGGCACGCGCGCGCGTCTTGCCCATTACGAGGATCAACTCGGTGCTTGGGGACGAGACGAGAGGTTCGCGGAGCTAGTCGAATACTTCCTCGCACTTATCCCTGGGTTTCGGAAGACCGTCGACCACCTCGAGGCTGATGACTGGGACTCGGCCACGCTCGCGTTCCGGGCCGCGCTCCAGGCTGGTGCGTCACTTCCGAGCGCGCGGCGAAGAATGGCAGAGGCTAAGGCGAAGCATGCGAGCGCAAAGCGTCGGGTAGGGAGAAGTCGATGACTGATATCGCATCCGACATCGTCCGTCAACAGGCAGAGCTCTTCGGCCATCTTCCAGGCGACGAGATCGGTGACGATGACGCTCTTGAGTTCAAGACCGACTCGCTCGGCAGGCTTATCATCAGAACCCAAGGCGCGGCTTACCTGTTGCACGACGAAAGCGTGTGGCGCTATCGCGACAGCGAGCGTGGCGAAGAAGTCGCATGTTATCGCCATGGTAAGAGAGTCGTTAGCACGATCGTCCCGTCTCACACCGGGCGCGGCGATCCTTCGCAGAACTAGAACCCACAGGGAACCCCAGAAGGACAAGGCCGAGGACGCAAGGTCGAGGCCGGCAACCGGCGTGAAGATCGATGTCCGCGATGGCGGCAAGACCGAGAGCGCCAAGTCCCGGTAAAGACTGCTGCAAGCGCAAGGCGCATGATCCAGCGCGGTTCCGTAACGACCATCAGGTGCCGCTGAGATTCAGCGCGCCTCAATCGAGATTCAAGGAGAGGCAATATTGTTTGGTGAACGAAGTAAGAGCAAGGTCGAAAGGCTGACCGAAGAACTGAAGGCCAAGGTCAGCGCGGCCAACGAGCTCTCGGCATTGGTCGAG
>JBHEMX010000085.1:0-3046 GCA_046262355.1 Actinomycetota bacterium | reverse complement strand
AGCGTTCGGCTCGAGGACGATCTGGGCCGGCACCTGGTCACCCTCCTCGACGGCACACGCGACCGCGGCATGCTGCTGACCGAGCTGGAGCGCTTCATCGGCTCGGGCGTCCTCGGACTGGGCGAGAACGAGACCGATGCCGTCATTCGCGAGCTCGCCCCGGCCCTGGAGCGGAGCCTCCAAGGGCTCGGCCGACTGGCCTTGCTCTGCGCCTGAGTGGTGTGCGCGTGGCTGCTCGGCCGATGCTCCCGAGGGCACCAGAGGCGACCTTGGTCGCTCTTTCGGGGCGGGCGGCGGGGCAGCCTCTGAAGCGCAGGCATCCTCGCCAGCGGTCGGCGGAGCGAGAGGGCCCGAGCCGGGCTAGGCTCGGAGGATGGTAGGTGTCAGGTCACGGATGCTCCGTGCTGCTGCCGAATTGTTGCCGTCGCAGCGTGCAGATCCGCCGGCGGCACCCGACACGTCCGAGATGGTACGTACCGCTGCCGCGCACTGGACGCGTGAGACCAAAGAGGGACCGTGCCAGGCGCGGACCCGCTGGTGGCAACACCCGGTCATTGTCCGCCACGTAAACAAGTCAATCTGCGGCGCTCCAGTCGATGGACGGGCCGCTGGAGACGTCTCGCTGCTTGAGCGTCGGCTGCAGGGACGTGTATTCGAAAGCGCTATCTCGGTCGGGTGCGGCACCGGTGGTAAGGAGATGGCGCTGCTGCGGGCTAACCTGGTGACCCGCTTCGATCTCTACGAGATCTCAGATGCGCGGATCCAGCGGGGAAAGGAGCTGGCTGATCGCCACGGGCTGCGCGATCGGATCACTTGGCATAACCGCGTGGTGGACTTCGAGAGTGATGCGCTCGACGGCGAGTACGATCTCGTCTACTGGAACAACGCCTTGCATCACATGCTCGACGTGGACCAAGCCGTGCAGTGGAGCAAGCGTGCGCTTCGGCGGGGCGGGTATCTCTACGTCAACGACTTCGTCGGTCCGAATCGGATGCAGTGGTCAGATGAGGCTCTGGCGATCGGCTCGAGAGCTCGTGAGCTTCTCCCACGGCGACTGCTCAAGCGGCCGAACCGGCGAGGCTACTTCGCGAGAAGCCTTCGGCGCCTGCCCCCTGACGCAGTTGCGGCGACCGACCCTACCGAGTGCGCCGACAGTGACGACATCCTGCCTGCGATTCGCCGTCACTTCCCCGCCGCATGGATCAAGCCGACAGGTGGCACCATCTACCACGCGGCGCTCAACGACATCGTTGCCAACTTCACCGACGAAGACACGTCGCTGCTCGAGTTCCTGTTGTTGCTCGACGACGCCTGTACGGCGGCTGGGCACACGCACTACGCGGTAGCACTTGCGCCCCGTGACCGGCGGAGCACGAGGCGTAAGCGGGTCTCAGAGACGGGCAAGCGACAGCCCCGTCCAGTCGGTACAAGACGGTGACCAAGTTTGGCGCGGAGGTCGTGGGCGCCGACGGCGTCTTCCAACTTCTGGCGGCCTGTCGCTCGGCGCGCCAGGGTTGCTGACGTTGAGCGCGTTCCTGTGACCCTCGGCCCGGGAGCAGTTATGGCTGCGACGCCCAATCCACGGACCTGTGGAGTGTGAATGGCACCCGGGATTTCGGCACTCCGACGGTGGACGCAGTGACGGCCCGTGGTCGGGCCGGTGGCGTGCCTGCTCGGCGGAGGACGCTGGACAGCAAGGCGAAGCGTGCGCGCGGTGGCGCCACAGCTTCAGGCGGGCACCATCCATCGAGGTCGCGGGGCTCGCGCCCCTTTACTAGAATCAGCTCGATGGATCGAGTCAACCTGCTCCTTGCAGCGCTCGCCTCCAGCCCAGCGAACGCGGAGGACGGTGATTCCGACGCAATCCGGAGTGCGCATGCTGACTTCAAGGCCCTGGTCGAGCAACGCTTTGAGGGTCGCGGGGAAGCGAACAAGGCGCTCAAGCAGTACGAGGAGGAGCCGGAGGAGGGACGCGAGCGCCTAAAGGAGGTGCTCGACTCCACGGGCACGGTCGATGACTTCGACATCATCGTTGCCGCCCAGAGGCTCATGAAGCTTGTCGATCCCGAGGGTGGCGCCGCCGGGAAGTACGCGGTGGCGCCTCGATCGTTGGGGCTGTCGATTGGCCACTAGGAGCGCGTCGACTCGCCCGGCTAGCTCCACCTTCACCGCCACCGCCTGGCGGCCCTGCTTCCCCCGCCGGCGATAAGGGCGCCGGCCCGCCCGTCTGACCCTCCACGGGCTCCGGGCGGAGCCACGTCGCAGCGCTACTCCTCGGCATCTCTGCTCGCGGCGCTAGCTCCATAAACGTCACCATGTGGTCGTGCCCGCCAACGAGTGGAAGAAGAGCGAGCACGTCGACCATTACCTCGCGCTGGTGGACGCGGTTCCCCGTTTGGCCGAGGGCGAGAGCGTCCTGCTCGAGCACGTGCCGATCGCCGCTCGGCGGATCCTCGACCTCGGCACCGGCGACGGGCGGTTGCTCGCCCTCGTGCGTGCCGAGCGGCCCGAGAGCGTGGCCGTCGCGGTCGATGTATCTGAGCCGATGCTCGAGCGCGCCCGCGAGCGCTTCGCGGGCCAACCGGTAGAACTGCACCACCACGACCTCGCTGAGCCGCTTCCCGACTTGGGTCGATTCGACAGCGTCGTATCCTCGCTCGCCATCCATCACCTCGAGCACGAGCGGAAGCGATCGCTCTACGCGGAGATTTTCGCCGGGCTCGAGCCAGGCGGCGTCTTCGCCAACTTCGAGCACGTCGCCTCACCCACCGCGCGACTTCACCGGCGCTTCTACGAAGCGATCGGCGAGCCGCTCGAATGGGAAGACCCCTCGGATCGCCTTGCCGACGTCGAGACCCAGCTACGCTGGCTCCGCGAGGTCGGTTTCGAGGATGTCGACTGCTACTGGAAGTGGCTCGAGATGGCCCTGATTATCGGGGTCAAGCCCGAGCGTAAGAGGAACTAAGGCCGAACTTCTAAGGGTCGCGCCCCGCATCCGCTCGGCCTCTAGCCGCGCTCGAAGGCGTCCTGACTCTCCAAAGGAGGA
>JBHEMX010000084.1:0-18393 GCA_046262355.1 Actinomycetota bacterium | reverse complement strand
CGGATCCGTCGGGAGGTCGGTGACGAGTTCTTCTACTCGCAGGGGCGGGCGGATGAGTCGCGCGGCCTCTTCGAGCTGGTGGCGCTCTCGGAGGAGTTCGTCGACTTCTTGACCCTTCCGGCCTACGAGCACCTCGACTGACACGGCTTCTGTTGGGGGATCCGGGAAGCGTGCGCTCGATCGCGCACCGTGAACATGCCGGATGCAGTGTTCACAAGGCGTGCCTTCAACGTCGGTGACTGAGTGGTGGTGCACACCATGCGCGTCTCGTTGTTCATAACTTGCTACAACGACTCGCTCTTCCCGGATACTGGCAGGGCCGTGGTGCGCATCCTCGAGCGCCTCGGACACGAGGTGGCCTTTCCTCTCCGGCAGACCTGCTGCGGCCAGATCCATTTCAACACCGGTTATCAGCGCGAGGCGATCCCACTCGTGCGCCACTTCGTCGATGTGTTTGCGGACGCCGAAGCGGTCGTCTCCCCGTCCGCTTCCTGCGTGGGGATGGTTCGAGACCTGTATCCACGGGCCGCAGAGCTGGCTGGAGATGCCCGGCTGGCCGCCGACGTGGAGGCCCTGGCTCCCCGAGTATTCGAGCTGTCGGAGTTCCTGGTCGACCGGCTCGGCGTCGAAGACGTCGGCGCCTATTTCCCCCACCGCGTGACGTACCACCCCACGTGCCATTCCCTGCGCATGCTCAACGTGGGCGACGCGCCACTGCGCTTGCTGAAGGCGGTACGGGGCATCGATCTGGTCGAGCTGCCGGCGGCTTACGAGTGCTGTGGATTCGGCGGCACCTTCGCGCTCAAGAACGCCGACGTCTCGGCAGCGATGCTCAGCGACAAGGTGCGCCATGTGCTCGACACCCGAGCCGAGCTTTGCGTCGCCGCCGACAACTCGTGTCTGATGCACATCGGGGGAGCGCTGCGACGCGGACAGACCGGGGTGAGGACCGTGCACCTGGCCGAGATACTCGCCACGTCTGAGAGCGATGGCTCGTGAGCACGGACGGATCTGCGGCTCCCGGACGCACATTCCCCGAAGCTGCCAGGGTCGCACTAGCCGACACGCAGCTGAGGAGCAATCTCGGCAAGGCGACGCAGACGATCCGCGCCAAGCGCGCGCTCGTCGTCGATGAGTTGCCGGACTGGGAGCACCTGCGTAAGGCGGGCAGGGCACTCAAGGAACGCATGCTGCGTCATCTCGACGGCTACCTGATCGAGCTCGAAGAGGCCGTCACTGCCGCCGGCGGTCACGTGCACTGGGCGCGCGACGCGACGGAGGCCAACGACATCGTCACGAGGGTGGTTGCTCAACAGGGGGCCCACGAAGTGGTCAAGGTCAAGTCGATAACCACCGACGAGATCGGGTTGAACGACGCGCTTGTGAAAGGCGGCGTGACCCCGATCGAGACCGACCTCGCCGAGCTGATAATCCAGCTCGCAGGGGAGTCTTCTTCTCACATCCTGGTCCCCGCGATCCACAAGAACAGGGCCGAGATCCGAGAGCTCTTCTTGCGCAAGCTCGAAGTCGACCATCTCTCCGACGATCCCGCCGAGCTCGCCGAGGCAGCCCGAGTGCACCTGCGGCGTAAGTTCCTGAGTGCCCGAGTGGGCATCAGCGGGGCGAACTTCGCCGTGGCCGAGACGGGCACGATCTGCGTCGTGGAGTCCGAAGGTAACGGACGGATGTGCACGACGCTGCCGCCTGTGCTCATAACGGTCATGGGCATCGAGAAGCTGGTGCCGACGTGGCAGGACCTGGAGGTCTTCCTTCAGCTCTTGCCGCGGTCGTCCACCGGCGAACGCATGAACCCCTACACCTCTTTGTGGACGGGCGTGACCGACGGCGATGGGCCGCAGGAGTTCCACCTGGTGCTGCTGGACAACGGCCGGACCGACGTCCTCGGCGACGGCATCGGACGTCAAGCGCTGAACTGCATCCGGTGCAGCGCGTGCCTGAACGTCTGTCCCGTGTACGAACGGACCGGTGGCCATGCATACGGCTCCGTCTATCCAGGGCCGATCGGGGCGATCCTCACCCCTCAGCTCGTGGGCTTCGAGAGAGCGGGCTCCTTGCCGTACGCGTCCACGTTGTGCGGCGCCTGTTACGAGGTGTGCCCGGTGAAGATCAACATCCCCGAGGTGCTCGTCCACCTCCGCGGCCGGCTGGTCCGGAATCGCCAGGACAACGGTGGCCTGGCGGCCCACGCAGACGTCGAGAACCTCGTCATGCGCGTGATGGCGTGGACCTTCTCGGACCCCGAGCGCCTGGAGAAGGCTCAGAAGCTGGCCCGAGTGGGCCAGTGGCCTCTGGTGCGTCGGGGAGGCATCCGCCACCTGCCGGGCAAGCTCTCGGGTTGGACCGCGACGCGCGATGCGACGCCCGTTGCTCACCAGACGTTCCGGGACTGGTGGAGGTCACGAGGATGAGCGGCGCGCGCCGCGAGATCCTCGAACGCATCCGATCCGCTCTCCGCGATGTGCCTGCGGACGAGCGTCCTCGAGATGTCGTCGTGGAGCGTTCCTACCTCCACACATCTGACCTTCCCGCCAAGAAACTCGTGGCCCTGTTCGCCGAGCGCATCGCGGAGTACAGGGTCACGGTTCATCGCATCGCTGCTGCGGAGCTGGCCGACACGATCCGGCAGCGTTGCCGCGCGCGTGCGGTTGCTCGCTTGGTCCTGCCCGCGGACCTTCCCGACGACTGGATCCCCGCTGGGATCGAGGCCCTGAGAGACGACGGACTGACCGACGGCGAGCTCGATTCCGCCGACGGTGTGCTGACCGGTTGCGCAGTGGCCATCGCACAGACCGGCACCATCGTGCTCGATGGAGGGCCCGGACAGGGACGTCGCGCGCTCACGCTCGTTCCCGACTACCACCTCTGCGTCGTGCGGTCGGATCAGATCGTGGGTCTGGTGCCCGTAGCTTTGGCGCGCCTCGAAGCCGGCGTTCGAAGCGAAGGTCGTCCCGTTACATTCATCTCGGGTCCCTCCGCGACTTCGGACATCGAGCTGAATCGCGTGGAGGGAGTTCACGGCCCCCGCAACCTCGAGGTGGTGATCGTGCGCTAAGGCTTCTCGCGTGCAGGGGTCATTCCAGGTTGCCGAGAGAACTGGAACCGTAGCTAGGGGAGGGCAAGTGGCCGAGGAAAGGATCGGGTTCATAGGTCTGGGCATCATGGGCAAGCCCATGGCCCGCAACCTCATCAAGGCGGGGCACGAGCTCGTCGTTCACAGCCGCAGCAGCGAGCCCGTCGACGAGCTCGCGAGAGATGGGGCCCGGTCCGCGGACAGTCCTCGGGCGGTCGCCGAGGCCAGCGACGTCGTCATCACCATGCTGCCGGACTCGCCGCAGGTCCAAGAGGTGGTCGGAGGTGATGCCGGCGTCCTCGCGGGCGCACGTGAAGGTGACCTGGTTATCGACATGAGCACGATCTCTCCACTCGTGACCAAAGAGCTTGCGAGAGCGGCGCGCGGGCGGGGCGTCGGGATGCTCGATGCGCCGGTCAGCGGGGGCGAGCCCGGCGCCGTCGAAGGGAAGCTTTCGATCATGGTCGGTGGCGCCGCCGAAGACTTCGCCGGGCCGAGCCGATCTTCACCTCCATGGGCAGCGCGGTCCATGTGGGGGAGGTCGGAACCGGCCAGATCGTCAAGGCCTGCAATCAGATCATCGTCGCCATCGTGATCGAAGCCGTGAGCGAGGCGCTGGTGCTCGGCTCCAAGGCGGGCGTCGATCCGGCCAAGGTCATCGAGGCCGTGTCGGGCGGACTTGGGGGCACCAAGGTCATGGAGGCCAAGCGGTCGAACTTCCTCGAACACGACTTCGACCCGGGCTTTCGCGTCGAGCTCCACCACAAGGACCTCGGCATCGCGCTCGCCACCGCTCGCGCGGCTGGGGTCGCGCTGCCGGTGACCGCGATCGTCGACCAGATGCTGCAGACGCTCCAAGTCCAGGGTCGCGGTGGGCACGACCACTCAGCGCTGCTGACCCTCGTCGAGGAGGCAGCCGAGCACCGGATCGGCGGGGCGTCCGAGAGCGGTCCCTAAGGGCTCAACGAACACCGCCTGCGTAGCATGCGACCTCGCGACCCATTGACGTGCCATCAGAGCCGCGTCGCCTCCAGCCTCACCCGGCGCCCTAGGAAACGACCTAGATCCTCCGCCCCTGCCTCCAGCGCCCGCACGTCACCCGGCTTCGGATCTTCGTATAGGACGACCTCAACCTTGAGGGAGTCCCTCTCGATCGTGCGTCTCCAGTGCCCGGCAACGCGGCCGTTCAGGATGACAACGCCGTTCGGCAGACTGCGATCTCTCCATGCGGCCCGCGCAGCCGCGGCGCGCGGGCCACCGAAGTAGCGGGACTCGGTGTATCCGACGACGAGCTCGTCGTACGGCTGTAGCAGGTACACGCCGCGCTTGATCGGCGGAGGACTTACGTCCGACGCCATCGCCCACAACGTGATGCCGTCAATCGTCTCGCTCTGCACTTCGGAGCCCAGCATGTCGAGCGCCTTCCTGATGTCGGCGAGCGTCAGGCTCGACCACCAGCGCAGGTCCTGGACGGTTGCGGGGCCGTGGCTCGTCAGGTAGCGGCGCGCTAGCTCAGCCAGCGCCTCATCCCGCTCCAGCCGACGAGCGTTGGGAGCGCGTTCCTCGAGGAGCGCGTACGTTTGCTGCTTGCCGACAAGCGGCCCGCTGGAGATCGCGGCCTCCAGCTCGCAATGCATGAGGATGAACGGAAGGCGCTGGCCCGACCTGTTGATACCTGCGTCATCGAGGAGTCCGGCGATCGCGTTCCTCGTGAGATGGTTCCCGCCTTCGAGCGCCGAGACGATCAGCGCTTCGCACCGGGCGCACGTGCGCTCGTCGAGCTCGAGCTCGCGATAGCGCGGCCCATTGTGCTGCTGCACGCGCGGACCGGTGAGCGCGAGCAGCCACCGGATGTCATCGCGCGCGACGAAGTGCCAGGTCGGTCTCAGCACGTGCGTACGCAAGATCGATCCCGTCGCCAGGGCCCGGTCGAGGTCCGCGTCGACGAGCTTCGTGGCGCGTTGCCCGATCGACCACTTCGCCGGGCCGTAGTCCTGCGCCTGCATCGCGCCGTGCCAACGAACGACCTCGTCTGGGGCCTCGAACGAGGTCTCGGTCAGCCCCGAGTTGTGCAGCCGTCGCCGCGTGATCTCAAGGCCCTTCAAACCCGCGCCGGCCTACGGGTGAGGCGTATTGGGTGCCCGGCGGCGGGACATGTAGCGTGCTGAAGCCAGCGCGACGGCCAGGTGGAGAACCGCGCTCGCAGCGATGCCGACGCCCATGTTCGACGAGATCGCAGCGGTCCCTGCGAACGGCCACAGGGACAGATAGATCAGCATGACGACCGCGGTGGTGAGCACGGGCCGGCGCAACCAGGCGCTCGACGAGCTGCTCGCGTCGTCGCAATCCGTGCAAGATCAACTCCAGACGCTCAACCGACAGCTTCGCGACATCAATGCTGAGATCGAGGCAGAGGAGAGCGAATCAAAGGTTGCAAGTCTCGAGGCACAGGCGAACACGGTCGTGAGTCAGATTGCGGTGCTGCAGCAACAGCTTAGCAACCTCACTCCTCCAGACACGCTGCGCGTGGGCCAGGTGCTCGCGCCGGCTGAGTTGCCGGCAAGCCCGGCACGTCCGAACCACTTGCAGAACGCAGGACTGGCCATAGCCGCGGGACTAGCAGCGGGAGTCGGCGTTGCATTCGCTCGGGAGCGGCTCGACGATCGCCTCCGTGGGCGCGACGACCTCGAGGCTCATCTTGGCGCGCCGGTGCTTGCCGTCGTCCCGCGCGTCAAGACGTGGAAGAGGCGGCGCAAGCCGTTCCTCGCTGCGGCCTCTAAACCGGACTCCGCAGCCGGCGAGGCCTATCGAACGCTTCGGACCGGGATCTTGTTCGCCGCGTCCAGTCAGGGCGCCCGCACAATCGTGATCACGAGTCCTCATCCCGGCGACGGCAAGACCGCGACAACGGCGAACCTCGGTGTGGCGCTGGCACGCGCCGGAAAGCGTGTCGCGATCGTCTCGGCCGATCTGCGCAAGCCGCGCCTGCACCGCTTCTTCGGACTCGAGAACCGGATGGGTCTCGCCACCGTGCTCATCGGCGAGGTGGACATCGGCGAGGTGCTCGAGCCGACCGAGATCGACAACCTCCAGCTCGTTCCCAGCGGGCCCGTTCCGGCCAACCCGGGCGAGCTGCTCGGCTCGGACGCCATGAGCAAGACCTTGATCGAGCTCCGAGAGGTCGACTTCATCCTGATCGACTCCGCCCCCGCCCTTGCGGTCGCCGACACGCTCACGCTCGGGCGGCTCGTGGACGCGGTGCTGTTCGTGGTCGACGCCGAGCACACGACGCGCAAGGCCGTCGACCTCGCCAGCCGCCAGCTCGAGCGGGTTCACGCCAAGATCATCGGGGCCGTGCTCAACAACTTCGACCCCTCCAAGGCGCGCACCTACACGCCCGACTACGGCTACTACTCCTACAGCTACAAGGACTCGCGCCGGCGCTCGAAGGCCGACAAGAGCGACGACCTGATCGGCCAGCGTTAGAGGCGACCGCCCTCCCGGCGGCCTCTGAGCCGCCGATATCATGGCCTCGGAGCGCCCTCGCGCCCCACATCCCTCGAAAAGCCGAGGAGGCTTCGTGAATGTCACCCCTCGCGCCAGCGGCGACCCGTTCGGAGCGAGACGCTCCTTCGACACGGGCTTGGGCGCCGTCGACATGTTCGACCTCGGCGCGCTCGAGGCAGCCAACCTCGCCGAGCTCGACCGCATCCCGATGACCGTCAAGATCCTGCTCGAGAACCTGCTTCGCGTCGCCGGGACCGAGCACGCGACCGAGGACGACGTCGCCGCGCTCGCCGCGTGGGGTCAGAAGCCGGTCGACGAGCGGGAGTTCCCCTACTCACCGGCGCGCGTGATCCTGCAGGATTTCACCGGTGTGCCTGCGGTCGTCGACCTCGCCGCGATGCGCTCGGCGCTGGAGCGCGCCGGTGGCGACCCGGCGCGCGTCGACCCCCTCGTCCCGGTGGACCTCGTCGTGGACCACTCCGTACAGGTCGACGCCTTCGGGACCGAGTCATCGTTTCGCATCAACGTCGACCGCGAGTACGAGCGCAACCACGAGCGCTACTCGCTGCTGCGCTGGGCGCAGCAGGCGTTCGCCGGCTTCCGAGTCGTGCCGCCCGGCATGGGGATCGTGCACCAGGTCAACCTCGAGTACCTCGCCGGCGTCGTGCGCGTGAGCGACGAGGACGGCGCCAAGCTGGCGGTGCCCGACTCGCTCGTCGGCACGGACTCGCACACGACGATGATCAACGGGCTCGGCGTGCTCGGCTGGGGCGTCGGTGGCATCGAGGCCGAGGCCGCGATGCTGGGACAACCGATGCCACTGCTCACGCCCAAGGTCGTAGGCTTCCGCATGACGGGCTCGCTGCAGCTCGGGGTCACCGCGACAGACCTCGTGCTCACGGTCACCGAGATCCTCCGGGGTCACGGCGTGGTCGGGAAGTTCGTCGAGTTCTTCGGCCGGGGGCTCTCGAGCCTCGGGGTCGCCGACCGGGCCACGATCTCGAACATGTGCCCCGAGTATGGGGCGACCGCGGCGCTCTTCCCGATCGACGATCAGACGCTCGAGTACCTGAGGCTCACCGGGCGCCCCGACGAGCTCATCGACGTCGTCGAACGCTACGCCAAGGAACAGAGGCTGTTCCGCACGGATGAGACGCCCGACGCGTCCTACAGCGAGACCCTCGAGCTCAAACTCGACAGTGTGGAGCCGAGCATCGCAGGGCCGCGCCGGCCGCAGGACCGGGTCCCGCTGTCGAAGATGTGGGACAGCTTCACCGACGTGCACGGAACCAACGGCAAGGAGGTCGAGGTCGCCATCGGCCGCTGGGCCGGCGAGGGCGGCCGCGTTCCCGGCAAGGTCGAGTCACCGTCCGAGGAAGCAGCGGGCGCCGAGGTCGACGACAAGCTGTGCCTCAGCGACGGCAACATCGTGATCGCGGCGATAACGAGCTGCACGAACACCTCGAATCCCTCGGTCATGCTCGGCGCCGGGCTGGTCGCCCGCAAGGCCGTCGAGCGCGGGCTCAAGGCCAAGCCGTGGGTCAAGACCTCGACCGCGCCGGGGTCGCGCGTCGTGACCAAGTACCTCGAGAACGCAAGGCTGATCGAGCCTCTGGAGAAGCTCGGCTTCCACGTCGTGGGCTATGGGTGCACGACCTGCATCGGCAACTCTGGCCCGCTGCCGGAGCCGATCTCGGACGCGATCGACGAGCACGATCTCGCGGTCGTCTCGGTCCTGTCGGGCAACCGCAACTTCGAGGGCCGCATCCACCCTCAGGTCAAGGCGAGCTACCTCGCCTCTCCGCCGCTCGTCGTCGCCTACGCGCTCGCGGGCACGGCGAACATCGACCTCTCGAGCGATCCGCTCGGCGAGGACGGCTCCGGCAACCCGGTGTACCTCAAGGACATCTGGCCGAGCAACGAGGAGATCCAAGAGGCCATGTCGGCGGTCCGCACGGAATACTTCGGCGAGGAGTACGCCAAGGTCTTCGAGGGCGAGGAGCGCTGGAAGGAGCTGCCCTCGCCCGAAGGCGCGCTTTACGATTGGCGGCCCGAGTCGACCTACGTGCGCGAGCCGACGTTCTTCTCGGACATCGGGCCGGAGCCGGAACCGCTGCAGGACATCTCCGGCGCACGCGTGCTGGCGCTCGTGGCCGATTCCGTGACCACCGATCACATCTCTCCGGCGGGGGCCATCGCGCCGAAGTCACCCGCTGGGCGCTACCTGATCGAGCACGACGTCGAGATAAGAGATTTCAACAGCTACGGCTCGCGGCGCGGCAACCACGAGGTCATGGCGCGCGGCACGTTCGCCAACATCCGGCTCCGCAACGAGCTCGCGGAGCGCGAGGGCGGGTGGACGAGCCACCTCCCCGACGGCGACGAGATGACGATCTTCGACGCGGCCGAGCGCTACGCCGGGGAGGGCGTGCCGCTGATCGTGATCGCAGGCAAGGAGTACGGCTCGGGCAGTTCCCGGGACTGGGCCGCCAAGGGCCCGCTGCTACAGGGGGTCCGCGCGGTCATCGCCCAGAGCTTCGAGCGCATCCACCGCAGCAACCTCGTCGGGATGGGCGTGCTGCCGCTGCAGTTCCTGCCGAACGAAAGCCCCGAGTCGCTCGGCCTCGACGGTCGTGAGACGTACTCGATCGACGGGATCGCCGAGGGCCTCGAGCCGCACGCGGACCTCACCGTGACGGCGCGCCGCGACGACGGCGGCGAGGTGAGCTTCTCGGTCGAGTGCCGCATCGACTCGCGGGTCGAGCTCGACTACTACCGCAACGGCGGGGTGCTGCAGATGGTGCTGCGCCGCATGCTGGCGGCGGACGCCGGCAAGTCCTGAGATAGACGAAGGGGCGAGCACTCGGCTCGCCGCCGTCGCCCTTCGCGAGTCACCTCTCTGGAGGGCTTCGCTAAACGCCGCCACCCAGCTGAGGAACGCCGCTGGATGGGATCGCCTTACCAACAGGACGCTCGTGTACATCGAGGACAAGCTGACCCAGAGGGCACTGGGTTACTTCCCCTGGCCCATGCCGGAGGGGCGGCACGACGAATTACGGATCTACAAACGCGGCACCAAGCTCGGCAACATCGTCGAGGCGGTGCTGGAGCCGGCCGACCACAAGGATGATCTCCTTAGAGATGTGGCGAGCCGTGATCCCGGCGATGTCATCGGCCAAATCCGGAAGCTCGTCTGCTGGCTCACCCTCAGACGTAAAGGCACGCGAGGCACATACCGCCGCGACTCGCGGCCGAGACGCAGATCACAAGGGGCGGGGAGCCGGCAACTTGACGTGGTCGACCAACAACCTTTAGGTGATGGCGGCCTGCATCGGCGGGAGGTCGGGGACGTCGCCCGCCCCCGATTCGGTGCGGCTCTCGGTCACGACGTGGCTGCGAACCACGAGCCTCGTGGCCCCAGAACTCACCTCGACCGTGGGGCCGATCGGCTTGCCGTGCAGGCGCAGCGCGAGAGCCTTCCGCACGAACTCGGACACACTCTCGCCGGCCCGCTCGGCGGCCTCCTCGAGCGCGTCGAGCTCCTCGGTGGGCAGTCGGAACGACACGACGCTGGTCGCCTTCGGCTTTACCTCAACCTCGGCGGGCTCGTCCTCCCATTCGCCCTCGTCGTGACGGTGCTCATAGAGCTCCTCGGCCATCTCCCTCTCGGTCCGTCCCATGCTCAGCGCGCCCTCCTGTACCAGCCCCACTCCCGGGGCTCCGCCTTCCAGCCGGTGATCGCACGCCACAGCCCCGGCTGCCCCGCGACCTCGACGATGCAGACGACCACAATTGTGCCACCGTCGTCGGGACCGATCATCTGGTGGCTCGCCGCCCGCCCCCGCCTGTTCCGCCTAAACCGGGGGCGACCCCTCCATACTTGCTCCACCTGCCGCCGACTGACGCGGTGCCTGCCAAGCTCTCCGAGGTTGCCGTCATCCCACTGCCACTCCTCGATCAGATCCTGAAGCAACGCTTGCCCTCCGCGGCTATCTTACGCTAGTCTACATATGTTTACAATGAAGACACAAGAAGCTCAGGAGGAGACCGACTTTGGCTTCCATCGAGTACCTGGTCGTGGCGAACCACGCGGAGGTTCATAACGGGCACTTGTTCATCTCAGGAGCGGGGTGGACCGACCTGATCCGTGGCCTCCGACCTGACGGGCCGCCGTCGATCACTCACATGGGGATCGCCCTAAGCATCATCGTGCCGTTCACGGAAACGGGCCGCCGTCACCACTTCACCATCCGCATCGAGCGCGAGGACGGCCCCGAGATCACGCGCGTCGAAGGCGACCTTGAGATGGGGCGTCCGGTGGGGCTTCCCGCCGGGGCCGATCAGCGCGCGGTGCTCGCGGTGAACGCGGACATCACTTTTCCCGAGCCGGGCGGCTACAGGGTCGTCGCCTTTCTCGGCGACGGAGACCATCCCAAGACCTCGAGCTTCCGGGTCCACGATCAGCCGATGCAGGCCCAACTTGCGGCTGGCTAACACGTCACCAGGAAGCCTCCCGGTCGCGGGCTCAGCGGCCCCCACTGCGGCAGCGCACGATTCCCTCAGCGCAGGCTATTCCAGCTGCTCGAGCTCGATGCGCTCGCCCCGCGTGTGGGTAATACGACGACGTGGCGCGGGTTCTAGGGGCTGAGCTGGACTTTTGCTTCAACTCAGCCCCTAACTCGGAAGCTCAGGCTAGGGTCTCGGCGCAGAGGAGCTCGATCTCCTCGAGCGCTCCGGTCTCGTCGTCGTAGTCGACGTCGGACACACCCATACCCGGCACAAGGTCGTCAACCGATGCCTCGCCGCCGTCGCCGTGGCCCTCAGAGTCGCATTCGATCTCGGTCTCGTCCGTGACGACGCCACTGAGCTGGAAGCCCTCGGTGGAGGTCATCACGAGGTCACCTGTGGTCGAGTCGAACGAGTCGATCGTGGCGAAGACGTCGTCGGAGTCCTCTTGGGTCTCTTCGCGGTCGCAGCCGTCGTCCTCGGAGTCGTCGTCGTCCTCCTCGTCGATGCCATCGTCGTCGAGGTCCTCGTTGCCGTCCGAGACGCCGTCGTCGTCGGAGTCGTGGTCGCGGACCTTGGTGCCGTAGTCGTTCTCGTCCTCGTCGTCGATGCCGTCGTCATCGCGGTCGTCGTCGTCCGAGCGGCAGCTCTCGGTGAAGTCGTCCTCGTCCTCGTTGTCGATCTCGTCGCGGTCGCGATCCTCGTCGCCGTCCTCGGTGCCGTCGTTGTCGGAGTCCGAGTCGTCAAGCTCGGAGTTGAAGTTCTTGACCTCGTCGCCGTCGTCGATGCCGTCGTTGTCGCTGTCCTCGTCCTTGGGCTCGGCGTCGTTGCGGTACTCGCCGAGGTTCTTGAGACCGTCATGGTCCGGGTCACCCGCGGGGTTGGCGACGTGCGGCCTGAGATCGTGGTTGACCTCCCAGCGGTTGGGCATCCCGTCGCCATCGGAGTCGCCCGTGCCCGCAAACGCGGGGAGCATGGCGAGAGAGAGAACGGAATAGACGGCTAAGGCCATCCCTGCTATCACTCGTGTGGGCCTCGCTCCCACAACACTCGTGCGCTGCATGATGCATCGCTCCTTTCGGTAGCTGGGCAGCCTCGGGCTTTCCGAGGCCCCTTGCTTTGCGCCGCCTCACAACGGGTTTGCCCTTGTCGAGGAACTCTTGTCCTCGTTTTCCCCGCCAATCGTTGCGGAAAGCCGGGGTCTCCTGGAGGAGTCGCCAGTTAGCAAGGCGGTCAGGCCTTCGGGCGTCCCCAGGTTCTATGTTCTATCGGCAACCGGTAAGAAATCTCGATAGCCCTTCCGGGCCATATCTCGTCACTCCAGCTTGGCGGCCTCGGCCCAGCCGAGGCCGAAGCTTACGTCTCGGGCGGCGGCTCGGCCCCTAAGAACGCAGTAGGTCAGGGTGATCATGTGCTCGTCTGTGGCACTCAGGCCGTTCGCTTTCAGGGCCTCGGCATAGAGCTCCAGCTGATCGCCGGAATCGCTCTTCTCGAAGTACCTCCCGGTCTTGAAATCGACCGTCTCCAGGCCCCCGTCCTCGCCCTCGTAGACGGCGTGGATCCAACCAAGATCCTGACGTCCACGAACGAGCAGCTGCTCCAAGAGATCCCTTCGCACATGTTCGTCACCTGCTTGTGCGCGCTCCTAGATCCTCGAACCGGTCACCTCGTGTATGCGAACGCGGGGCACTGCCTGCCCTACATGCGAACGGCCGCCGGGGTGCGGGAGGTAAGAGCAACGGGGATGCCACTCGGCCTCATGCCCGGAGCAAGCTACGAAGGCGAGCAAACATCGATCGCGTCCGGGGACAGCATCGTGTTTCATAGCGACGGGATCGCGGAGGCGCACAAGGCAGCAGAGAGATGTTCGGCTTCCCGCGCATGAGGACCATCATCGGCGACTGCCCCGAACCCGGGTTGATAATCCGATCGCTCCTGGATGAGCTGAAGGCGTTCGAGGGCGAGGAGTCGGAGCAAGAAGACGACATAACCCTGGTGGTCGTTCACAGCACCGGCCAGGAAACTCACAGCCGAACCGTTCCAACCGATCCAAACGGGCAAGGCGCGATCCAGCCGTCCCTCATTGCCGGCCCACCCTAGACACCTCCGCGCCACGGGGATAGGGTTCCGTGGGGGTACTTTGGTGCTGGGTAAGGGGAAGACGTGGGCGGCCTCGGTGCTACGGGGGTTCGAAACAGGTCCAGCGCTCTGCGCGTAGTCGCGCTCACATTGCTGTCGGCGACCCTCGTGTCGCTGCTGCTGAGCGGCGAACCACGAGCGGCAACGGCATCCGTCACGACGATCGCCGACACCTACGTCGACTCCAGCCGCCCAAGAGGAACTTCGGTGGGCTTGCCCGGGTGCGAGCGGATGCCAGTCCCATCCAGAACACCTACATCAAGTTCGACCTCTCTTCCTTCACATCCATGGCGCGGCTCACGCTGAGGCTTCGCTCCCTTACGACGAGCTCGGTGGGTTACGACGTGCACACCGTCGCCGACAGCTCGTGGCAGGAGGGCACGCTCACCTACAGGACCGCTCCCACGCTCGGGCCGGTGATCGCGTCTTCGGGCTCCACGACCCAGGGCACGTGGGAGGCCATAGACGTCACCTCCGCCGTCGCCGCGCCGGGCGTCGTGGCTTTCGCTCTCACGACCACGAGCTCGGACGCCATCGTGGTCGCGTCCAAGGAGCACACGAACCGCTCGTTCGCCCCGCAGCTCGTCGTCGAGACCATCGATCCGAGCCCCACTCCTACCGAAACCCCCACGGAGACTCCGACCGAAACCCCCACCGAAACTCCGACGGTGACCCCCACCGAAACTCCGACGGAAACTCCGACGGAGACCCCGAGCCCGGCGCCGAGCGACACGCCGACGCCTCCGGTCGATGCCACGATCATGGCGGTCGGGGACATCGCGTGCGATCCGAGGAACCTCTACTTCAACGGCGGCCTCGGGACCGAGACGTTCTGCAGGCAGCTGTACACGTCGGACATCGTCGTGGGCGCGGATCCCAGTGCGTTCATCGCGCTCGGCGACACGCAGTACGAATGCGGTGGGTACCAGGCCTATCTGCAGTCCTACGATCCAACGTGGGGACGCGTGAAGTCGATCACGCACCCGGCGCCGGGCAACCACGAGTACGACGACGCGGTGTCGAAGCCCAACGGAACTGATTGCTCGACCGGAGCAAGCGGCTACTACAACTACTTCGGCGCCGCGGCGGGCGATCCGTCCAAGGGGTACTACAGCTTCGACCTCGGAAGCTGGCACATCGTCATCCTGAACAGCAACTGCGCGGACATCTCGGGCGGATGCCTCGAGGGCTCGCCGCAGAACGACTGGCTCGAGGCGGATCTCGCCGCCACGACCCAACCCTGCATCATGGCGGCGTGGCACCATGCGCGCTGGTCGTCCGGCGACCACGGCAACAACAGCAAAGGCGCTCCCTTCGTGACCGACCTCTACGCGGCGCGCGCCGACGTGCTGCTCTCGGGCCACGATCACGATTACGAGCGCTTCGCGCCTCAGAACCCCAGCGCGGCCTTCGATCCCAACGGGATCCGCGAGTTCGTAGTCGGCACCGGCGGCAAGAACCTCGATCCGATGGGAACCTTGAAGGTCAACAGCGAGGAGTTCCAGAGCCACACCTACGGCGTGCTCGAGCTGTCGCTGCGCGCCGACGGGTACGACTGGCGCTTCGTGTCCGAGGCCGGCAAGACCTACACGGACGCCGGCAGCGGCACCTGCCACTGAGGGCCACTCGGGTCCTCGACACCTGAAAGTCCTTGACAGTCGAACATACGTTCGATATCTTTGATGCGTCGGAACCGAGGAGGGGCTCGGTGAGATGGGGTGTCATAGGTGGACGATCGGGTAGACGCACGAGCCTCCGTCGACGGCGACGTCGTCGAGAGGATCGATCTCCTTCATGCCGGGATTTCGGCCGCGCAGAGGAAGCTCCTGAGCTATGTCGCCGAGTGCGATCGACAGGGGCGCTGGCGTCGGGACGGCTGCAGGGACATGGCGCAGTGGCTCTCGGCGCGCCTCGGGATCGCCAACTGGACCGCGCGGCGCTGGATCGATGCCGCGCACGCCCTCCCTTCTCTGCCCTGTCTCTCCGCCGCCTTGGAGAGCGGGACGCTGTCCTTGGACAAGACCGTCGAGCTGTGTCGCTTCGCCACTCCCAAGACGGAGAGGAACCTGATCTCGTGGGCGCGCCGGGTGACCGTGTGGGGCATCCGGCGCAAGGCCGACTTGGCCGCGCGCCCGGATCGGGAGGGAACCATCGAGGCCGACAGGTCGCGTTTCCTCAGCCTCTGGTGGTTCGACGACGGCAAGCGACTCGGGCTCGAAGGCTCCTTTCCCGCCGACCAGGGCGCGGTGATCGCCAAGGCGCTCGACCGCATGGCGGGTCGCATGCCGGACATCGTCGCCGACGACGACCCACCTGTGGCCCCGGAAGAGGCGCTCGACGTTCGGCGCGCCGACGCCCTCGCGTCGCTGGCCTCGAGTGCGATCGCAGACGATGGAGATGCCGACCGGGCCACGGTTGTGGTGCACGCGCCGCTCGCCGCGCTGGTGGGCGACGCCGGTGGGTGTGAGATCGAGGGTGGGCCGGTGATCCATCCGGAGACCGCGCGCAGGCTCTTGTGCGACGGGCGCGAGGAGACGGTCGTTTACGACGGCGGCGGCCACGCTCTCGGCATCGGGCGCGCCTCTCGCACCGTCCCCCCGTGGCTCCTGCGCCAGCTCCGTCAGCGCGACGGGGGCTGCACCTTTCCGGGCTGCGAGTCGCGGAGGTGGCTGAACGCGCACCATGTCCGCCATTGGCTGCACGGCGGGAGGACCGACCTCGACAACCTCGTGCTCGTCTGCACGTGGCACCACAGGCTCGTCCACGAGCGCGGTTGGAAGGTGAAGCTCGGTGCCTGCGGCGTGACCACCTGGTTCCGTCCGGGCGGCAGGCACTTCGACCCGGGCCTCGCGGCGCGCGAGCTACCCGAGCGCGCTCCGCCCATGGTGAAGCTCGACTTCGTCGCCTAGATCCATGCGTCCGGATGGCCGATCACCGCTGGATCCGCCCTCTCGGGGCACGGAGGAGTCCGGTTATCGTGCATCCATGGGACGAAACGTCGCGCAGAAGCTGATCGAACCCCATCTCGTCGACGGCGACATGTCGCCCGGGTCGGAGATCGGCCTGCGCATCGACCAGACGCTCACGCAGGACGCGACGGGCACGCTCGTGATGCTCGAGCTCGAGGCGATGAACCTCGACCGCACGCGCACCGAGCTCTCCGCGCAGTACGTCGACCACAACCTGCTGCAGACCGACGAGCGCAACGCCGACGACCATCTCTTCCTCTACAGCGCATGCCGGCGCTTCGGCGTGTGGTACTCCAAGCCCGGCAACGGCGTGAGCCATCCCGTGCACATGCAGCGCTTCGGGATCCCGGGCAAGACCCTCGCCGGCTCCGACAGCCACACGCCGGCCGCGGGATCGCTGGGGATGCTCGCGATCGGCGTCGGCGGGCTCGAGGTCGCCATGGCGATGGCCGGGGAGCCCCTGTACATCACGATGCCGGAGATCTGGGGCGTGAACCTCGTCGGGGAGCTGCTGGACTGGGTCAGCGCCAAAGACGTCATCCTCGAGATGCTGCGGCGCCACGGGGTCAAGGGAGGGCGCGGGCGCATCATCGAGTATCACGGGTCGGCACTCGAGCACCTCAGCGCGATGGACCGCCACGTGATCGCCAACATGGGCGCCGAGCTCGGCGCCACCACCACGGTCTTCCCATCCGACGACGAGGTGCGCCGCTTCCTGGCATCAGAAGAGCGCGCGGACGATTGGGTCGAGCTCGTCCCCGACGCCGACGCAACGTATGACGTCGAAGAGGAGATCGATCTCTCCTCGCTCGAGCCGCTCATCGCCAGGCCGCCGAGCCCCGGCGACGTCGTTCCCGTGCGCGAGATCGCGGGGGCAGAGATCTACCAGACCGTGATCGGATCCTCGGCCAACCCAGGGCTGCGCGATTTCGCGATCGCCGCCAAGATCGTCGAGGGGCGACAGACGCATCCTCGAGTGAGCTTCGACATCAACCCGACGTCGCGCCAGATCCTCGAGAACCTCATCGGCATGGGATCGCTCGCGCCGCTGATCCACGCGGGGGCGCGCATACACCAATCGGGCTGCATGGGCTGCATCGGCATGGGGCAGTCTCCGGCGTCGGGCCAGATCTCGCTGCGCACCATGCCGCGCAACTTCCGCGGACGCTCCGGCACCAAGGACGACGCCGTCTATCTCTGCTCGCCGGAGACCGCGGCGGCCTCGGCGCTGACCGGCAAGATCACCGACCCGCGCGACCTCGAGGATCTCTGCGACATGAAGTATCCGACGCTCGACCTGCCCGAGAGGCCGATCGTCAACGCCGACATGCTCGTCGAGCCGCCGGAGTCGGGCGCAGACGTCGAGCTGATCAAGGGCCCGAACATCTCGTCGCTTCCCGACTTCGAGCCTCTGCCGAACGACATGGAGACTGCGGTGCTGCTCAAGGTCGGCGACGACATCTCGACCGACGAGATCATGCCCGCCGGACAGCGCGTGCTTCCCTTCCGGAGCAACATCCCCAAGCTGGCGGAGTTCGTCTACTACCAGGTGGACGAGAGCTACCCGCGACGCGCCGCGGAGACCAAGGACGGCGCCGGGCACGCGATCGTGGCGGGCAGCAACTACGGCCAGGGGTCGAGCCGCGAGCACGCCGCCATCGTGCCTCGCTATCTCGGGCTGCGCCTCGTGATCGCCAAGAGCTTCGCGCGCATCCACTGGCAGAACCTCGCCAACTTCGGCGTGGTCGCGCTCGAGTTCAGTGCCGATGCGGACTACGACGACGTCGAGCAGGACGACGTGATCACGCTGCACGACCTGCGCGCCCAACTGAGCAACGCGGACCGCCACATCGAGGCTCACAACAAGACGAAGGGCAAGACCTACGCCTTGCGCCACCTGCTGTCGCCTCGCCAGGTGGATCTGCTTCTCGCCGGAGGGCTGATCCCGGTGTTCCGCGCCCGCCTCGGCTCATCTTGAGCAGAAGGTTGTAGCAAGGAAGCCGTAATAGGGATAGGCGCCATGACGCGGCCGAAGGGGAATGGGTCGCGCCCACGGACATGGTGTATGAGAACCACCGCGTCATCCGTTCGTCTCTGACTCTAGCTTGCTGCCTCGAGCTCCTTGCTCACCTCCTTCGTGGCGTCGTCACCGTCGATGACCACCACGCGCGCCTTGGACAG
>JBHEMX010000083.1:0-55485 GCA_046262355.1 Actinomycetota bacterium | reverse complement strand
GCATGCGTCACGAACTGTTCGATCGAGCTGACGGTGAGGAGGTGACGGAGGAAAGCCCGGAAGCCGTCACAACTGCCGCGTAAGATGCGGCATACGGAGTCCGCGTCCGTTGCCTTTTACACCACGGATGAGACGCAACCGGCGGCCGGGGGCGTTGGCTTAATCATTGGCATCTTCTTGGGACTGGCAATCGCCAACAGTCGCTGAGGCCAAGGCCGCATCGCCAGGCGTGCCAAGAAGGCACGAGTAAGAAAGACGATAAGCAAGTTCGGGCAGAGAGGCTCAGCCGCTTAGAGGCTGAGCCTTCCTGCTCGCGGGAAGGGGGCGATTTGGATGTGGCGCGCCATTAGCCGAGGCCTTGTCGGCGGCCTCGTTGGAACCGCCGTCATGACATTGGGAGAGAAAATCGAGCAGCGCGTCACAGGGCGCCCTGATTCGTACGTTCCTGCCCGCACACTGTCCCGACTCTTTAGTCTTCGCAAGCCCAACAAGAAGTCGCTCGCAAGGAATTGGGCCATGCACTGGGGCACAGGACTCCTGCTAGGCGGAGTCCGTGGCTTGATGGCTCACTTTGGACTCCGCGGGCCTAAGTCATCGACCGCCCTACTGGCTGTCCGCCTGGTCACTGATCAGTCACTGGAGAACGCCATGGCCGTCTCTGACTCACCCACGAACTGGCCCAGTGACATCGCAGCCATCGACGTTCTTCACAAGGGTGTCTACGCCTTTGCCACCGGGGCGGCAATTGATGCGTTGCTACCGCAGCCAACAGCCGCAACGCACGTCAACCGACCCGCTGGGGACTGAGACAATAGGGACGTGTCCATCACCATTAGTCCCATGCTCGTGAGCTCCGGTTCCGCGCCGTTGAGCAGTAAGAAGTACGCGTTCGAGGTCAAGTGGGACGGCTACCGCGCTCTCCGTTGTGCCACAGGTTGGTGCAGTCCTCATCGGCATGCCTGTTGGTCTCGTTGCCGTTGTCTTTGGCACCATCGGCATGGTCCGAGCGAGACAGGAAGGAGGTCGTACTCTAGCCATCGTTGGGCTGGTGCTTGGCTTGGCTTTATGGTCCTATCGTCGCCATCGTGGCTTGGACGTTCATCATTGACCTATTCGTCATACCGACGTGAGGAACCGCTCACCTGCATTTGAGTAGCGACGGAGTCAGCGTCCTCAGATGGGACGAGCCTGCCCTATCTCTGCACGGCGGATAGCTGTCGAACCGAGAGTATCAGCCAGATGAAACCGACTCCCACCAATAGGAATGCCGACACAGTTTCTGTGTTCCACACTAAGCTTCCGATCGCAGAGAACGTGATGAGTATGCGGTCGAGGGATGGCACCAGTCGGCGACGCCACACCGCGATCGAAAGACATACCAGTCCGACGCCTAGGGCGAGTGTTCCCAGAATGGCGAATTCAATTGCCCAGCTGAGGACGTACAGCGCCGGTCCGCCGACGAGTAGGTACTTCGTCGCGAGGCCAAGCCCTCCGATCTCGCCCAACCGTGTGGGTAGCTCTCCTGAAGCGAAAGCAATAATAACGAGTCCTGCTCCGACACCTAAGAGCGGAAGTAGAGCATTTGCGTTGGGGTGAAGGCCGAACCACCCGGCGTTCATCGATCCGATCACTCCACCGGCCACTGCATAGATCGTGGCACCGAATACCGCAGCAATCAGACTCGGTGTCGAACGCATCTCATGACGATATCAAAGAGAAGTCCAGAGGCCGGCCTTGTTGCATCGAACGGCGAGATCCCGGCCTTGAGTGGCCCGAACGGTCGTGAACGTTTATATGCCTGCGTGATTGGAACGCCCCGCTAGGGAGCGAGATGTCAAGAGTGGCCCTGGGAACACCCTTAGACAGCAACCTTTTCAGTGACGGAGCCAGGGTCTCTGGATAGATGACCTCTGTAGAGTTCTCAATGTCGTCCACACTGCACCACTGCTCCTTCACTATCCCTTCTAGCCTCAGAGTCTCAGCAGTGCTGGGGTCAGGCTTCAGCTCAACCACTGAACATATGTTCGATAGTCAAGGAGGCCCTGCACAAGAAGCCTTTGTGTGCAAAGCACAACTCGTCAAGGAACCTCGCCTCTGCACGCGCCGGCCGGCGCCCGAGGACGAGGCGGTCCTGGAGGACGCCAAGAGGGGTGGCAAGGCGACGCGGATCCCCTACGGGATGGGCACCCGCCCGTCTTCTCCAAGTGGGAAGTAGGGGTTGAATGCCACCTCCCATGGGTGGCCATCGGGATCTGCGAAGTATCCGGAGAAGCCGCCCCACTCGGCCCTCTGGGCCGCTTTCAGCACTCGAGCTCCGGCCTCAACGGCAGCTTCGATGGTGGACGTGCACTCTTCTTCGCTGCCGACGCAGATCGCCAGGGTCACTCCGCCGAAGGGAGCACGCGGCGCGTCCGGCAGCCCGGCGTCCTGTGCGAGAGTCCCATAGCCGAACAGGCCCAGGTAGGAGTCGGCCGTGCGGAACCAGCAGATCTCATCGCCTCCGGAGGAGGTACGTTCCCAACCCAGGGCCTCGTAGAAGGCGCTCGAGCGCCTCACATCTTGAACCCCAAGCGTCACGATGCTGATGCGGGCCGGAACTCCCATCACATCCTCCTTCCTCGAGGGCTGCGTCATCGTCGCCTGGGACGACAGTAGCCTGCGGACATGATCCCTCGGCGGCCGTCGTCTCTCGATGGACTCAACTCTTCACGGGCCGATCACGCGCGCCACGAGGTCTGATGGGAACCGTCGTCTTCGAGAACGTGTCGAAGGTCTACCGCGGCGGGACCGTGGCGATCCGCTCTCTCAGCCTCGAGGTCGGCCACGGCGAGTTCTTCGTGTTCCTCGGCCCCTCGGGGTGCGGCAAGACCACCCTGCTCCGAACGGTGGCGGGGCTCGAGCACCCGACCGAGGGCCGCATCCTGATCGCGGGCCGCGACGTCACCGAAAGCTCGCCGAAGGAGCGCGACGTAGCGATGGTGTTCCAGAACTATGCGCTGTATCCGCACATGACCGTCTACGAGAACATCGCCTTCGGCGTGCAGTCTCGACGGCTCAAGAAGGCCGAGATCGACAAGCGGGTACGGCGCGCCGCAACGGTCCTTGAGCTGGACGGTCTCTTGAGGAAGAAGCCGCGCCTGCTCTCTGGGGGGCAGCAACAGCGCGTTGCCATGGGGCGAGCGATCGTGCGCGAGCCGGAGGTCTTCCTCATGGACGAGCCACTGTCGAACCTCGACGCTCGCCTCCGTGTGCACATGCGCGCGGAGATGGCTCAGCTGCAGCGAGACATAGGCGTGACGACCCTTTACGTCACCCACGACCAGACCGAGGCCATGACCTTGGGGGATCGCGTCGCGGTGCTGCGCGACGGGGTTCTGCAGCAGGTCGCCTCGCCGAGCGAGCTCTATCGCGCTCCGAGGAACCTGTTCGTGGCCGGCTTCGTGGGATCACCGCCGATGAACCTCGCCGAGGCCACCGTGGAGGAGGCCGACGATCGTCTGTTCATCCGCTTCAGCGGACATCGGCTCTGCGTACACGGCCCGGGCGCCGCCTACCGTCCCGGGCTGCGTCGCCACGCGGGGCGGCAGGTGGTGGTGGGCGTGCGCCCCGAGGACCTCGTCGACGGGACGACGCTCGATGCTCCGGCAGATGCACGCCTGCGTATGACCGTGCAGCGGCGGGAGATGATCGGGCCCGACATCTACCTCTACTTCAAGGTCGATGCGCCACTGTTGCTCGCCGAGGATCCGCGCGAGGCGGCGGTGACCGATCCGATCGAGGAGACGTGGCCGGTGGAGCGACCCAACGTATGGATGGCGCGGCTCGACTCCACCGGCGCGAAGGAGGGCGATATCGTCGAGCTTGCCGCGCGCCCCGACCGGCTCCGCCTGTTCGACCCTCGAACCGGCGACGTGATCGAGAACTGAGGGCGGGTCAGTCCTTCCCGAGCCCGCCGGGAGGGACAAGGCCGCGTGCACGTCCCTCGGCGAGCAGCTCCTCCTCCCGCAGCGCACCCGAGAAGGCGGTGGGAGCGCGGACCGACAGCGCCGCGTAGAGCGACGACCACGCCAGCCGCTCGCCCGGCGACGCGCCGCAGAGGTCGGCCCAGACGTAGGCTGCAGCGAAGAGGTCGCCCGCCCCGGTTGCGTCGCGTTCCACGACCCGAGGGGCCGAGGCGCGCGTTACTTGCCCGTCTTCGACGGCCAGCGCGCCGTCGGCGCCCAGCGTCACCACCGCGGTCGACACCTGCCGGGCGAGATCGCGCGCCGCCGCCTCGGGGTCACTTCGGCCGCTCAGAGCCGTCGCCTCTGCGGCGTTGACGAGGAGCGCCCGGACGGTCGCCAAACGCTTCATCGTCGCCCCGTCGACGTGGGGGAGCTCGAGCCCCCCGGTGACGGCGTAGACGGCCGCTCCGGGTGGGGCGAGGGACAGCCGCCCGAGAGACAACATGGCCGCGCGCACGTCGACGCGCGCGACGTCCTCCGCGCGCGGCTCCTCCCCACCGAGGGCCGTGGCCATCGCCACGCCCCGGGGTGTCGTCAGCAGCGCGGTGGTCGGCACGCCCACGTTCGCCTGCGCGCCGGCCGCGTCTTCGGCCGCCCCGTCGCACGCCAGGATCTTCACGCCTTCGGACTCGAGGACGGCGCGCACGAGACGCGCCACCGGGTCCGCGCCGATCGGAGCCACGAGCGCGGTCGCAAGCCCCAGACGAGCGGCGCCGAGCGCCTGCGTCCCGGTTCCTCCGGGCGCGATGTGCAGCGCACGCGCGACGACCTCCTCTCCGACCTTGGGGAGTCGCTCCAACCCCTCGAAGGTGAGATCGAAGAAGGGCGCTCCTACAACCGCGAGGTCGAGCGTCACCGCAGCCGCTCGGCGAGGTCGGGGAACGAGGCCAGGTAGCCGCCCAAGATGCGTTCGGCGTGCTCGCTCGAAGGCACCACTGGGTGGGCGGTCAACGCTTGGAGGGCAAGGTCGCGCGAGCCTTCGAGCGCGGCCCGGATCGTGGTTCGCTCGACGTCCTTGACGCGTGCGACGAGGTCGGCCTCGGGCGGCGGGAGGGCGCCCACCGCGTGGGGACGGAGCCCGGTGGGCCCGACGGTACAGGGGACCTCGACGACCGCGCGGTCGTCGAGGAAGGGCAGCCTCCCGCGGTTCGCGACGTTGAGGATCAGGGTCTCGCCGGCGGCGCGTCCCAGCGCCCGAAGGAAGGTTGCGGCGACCAGCGCGTAACCCGCCTCGCCCGGTCCCTCGTCGGTTCGTTCCGTGCCGACGCCGTGCCCATGGGTTCGAGGTTCCGGGGTCTCGCCCGGTCCCTCGTCGGCCCGCGGGTCGGCCAGGGGAGCGGCCGGCTCGGATCCAAGGGTGCCCCACGCCTCCGCCATGTACGTGTCGTAGCGAGCGGCGCGGGCCGCGCGCCACGACGCCAATGCCTGTTCGGGCGGCTCGTTCCCGGCCCCGTAGAAATCCGTCTGCTGCGCCAGCAGGGTCTCCGCGCGTGCGGCGCCGGCGCGCCCGAGAGCGGCGACCACGGCCTCGGGACTCTCGAGATAGACGAGGTATTCGTTGGGGATCAGCCCGTGGCGGCGCAGCCGCTCCGGGCCGAACAAACGCGCCTCCTCGACGCGCGCCAGGAGCCGGTCGTCGGCGAGAAGAGCGGGGAGCAGGTCTCGCTCGCCGTCCCGAACCGCGAGCAACCACCCGAGGTGGTTCAGCCCGGCGTAGTCGAAGCTCAGGTCGGTCATGCGCCGTCCGAGGGCGGCGGCGACGCGCGCGCAGAGAGCGGCCGGCGAGTCGCAGATGCCCACCGCACGGTCTCCCAGCACCTCCTGCACAGCCTCGGTCACGAGCCCGGCCGGGTTGGTGAAGTTCAAGAACCACGAGGACGGGGCATGCTCCGCCACGACCCGTGCTATCTCCACCATCACCGGGACCGTGCGCAGGGCGAAACAGATCCCTCCCGGTCCGACGGTCTCCTGACCCAGCACACCGGCACCGAGCGGGACGGTCTCGTCGATCACACGACCCTCGAGGCCACCGACGCGGAGCGCGCAGAAGACCATGTCGGCCCCCTCCACCGCCTCGATCAGGCTCGTCGTGGTCCGAAGGGACGTCCCGCCACCCGACTCGCGGCGCAGCCCTTCGATCACGGCAGCGATCCTCGCCAGGCGCGACCCGCTCGGGTCCTGGAGCACAAGCTCCTCGACGCCGGCCTCCTTCACCTCGGCCACGGACTCCCACACGTGGGGAGTGCGAAAACCTCCGCCGCCGAGCACGGCTACCTTCACCTCAACGGGGGCGCGCCGGGGCGCGCTCCTTCACGAGGTGGCTCGCTCGATGAGCCGACAGGGCAGCGTGACCGTCCGGGGCGAGCCGCGGTACCGCCCGGTCATGCGATCGCGCAACAGGATGCCGGCGAGGAAGCCGGTCTCGTATGCGGGATTCGAGACGGTTGTCAGGGGAGGCGATCCCATGGCCGCGGCCTCGATGTCGTCGTAACCGACGAGCGCGACGTCCCGGCCCACGTGCAGGTCGAGCTTGCGGGCCGCGTCCATCGCACCCAACGCCATGAGGTCGTTGGCGCAGAAGATGGCGGTGGGAGGACGGGAACTCGTCAGAAGCGCAGCCGCGGCCGCCTCTCCGCCCGCGCGCGTCCATTCGCCCGATCCGACGAGCGCGGGGTCCACCGCCACGCCTCCCTCGTCCAGCGCCCGCAGGTAGCCCCCGTTGCGATTGGCGCCGGCCCCGCTGGGCCCCTGGATCATCGCCACTCTGCGATGGCCCCTGCGGAGGAGGTGTGTCGTCGCCTCGAACGCGCCGTGCTCATCATCGGCGTGGACGGTGTCGTGGCCGGGATCGTCGACGACCGTAGTCCCGATCCGGACCACCGGCGTGCCGCCGGGAACAACCGCGCCCACCCGCTCGGGCGTCATCGTGAACGAGTCGAGCACGATGCCGTCCGCGCGCCGGTCCGCCACCTCCTCGAGGAACTCCTCCTCGCGCTCGAGATGGCCGTCGGTGTTGCAGATGAACGTGCGATATGCGCCGTCCATGCCGTCCTCGAGCCCGCGCGCGAGCAACGGGTAGTAGGGATTCGTGATGTCGGGGATCATCAAGGCGACCATGTGCGTCCGCCTGGTGCGCAAGCTGCGCGCGAGGCCGTCGGGCCGGTAGCCGAGGGCGCGGATCGCATCCTCCACGCGTGCGCGCGTGGGTATGGCGACCGGGCGTTTGCCCGATAGCACGTGCGACACCGTCGTCTTGCTGACCGCGGCGAGCCGAGCGACGTCGGCGATCGTGACCCGTTCAGGGGGCGCAAACCGTTTCACAGCAGCCCCAGGGTGTGATTCCGAGCCCGGCCGTGTCAAGCCCCGCGCCGTGCCGAACCGAGGCCGTCCCCGCCCGGGGGCGGGGATCCGCCCCTACTGGGTTGACACCGCCTGTACCGCGGCGTAACGTGCGCACCCGGAGCCAAATCGGTTTGCTGCCGGAAACCCGAGCGCCGACCCGGAAGGCCGACGGGGCTTCACCCTCCGCCGCTCTCCGGGCCCAAGCCCGGTCGGTAGGGCCACTCGATAGGTCGGTAGGGCCACTCGATAGGAGGGAAACCAGGTGAGAGCTCGAGAGTCCGTGCGGCGGCAGGGACGCTGGATCGCCGCACTGCTGGCGCTGGGTCTGGTGGCCACGGCCTGCGTCCAATCGGGGGGGTCCGGAGGAGAAGGCGCCACCCAAGCCGGCGAAGAGGTCGAGCCGCGCACGGCGAAGGAGCCGACCGAGCCAACCACGATCACCTTCGCATCGTGGGTCGGGGAATCACCTCAGATGAAGAAGTTCGCGGAGGCGTTCCACGAGGAGTACCCGAACATCACCATCGAGTTCCAGAACGTCCCTGCGGAGCGCGCCACCGACAAGCTGCTCACTCAGGTGGCCGGAGGCAACCCGCCGGATGTGGCCTTCATGGACCAGGCCGCGGTCGAGGACTTCGCGTCGCGCAACGCGCTGGTGAACCTCGACGCCTACATCGCCGGAAGCGAGGTCATCGAGCCCGATGATTACATCGCGGGCTTCAAGGACGCCGCCGAGTACAAGGAGAGCATGTTCGGGCTGCCCTTCGACGGGGAGACGACCGGCCTCTTCTACCGCACGGACCTGTTCGAGCAGGCGGGGGTCGACGCCCCGCCGAAGACGTGGGCGGAGCTCGAGGACACCGCGGCTCAGCTCACCAACGAGGCCGACAAGACCTACGGGTGGATACTGTTCGCCCCGGAGTCCCAGTACTACTGGTACCCCTTCCTGTGGCAGAACGGCGGCGACCTTCTGTCCGAGGACGGCCAGGAGATCGCGTTCGACAGCCCCGAGGCCAAGGAAGCCGCCGACTTCTACGTCGGACTGCGCGACTACTCGCCCCCCGACTACCTCAACTCCAACTCGTGGGACGGCAGGGTGGCGTTCGCGACCGGCAAGGTGGCGATGTACATGGCCGGCGCCTGGTTCGGGGGAGAGATGAAGACATCGTTCCCGAAGATCACCGGCAAGTGGGACGTTGCTCCACTGCCCGAGGGCCCCGAGGGATGCGCCACGACGCTCGCCGGCGACACCCTCGTGGTCTTCGACTCGTCGCAGAACCAGGATGCCGCGTGGCTCTGGACCGAGTTTCTGTCGCGGCCGGAGAACATGAAGACGTGGACCTTCGGGTCGAAGACGGCGACGTTGCTTCCGCCGCGTCAGTCGCTTCTCGACGACCCCGAGCTCGGGAAGTTCAACCCGTGGTTGCAGGGCTTCGCCGACAACATGGACTGCGCCGTGACGAGCAACGTGACTCAGGAGAAGTGGGGCGAGGTCGAATGGGGCCCCCTCAACCAGAACCTCGGCAAGGCCATCTACGGCGACGTCTCGCCCGAGCAGGCCCTCGAGCAAGCCGCAGAGGAGGGCCAGAAGATCCTGGAGGGCGGTCAGCAGTAGAGGACGCGAAGACGCGTTCGCCCGTGACACAACAAGAGATGGTGCGGCCGGCGCAAGGCCGCTCCATCCCCTTCTCCTCTAGGAGGGGCCCGGCGCTTTGGCTCAGGTAGCGGTAGAAGGGCAGGAGGTCCGCCGGCGGAGACGCGGCGTCCGGGGAGTGCTGCGGGAGATGCGGCGGGAATGGACCGCCTATCTCTTCAACGCCCCCGGCATGCTCCTCTTCGCGGTGTTCACGGCTTACGCCCTCTTCACCTCCTTCACCCTGTCGTTCCAGGAGTGGAACATCCTCGAGCCTCAGAAGACCTTCGTCGGGCTGGAGAACTACCGCGCGGTCGCGTCGGACGGAAGGTTCTGGTCTTCCGTCGGACGCAGCGTCTACTTCACGCTGGGGTCGGTCCTTCCAACGATGGCGATCGCCCTGCTGCTCGCCCTGCTGCTCAACGCCAAGATCCGAGCTCTGGGCCTCTTCCGCACCGCTTATTACCTTCCGGTCATCACCCCGTTGGTGATCGCCGCGATCATCTGGAAGTGGTTCTACAACGCCGACTTCGGCTTGGCGAACTACTACTTGGAGAGGCTGGGGATCATCGACGAGCCCCTGCTCTGGCTGTCGGACTCGACCCTCGCGATGCCCGCCGTCATCCTGGTGAACATCTGGAAGGGCGTGGGCTTCAGCATGATCATCTACCTGGCGGGGCTTCAGGCGATCCCCGCCGAGTTCTACGAGGCCGCCGAGGTCGATGGCGCGGGAGCCTGGCAGCAGTTCCGCAGGATCACCTTCCCTCTGGTTGCGCCGACGACGTTCTTCCTGCTCGTGATCAACACGATCGGCGCGATGAAGACCTTCGACTCACTCTTCGTGATGACGAACGGGGGTCCGCCTGGGCCGGGCGGCGCAACGACCACGGTCGTTTACTACATCTATATCCAGGCCTTCAAGTTCTTCAACATGGGCTACGCGTCGGCGCTCGCGTACGTCTTGTTCCTCATGCTCTTCGTCGTTTCCTTCGCCCAGTTCCGCTGGTACCTCAAGCGGGTGGAGCAAGCCCAATGAGCACGACGGCCGGGCGGGAGCAGCAGTTCGGCGAGCCGATTCCCGTCGATCTCGGCACCCTACCTCCTCTGCCTCCGCCGCCGCCGCGCCGCATCAGGTTCCGCCCCTTCCGAGTGCTCCGCTACGCCATCCTCATCGTTCTCGGCATCATCTTCGTGGCTCCCTTCGCCTACATGGTCACCGCCGCGTTCCAGCCCATCGAGAAGATGTTCCAGTATCCTCCGGCGTGGATACCGATCAGCCCCACGCTCGATAACTTCACCGGCTTCTTGACCTCGGACCGGCCCATCGATCGATGGATACTCAACAGCCTGTTCGTGTCCGTGTCGGTCACGTCACTGCAGCTCTTCTTGAACTCACTGGTCGCGTACACTTTCGCCAAGCGGACCTTCCCCGGTCGCGACTTCCTTTTCTTCCTCGGCCTGGCCACGATGATGCTTCCGACCGAGGTCACGCTGATCCCGAACTACCTCATCCTGAGGAGCATGCCTCTGTTCGGCGGCAACGACATCACCGGAGTCGGAGGCCACGGGTGGCTCGATTCCTATTGGGGCCTGATCGTTCCCCTTGCGATGAGCCCGTTCGGCATCTTCCTCCTGCGGCAGTACATGAAGTCGATACCCGACTCCTTGATCGATGCGGCGCGCGTCGACGGCGCCGGCCACTTCAAGATCTATTGGAAGATCGTGCTGCCGCTGTCTAGGCCGGCACTGGCCGCCGTGGCGATCTTCACGTTCCAATTCATGTGGGGGGAGTTCTACGGCCCGCTGATCATCATCTCGAACCCCGAGCTCTACACGTTGCCGCTTGGACTAGCCCTCTTCGTGGTACAGAACCGCACCGTGTGGAACCTGGTGATGGCGGGGACCGTTCTCGCCACCATCCCCATGATCGTGATCTTCTTCATCTTTCAGAAACAGTTCGTCCGCGGCATCTCCCTGTCGGGGATGAAGGGCTGACCCTCCAGAGGTGGCAGGCGCGCCTTCGAGTCGATCGGCGTTCGTCGCGGCCCTGCTCTCCGTGGGCCTGATCGTGCCGGCATGCGATGCAAGAGAGTCCGGCTCCGGCCCTCGCCCGCAGGAGCCTGCGATCGCGTTCGATGTGCGCGGCGGCGACGCGTTCTCGTGGTCCAAGACCGTCACCGGCCACGTGGACTGCCCGGACGTAACGCTCGAGAACAACGGAGCGCCGGTCGGCGCGCCGGTGGAGCTCCTCGACGGCTCGACGTTCCGGGCGAAGGTCCCGTTGACGCCGGGACGAAACGAGGTCGTGGCGCGCTGCCACACGAACGATGGAGATGCCGGTGCGTCGCAACCGCTGGTGTTCGACGCGCGCCTTCAGGTGAGGCCCAGCGCCCGCATCGCCGTGTCGACGAAGGACGACCTGGTGGTCTTGGACGGGAGCCGCAGCGGCGCCACGCGGCCCCACGGAACGGAGGTGGTTCGCTACGTGTGGACCACCGACCCCCGGCATCCGGCGCGCCTGGTGACGGGAGACGGGAAGGTGCTTCGAAGGGAACCTGGTCCCCGGCTCAGTCTGCGCGCCCCGGCCGAGGACGGTGAGTACTATGTTTCGCTCACGGCCTTCGACGCAGAGGGTCGCTCCGACACCAGCACCACCTATTTCGTAGTGAAGGACGGACGCGCGCGCACCGTCGACCTGATGCGAGAGCACCCCTCGTGGATAGACCGCGCCGTGATCTACGCGCCGATCCCGCAGCTATGGGGCAACGGAGGGCCCAAGGCGGTCCAGCGCCGGCTGCCGTACCTCAAGAAGCTGGGCGTGGACGCGCTGTGGCTGTGGCCTCCCGCGACCGAACGCGCTCTCGGCGAGGAGTACGCGATCACCGACTACTTCAAGCTCGACCCGTCGTGGGCGCCGGAGGCCGAGTTCAAGGCGATGGTGGACGAGGCCCACCGCTTGGGTATGTACACGATGCTGGACTTCGTCCCGAATCACCTGTCGGACCAAAGCCCCTACTTCAAAGATGCGGAGAAACACGGCACGGCCTCGAACTACTGGGACTTCTTCGATCGCAACGCCCAGGGTAAGTACACCCACTACTTCGACTGGACCAACCTGCCGAACCTCAACTACGACAACCCCGAGATCCGCAACATGATCATCGAGGCGTCGAAGTACTGGGTGCGCGACCTGGGGATCGACGGATTCCGCGTCGACGTGGCCTGGGGTGTCAAGCGGCGCCGCCCCGACTTCTGGCGCGAATGGCGTCGCGAGCTCAAGCGCGTGAACCCCGACCTGCTGCTGTTGGCCGAGGCCACGGCGGTCGACCCGTACTACTTCTCGCACGGCTTCGACGTCGCTTATGACTGGACGGACCAGCCCGGACAGTGGGCGTGGACGTCCGCCTTCGACTTCCCGGAGGAGACCGGAGTGCTGCTGGCCCCCGCGATCACGAACGGGAAAAGGGGCTATGCACGCGCTGCCATCGTGATGCGATTCCTGAACAACAACGACACAGGGATCCGGTTCGTGGACCAGTACGGCCCCGAGCTGACCAGGGTGGCCGCGACCCTGCAGTTCACGTTGCCCGGCGTGCCGGAGATGTTCGCGGGTGATGAGATCGGCGCGAGCTACGAGCCGTACTCGAACCTCACTCCCATCGTGTGGCGGGATCGGTTCGGCCTGCGGCCATTCTACGAGCGGCTGATCGCCCTCAAGCATAGCGTTGCGGCGCTGAGCTCGCACGACGTGAACGTGCTCACCACCAACACGAACAGCGCGCTGGCGTACGTCCGGCCGGAGTTCGGAGGGAGCGGGCCCGTGCTCGTCGTCCTGAACTTCGGAGGCAAGGCGCGCGTCGAGCTGGCCGGCGCCCCCGCCATGGATGCCGCCCTCGGTCCGACGGGAGGAGCCATGCAAGACCTGCTCACCGGCACGCGGGTGGACCTCGACGCCGGCGGCAGCTCGACCTCGATCGCCATGGATGCGCAGTCGTCCCACGTGCTCGTGCCGGCGAAGGGGGACCGGCCATGAGACCTCCGAGAGAGCTCGACGGTTCGACGTTTCGGACCCCCAACCGTGACTTCGGCATCCTGCCGTTCTGGTTCCTCAACGGTGAGCTGGATCCGGACGAGATGCGCTTGCAGCTTCGGGAGCTGCGCGACAAGGGCATGCAAGGCGTCGTGTTCCACGGCCGCTACGGCCTCGAGATGCCGTACCTCGGCGAGACCTACCTGGAGCGGATCCGGTTGGGCGTGGAGGAGGCGAATCGCCTGGGGCTCACCGCGTGGATCTACGACGAGATGAACTGGCCGAGCGGGACGGCCGACAAACGCGTGCTGAAGGAACGACCCGACCTCGCTCAACGTTACCTGGAGTGCGTCTCCTTCACGATCCGCGGGCCATGGTTCATGTGTCTGACCGGCGAGGACAGCCGCTATCTCGACTTCCAGCGGTCGACGCCGGTCGCCATGTTCGCGCTGGGCGACGACGGGAGGGTCACCGATCTCACGCCGAACCTCTCGTTCGGAAAGGTCGTGCCCTGGGAGGTTCCGCCGGGCGAGTGGCGCCTGTGCTACGTCGTGGAGAAGCGGGCCGACTACTATATCGATGCACTCGATCCCGAGGCCACGGCCACCTTCCTGCGCCTCGGATACGAGCCGTACGTCGACGCACTCGGCAACGGAAGCCGGGATGCGGCCGGGAGGTCCATCGTCGGCTTCTACTCGGACGAGCCGGCCATGCACTACTTCCTAACCGCCGGCGACAACCCGATCGTGCCGTGGACCAAAGACATGTTCCGGCGCTTCCGGGAGCGCAACGGCTACGACCTGCGCTCGCGCCTCGTGGACCTGTTCTTCGACCTGAAACCCGAGGCCGCACGGACCCGTCACGACTTCTACAACACGACCACGGCGTTCTACTCCGACGCCTATTACCGGCAGCTGCACGAGTGGTGCCGCGAGCACGATGTGCTGCTGACCGCGCACCTGCTGTACGAGGAGTGGATCCGGCAGATGGTGCGCGTCGAGGGCAACCCGTTCCGCCACTACGAGCACATGGACGTCGTCGCGGTCGACCATCTCTATCCGGTCATCGGCACGCGCGAGTCGCCCGACCAGCATGTGGCCATGAAGATGGCGTCCTCGGCCGCGCACCACGTCGGCAGCGAACGGCTCATCTGTGAGTCGTTCGGCGGCATCTTCATGGACGCGACGATGCAGCGGATGAAGTGGATCGCCGACTGGGAGTACGTCCTCGGCGTCAACGTGCTGAACCCTCATGGCTTCCACTACACGTTGGAAGGCGCGCGCAAGCGGGACTGGCCGCCGTCGATGTTCTACCAGTACCCGTGGTGGCGTTACTACGGTGACTTCTCGGCCTACATGAGCCGAACATCCGAGATGCTGACGGGTGGTCGTCACGTCGCGAAGGTGGCGATGCTGTGGCCGATCAACGCGATGTTCGCGTCGTACCTGCCTCACGTCCGCACGCCGGACGGCACGGAGGTGGAAGCGGGGTTGAACATCCTCACCGACCTGCTGCTGCGTCTGCACCACGACTTCGACTACATCGACGAGGAGACGCTCGCCGAGGCGGCCATGGTCGACGGGAAGCTGGTCGTCGCCGACGAGGACTACGAGCTGGTCCTCGTGCCGCCCATGGCGCACCTGCGCGCCGCGACGATCGAAGCGCTCGAGCGGTTCGTGGCGGCCGGTGGGCGCGTTCTCGGCGCGCTGAGGGCCCCGCGCTGGGCTTTCGGCGGCGACGGGATGGTTGACGTCTCGGCACGGATCGAGGATCTGCTCGGGGCCGGGCAGGGGTTGCGCTCGGGCGGCGGCTTCGAGCTCCGGCGCCGCGCGCACGGAGCCGGCGCCGGAGCCTTCGTGGCCGGCGATGCTGCGTTCCTGGGGAGCGGCCCGGGCCCGGCGCGCGACGGTTTCGCTGCGGCGCTAGACGAGGCGGTGCGCTCGCTGATCGAGCCCGACGTCGAAGTATCCAACCCCGAGCTGTTCGTGCTTCACCGGCGGCGGGACGACACCGACCTCTACTTCGTGGTCAATACGACGTTCGAGCCGCAGGGCGCGGAGATGAGGCTTCCCGGCGCTCGGGAGCCCGTCCTGTGGGACCCTACGTCTGGGGACCAGAGCTCCGTGGGAGGGTGCCGGGTCTACGAGGGTTGGACCGGGTTCGACCTCTCGCTCGCGCCCGTGGGATCGGTGTTCGTCGTCGCGGGGCGGGCGGCGGACGCCATCGGGGGCGGTGCGCGGCCGGGGGAGGGCGCGCACCGAGCACCCACGGAGGCCACCGAGACGATCGAGCCCTCCGGTCCCTGGACGTTCGAGCCCGAGGACGACAACGCGCTCGTGCTCAAGAGCTGGCGGGCGACATCGGAGCGGGACGGGGACGGGCCCGACGGCTATGTCGGCCGGGCCATCGACGACCGCGCCTGGCAGGAGGTCGTCGCCGGCGCATGGGCCTATCAGCTGCCGGCCGAGCCCGCCCGGCCCTGGCCCATCCCGGTGTGGTACCGGATCCCGTTCGAGGTGGGGGAGGCTCCCGAGCGCGTGGTCCTCTTGGTCGACGGCTTCGACGGCGACGACGCTGCGGTGTGGCTGAACGGGGACGCCGTCACCGCGCCGCCGACCCGTAGCCACATCGACGCGCAGATCAAGGAGCTCGACCTCGCCGGCTCCGTGCGCGTCGGAGACAACCTGCTCGCCGTCCGGCTGGTCCTGCGCGACGCGACCGGCGGGCTGGTGGATCACGTGAAGATCGCCGGGTCGTTCACGCTCGACGACGGCGCGGACGGTCCTCGCCTGGCCGGTCCGCGGCAGAACGCGCGGCCGGGCTCATGGACCGAGCAGGGCTACCCTTTCTTCTCCGGGAGGGGCGTGTATCGGACCACCTTCGAGGTGCCCGGCGCCACGACCGGGCGCCTCGTCCTGGAGGTGCCCATGCGAGACGACGTGCTCGAGGTCGAGGTGAACGGCCACGCCGCGGGCGTCTGCTTGTGGGACCCGTACGAGGTCGAGGTAACGGACCTTGTGCGTCCTGGCCGCAACGAGGTAGCGCTGCGGGTCGCCAACACGCCTGCCAATCTCTTGAACGGGGTGCGGCGACCTTCAGGGCTCGCCGGGACTCCTCGCCTACGGATCACGTCGACCCTGCACGAAGGAGAAAGCGTGGCGGAAGGCGTCGACCGATCGATGGCCGCGCCGTGACGAGGCCGGCGACGGATGGGTCCGGCAGCGCGGCGCCGGGGCCCAGGGCCCTCGGCGTCTGAGCGAAGGAGAGGGATCAGGACATGGCAGAGATCGTGTTCGAGGATGTGACCAAGATCTTCGACGACGGCACCGTGGCCGTCCGCAACCTCAGCCTCGAGGTGGAGGACGGCTCGCTCATGGTTCTTGTAGGACCATCGGGGTGCGGCAAGACCACGGCGCTGCGGATGGTCGCGGGCCTCGAGGAGAGCTCCCACGGCCGCATCCGCATCGGAGACCGGGTGGTGAACGACGTGGCCCCGAAGGATCGCGACATCGCGATGGTGTTCCAGAACTATGCGCTGTATCCGCACCTGTCCGTATTCGAGAACATGGCCTTCGGATTGCGGCTGAGACGTATCGCGAAGAAGGAGATCAAGGGCCGGGTCGAGGACACGTCCAAGACCCTGGCGCTGTACGAGCTGCTCACGCGCAAGCCCGGGCAGCTATCCGGCGGCCAGCGTCAACGTGTGGCCATGGGTCGCGCGATCGTGCGCGAGCCGAAGGCGTTCTTGATGGATGAGCCGCTGTCGAACCTCGACGCCAAGCTGCGCGTCCAGATGCGTGCTGAGATCTCTCGTCTGCAACGTGATGTCGACGTGACGACGATCTACGTGACGCACGATCAGGTCGAGGCCATGACCATGGGCGACCGCGTCGCGGTGATGAAGCTCGGAGTGTTGCAACAGGTGGACGCTCCCGCGCGTCTCTATCGCAGGCCGGTCAACCTGTTCGTCGCCGGTTTCATCGGGTCGCCTGCGATGAACCTCGTCGAGGCCACCGTCGAGCGGGAGGATGACCGGCTCTACGTGGAGTTCGGCGGCGATCGGCTCGCCGTGGACGAGGCGACCCAGAAGCGGCGCCCTGCCCTGTTGTCCTACGTCGACCGCCCGGTCATCCTCGGGATCCGGCCGGAGGACATGGAGGACGCTGCGCTGCAATCGGGCGCCCCACGCGACCGGCGCATGCGCACGACCGTGGAGCTGCGCGAGGACATGGGCTCGGAGGTCTTCGTCCACTTCGGCGTCGACTGCCCGCCGGTGCTGACCGAGGATACGAAGGAGCTCGCCGCAGATCGCGGCCTCGACGTCGAGGAGTTGGCCGGCGGCGACACGCAGCGAACGTCGTTCGTGGCGCGCTTCGACGCCGATACGACCGCGGCCGAGGGCGACGACGTCGAGGTGTTGGTCGACACGCGCTCTCTTTACTTCTTCGACGCCGACACCGGCGCGTCGATCTACGACGAGGCGCCGGTCCGCGAGGCAACGGCCGCAGCGTCGGCCTGAATCGCCTCCGAGGAGAGGACGCTGGGGAAGTGACGATCCGACTTCTTGGCGTGTTCGCGCATCCGGATGACGATGCGTACACGATCGGCGGAACGCTCCTGCTTCACCGCGGCGAGATCGACCTCACAGTGGTGTTCGCCACGAGTGGCGGAGCCGGGCCCATATCAGAGCCTTCGGCGGCCACCCGTGAAACGCTCGGCGACGTGCGCGAGGCCGAGCAGCGCGCCTACCTCGACGTCATCGGGTACGCGGATGCCCGCGTCGAGTGGCTGCATCATCCCGACTACTACCTGCCGGACGTGCCGCTCGAGCGCCTGGTCGATGAGATCCAAGCCGTGCTGGGCGCCGTGCGGCCGCACGTGGTCGTGACCTTCGGACCGGATGGCCTCACCTCGCATCACGATCACATGCAGGTGGGCGCCGCGGCGACCGAGGCGTTCCAGCGCTCCCGAAGGGCAGATCGAGGGTCGGGGGACGGCGCTTTCGGACGGCTCTATCACGTGGCGCTGGCGCGCGCGGACGTCGATGACTTCTATCGCGGGGTCCGAGAGGGCGGGTCCGACTACGGCGAGGAGGGGAAGCTGTTCGACGTCACGGGGGTGCCGGATGCGCTGATCGCCGTGCGCGCGGACTTGCATCGGGTGCGCGCGGACAAGCTGGCCGGGATCCTTGCGCACCGAACGCAGCTGGTCGAGCTCGAGCGGATCCCAGAGCCGCAGCGCCAGATCTACCTGGACGCCGAGTGTTTCGTGCAGCGGCATCCCCCGGTGGAGCGCGTCGAGAAGGTTCGAGGCGACCTCTTCGAGGACCTCGAGTGCGACCGCGCGGAGGCCGCCGAGGACCCACGCGACGCCGCGTCCAAGACGTAGTCCCTCACTCAGAACGGATACGTCGGCAACCCGCTCCTCATCGTCACCCACTGCACGGTCGTGAACGCGTCCACGTTCGCGTCCGGGCCTCCCAGGCGCGCTCCGGGCCCGGAGGCGCCAACGCCTCCGAAGGGATTGACGACATCGTCGTGGACCGTCTGATCGTTGATGTGGACGATCCCGGAGGGGATCCGATCGGCCAGCTCCAGTCCCTTCATCGGATCGGCGGTAAGGATGGCGAGCGAGAGGCCGTAGTCCGTGCCGGCGGCGAGCTCGACGGCTTCGTCGAGCGAGTCGAAACGCACCACCGGAGCCACCGGGCCGAAGATCTCCTCGGCGTAGGCGGAAGAATCCGTCGGGACCTCGGCGAGAACGGTTGGGCGGTAGAAGAGCGCCTCGTAGGTCCCTCCGGCCGCAAGCCGTGCGCCGGCCTCCACCGTGTCGGTCACGAGCCGGTGGATCTTGTCGCGCTGTCCTGCGTCGATCACGGGGCCGAGGGCAACCTGGTCCGTGGCGGGGTTGCCCACGGGCAGGCCTTCGGCGTGTCCAGCGAGCCGCTCCACGTAGTCGTCGGCGACTCTCGAGTGCACGAGATGACGGCTCGTCGCCATGCAGATCTGTCCTTGATGGAGGAAGGACCCCCACGCTCCGGCCGATGCGGCCCGCTCGACGTCGACGTCGTCGAGCACGATCATGGCCGAGTTCCCACCCAGCTCGAGGTGGGCTCGCTTGTGGCTCTGTGCGGCAAGGGCGCCGACGGTCCGCCCGGCGCGCGTGGACCCGGTGAACGACACCATCTCTGTCGCCTCGTCCGTCACGAGCGCCTCGCCCACCTCGGCCCCTCCGGGAAGGACGCTGAGGACCCCGTCCGGAAGGCCGGCCTCCTCGAAGATCCTGGCGAGCGAGACGCCGCCGGCGACCGCGGTGCGCGGGTCCGGCTTGAGCACGACGGCGTTACCGAGAGCAAGCGCCGGCGCCACCGCCCTGATCGAGAGCACGAGCGGGAAGTTGAACGGCGAGATCACGCCGACCACACCCACGGGCAAGCGTCTCGCCATGCTCAGGCGAGGAAGGGGAGATCGCAGCAGCTCGCCGTAGGGCAGCGAGGGCAGCCCGGCCGCCTCGTGGCAGGCGGACGCCGCGAAGTGGGTCTCCACCTCTGCCTTAGGAGGGATGGACCCCGCCTCCCGGATCAGCCACTGCTGCACTTCCTCGGCATGTTCGTTCCAGAGGTCACCGGCGCGGCGCAGGACCACCGCGCGCTCCTCGTAGGACGTTGCGGCCCAGCCGCGCTGCGCCTCGGCGGCACGGGCTGCGCCGCGCGCGACGTCGGCCGCGGTAGCGAGCCCCACGCGACCGAGCTCGTCGCCGGTCGCGGGCTCGACCACCGGGAGCTCGCCGCCGCCTCCGGTCACCCAGCCGTTCACATAGAGGCGACCGCCCCACATCCCCGGGTCCAAGAAACTCACAGCGCGACCCCCTTCTCGCTCGACTCGCATCCCTGGGTGCATGATGCACTCCGTGCCGCGTGAGCCGGTCGCCGCGCGCCGTTTCGCAAGCGGTGCCGCCCGGGGACATCCGGACATTCCACCGAGGGGGCTGGCCGGACGGGCTCAAGGGTGGTAATAATTGTGAGGCGCGGAGGTCGGGAGGCATGCTCCTCGAGCGTTCCCGCTGCATCTGACGAGAAGTCGCTCGAGAGGGCGGCGACGCTGGGAAGGACCGCCGTCTGCGGTCAACTGGGGGGAACGTTGCTCATGCGATCTCGGTCTCGATCGGCTCGATTGTGGTTGCTCGCGCTCGCCGCGCTGACGGCAGGATCCGGCATCCTCGCCGTGGCGGCCGAAGGCCTCGGGGTCTCGATACTTCCGGGCAAGCGCCTAGAACGCCCAGATCCGAGCGCGCGACCGACCGAGGTGGAGCCGGGGACGACCGCAGAGGCGGACGACGCGTCGGAGCCCCCAGGCGCGCAGAAGGGGAAGAGGGAAGGCAACGGCATCGGACGGTGCCACGGCACCGTGGCTCCCGTCGGCGGCAGCCTGCAGGCGACGGTCGGTGGGGCGCCGGAGGGGGCGGTGCTGTGCCTGCAGCCGGGCACCTACACGACTTCGGCGCCGATCGTCCCGAAAGACGGCCAGACGTTGATGGGCTCGGGCCGCAAGAAGACGTTCGTGACCACGTCGAGCGCGGACGCGGTCTTCGACGCTAAACGATCGACCGACGTCGTCTTTAAGCGACTCGACATCAGCGGCGCCGTCGCCGGCCAGGGATGCGAGCCGGCGTGTGGTCGAGGCATCGCCGCGGGCCTCAACACCGTCATCAAGAAGGTGCGCCTGCACCACAACGCCGTCGGCGGCGTGGGCGGCAGCGAGGGCAACCTCCTCATCACGAGATCGGAGCTGGATCACAACGGAGGCGAGAGCTTCATCGGGTGTTGCGCGGCCGGCGTGAAAACGGGAAGCGCCTTCACCATCGAAGACTCGTACGTGCACGACAACGTCGGCGTCGGGATCTGGTGTGACGTGGGCTGCGACGGGACGCTGTTCGTGGTGCGGGACAACACGGTGCTGAACAACACCATGGGAGGGATCCGCTATGAGATCTCGTCCGTGCCCGCAGTGATCCAAGGCAACACCGTGCAGGGCAATAACATCTTGAGCGAGGGTGGGCACGGGGGCATCGAGATCAATTCGTCCGCGAACGTGGTCGTTCAGCAGAACGTCTTGGGCAGCAACGGCGGCGTGGGAGTAATCGCCGGAGGGAATCGAGCACCCGGCCTGAGCAACGTCGAGATCATCGACAACGTCCTGCAAGGCGAGGACATCCAAGGCTGCGGCGCAGGCGTCTCATGCGTCGGCAACTACTGAGTTGTTCATCCGGTTCGCTCGCGCCTTTCCCGCGCCATCCTGCGAGAACGGATTAGGTTACGCGTCGGCGCGTGCCATGGAGGCCGCATAGAAGGAAGTTGGCGAGGAGGCAGACTTGGAGAGAGCGGTCTACTTCGATGCCTGGTTCCCGCGACAGCACTGCTACCACCCGAGCCTTCCCCCGCGACGTCTCAAGATGATCGACGACCTCGTCGACCTGCACGCCACGATGCTCGTGTGGTCCGCGCTCGGTGGCGGGTCGGTGGCGCTTCCCTTCCTCGAGATGGAAGCCTTCGGCGACGTCGATGCGCGCTTCCGCTTCTACGGCTTCGTGAACGACGCGGAGTTCATCGCCGAGTGTCAGAAACGAAGCATCAAGGTCTTCGGTATCGTCTTCGAGGTTCAGGGATGGGAGTTCCCGGTGGAGCTCAACACTGCGGAGGATCGCATCCTGGCCTTCAACGAGCCACGAGGCGCCGGCAACCGCGCGTGGATGGGGCTCAGGGAGTTCTCGCAAGATCGCTTCCCCAAGCTGTGGCCTCCGTTCGAAGACTATTTCCCCGGGGGTCTGCGCAACAGCGACGGCGCCAGAGTGACCGACCTGCTCGAGGAGTGCTGCTCGCGCGACATCGACGGGGCCCCGTGTCACGCCCGCTGGGTCGAATGCCCCGATCGGGAGCACTTCTGCTATGCGATGGACAGGAACAACCCCGCGTGGCGCGAGTACCTGAAGGCCATCGTGCGCATCCAGATCGACGCGGGTGTCGACGGTGTGCAGCTCGATGAGGCCGAGCTGCCGATTACGAGCCTGCAGTACGGAGGGTGCTTCTGCAAGGACTGCATGAAGGGCTTCCGGGACTATCTCGCCGAGCTGCCCGAGGACGAGCTTCCCGAAGCCCTGGGTCGGGTAGACCTGGCCACCTGGCACTACGGCGAATGGCTCAAACAGAGAGGCTACGACTTCAAGCAACGGCAGGAGGAGACGCCGTTGTTCTGGGACTATCTCAGGTTCCAGCGGCGCGCGATCGCGCGCTACTTCGCAGAGCTCGCCGACTACGCGCGCGACTATGCGGCGGAGCGAGGCAGACGCGTCGAGGTCTCCGGCAACTTCTTCAACCTCTTCGATCACTATTACGCGCTCGAACCGAAGGTAGATGTGATCATCACCGAGATGCGCAACACGACCTATAGGCAGCCGTCGTGGTATCGGTACGTCGCGGGCTTCGCCGCGGACAAGCCGGTCGTCGTGGTCGAGAACCCGTACGGCGGCGTGGTCCCCGAGCTCGTGGAGCATCTCGGCGAGGGCAGAGCACGAGATCTCTTCCGGATGTCGTTGTATGAGGCCGCGGCGCTCGGCGCCAACATGAGCGTGCCGTACGGGGCATGGCTGGGTAGCGTCGTGGAGGACGCCTTCTATCCTCCGCATGGGGTCTGCACCGAGATCCAGCGCTTCCTGGCGGACCACGAGCGGCTGTACGGCTCTCGCACCTATTCGGACGTGGGAGTCGTGTTCAGCGTCGAGTCGAACTTTCAAGCGACGGCGCGGCGCGATCTCTTCGCCGACAATCGCTCGAACGTCTCGACGGGTGAGAACGTGCTCTTCTGGCTCGTCGCCGACGAGCTGGCGCGGCGCAAGCAGCCCTACGATGTGATCATGTTCCCGGATGGGGAGCTGCGCCGAGACTCCCTCGCGCCGGAGGACCTCGGCCAGTACAGGACGCTCATCCTTCCGCATTGCGCGTGGCTGACGCCCTCGCAAGCGACGTTGCTGCACGATCACCTGGATCGGGGCGGACGGGTGGTCGCACTCGGCCCGCTCGGAGCCAACCTCGGCCGCGACGTGCAGCGGTCCATCCTCGACCATGCGGGCTGCACTACCGTCGCGCCGGAGGATGCGCTCGAGCTCGATCGCCTGCTGGACCGGCCGCAGGTCACGCTCGACAAGCCCATCGATCTTGCGCTTCACGTCCACAGGGTCACGGCCGGCGCCGCGCTTCACCTGATCCGCTACGACTACGACGCCACCTGCGATCGGGTCCCGTTGCTCGACGATCTCGGCATCGAAGTGCATCTTCCCGTTGGACTCGGCGCGCCGCGCGCGTCCAGTCCCGAGGGTTGTCTGAAGGTTGCGTGCGAGCCTGACGGGCATCGCTATCGACTCCGGCTGAGAGACGTTCCGCTCTACGGGATCGTCTTGCTCCCGCACGAGACCTAGGTCGATGCGTGAGCCCGCAGCTCAGGACGTAGACTTCCAGAGTCACCGGACCGACCCGCGGACATGCCGCTCGAGACCCAGGACCCCCTCGTGAAGATCGCAGTGCTGCAGGGCCCTCAGGAGTTCGGCGTGGTCGACGAGGCGGTTCCGAGCTGCGCGTCCGACGAGGTTCTCGTGCGGGTGTCGCACTGCGGGGTGTGCGCCTCGGAGCTCGACATGTGGGAGGGCAAGGGGAGCGTTCCGTTCCCGTGGTTCCCGGGGCACGAGGTGAGCGGCACCGTCGAGCAGGTCGGTGCCGACGTGACGTCACCGGCGCCGGGCGATCCGGTAGCCGTGTGGGTGACCGAGAGGGGCTACGCGGAGTATGTCGCGGTCCCGGCCGCCTACTGTCTTCCGGCCCACGACGTGCCGCTGGATCTGGCCCTGGCCGAGCCACTCGCATGCGCGGTCAACGCGGTCGAGCTTGCCGCGGTATCGCTCGGTGACGACGTCGTGATCATCGGCGCGGGATTCATGGGCAACCTCGTCCACCAGCTCGTGGGCCTGCGTGGACCTCGTCGGGTGATCGTCGCGGACACGAGGCCCGACGCGCTCGAGCGCGCTCGCGCGCTGGGCGCCGATCGTGTCGTCGACGTCACGCGCGAATCGTTGACCGAGGTCGTGTCCCACGTAACGGAGGGTCGCGGCGCCGACATCAGCTTCGAGGTGACGGGCGTCCAGGGGCCACTCGAGGTGTTGGGCGAGATCACGCGCATGAGCGGAAAGGTCGCGATCGTGGGCTATCACCAGGGCGGCGACCGGGTCATCCCGCTGGCTCAGTGGAACTGGATGGCCTTCGAGATCATCAACGCCCACTTCCGGGAGGTGGCGACGATCATGCGCGGGATGCGCACCGGGATGCGTCTGCTGACCTCGGGTCGCGTGTCGCTCGACGGGCTCGTGTCGCATCGTTTCGGGCTCGACGACATCCACGATGCGTTCCGGATCGCTTTTCAGAAGCCGCATGGGTTCGTGAAAGCAACGGTGAACGTGGGTGGCTAGTCGAGGCGGCGTGGCGCTGCGGGTGCGCGAGCTCACCGACGCCGGCTTCGCGCGCTTCGGGCGCGCGCTGGCGCGACCGGAGCGCGCCGAAGACGGGTCCGGGCAGGGATGGACATGGTGGGCGGAGAACGCCCTCTTGCCGTCCGACGGACGGCCCTTTGCGATCGGCTATCTCGCTCTGGAACCTGTCGAGCTTCGCGTGGACTGGGCCGAGCGGCACATGAGAAGCGCGGAGGCGATCTTCCCGCTCGGCGGCGATTGCCTCGTCTACGTCGGTCCCCCCGAGCATGCCGACGAGCCCTCCCGCGCGCCTCGGCTCGACCGCTTCGAGGTCTTCCGTGTGCGCGCGGGCGACGGCGTCGTGCTCGACAGGGGCGTATGGCACGGCGCGCCGCTTGCGATAGACCGGCCGCTTAGCGCCGCCGTCTTCCTGCTGAAGGACACCGGGAGCAGCGACACGACGATCGTCCGCTTCGAGGACGCGCCGATAACCGTCGAGCTGTAAGGAGCCCGCCATGCCCATCGTGGATCGCAGAGACTTCGGAGGACGGTTCTCAGTCCTCGAGAACTCCGAGCGCCTGGCCAACTATCGCTTCCTCGAAGAGCAGCTCATGGAGATGATCGGCGGCTGGTCGCAGACCACCGCCCAGCTCGCGTTCAAGGCCACCTTCGGCTACCACGTCTACGACCACGCGCAAGCGGCCGACATGCTCGGCGAGCGTCTGCGGCAGCTGCGCTCCGGCAGCGGTCGCGGCAGGCCGGCCACGGACGACTTCACGCGTCTGTGCGAGCACGTCTGGAAGCTCGAGGCGACGATCGACCGCCTCGTCGCGGTCTACCGTGTGCTCGAGCCCCACCTCGTCAGCACCTACGTGTATCACGCGGACGCGACCGACCCGCTGACCGACGCGCCGACCGTCCGGCTGCTTCGCCACCTCGCGGCGCTGGACCAGTCGCACGTTGCGTGGGGCCAAGCGGTCCTGGACTCGCTCACGCAGTCGGGCGCCGAACGCAAGCGCGCCCTGCAGGTGCAATCGGACATCGAGGCGCGCCTCGTCGAGTGTGGCGGAGTGACGGGCCGGGGCATAGAGGCCCATTGGCTGACGTTTCACAGCGCGAAGGCGGACGACAATGCCCCCGGACGGGTGAAACGCGCCAAGGGCGGCTATCGCTTCACCAAGACGTGCCCGCAGCTCACTCACCCGGTCGTCGAGGAGCCGTTCTGGTTCTCCGAGCAACGCAACGACTTCGACGTCTACCAGGCGGACGATGAGTGGTCGCTCGAGGGCTTCCGTCACAAGTTCCACCAGTTGCTCTACGGCGAGGTTGAGACGACCGACCGCATGGGGAAGATGATCGCCGAGTTCCCGGACCTGCCGTGGGAGATGCGCATGAACCTCGCGCACCAGATGTGGGACGAGGCCCGGCACATCGAGATCGTCGCCAAGGCGATCGAAGAGGAGCTCGGCGGGGAGCTCGGCTACGGTCCCTGGTCGCTCGTGTGGTGGTGGATGCAGAACGATGACGATCCTCTCAAGCGCCTCGCGGTGACCAACTGCTGGGCCGAGGCGAACCTCATGCAGACCCTCAAGCGATGGCGTATCGAGGCGCGCGAGCGCGGCCTGGTGAGGATCTCAGAGCTGTCGGACTACCTGCAGGCGGACGAGCTGATGCACGTCAAGATGGCGACCAAATGGGTCCGCAGGTTCGTCGAGAGCGACTCGGCTCATCGCGACGAGCTCGTGCGCTGGGGAACCAAGGCCGTGATCCGCATCGAGCGGCTCTTCGACGAGTCCTACGGCACCAACGGGGAGCCCGAGGTCCACTTCACGTTCAAGGGCGGTGGTGGGGGCGAGCTGTCCGCGAGCCGCAGCTCTGTGATCGGCGAATAGCGCGCGTGGAGCCGATCGTCCTCGGTCCCAACCAGCTCCATCGCTTCTACAAGGGCGGGGCGGCGATCTCGGCTCTGCGGGGCACCCCCAACGACGACGACTACGCTCCCGAGGACTGGGTAGGCTCGACGACCGCGGTGTTCGGGAGCGACTCGGTGGGCATCTCGACGCTGCCCGACGGACGCCTGCTGTCGGATGCGGTGGCGGGGCAACCCGAGGACTTCCTCGGCGCCGAGCACGTGGCGGCCTACGGCGCGGATCCCGCGCTGCTCGTGAAGCTCCTCGATGCGGGCGAGCGTCTGCCGGCGCATCTCCACCCGGACCGGGCCTTCGCCCGTGCACACCTCGGCTCTCGCTACGGCAAGACGGAAGCCTGGATCATCGCCGACGCGCAGCGAGACGCCGCGGTCCACGTGGGCTTCGCGGAGGACGTGCCGGCGCAGGTCCTCGAGCGCTGGGTCGCGGGGCAGAACCGCGACGCGCTGCTCGGCGCGCTGAACCGCCGCGCGGTGCGGGCGGGCGATGTCCTCTTCGTGCCCGCCGCAACGCCGCACGCGATAGGCGACGGGATCCTCATCGTGGAGATCCAGGAGCCGAGCGACCTCTCGATCCTGCTCGAGTGGGAGGGCTTCGCGATCGACGGGCCCAACCAAGGTCATCTCGGTCTCGGATTCGACCTCGCCCTGACCGCCGTCGACCGCTCGGGGTGGGACGCGGAGCGGCTCGCGCGCCTCGCGGCCGGGCGCGGCGAGACGCGCCCCGGCGTCGAGGCGCTCTTCCCCGCGGCCGCGGATGCCTTCTTTCGCGCCGAGCGCATCCGTCCCGCGCCGTCGTCGCTGCCGGCTGCATTCTCGATCCTCGTCGTGACTCAGGGTGCGGGCGTGCTGGAGGCGGGCGCTCGCAGCATCGAGCTGACGCGCGGCGACACCGTGCTCGTCCCGCAGGCCGCCGGCGAATGTCGCCTGAGCGGCGACATGGTCGTGCTGCGTTGCATGCCTCCCGGCCCGGACGCGACGGTTGGGCGCCGGTGACCGCGTGACGACGCTCGTCGGTCTCGACGTCGGTACGACGGGCGTCAAGGCGGTTGCCATCACCCCGTCGGGCGAGGTCGTCGGGCGCGCCGAGGAGGAGTACCCGCTGCTGACCCCGCGCGCCGGCTGGTCCGAGCAGGATCCCGAGCAGTGGTGGCGCGCCGCCGAGGCGGCCCTGGCGGCACTCCGAGGTCGAGACGTTGCGGGAATCGGGCTCTCGGGACAGATGCACGGCCTCGTGGTGCTCGACGAGGAGCTGGACGTCTTGCGCCCCGCGATCCTGTGGAACGACGGCAGGACCGCGCGCGAGTGCGACGCCATCGAGCGGCGGCTCGGACTCGGGCACCTGATCGAGCTGACCGGCAATCGTGCGCTGGCCGGGTTCACGGCGCCCAAGCTGCTGTGGCTGCGCGCTCACGAGCCCGAGCTCTACGGGCGCATCGCCCATATCGCCCTGCCCAAGGACTACGTGCGCCTGCGCCTCACCGGGGAGCTCGCGAGCGATGTCGCGGATGCGTCGGGCACGCTGCTCTTCGACGTCGCACGGCGGCGGTGGAGCGACGAGATGCTCGACGCGCTCGAGGTCCCCGCCGCGTGGCTGCCGCGTGTGCTCGAGTCTCCCGAGGTCTCCGGTCATAGCGCACACGGGGTCCCCGTTGCCGCCGGAGCGGGCGATCAGGCGGCCGGCGCCGTCGGCGTGGGCGTCGATCGCCCGGGGGCCCTCTCGGTCGTGCTCGGGACCTCCGGGGTCGTGTTCGCGGCGCTGCCGCGCTTCGCCTGCGACGCCGAGGCGCGCGTGCACTGCTTCTGCCATGCGGCTCCGCGCACGTGGCATGCGATGGGCGTGATGCTGTCGGCAGCCGGCTCGTTGCGGTGGTTTCGAGACGTGGCTGCACCCGGGGGCGACTTCGGCATGCTCACCGCGGAGGCCGAACGTTGGCCTCCCGGCGCCGCCGGGGTCGCCTTCGCACCGTATCTGGCGGGGGAGCGCACGCCACATGCGGATCCGGACGCGCGCGCGTCGTTCACCGGGCTGGCGCTGCAGCACGATCGCGGCGCACTGGCGCGCGCGGTGCTCGAGGGTGTCGCCTACGGCCTCAAGGACTCGCTCATGCTGCTCGGCGACCTCGGCATCGAGACGCGCGTGGGACGGGTCTCCGGCGGGGGAGCTCGCAGCGAGCTGTGGCTGCGAGTGGTGGCCTCCGTGCTCGACGTGCCGCTCGAGCGCACCGCCGTGGAGGAAGGAGCGGCCTACGGGGCCGCGCTGCTCGGGGGCGTGGCGGCGGGCGTCTTCGCCGACGTGGCCGAGGCCGTCGCGGCCTGCGTGAAGGTGCGGGACGTGGTCGAGCCCGAGCCCTCGTGGCGGGAGCCGTACGAGGCGGGCTACGAGCGCTTCCGCGCGCTCTACCCCGCGCTGGGGAGGGTCGGCGGGGGCGCCGGATGAGGGCGAGCACGGTCATAGTGGTCGGCTCGGTGAACGTGGACCTGACCACGCAGGTGGAGCGGATCCCGGCGCCCGGAGAGACCGTGATCGGAGGGACCTTCGGACAGTCGCCCGGGGGCAAGGGGGGCAACCAGGCGGCGGCCGCCGCTCGTCTCGGGGCACGCACGTGGATCGTCGGGCTCGTGGGCGACGATGCGTTCGGGGCCACGGCGCGCGCCGATCTCGCGGGCTCGGGCGTGGACGTCACCCATCTCGGGACCGGTCGAGGCCCTACGGGCGTCGCGCAGATCATCGTCGACGGTCTAGGGGAGAACCTCATCGCGGTCGCGTCGGGGGCGAACGAAGAGCTCGGGCGCGCCGCGGTCGAGGCCGCGCTGGAGAGGATCCCGGGCGCGGGAGCGGTCGTGCTCGCCAACCTCGAGATCCCGCTCGAGGCGGTGGCCGCGGCGGCGAGCTGGGCGGAGGCCAACGGCTGCGTCTTCGTACTCAACCCGGCGCCGGCGCGCGCCCTGCCCGAAGACCTCCTAGCCCTCTGCGATGTGCTCACGCCCAACGAGCACGAGGCGCGCGCGCTCGGCGCGCGCTCGGCCGAGGAGCTCGTCGAGCGCGGCGCGCCGGTCGTCGTGAGAACGAGGGGTGGGCGCGGAGCGGACCTCCTGCGCGCCGGCGCGCCGCCCCGGCACCAGGAGGCGTTCGAGGTCGAGGTCGTGGATACGACGGGGGCGGGGGACGCGTTCAGCGCGGCGCTGGCGTGGAGCCTCGGCGAGGGCCGCGACATGGAACGGGCCGTGGAGTACGCGGCCGCGGCGGGAGCGTTGGCCACCCGAGCGGTAGGTGCGCGCGCCGGCGCTCCGGATCGGGCCGAGGTGGAGGCACTCGTCGAGGGCCGCTAACCCCGGCTCAGGCCCACCACATCGTCACTTTCTCCTCGTGGAAGAGGATCGCGTCGAGGAGATCCACGGCCTTCTTGAGGCCCTCGTCGATCGAGACGAGGCCGTCCTCGTGCTCGATGCTCACCACATGGTCGTAGCCGACCGCGCGCAACGCGCTCACGATGTCGCGCCACACCTTCTCGCTGTGGCCGTAGCCCACGGTCCGAAAGCTCCAGGCCCGGTCGAGGACGCGGTCATAGCTCTTGGTGTCGAGCACCCCGTTGAGCCGGACGTTTCCCGCGTCGATGTAGGTGTCCTTGGCATGCACGTGGAAGATCGCCTCGGCCTTGCCGAGGACCTTGATCGCCTCGACGGGATCGATGCCCTGCCAGAAGAGGTGGCTCGGATCGAAGTTGGCGCCTATCTCCGGCCCCACGGCTCCTCGGAGCCGCAGCAACGTCTCCGGGTTGTAGACGACGAAGCCGGGATGCATCTCGAACGCGATCGAGACGCCGTGCTCGCGCGCGAGGCTCGCCTCTCGGGTCCAGTAGGGGAGCACCTTCTCGTTCCATTGCCACTCGAGGATGTGTGAGTAGTCCTCCGGCCACGCGCACGTCACCCAGTTGGGGCCGCGCGCTCCATCGTGGTCTCCGGGACATCCAGAGAAGCCGTTGACCACCGAGGTCTCGAGGAGCTCGGCAAGCTGCAGCGTCTTGCGCCACGTCTCGTGCGACGCGCGCGCGAGCTCTTGGTTGGGATGCAGTGGGTTGCCGTGCTGGCTCAGCGCGCTGATGATCAGTCCGCGATCCTCCACGGAGCTCTTGAGGGAGCGTGCTCTGCCCGGATCGTCGAGCAGGTGGTCCGGATCGCAGTGATGGCTGCCGGGATAGTTACCCGTGCCGAGCTCGATCGCCTGAACGCCCATCGCCTGAACCTTGTCGAGAGCCTCGGACAACGACAGGTCCTGATAGAGGACCGTAAGAACGCCCAGCTTCATGCGCCCACCTCCCGGTTCGCCGTCACGTCGATCCATGTGCCCGACCTGCTGCTTGCGACGATGGCCTCCACCGTCAGAGTTACCTGATGGGCGTCGGCGAAGGTCGCGAACGACGGCTCGTACGTTCGTCCGCGGGCGCGCGCCTCGATCGCGGAGTAGGTGTCGATGAACAGGTTCCTGAGACCGTCCGGCCACCCCTCCTGATGGCCGCCGGGGAAGTGCGTCAGCGCCGCCGCCTCTGGGACGAGGAGAGAGGGGTCGCGCACGAGCTCGGTGTTGGCCTCGTCGCGTCGACCGATCCACAGCCGGTTGGGCTCCTCCTGGTCCCACCCGAACGCTGCGTGGGAGGTGTCGATCTCCCAGTGGAGATGGTTCTTTCGTCCCGGGCTCACCTGGGAGACGTTGAGCGCGCCGCGCGCTCCGCTTGCGAAGCGCAGAGCGATCGTTCCGAAGTCTTCCGTGTGGATGCGCACCCGCTCACTCGTGTCGCTTCCCGAGCGCGCGAAGGTCTCGACCTCCCCTGCGGGTCGCGCTCGCTCAGGATGCAACGTGGTGAGGTCGGCGAAGACGCTTTGCACGCGCTCTCCCGTGACGTACTGCACGAGATCGATCCAGTGGGATCCGATGTCGGCGACGGCGCGCGACGCTCCCGCGCGTACGGAGTCGAGCCGCCAGTTCCAGTCGTCCTCGTGAAGGAGCCAATCCTGGAGGTAGCCGCCGTGGACGAAATGAGTGCGTCCGTAGGTTCCGGATGCGAGCATCGACTTGGCCTGACGGACCAACGGGTAGTGACGGTAGTTGAAGCACACCGCCGTGACGAGTGGCGAGGACGAAGCGGCGCGCGTGAGCGCTGCGGTCTGACGGCTGTCGAGCGCGAGGGGCTTCTCCGACAGCAGATGCTTGCCGGCGTCGATGACGGCGGCGTTGATCTCCGCGTGGAGGTCGTTCGGCGTGCAGTTGTGCACGACCTCGATCGAGTCGTCATCGAGCAAGGAGCGATAGTCTCCGAACCCTGCGCCCAGGTTGAAGCGGCGCGCGGCCGCATCTGCCTTGTCCTGGGAGCTTCCCGCGATGGCCGCCACGTGCACCCGAGGCAGGCGCTGCAACGCATCGATGTGCGAGGACGCCGCGAACCCCGTGCCGATGACCCCTACCTCGATGTCACTCATCAGCGCCCCTCGCCCCCGATCGTCGTGCCACGGATGCTAGTGCCCCTCCGCGTAAATCACGACGCATTCGAGCGCCCCTGCATCACCGATGGCTGCGTTGCTGATGGCTCGTCGCTCACGTACTTCCAGGTACGCTCGACTCCTCGCGCCTTGCCCTCGTGATGCGTGTCTGCGGCGCGCGTGCCATAATCCGCGACTCGCACGAGGTTCTGTTCGACTCCGCGCTTACCGAAGGGGGCGAGGATGGGAAGCAGACGCGGTGGGCCGCTGATCCTCGCCGCCTCCACGGCAGTCATCCAATTCCTGTCCCTCTCGCCCGCGGTGGCGGCGGGAGGTGCGAGCCTCGCCCCCGGGGACAGCGGGCGGGCCGTCAAGGCCCTGCAGGTGCGGGTCGCGGGGTGGTACCCGGACAGCAGGCAGCAGGTGCATTTCGTGCTGGACGGCGTCTACGGGACCCAGACGGTCGAAGCCGTCAAGGTCTTCCAGAGGCACTACGGCCTGCCCGTCGACGGCATCGCCGGACCGGCAACCATGGCGCGCCTCGAGAAGCTCAAGGACCGGGACCGCTCGACCGCCCACTTCGACTGGACGGAGTTCGATCAGAACCACAACGCCGCCTGTTCGGCGCGCGCCAACGCGTATGCAGGGACGTATCGCGGGGGCATGGTCAGCCGCCGGCGCGCGCGGCGCAACGCGCGCCGCCTGATGTGGAGGCTCGAGGCGCTCAGGGCCAAGGGCGGCAAGACCGCGATCGGGATCAACTCCGGCTTCCGCAGCGTCGCCTACAACGACTGCATCGGAGGCGCGCGCGCGTCGCAGCACATGTATGCGACGGCGGCCGACAACCGGATGGCCGGCGTCACGAACCACCGCGAGCGGCGGCTCGCGAAGCGCAGCGAGTTCCACGGCATCGGCTGTTATGCGTCGTTGACGCACAACCACTTCGACGTGCGCATCGACAATGCCGATCTGGCCTCATCGCGCTTCTGGTGGTGGCCCGTCCAGGACGCGAAGGGGCGGGAGCTCGACGCCGGCGGCAACCCGTGCTGGGGGGAGAAAGCGCGCATCGCCCGTCCCCTCGTGACGACGACGGGCGTCATCGAGGCGGTTCGGGCCGGTCGACCCGGCGCGGGCTCGCTGGTCCCAGCGCGTGCGGAGGTCGAGGCCCTCGCGCGCGCGGGCGAACCCTCCGAGCTCGACGGGCGCGATTAGCCAGGGTGCTCCGGCGCGGGAAGAGGGCGCTGGGCGCCGTCCTGACCGCCGCATGTGTCGCGGCGCCGGCCTGCACCGCGGGAGAGAACCAAGACCTCCCGCGCGACGCAGGCGAACGGGGACAACGTTCTGGTCTCGCGCTGCTCTACGCCGACGGCTCCTCATTGCGCACCCTGGAGCTGGCGACCGGCGAGGACGAGAAGGTCACGCAGCTTCCCTCGCCGGATGCCTACGCCGCCCCCGCTCGCTGGATCGCGTCGGTGTCGGACGAGGCCGGCCCCGGCGACGAGGACTTCGCCGAGCTGCCCGTCGTCAGGCTCCTGGACCTCGCCTCGGACCAGGTGCGCGCGGTCGGCGCGGGATTCTCGCCGCTGTGGAGCGACGACGGCGCGACGCTTGCCTGGCTGCGCCCGGTCGAGGAGCGGAGGTGCTCGGGCGAGATCTGCCGGGGCGAGGCCGAGGTCGTGTCGCTGGACCCCCGCACGATGGAGCGGCGCATCCTGTTGCCCGCCGGCGCCTGGGGACTCCTTGCGTGGGTGGGCGAGTGGCTGCTGGTGTCGGACGCCCGCGACCTGGCGGCGACGATCGCGGTGTCGCCGGAGGGGCAACGGGCGACGCTGGCGCTGGCCCCGAGCGAGATCTGGGGCGGCTCGCCCGATGGGCGCTGGCTGCTCCGCGTCACGAGTGACGGCGCCGAGATGCTCGAGCTGGCCGACGGCGCTCCCACGGGGCACGAGGTGCGCGTGGGCGGCCGCTCCGCGGCGCTGGCGGAGGGTTCGTGGTCTCCCGACGGCTCCCGGCTCGCGGTGATCGAGCTTCCTCGAGGTGGCCCCGGGCGCGTGGTCGTGATCGAGAAGGGGCACGCCGGCGCCTCGCCCGTGGACGGCTCGAGGGGCGCAGCGGGGACCATCCTGTGGTTGCCGGACGGCGACGGCCTCGTCTTCGCCCGCACGAAGCGAGGCGCGCGCGGTCGCCTCGAGGCGGTGCGTTGCAGCGTCGGAGGCGAAACGCCCTGCGAGCCGCTGTTCTCGTGGAGGGAGGGCGTGACGCTCTTGCGCCTCCAGCCGGCCGAGCCCGTTAGGCCGTAGAGCATCTACTTCTGGTGGGCGCCCCCGAAGCGTGGTAGAAGCTGGGTGGGGTTCATGCGTTTCCGGCGAGGGAGGGATCTTTGAAGCGACTGTGGGCTGTAGCGACCTGCGTTCTCGTGATGGCGTCGCTGGTGCAGGTTGGCCGGGCGGGTGCACAAGGCGACGCCGATACGTCGCGCTTCTTCTTGCGTCATCGGGCACTGAAGAGACTGGCGGCCGCAGAGCAGGCGGCTCCGTCCGGCTTCGTGCCGTCATCCGAGGAGTGCGTCGTGAACGGCGCGCCCAACAACCTCAATCTCGACTGCGACGACCCCGAGTTCGAGACGCCGAACAACGAGCCCCACATCGTCGTGGACCCCGTGGATCCGAAGCACATGATCGCAAGCTCGAACGACTACGAGTCCTGCTGCGACCAGTGGTACACGACCTTCGACGGCGGTAAGACGTGGCACACCGGTGACATGTCGGCCGGATCGCCGAACGACATCGGGAGCGATCCCGTCACGGCCATCGATCCGGTGAGCGGAAACGCGATCCATTCCTCGCTGAACTTCGAGTTCACCGAAGAGGGGCTCGCCACCAACGGCGACGTCGTCGTGTCCCTGTCGAAGGACGGGGGCCTCACCTGGGAGGAGCCCACCGTGGTCCAGGAGGGCTCCGGCGACGACGACGACCCCCTTCAGCTCTTCAACGACAAGGAATGGATCGTCACCGACACCGATCCGGGCTCTCCCTTCTACGGCCGCACCTACTTGACGTGGAGCCGCTTCCGCCGCGAGTTCGGTGCCTACATCGAGTCGCCCATCTTCGAGTCCCACAGCGACGACGGCGGTGCCACGTGGTCCGAGCCACAGGAGATCTCGGGCAGCAGTCCCACGTGCACCTATCAGGAGGAAGGTGGCGGCAACGACTGCGATGAGGACCAGGGCTCCGTTCCAACCGTCGGTCCGGGCGGAAAGGTCTACGTGGCCTTTCAGAATGAGCAGCACGAGGCGGCGTGGGAAGCCGGCGAGGTGTTCGAGGACCAGTACCTGGTCGTGAGCTCGAAGGACGGCGGCGAGACGTGGAGGAACCCCGTGCACGTGGCCGACCAGGAGGATGGAAGCCGAGACTTCCCGCTGAACGTCGACGGTCGACAGACGTTGACCGGCTACCAGCTCCGGGTCCCAACCTACGGGAACATCGTCGCCGATCCCGATAGCGGCAAGCTGTATCTCACCTTCACGGATAACCGCGCGGGGCGGCACGACGTCGACCACCCCGTGACGAACACCAACGTGTTCATCGTCAAGTCCAAGGATGGCGCCAAGTGGGGCCGGCCGACGCCGGTGACGAAGAGCCGAACCGATCAGTGGTTCCCGTGGGCCGACGTCGATCCGACGAACGGCGACGTCGGCGTGCTCTACCACGACCGCGTGAAGGGCCGCGGCGGGTACCACACCACGCTGGCAACTCTCAGCCACGGCAAGTGGACCTACAAGCGTGTGTCCAGCGAGATGTCGCATCCGAAGAACTCGCTGTACTTCCGGGCCGCGGTGGAGGGGTGCCGGAAGTGCGCCACCTTCCACGGCGACTACATCAGCCTCGACTATGGGAGCGACGGGAAGGCAAACGCAACCTGGACCGACATGCGTCGGTTCGTCGATCTCGAGGTGCCGGGCGGTCGCGGATACACGGAGAACATCTTCTACTCACGCCTCTAGCAAAGCGGGATCGGAGGGCGGCCGCTCTCGCGGCCGCTCCTCTCCGCCCCCCCGGGTCTCAGGCGGCGCGCTGGTCGGTCCGGCCCCGGAGCATGACCCAGATGCCCAGCCCGCAGAGGGCGCCGAGGAGGTTCGTGGCGGCGTCGAGGACGTCGGCCGTGCGCCCGACGATGGGCTGGACGATCTCGATAAGGAAGCTCACGGCTACGATCGCAGAGGTGACTAGCGCCGCGCCGTGCGGCATCACCCCGGGACCTCGCCCCGGCAGCCACACCGCGGCCAGCAGGAACGAGAGGGTCAGGACGAGGTAGCCGAGGGCGTGCGTGAGCTTGTCCGAGAGGGTGAAGGCGCCGGGGGGCTGAGGGTCGAGCGATCCGGCGACCGCCGCGACGAGCAGCGTCCACGCGAGGCACCACAGCGCGACCTCGAGCGCCCGGATCGATGGGGGTCGTCTTCCACGGAACATCGCACCATCATGACGCGCGCAGCGGTGAGCGCTGCCCCCCTCGACGCACTACCATGCCGCGCATGCCCGAGCTCCCGCTGACCGAGCCTTCCCACACGACGATCGAGGAGCCGGACGGGTCGCCCGCAGCGCTCGCCGGGGCAACGAGCGCAGCCGAGGCCGGCGCGGTCGCGGCGCGCTGGCCGGCGTGCCTCGCGGCGTGGGCGGAGCTGGGCGAGCGCGCGCTCGAGGACGGGCGCGCCGTGGAGGCGTATGCGTTCTTTCGCGTCGGCTATCACAGGGGGCTCGATCGGATCCGGGCCGCGGGCTGGCGGGGGAGTGGTCGCGTGCCGTGGGCGCACGAGGGCAACCGCGGCTTCCTGCGCTCGCTGGCCGGGTTGAGCGCCGCCGCGGCCGCCCTCGGTGAGGACGACGAGGCGGCGCGCTGTCGCACCTTCCTGGAGCAGCTCGCGCCGGAAGCGCCGACGGCCTGAGGAGCGGCGTATGCGCGTGTTCATAGTGAGCGACATGGAGGGCGTGGCCGGCGTGACGAAGTGGCAACAGGTCGAAGGAGGGGAGTCGCTCTACGAAGAGGCCCGGCGGCTCTACACCGAGGAGATCAATGCCGCGGTGCGCGGCGCGCGCGCCGGCGGAGCCGATGAGATCGTCGTCATGGACTGTCACGGCGCAGGCAAGGGATGGACTTTCAACTCTCTGCTCCCCGGCTCCCTCGACCCCGGCTGTGAGTTCGTCGTCCAGAACGAGTGGACCGAGTACACGGGCGTGCTCGAAGAGGGCTGCGATGCAGCCTTGTTCGTCGCCATGCATGCGATGGCCGGGACGCCCGACGGGGTCTTGAGCCACACGGTCAGCGGCACGGAGTGGTCGAACCTGTGGTTCAACGGCACGCGGGTCGGCGAGACGGGGATCAACGCGGCGCTGTGCGGCCATTGGGGTTGTCCCGTGCTGCTCGTCACGGGCGACTCCGCAACCTGTCGCGAGGCGACGGCACTGCTCGGCGACGGTCTCAGGACCGTGCCGGTGAAGCAGGGGCTGGGCCGCTACAGCGCGCGCCATGTGGTCCCGGCGCGCGCGCGGGCGATGATCGAGGCGGGAGCGCGCGCGGCGCTGGCCGATCTCGGGCGGGTTGACCCCTACGATCCTGGTTCGCCGTGCGAGGTCATGGTCGAAGTCGCGAGCCCCGATCGGGTCGAGCAGTTCCGCCACAAGCGGGGCGTCGAGGTCGTCGATCCCCGCCGGGTCGTAGCGCGCGCCGACGACTGGTGGACCGCCTGGAGGCAGCTCTACCTCTAGGCCTTCAGCTTACCGTCGAGCCAGTCCGTCACGATCGTCGCGAGCTTGGCGTAGCGGCCCCAGAAGAAGTGGTTGGCGGCCTCGACCTCGACGAGGTCGGCGTGCTCGATCGCCTCGCTCCAGGCGCGGCAGTCCTCCGGGTCCACGACCTCGTCTTGCGCGCCGCACACGAACAGGAGCGGCACGCCGAGGTCGAGCTCGTCCGCCGGCGGGAGGCCGTCGGTCACGTCCGGCTCGGCGCGCACCGCGGGGGCGATCCCGACGCACCCGACGAGGGAGTCGTCCTCGGCTGCCGCGCGCACGGCGACCGCACCGCCGAAGGACCATCCCGCTATGGCGAGGGGCAGCTCGGCATCACGCCGGCGCAGCACGGCGATGGCCGCGCGCGTCTCCGCGAGCTCTGCGCCGCCGAGGGAGGACTCGCCCTCGGAGGCTCCGACGCCCCGGAAGTTGAAGCGGAGCACGATCCACCGCCTCGACGTGAGCTCGTCTCTCAACGCGAGCAGCAGCGGAGCGTTCATCGTTCCGTCCATCTGAGGGTGGGGATGGCAGAGCACGAGTCCGGCCTTGGCGTTCGGGGGGGCATCGAGCTCCGCCTCGATCGAGAGACCGTCTTCGGACCGAAAGGTCAACCGCTCCGTCACGGCTCGGTCCGCTCGGCCCCGTTCAGGGCGGCGCGGATGTCGGCGGCGACCCGGGCCATGTGCGCGTCGTCCTCGTAGCGCCGGCGCGGCCAGAAGAACCCTCGGAGGCCGTCCTTGTGTCGCCGAGGGACCACATGGACGTGAAGGTGGGGGACGCTCTGACTGACACGGTTGTTCAGTGCGACGAAGGTTCCCTCTGCGTTCACGGCATCCTCGACGGCGCGCGTCAGCAGTTGGACGGTGCCGAACAGAGGTGCGACGTCTCCCCCGGGAAGCTCACCGAGAGTGACGTGATGCTGTCTGGGTATCAACAAGCAATGTCCCGGAAACAATGGGCGATGGTCCAGGAACGCGACGTGATGCTCGTCGGCCAGGACGATGTGCGCTGCGGTGCGCTCTTGCGCTATGTCGCAGAAGATGCACATCGCAAGAGCTTATGCGGCCGGTCGACGGGCGCCGCCTGCATCCGCCCGCGGAGGAAGTGACGACATGATCGAGTTGGCGGTGGGAACGATCGTGGTGTTCTCGGACATCGCATGTGCTTGGGCTCACGTCGCGGTTCATCGACTCCATCGCACCAGGGCGCGACTGGGTCTGCAGGAGCGCGCGATGCTGGACCTACGGGCCTTCCCCCTCGAGGTGTTCAACGAGCGGGCGACGCCCAAGCTCGTGCTCGATGCGGAGATCCCGGTCGCCGGCGCTCTCGAGCCGCAGGCAGGATGGCAGATGTGGCAACGGGATGCACACGACTATCCCGTCACGACGCTCCTTGCGCTCGAGGCCGTCCAGGCCGCCAAGGACCAGGGCTTCGAGGCCGCCGAGAAGCTCGATCGGGCTCTGCGCGTTGCGCTGTTCGGACAGAGTCGCAACATCTCGATGCGCCACGAGATACTGGACGTAGCATCGAGGTGCGAAGGGCTGGATCTCGACGCGCTCGAGAAGAGGCTCGACGACGGAGTTGCTCGGCGCACGGTTCTGGATCAGTGCGCTCAGGCGCGCTCGGAGGTCAAGGGTAGCCCGCACGTCTTCTTGCCGGACGGCTCCAACGAGCACAACCCGGGCGTGAAGCTCCATTGGGAGGGGACCCACGGAAGAGGCTTCCCCTACGTCGACCGGGACGACCCCCGGGCTCTACGAGGTCCTGCTGCGGCGCGCCGCCGGTTAGGAGAGAGAAGATGGAACAGAGAGTCGTGCGCGACCATGCCGGGGCCCACGCAGAGGCCGTGTCGAGGGGGGACCTGCGGCGCGCGGCGGCCGACCTCTCCGGCGAGGCGAAGGGGCAGGCACCGGCTGTGATGCCGCGGCTGCCGAGCCCCGTTCGGCGCGCCGAGGTGACCGAGGTGACCGAGGTGAGCGGCGACGACGAGGGTTACATCGCCTTGATCCGCTACGTCGGCGACGACGGCGAGACGACCGTGGAGTCCCGATGGAGCGAGCGTGACGGCCGCCCCTCGATCGTCGGGCTCCGGGTCGTGTAGGTCCGCGCATACGGTTCCGTAGCCGGCCGGCTTCGGTTGATATGTTTGCCTCATGGAAGCCGACATCTCCGGCTCGCAGCGCAAGGTCGTGGTGTCGAGCGTGCGACCTGCGAAGAGCCGGCGGGAGGACTCCGGCATCTGGCTGAAGGGCGGACAGACCCTTCCGTTCGTGGTCCGGCGTGCGTGGTCGGCGCCGGCGGGCGTCTACAACGAGCAATGGTTCCTCGTGGACGTGGGCACGCGCGAGGTCATCTACGAGGGCCCCGTGCGGGGGACGTCGATCTGGGGGCTGCAGAGCCTCACCGAGCTGTCGGACGAGGTGCGGGCGCCGCTCGAGCTCGCGCCGGGCAGGTACCTCGTGGTGTTCTCGCTGGGCCGCGTCATGGGGGGTCAGATCGAGGTCGAGGCCTCGGAGGCGTCCGAGGAAGAGGCGGCCTAATGCCGCGCGGCCTAGAGCCGCGCGGCAAGAGGCGCGCCGCTGCGGCGCGGCGCTCCTATCCTGACGGCATGATGCGCGGGACCAAGCTCGCAGCGCTGGTGGCTGCCGCAGCGCTGACCTCGACGGCTTGCACGCTCGAGACGGCGCCGAAGGAGAGCTCCTCGCCGGCCGACGACGGGCGGCAGGTCGAGCTGACCCAAAGCGACGCCGCACCCCCGCGCTCGAAGATATCCGCGGTCGTGCGCCGCGTGCTGCCGTCCGTGGTGAACGTGCGCGTGCGGTCCTTCGGCGGCGGGCAGATCGACGGCCTCGCACGGGGGGAGGGCTCCGGGGTCGTCATCGATCGTAACGGCATCATCCTCACGAACGCCCACGTGATCCGTAGCGCCGTGAGCGTCCGAGTGGTCTTCCACGATCGCCGGCACGACCCCATGGAGGGCGAGGTCCTCGGCGCCGTGCCGGAGCGCGATCTCGCAGTCATCCAGGTGGAGGCAGACAACCTTGATCCGATCGTGCTCGGGCACTCGAGCGGACCGGACGGTCCTCGACTCGGGGATCCCGTCGTGGCGCTCGGCTTCCCACTCGGACTGGGGGGCCCAACGGTCACCGCCGGTATCGTGTCCGGCACGAACCGCACCATCGAGGTCGGAGGTGATGAGGTCGGGGCCAATCGTCTCGTGGGCCTGCTTCAGACCGATGCCGCGATCAACCCCGGCAACTCGGGCGGGGCGCTCGTGGACCTCTCGGGTCGTCTGATCGGGATCAACTCCGCTGCAGCGCTGGCAAGCTCGGCGGAGAACATCGGCTTCGCGATCGCTATCGACGACGCGCTGCCGGTCATCACGGAGATCCTCTCCGAGCCGCGCGAGGAGCATGCGTGGCTGGGCGTGCAGGTCACTGCGGTCAACGAGCTGGTGGTCGACCAGCTCGGACTGCCGTCGGAGACGCGCGGGGCGCTGGTCGCCGGCCTCATCCCCGAGAGCCCCGCGGTCGCCGCGGGCGTCGAGGAGGGCGAGGTGATCGTCGCCATCGATGGAGCCGAGGTGGACTCGGCCAACGACCTCACGGCCAGACTGACGGACCACGATCCCGGAGACGAGGTCGAGATCGTCCTCCTGGGGGCGGACGGTCGCAGATCCTTGACGATCGAGCTCGCGCAGCGGCCCGAGTCCTTTACTCCCTGAACGCACTCCCCAGATGCACTCCCCAGAACGGGCGACTAGCACTCCCCAGAACGGGCGACTAGTCTCGCCCTCTCATGCGAGACCGATCTCTGCAGGCCGGCGAGCGCATCCTGCTGATAGATGGCCGCGGGCGGCGCTACATGATCACTCTCCGCAGCGGACAACAGTTCCACTCGCATCTGGGAGCGGTCGAGCACGACGAGCTCATCGGGGGCCCGGAGGGAAGGGTCGTATTGACGGCTGGAGGTTCCAAGCTGTTCGCTTTCCGTCCGACCCTCGCCGATTACGTGCTCAAGATGCGTAGAGGCGCGCAAGTCGTGTACCCGAAGGACAGCGCGCTGATCCTCGTGTACGCCGACATCTTCCCGGGTGCCGTCGTCGCCGAGGCCGGAACCGGATCAGGTTCGCTGACGCTTGCGCTGGCGCGCGCCGTGGGGCCGTCGGGAACGATCATCTCGTACGAGATCCGCGACGACCACAACGCGCGCGCCGCAGCGAACATCGCGGAGTGGTACGAGGGTCTCGGAGACAAGCCGGAGAACATCGAGCTGCGCATCGGAGACATGTTCGAGGGGATTCCCGAGCGCGATCTCGACCGCATCGTGCTCGACGTGCCGGAGCCGTGGCGCGCGCTCGACGCCGCGGCCGACTCGCTTGCCCCCGGGGGAATCATGTGCTGTTACGTCCCGACGGTGCCGCAGGTCGTCAACACGGTCGAGGCGATGAGGGCGGCCGGCTTCTCTCTTCTGCAGACGTTAGAGGGTCTCGTGAGGACGTGGAACATCGAAGGACAATCCGTGCGGCCCGATCACAGGATGGTCGGGCATACGGGATTCATCGTCACCGGCCGCAGGCTGGCGCGACACTGAACGCCGCCGAGGGGGCGGCTCGGTGAGTCGGATTGCGCCGTTTGGCCGGCCCGAGCAAGTAGTCTTGGCGCATTGGAGGTGGTCACCGTCACGCAAGATGAGTTCGAGCGAAGGATCACCCGATACGACAAAGAGGTGCAGGAGCTTCAGGGCCAGACGAAGCTCCTCGAGGAGGAGCTGGCGCTGACCCGGCGCAAGCTCGACGCCGCACCACGGCAGATCCACGCGCTCGAGAAGCGCCTCGCGGAGACGATGTCCGAGCTCGATCTGGCGCGTCAGAACAATGATCGTCTTGCGACGACACTGCGGGATGCACGCGAACAACTGATCACGCTCAAGGAAGAGGTCGAGAAGCTCACGCAACCTCCGTCGACGTACGGCGTATTCCTCGAGGCCTACGACGATGCCACGTGTGATGTATTCACCAACGGTCGGAAGCTCCGGGTCCATGTATCTCCCGAGGTCGAGCTTGGCGAGTTGCAACGCGGCCAAGAGGTGATGCTCAACGAGACGCAGAGCGTTATCGAGGTGTGCGCCTTCGAGATTCAGGGCGAGGTCGTGCTTCTCAAGGAGGTACTAGAGGACGGCACGCGCGCGCTCGTGATCGCGCGGGCAGACGAGGAACGCGTCGTCGAGCTTGCCGCCCCCCTCCGCGACACACATATACGCGCGGGCGACAGTCTCCTGCTCGACGTGAAGTCGGGCCACGTGATCGAGCGTCTGCCGAAGCCGGAGGTCGAGGAGCTCATACTCGAGGAGGTTCCGGACATCTCCTACGAGGACATCGGAGGTCTCGACGCACAGATAGAGGAAATCCGGGACGCGGTCGAGCTGCCGTTCCTGCACGGAGAGCTGTTCAAGGAACACGAGCTGGAGCCACCCAAGGGCGTTCTGTTGTACGGCCCACCCGGCTGCGGCAAGACGCTCGTGGCGAAGGCCGTGGCGAACTCGCTCGCGAAGCAAGTCGCACGGAAGCTCGGACGGGACGATCGCCGCTCGTACTTCCTCAACATCAAGGGTCCGGAGCTGTTGAACAAGTACGTGGGGGAGACCGAGCGCCAGATCCGCCTCATCTTCCAGCGCGCCAAGGAGAAGTCGGAGGAGGGCGTACCGGTGATCGTCTTCTTCGACGAGATGGACTCCTTGTTCCGTACGCGCGGCTCGGGGATCTCGAGCGACATCGAGTCCACGATCGTGCCGCAGCTGCTTGCCGAGATCGACGGGGTGGAAAGTCTCCGCAACGTCATCGTCGTTGGTGCATCGAACCGAGAGGACCTCATAGACCCGGCCATCCTGCGTCCCGGCCGGCTCGATGTGAAGGTGAAGATCGAGCGTCCCGACGAGCGCTCCGCCAGGGACATCTTCTCCAAGTATCTGACGACCCGGATCCCGATCGCACAGGACGAGATCGCCGGTCGAGGATCCCGTGAGGCCGCCGTCGGGGCGATGATCGAAGTGACCGTCGACAAGATGTACTCCGAGGATGACGACAACCGCTTCCTCGAGGTCACTTACGCCAACGGCGACAAGGAGACCCTGTTCTTCAAGGACTTCTCGTCCGGTGCCATGATCGAGAACATCGTGAGGCGGGCCAAGAAGATGGCGATCAAGCGCGCCATCGCCGGTCACACCAAGGGTCTGAACACGAGCGATCTACTTGCCGCGATCACCCAGGAGTACCGGGAGAACGAGGACCTGCCGAACACGACGAATCCCGACGACTGGGCCAGGGTGTCCGGCAAGAAGGGTGAGCGGATCGTCTACATCCGTACTCTCGTGAGCGAGCACAAGGAAGGCGCGGACCCGCGCCAGGTGGAGCGCGTGCAGACGGGGCAGTACCTCTAGGCTCCGCGGTCGGACCGATATGGCCATCCCCAAGATCTGCGGGATCGAGACGGAGTACGGCATCTCGGCGCGCGACGCAAGCGAGTTCAATCCGATACTCACGTCGTCGATCCTCATCAACGCCTACGCTCAGCCCGCGTTCAGGCGCGTCAAGTGGGACTACGAAGAGGAGAGTCCTCTGCGCGACGCGCGTGGCTTCGACCGTGCTCCCGTCGAGGGTGCCCTGGAGGACGATTCCGGACTGGTCAACATCATCTTGCCCAATGGGTCGCGCTACTACGTCGATCACGCCCATCCGGAGTATTCGAGTCCCGAGTGCGCGACCGTGCGCGACGCCGTCATCTGGGACAAGGCAGGGGAGAGGATCCTCGAGCGTTCGATGGACGCATCGCGCGCATTCGTCGCCGAGGGACAGTCGATCGCCGTCTACAAGAACAACTCGGACGGCAAGGGGAACTCGTACGGGTGCCACGAGAACTATCTCGTCGACAGACAGACGCCGTTCCCGCGCCTCGTCAAGCACCTGATCCCGTTCTTCGTGACCCGGCTCGTGTTCACAGGAGCCGGCAAGGTCGGCGCGGAGAGCGGCGTCGAAGGCGTCGACTTCCAGATCGCGCAACGCGCCGACTTCTTCGAGGTCGAGGTGGGGCTCGAGACGACGTTCAAACGACCGATCATCAACACTCGGGACGAGCCCCACGCCGATCCCGAGCGGTACCGCCGGCTGCACGTCATCGTCGGGGACTCGAACATGTCGGAGATCTCGACCCTCCTGAAGGTGGGGACCACCGCCATAGTGCTTCAGATGATCGAGGACGACTTCATCTCGGATGACTTCTCGCTCGTGGAGCCGGTCAAGGCGATGCGGGACGTCTCTCAGGATCCATCGTGCAGACGAACGGTCGAGCTGGTCGACGGGCGCAAGCTGACGGCGGTCGAGCTCCAGTGGGAATATCTCAAACTGGCCAAGAAGTACGCGCAAGACAACGACGGCGACGCCGGGATGGACGAGATCCTGGCCCGCTGGGAGGGAACCCTGGAGCGTCTCGAACGTGATCCGACGTCGCTCGGGGGTGAGCTCGACTGGGTCGCCAAGCTGAACGTGATGAATGCCTACAGGGACAGAGACGCCCTCGAATGGGCCGATCCCAAGCTGCGGCTCGTCGATCTCCAGTACCACGACGTGCGGCGCTCCAAGAGCCTCTACTGGAAGCTCGTCCGCTCGGGCAAGCTGGAGCGCCTGACGACCGATGAGGAGATAGAGCACGCGGTCGACCATCCGCCGGAGGACACGCGCGCATACTTCCGAGGGGAATGCCTGCGCCGCTTCTCGACGGCGATCGTGGCGGCATCGTGGGACGCGCTCATCTTCGACACGGGCGACGACCCGCTCCGGAAAGTGCCCACGCTGGAGCCGACGAGAGGCACGCGCAACCACGTTCGATCATTGCTCGAGGCGAGCCCCGACGCACAGACCCTCATAGGGAACCTCAGTTCCTAGGGCGGTTACGATGACCCAGCCACGATGAGGTGAGGTGAACCATGGCCGAACAAGCGCGCAAGCCGCGTCCCCAACAGGATGAGAAGGACGAGCAGCCCGAAGCCCAGAACGCCACGGAGACCCGGACCAAGGAAGTCGACGACCTGCTCGACGAGATCGACGAGGTGCTCGAAGACAACGCCGAGGAGTTCGTGCGTTCCTACGTCCAGAAGGGCGGGCAGTGACCGTCCCTCGCTGCGCTCGATCCGACGCGCGTGGGAAGGCGGCGGGTGTCTGAGCTCGAGCGCTCTGTGCGTGACCTGCTGCGCGTCCCGGTCAATGGGCCGGGCTCCTCTTTCTCGGACCTCGTGCGCTCTCACGCACCCGAGCTGCTGCCGCAGCGGGAGATCGACCGGCCCGTGCACGCACCGGAGGGTACGACCGTGCTCGCGCTGAGGTACGAGGGAGGCGTGATCGTCGCGGGGGACAGGCGAGCGACGGAAGGCTTCCAGATAGCCCATCGCTCGATCGAGAAGGTCTTCGAGGCGGACGACACTTCCGCGGTTGCGATCGCGGGAGCGGCGGGTCCGGCGGTCGAGATCGTCCGGCTCTTCCAGACGGAGCTCGAACACTACGAGAAGGTCGAAGGGGACAGGCTCACGCTCGAGGGCAAGGCCAACAAGCTGTCCCAGATGATCCGTGCGAACCTCCCGGCAGCGATGCAGGGGCTCATCGTCGTGCCCTTGTTCGCAGGCTTCGACGAGGCCCGCCGGGCCGGGCGCATCTTCAAGTACGACGTCACCGGGGGACGCTACGAAGAGGACGACTATCACGCCACGGGATCGGGGGGCAAGGACGCGCGCTCGTCGCTCAAGAAGCGCTACCGGCATGATCTCGGACTCGACGAAGCCGTGAAGATCTCCATCGAGGCCCTCTTCGACGCCGCCGACGAGGACGTCGGAACGGGCGGGCCCGACCTCGTGCGCGGGATCTATCCGACCGTCGCGGCGATCTCGGCGACCGGGATCGTGGAGATCTCCGAGGACGAGATCCGCAGGCTCTTCGAGGAGATCATCGCGGACCGCCGCGAGGAGATGGTGATCCACGAGAGCCACGCCGTCGACGTTCGCCGGCCCGCCGACGAGGGCTGACGCGTGCCCATGCCCTATTACGTCTCGCCCGAGCAGCTCATGCGCGACAAGGCCGACTACGCCCGCAAGGGCATCGCACGGGGCAAGTCCGTGCTCGCGTTGGAGTACGCCAACGGCATCCTGTTCCTGGCCGAGAACCCCTCGGCGACGCTTTACAAGATCTCAGAGATCTACGACCGGATCGCGTTCGCAGGCGTGGGCAAGTTCAACGAGTTCGAGCAACTGCGCATCGGCGGGATCCGTCTCGTGGACGTCAAGGGATACTCATACTCACGCGACGACGTGACCCCGAAATCGCTCGCGAACGCCTATTCGCAGACGCTCGGCAACATCTTCACGGCGGAGCTCAAGCCGTACGAGTGCGAGATCCTGGTTGCAGCGGTCGGCGACTCGAGGCGCGACAACGAGTTGTTCCACATCCTGTACGACGGATCGGTGTCCGACAGAACAGGTTGGGTGGCGATGGGCGGGCAGTCCGATGCGCTCAACGACCACCTGGGCCGGCACTACCCCGAGGACCATGTCGGTTCGGCCCCGGAGCTGGCGGACGCGATCGGGATGGCACGGGCGGCGCTCGAGGCCGTCGAGGAGCGAGAGCTCACCGCCGAGAAGCTCGAGGTCGCGCTCCTCGACCGCTCCCGCGGGCGCCGCAAGTTCACGCGCCTCGAGAAGGCCGAGCTCGACCCGCTGCTCTAGTGGCGCCGGCGCGCCTTTCCCGACTCCGGACCACATCCGGTGAGGGCCTTATCCTGAGCTGGTGGAGCGACGCATCTTCGGCACGGAGAACGAGTACGGGGTCACCTGCACCTTCCGCGGGCAGAGGCGTCTGTCCCCCGACGAGGTTGCCCGCTACCTGTTCCGCCGGGTGGTGTCGTGGGGGCGCTCCTCGAACGTGTTCCTGGAGAACGGTGCTCGTCTGTACCTCGACGTCGGCTCCCATCCTGAATACGCGACGCCGGAGTGCGACTCGGTCTACGACCTCGTCGTGCACGACAAGGCGGGCGAGCGGATCCTCGAAGGGCTGCTCAAGGCCGCCGAGGCGCGCCTGCGCGAGGAGGGCATCTCCGGCGACATATTCCTGTTCAAGAACAACACCGATTCGGCGGGCAATTCCTACGGCAGCCACGAGAACTATCTCGTGTCTCGCTACGGTGAGTTCGGCCGCCTGGCCGAGGTCATGATCCCGTTCTTCGTCACCCGTCAGATCTTCGCCGGCGCGGGAAAGGTGCTTCAGACGGCGCGTGGCGCATTGTTCTGTATCTCGCAGCGCGCCGAACACATCTGGGAGGGCGTGTCGTCGGCCACAACGCGGTCGCGTCCGATCATCAACACGAGAGACGAACCTCATGCCGACGCAGAGAAGTACCGCCGGCTGCACGTGATCGTCGGCGACTCGAACATGAACGAGTGGGCGTCGTACCTCAAGATCGGTTCGACGGCCCTGCTTCTGCGCATGGCGGAGGAGGGTGTCCAGATCCGCGACATGACGCTCGAGAACCCGATCCGGGCGATCCGCGAGATCTCTCACGACACGACGTGCAGGCGACGGGTGCGCCTGGCCAACGGCCGCGAGCTGTCTGCACTCGATATGCAGAAGGAGTACCTCGAGAAGGCGCTGAGGTGGGTCGATCACCGCGACGACCGTGTCCTCAAGGAGATCGCGGGCATGTGGGAGCACGCGATCACGAATCTGGAGCACGATCCCGAAGCGCTCGAACGCCAGATCGACTGGATCGCCAAGAGGAAGTGGATCGAGCGGTACCGGTCGCGGCACAACATCTCCCTCGCCCACCCGCGCATCGCGCTCATGGACCTCTCGTATCACGACGTCAACCGCAAGAGAGGCATCTACTACCTCCTCGAGCGTCGTGGAGAGGCGGAGCGCATGTGCGACGAGGAAGACGTGCAGCGGGCGCAGCACGAGCCGCCGCAGACCACGCGCGCGAAGTTGCGAGGCGAGTTCATCCGAGCCGCCAAGCGGAAGAGACGCGACTTCACAGTCGATTGGGTGCATCTCAAGTTGAACGACCAGGCCCAGCGAACCGTGCTCTGCAAGGATCCCTTCCGCTCGACCGACGAGCGCGTTGCGAAGCTGATCGCTGCTCTCTGATGGCCTTCTTCGCGACCGGGAAGGTCACGAAGATCGAGGAGCGCCCCGGGATCGTTGCGCTCGAGGTCGACGTCGATGAGAGGTCTCTGTCTGCTTACGGGTTCCCGTTGATGCTCGGTCCGGTCGAGCCGGGTGACGCCGTGATCGTCAACACGACCGGGATCGATCTCGGGTTGGGCACGGGAGGCGTTGGGTTCGTGCTGTGGAACCTCGACGGGCCCGGGCCCCCGCGGCGCGCCGAGGGCCACATCGTGAAGCTCCGCTACACGCCGTGGCAGACCAACGTCCTCGCCGCGGAGGAGCCGCTGTCACCCCACCATGGCTCGCTCGCCGGCGTCGACTCGATAGGGCCGCTGCCTGTGGTGGCCTGCGGCCTCCACTCGCAGGTGGCGGCGGCTGCCGCGGGGGTCAAGGCCGCGCACCCCGAGGCGCGCGTCGGCTACCTCATGTCGGACGGGGGCGCGCTTCCCCTGGCGTGGAGCGGCCTCGTCCGGCGGCTGCGCGCCGCATCCTTGCTCGACGTCACGTGCACCTACGGGCACGCCTTCGGCGGCGACCTCGAGGCCGTGAACGTGTTCAGCGGGCTGGCCTCGCTGCACGTCGCCGGACGGGTCGACGTCGCGATCGTCGGGCTCGGCCCGGGCGTCGCCGGCACCGCAACGACCCTGGGCTTCTCGGCCATCGAACAGGGGCAGGCGCTGGATGCGGTCTCCGCCCTCGGAGGAAGATCGATCGCCTGCCTGCGCATCTCGTTCGCCGACCCGCGGGCGCGCCATCGGGGCGTGAGCCACCACTCGCTCACCTCTCTCCGGATCGCGGCTCGGGAGCGCTCGACCGTGGTCGTCCCGCTGCTGCCCGCCGAGCAGTCGGCGGTCCTGAGGGGACAGCTGCGGGAGGCGGGCATCGACGATCGCCACAACGTTGTCGTTGCCGACGGCGCGCCCGGCCTCGCTCTGCTGCGCGCCACCGGTGTCCATCCCACCTCCATGGGCCGTTCGCTGGAGCAGACCCCGGAGCTGTTCCTCGCCGGTGCGGCCGCGGGGCGCGTCGCTGCCGACCGGCTCCCCTCTCCCGCCTCGTAATCTCCGCCCAGCGCCCCGGTACGCTCGTTGTATGCGGCGCATCGAGCGGCTCATCAACCTCATAGCGGCTCTGCTCGAGGCGCCGCGTCCGATGACGGCCGATGACATACGCGCCCGGGTCGCGGGCTACGACCAGGACAACTTCGAGGCGTTCCGGCGCACCTTCGAGCGCGACAAGGACGCTCTGCGGGCGATGGGCGTGCCGCTCGAGCTGCGGATCAGCGAGCCCCTCGAGGAGCAGCGGCTGGACGCCTACGTCATCCCCAAGGATCGCTACTACCTTCCAGACCTCGACCTGGAGGCGGACGAGCTCGCCGCCCTGCGGATCGCGGCCGACACCGTTCTCGGGCGGGGAGAGGAGGACGCCGAGGCGGGCTTGCTGAAGCTGTCGGTCGGGCGTGACCTCGCCTCGTGGAGCGGCCCGCAGGTGATCGCGGGGGCGAACGTGGGCGCCGACGAGCCGCATCTGCGGGAGCTCTACGGGGCCTTGCTCGAGCGGCGGCCCGTGGAGTTCTCCTACGAAGACGCCCGCGGGCGCCGGTCGACCCGCCGCGTCGAGCCCTGGAGCCTCGTGCACCGGGGGGGTTACTGGTACGTGATCGGGAGGGACGCCGACGCACAGGCCCAGAGAACCTTCAAGCTCGCCCGCATCGACTCCAGGCTGCTTGCGCTCGAGGGTTCCTACAGGGTGCCCGCCGGGTTCGACGCCGGCACGGCCGTCGGCGTCGAGGCGTGGGAGTTCGGGCCCGACGAGACCTCCGAGGTGACCGTCCGCTTCGATCCCGGGGTGGCGTGGTGGGCCCGGCAGAACCTCCCCGAGCTTCCGGCTCGGGAGCAGGGGGACGGGGCGCTCGAGGTCGACATGCCCACAGGCAACCGCGCAGCTCTGCTCGGCTGGGTGATCGGGTGGCACGGAGCCGTCACGGTGGTGGCTCCCGAGGCCGTGCGAGGCGATCTGCTCGAGCACCTCGGGCCGTGGCTCGTCTAGGGCCCGTCGTGAGACACCGCTCGTGAGCGAGTATGGCAAGGGTCGTCTGGGCCGGCGGCTGGGCCGCATCCTGGTCCTGCTGCCGTACGCGATCAAACATCCCGGCGTGAGCGTCGGGGAGCTCTCGGCCAGGTTCGGTGTCCGCAGGCGGGACATCATCGACGACCTCGAGCTGGTCTTCCTGTGCGGACTGCCCGGCTACGGACCGGGGGACCTCATCGACGTGTCGATCGACGACGACCGCGTGCACGTGCGCATGGCCGATTACTTCGGTGCGCCGCTACGGCTCACTCCCGCCGAGGCCTTGGCGCTGTACGCGGGGGGCCACGTGCTGGCGGCCCTGCCCGAGATGCAGGAGGCCGACGCCCTCCGCCGGGCGCTCGACAAGCTGGGAGGCGCCCTGGGCCTCGAGGGGGACGGCGACGGGCGCGGGATCGAGCTCAAGCTGCAGCCGGGGCCGGTCGCACACCTCACGCGTCTGCGTGCGGCCCTCGAGCAGCGCAGGCGCATCCGGCTCCAGTACCTCTCCGCGTCGCGCGGCGAGCTGAGCGATCGAGTGGTCGAGCCGTGGGCGCTGATCGTCGCGTGGGGGCGCTCCTATCTCGTCGGGTGGGACCATCTCTCGAACGACGAGCGTATGTTTCGGACCGACCGCATCAAGCTGGTCGAGTTGCTGGATGAACCCGCCGAGGTCCCGGCGGACTTCGACCCCGAGCCCTACAGCCGGGCGTTCGTGGAGCGCTCGGGCGAACGCATCGTGTCCTTCGAGGTGTCGCCCTCGGTGGCTCGCTGGTTCGCCGACTACTACCCGGTGCGGAGCTCCACGGAGCTCGACGACGGCTGGCTGCGCATCGAGCTCGCCACCGCCGCTGATCTGTGGGCCGCGACGCTGTTGCTGCGCCTCGGCGTGGAGGTGCGCTCGGTACAACCACCCGAGGTCGTGGCGGAGGCTCGCCGCGTCGCGGCGAGCATCGCGGCGCGCCACGGGCAGGGAAGCTCGTCCGCCGGTACCTGAACGTCCTCGATCCCGTAGCGGCGACACGAGGTTCCGAGGGACTGCGGTCGACTCACACCGGTTCTAGGCGAGACCTTCGGCCTCCCGCCCCGGCGGGCGCGCCGCCATGCGCACGACCTTGGTCGTGGCCCGTCTGGGGATCGCCAGCGAGAACTTCGATCCCTTGCCCCAGGTCGAATCGACCCAGATGCGCCCTCCATGGATCCGAACCAGCTGAGCGCACAGATAGAGGCCGACCCCCGTTCCACCCTGCTCCCTCGTCGAGGAGCTGTCGAGCTGCCGGAACCGCTCGAAGATATGTGGGATGTCCCCCGACAGCAGCCCGGTGCCGTGGTCGACCACCTCGATGCGAAGCTCGTCGTCCTCGCTCAGGGCTCGTACCAGGACCGGTTGGGGTGCGTCCGAGAACTTCAGGGCATTCTCCATGAGATGCCGCAGAACGAGCCCGACCTTCGTCTCGTCGCACGGCCATCTCAGCCCGTCGGGCGCCTCGAACAACAGCTCTCGGCCGGGATGCTCGTTGACCAACTCCTGCGCGACGGAGTCGATGAGCGTCGCGACGTGAACGTCCTCGACCCGTAGCGACGCTTCTCGGGACTCTATCTTCGACACGTACAAAAGGTCCTGGATCAGTCGCTCGAGCTGCGCCGCCTTCACATCGATCGTTCCCAGGGCCTCTTCCTGCTCCGCTCGCGACGAGGAAGCGATCGACTTGAGCGCGGTGCGCGCGAAGCCCTTGATGATCGTGAGCGGCGTGCGCAGCTCGTGACCGATCATGGCAACGAAGTCGCGCTGCGTCTGCGCGATCTCTCGTTCTGCCGTGATGTCGTCCATGACCAGCACCCGGCCGAGCGGGGACCCGGGGGTGCGCACGTCCGCAACGCGAACCCTGTAGGTGCGCGGCGGCATGCTCATGCCGACCTCGCTTTGCACGTCTCCCTCGCCCAGGAGCAGTCCCTCTATCTCCTCGTGTCCTAAGGCCCCGTTGACGTGCAGACCTCGAGAGAAGGTCGCGGAGACGCCGAAGAGCTGCTCGGCGGCAGGATTCATGTCGGCGAAGCGGCCTCGTGCGTCGACCAGCATTATGGGGTTCGGGACGCCGAGGATGATGGACGAGAGCTCCGACTCCTTCCCCTCGATCTCGGAGTGCAGCTCGGCGGCTCCCACCGCCGTTGCGCACTGCTGGGCGAACGCGCGCAAGAGGTCGGAGCGATCGGCGTCCACCCCTTCATGCGCACCGATCACGAGGAGACCGCTGGTGCCGCGTGTCGTGCGCAAGCCGACGGCTACGACGCCGACTCCCTCGGCACGCTCGATGTGAGCGACCCCGGTGGCCGCGATGGTCCGTTTGATCTCGGGACGCGCAACGAGGTCCCGTATGTCCGCCTTGTCGAAGCCGCGAAAGACCCCGCGCGCCACCGAACCCGTCTCCGGGTCGAAGAGGCAGGCGAAGCCCTCTCTCGAGCCCGTGAGGCGGGCCGCTCCATCGAGCACCCGCTGCAGGAGAGCGTCGAGGTCGAGGGTGCCGAGCAGTCCCTCGCTCGAGGCCACGAGCGCGAGCAGGTCGGCGGAGCGGCGCTCCGCGCTCTCGTGCAGCCGGGCGCGGTGTATCAAGCCGGCGGCCTGATCTGCGAACAGCTGGGCGACCCGAAGGTCCTCCTCCGTGAACCTGTGCGCGTCGTCGGACGTCGCGAGGTTGAGCACACCGATCGCGCCGCCCCGTATGCGCAAGGGAACCACCAGACTCGAGGAGATCGTGCGGGATTTGGGCACGAAGTTGAAGAAGTGGTCCTCGTCAACGTCTGCGAGCAACAGTGGCCGTTCGGTCGCGAGCACGCGCCCGGCGACGCTCTCTCCCACCCCCAGTCGTCCCCCGACCGGAACGCCGCCCGAGAGTCCCGAAGAGGCGACGATGACGAGCGTCCGGCCGCCCTCTTCCAGGAGCATGGCCGAACCCTGCTCGGCCCCGAGCAGCTCGACGGCTATCGCGACCACGTCCCCGACGGCGTCGCCCAGGGGGCGCTCCGAGGAAGCTATCTCGTTGATGCGCAACGCCGCCTCCATGACCTCGCCCCAGCGCTGGGAGCTGTGGGGCAGATCGGCGTGCGGGCGCGTGAACAGACCCATGCACTCTTATCGGCGCACACAAGTGCCTGTTTGAGGTTCCTCTGCCGACATTGCGTATCTAAACCTTCCTTGTGCCGGGCCGATAACGGAGGCGTAGGCACAATGCGGAACCCGAGCGAGAAAGAGCCCGGAACATGACCACTATCAAGGCGACTTGCCCTCGATGCGGAGAGGTCGACCTCACGGCCGACGACATCCTCCTGCGCATCGGTGCGACCCAAACGGTGAACACCTACGGATTCACCTGCCCTGATTGTGGGCAGTTCGTCGAGAAGGCCGCGGACGATCGCATCGTTCGTCTCCTGCTCTCGGGCGGAGTGATGCCGGTGCCGGTTCACGTCCCCGCCGAGGCGCTCGAGCTCCGGCAGGGCCCCCCGATATCGCACGACGATCTTCTGAACTTCCACGAGATGCTCGAGCGCGAGGACTGGCTCGACGATCTCCTGGGCCGCCCGCTCGCCTGACCTGCGTGGGCCATTGGCTCTGCAGTCCTTCTAGACTGCATCTATGCCCTCGATCGGCCCTCTCGAGATCCTGGTTGTCGGGGTCGTTGCGCTCATAGTCTTCGGGCCCGAGAAGCTGCCCGAGATAGCTCGGACGATCGGACGAACGGCCTCGCAGCTTCGTCGCATGGCGTCGGATCTCAAAGAGGACTTCGACATGGGAATGGACCTCGACGACGAGGACGAAGCCGGCCGCCGACCCACACCCGGGCGTCCCACGAGCCGCCACGCGAGCTCGCGTCCCGAACGGCTCGCGGCGCCGGGCGAGCCCGACGGCGGCTGGGTCGACGTGGACGATGACGCATCGGAGGTGCGCGCCGGAGACGACACGGAGCCGGAGTCGCCGGCCCCGGATGCCGCACAGGACCTCCCGGGCAGTGCACCGGCGCCCGAAGGCTTGGAGAAGTCTCGCCGCGAGGACGGCTGATGACCCAGGCCGACAACCTGCGCAGGCGACGTCTGCGGTTCTTGAGACGCAATCGGAAGCGCAACGTCGAGGCCGCCATGACGGTCGTGGAGCACCTCGGCGAGCTGCGTTCTCGCCTCATCGTCTCGGTCGCCGTGTTCCTGGTGATCTCGGCCGGTGCGTTCTTCTTCTACAACCCGATGCTGGAGTTCCTCACTCGACCGTTGTGCTCGCTGCCGGAGGACATGCTCGGCCCCCAAGGTTGTCAGCTCGTTTTCTTCAAGGTCCTCAGCGGATTCCTGTTCCGCTTGAAGATGACCGCGCTCGCCGGCATCGCGCTGTCGTCTCCGATCTGGCTCTACGAGGTCTACGCGTTCATCCTTCCTGCGCTGACCCCCAAGGAGAAGCGGTACTCGATGCCGTTCTTGATCTCGGCGATCGTGCTCTTTGCGATCGGGTCCGCGTTCGCCTATCTCACGC
>JBHEMX010000082.1:0-11806 GCA_046262355.1 Actinomycetota bacterium | reverse complement strand
GCTTGAGCGTCGGGCGAACCGCATCGATCCACTTCTCCGCCAAAGCCGCCACCGTTGCCTTGCCGGCACGCGGATCGATGTAATCGCCGCGATCCTTTGACGCTTCAATGTTGCGGGCGAAGCGCCGAGCTTGTTCGGGACCGCCGCGGACAACCTTGCGCCGACTCTTGCCTTCCGGAGTCCGCCATCGGATCTCATACCTGCCGGGCTCCAGTTTCTCGATCGATGCCATGTCGTTCAGTCCTCCGTCATACGAGGCTTCGGGAACCGACTCCCATCCCAGAAAGAAGGTACAGGGCGGCTATGACATCTTCTCTAGGACCGCTCTGATAAGGGATCGTCGTCAGCCCTTTCGTCCAGCCACGCCTCCACGTCCACCCACCTGAAGCGGACGTGGCGCCCTATCGAGTAACCGCGGGGCCCGGCGCCGGTAGACCTCCACCGGTAGATCGTGGCTTTCGGAATGCGCAGAAGGCGGGCCAGCTCATCTACCGTCAGGAGCTGTGCATTCGGCCAGCGGTCGCTAGGTTCGCCACCCGATCCTCGTCCACCACTCAACTCGGGCGCCAAACCCTTCGCCGTCCTTCGAAGGCGTCGAATTGTGCCTCGAGCCTCGCAATCTTCTCCCGGATCTCAGTCTGACTCTCGGAGACACGATCCAGCACGTTCCCCAAGTGATCGAGGCTCGTTTCCAGACTCTCCATCCGCTGTGTCATAGGAGCCACAACCTCCTCTCGCAACTCTCTCCTCACGGAGCGAAGGTTTGCGAGGAAACCAACGACGATCGCCACTGTCGTAGGCACGACCGTCGTGAGCGCGACCAACAACTCGTTACTCACGAAATGTGTCCCCGCGTCAAAGTTGGATCAGTTCTTGTCGGCGGTTGCTGTCTGCCGCTTGGATCTCCACTGGCAGCCACACGTCGCCCAATGGCTGTGCCTCATACGCCTGCCGGTTCGTAGTCGCGACCGTGAGGCCCCCGATCGGTTCCAGCACCCGACGCGCGTATAGCTCACGCTCGAAGCTGGGAAACAGGAACAGCAGTGCCTCGGGACCCAGACGCATCGCGCCGAAGCTTCTGTAGTAGGCGAGCTTTTCAGCCAGTCGTTGGCCGCGTTCGGTCCCCCGGTCGAGCTCGAGTAGGAACGTGCACGAGCCTTTGGGCCACGCCAGCTCGCCCAGACCGTCTGGGTGAACCATTCCTTTCCAAGCCTCCCTGCAGCGCTTCTCGTTCCACCAGCGGATGAGCTCGTAGTGGCCTTTGGAGTCCCGGCACGCCTTGATGAGCGTCACGAAGAAGTCGTTGACCTCAAGCTGATGATGGAGATGAGAGCGAGCGGGGATGTCGAGATCAGTTTGGAGGCGCTGTCTGACCCGCTTGAGGTCGAGGCCGCGATCCGCGGCTACGACCCTCATCCCGAGTTCGTCGAGGATGTAGTGGTACGGAGCCGAGCCAAATTGCACTTGGGGCTGGAAGCGGTCCAGTAGCCTTCTCTCATAGAGCTTCTTGAGTCGTTTCTCCGCGCCTCTGAGGGTCGGGAAGTGAAGCTTCGAGATCTGAATCGCGGTGAGCACCGAGTGGTCATAGATGTGATGGCAAATCACTCTGTCTCTCTTGGTGAGCCACCGGGACATGCTCATGATCTCCGAGCGTCCGATTCGATGGCGGAACGCCTTCGAATGGACGCGAGTCGCAGCGCGCGCACGCCTACCCCTCTTGCCACGTGACCTGCGCCTTTGTGGATCATCGGGTTCCCGTTTCATGACTCGCCCCCCGAGGCGGTAACCGAACCGGTAACCGAGTCGGGGTCCGACCCCGAAGCATCTCTATCGGCGACTGTCGGCAGGAGCGTGTTGGCCGCTTCTAGCAGTCGCTTTCCGATGTCGGCCTCCACCTGGTTACGCTCCACCGCGAAGACCCTGCAGCTTCCCCTTCGGACCTCGTCCGCCCGCTTGTCCGAGGGCTCGGCTAACGCCTCGGTCTTGAGCGTGAAGGCGGCTCCGTGGCCTGCCTCGAGGCACGGCCGGCAGGCGGCCTGGAACGACGCGAGGTTGTGGAGATCATGGGCGCTCAGGTGCGGCTCGAAGTGGCGCTCGAGCTGCTGAGCGTCCTCGGGGGAGCAGGCGAAGACGAGCTTGGTGCGGGCGTTGGCCGCAAGCGCCTCGCGCATGTCCTTGGGGAGCTGGTTCATGTGCTGATGCGCCAGCACCAAGGACAGTCGGTAGCCGCGCGCCTCGGCCAGCAGGTCCTCGAACGAGCGCGGCAGCGCGAGGTAGTTGTGCATCTCGTCGACGTACAGGGTCGTATCGGTGCGTTGCGCCTCCGGCAGGGAGGCGCGCTTCATCACCGCCTGCCATACGCGGGCGACGGTGAATGCCCCCAGCAACCGCGACGTCTCCTCTCCGATGGTTCCCTTGGGAATGCGCACGAGCAGCAACCCACCGGAGTTGATGAGCGCGTCGATGTCGAGCTTGGGGGTGGCTTGTCCGACGATGGCCCGAACCGGCCCCCGCAGCAGGAACGCCCGCAGCTTGTTGAGCAGAGGTGCGATCATGTTCGCCCGCTGCTGCTCGCCGAGCCGCTCGTACCATGACCAGAAGTCGCCGAGCCCCGGGACGTTGCGCAAACGGTTGCCGACCCTCTTGCGCCACTCCTCGTCACTGAGCAGGTGCGGGATCTCCGTCAGGGTCGCGCCGTCCGTGTACTTGAGGGTGAGGCAGACCGCGCGCATGATGTCGTCGGTCCGGGGTCCCCACCACGGCTCGTAGATGCGCTTGAACACTCCGACGGCGTGGTCCACGACGAGATCGGGGTTGTCTCCCTCCAAGACGTTGAGCCCCACCGCCTGGCTCGAGTCGTCGGGATCGAGCAGGCACGTCCTGTTGACCGCCGAGGCGGGAAGCCGTCCAAGGATGGCCTCCACGAGGTCGCCCTTGGGGTCGATCACTATCGCGGATCGTCCCGCCTCGGCATCCGCCAGAACCATGCGGGCGATGAGAGTCGACTTGCCCGTGCCGGTCTCCCCGATCACGTGCATGTGGTGGCGCCCGTCCTCCACCGATATCGCCACCTGTCGCGACAAGCCGGGGTGGTCGGAGGTGCCGAGCAGCTTTCCCTGCTGCGGCAGCTCTCTTGGAGGAGCGACGGTGCGCGCCCTGGCGTGCTCAAGGCCGGGAACTGCCTCGCTCGGAAGAGCGGCGACCTGGGCGAGCTCCGGGACCGACAGCAGGTAACCATTGCCGAGGACGCGCCGATCGAGGCGTGCCCCGGGACGGATGGCCCGCCGGCGCCGAAAGCCGTTGCGACCCTCGAACACTGCGAAGGCCCCCGCGAGCGCGTGGATCTTTCCCCTCGCCTGGGGCCGGTTGTGGGAGGTGACCGCAACCCTGATGGAGCAGTGCCACAGTGGTGAGGAGGCTTTGGCTAGGATCGCGCGCACATCGGGGTCCATTGTCGGGTCCATCGATGGACGCCCCCCCGGTGACGGCCGCCCGCCTGCGCTCGTCGCCCAGAAGGGCAGCGCCGCCGACGGCGTGCTGCGGCGCAGATGGCGCGCGGCGCGAAGTAGGCGGTGGCGGCCCGCGCTCGTTGCTGGGCGAGCGAGCACCTGCACTACGGCACGCTCCCCGGCCTCGAGCGCGGTCATGTTCCCGAGCGCAAGCCGTAGCGGCTCGGCGTCGGGCACGTCCCCGATCGGAAACCATTCGGGCTCGGCGAGACTCAGTTCCGTGGTTGTGGTCTCACCCGCAACGGCGGGTATGGGCGCGGCCTCTTCGACCTGCGTCCTCGCTCCCGGCCATGCGGACTCGACGGCGCGCTCCACCAGCCCCGGGGGGATGACCCTGGGAACCCACACAGAGAAGGCGATGGAGCCGGCCTCGGCCACGATCTCCCACGACAGGTGAGGCTGGCCGAAGAGGGCTCGTCGCCAGGCCGGCCGCAGGATCGCGTGCAACCCCATCCACAATGTGAGCGCACCCGATGCTGCAACCTCCGGTGGCGCCAGGATCTTGATGCGGCGTGCGTCGTCCGCCCAGCGCCCGGTTCGCCACACTCGTCTCGCCACAATGGCCGCTGCCAATAGCGTAAGGACCACGCCGGCGAGCACGAGCCAGGGGGTCACTGCCTCGAGGAGCTCACTTGCCTCTCGTGCCAGCCGCGCCAGGAACTTGTCTGGGTCGGTGAACAGTTTCACGAGCGGATGGTCTTCGTACTTGCGATCCCTCACGAGCCGTCTTCCGAGTAAGCGACGTGGAGATGGTCTTGATGGCTCGAGTCGGTGAACGCTCCAGGGGATACCAAGCCCCACGGGCTTCCGAGCTCGTCGGGCCGAAGCGGCTCGTCGAGCGACAGGAGCGACTCCGCTGCAGCTCGGGCAGACTCGTTGGAAGGCGAGACCGCGACCCCATCGACGATGGGAATGTCGACCGCTCGGCCGTAGGCGTGATTGGAGATCCGGTTGGTCCCTTCGACGTAGAGGGAGTGTCCCGTTGCGAACGGTCCGACCGAGCCGAGACGGTGCTCGGACGCGAGGAACAGCAGCACGCCGAGCAGGCGCGCATCCACGCGCCCGGCCTCGATATCCGCTCGGGCCTCCGGACGGAGCTCGATGTTGGGATGGGTCAGCACCGCCTGGCCGAGCGCTCCGGCATCGCTCGTCGTCCAGCCGTAGCGGACCGCCCAGCCCATGACCTCAACGACGTAGGCCGCCGAGTGGTTGTAGGAGAACAGCGCGGCGCGCGGGTCTCTGTTGACCCTGTCCGCGGCGAGCTTCGCCGCCGCGGCGAAGATCGAGTCGCGCGCGTCGTAGACATCGTAGGGAGAACTCTTCGACGAGTGCTTGTAGAAGGCCCACGTGGTAGCCATGAACTGCATGGGGCCCATGGCGCCCGTAGTGTTGGGCCGGTAGCAGTCGCCCCGACCGTGGTCGCACTCGATCTTTCCGACCGCGGCCAGTAGCTCCCACTCGATGCCGAAGTCGGCGGCCGCCTGCACGTACAGCTTGGCGAACTCGCCCGGGATGTCGTCGAGCGCCGCATCGTCTGCCTGAGAAACGCCTTGACCACCCGCGGCTCCGGCGACGAGCACGGGAAGAAGAAAGAGCACCATGAGTGCGGCCACGATCTTCTTCACCGCGACTGGCCCATCGCGTGGAGCTCGTCCGGCTTGGACGTGACGAGACGGTGCTCTTCTTCGGAGGCAATGACCTCGACCGCGACCCGCTCCCGCCCCGCGCAGAACAGTCCATGGCCCGGCTCGCACGAGATCAGATACGAGCACTCGCCCTCGGACAGGCGGAAGGTCTCAGCGACATCGCCGATGAACTCGCTCGACTGCTGAAGCAAGACCTTGGTGGCGGCGTTGTTGAGCACGGCGCGACCGAGCTTGGAGGTGAGCACGTCGCTCACGTCCTGGGTCACCGTGGTCAGCCCGCACCAGTACTTGCGAGCCGATTTGGCCAGCCGCATGAGAAAGCGAGACGCCGACTCGTCGCCGAGCATCGTCCACGCCTCGTCGATGACCACGATCCGCGGCCGGCTCCTGCCGAAGCGCACTCGGCGCCAGATCGCGTCGAGCGCCAGCAGCGTCCCCGCCGCCCTCAGCTCCTCCGGGCTCTCGGGGAGGTCGCGCAGGGACAGCACGACGAGATGCCCTGTGGGCGAGATCGTCGTCGGCGCCTCGAACAGTCCCCGATGAGAACCCGAGATGAACGGGTTCAGCCGTCTCGCGACCGACCCAGCAACGCCTTCGCTCCCGAGCTCGGACACGACGTCGGCGAGCAGAGGCGTCGGCCGCTCGTGGGTGCGAGGGTCGGATGTGATGCCGCGCTTTTCGTAGGCCGCCAGGATCGCCCGATCGAGCCCTGCTCGCTCCTCCGCCGTGGTTCCGCCGAGCAGGGTGGAGCACACCGCGTGACAGAACAGCGCGGACTCCTTGAGCGCGTCCTGCTCGCCGGCCTCCCTGACGTCGAGCGGATTGACGAATTGTCCGTTGGCACCGAGGCGGATCACCGTGCCGCCAACGGCTTGTGCGAGGCGCTCGTATTCGCTCTCCGGGTCGATGACGAGCACTTCGGCGCCCTCGAATAACGACCGCAGGACCAGCAGCTTGGCGAGATACGACTTGCCAGCTCCTGAGCACGCGAGCATGACCTGGTTGTAGTTCTCGTGACCGAAACGGTCGTAGAAGACGAGGCTGCCGCTGTGGATGTTTCGGCCGACCAGCGCCCCGCCCCGGTTCTCGATCTCGGCCGAGTCGAAGGGAAACGTCGTCGCCAGGGCGCGCGTGTCGAAGGTCCGTCTCAGCTTGAGCGTGTCCAGGCCCAGCGGCAAGGTCGTCACGAAGCCTTCGAGCGCCCGGAACGTGACAGGCCGAGCATCCAGGAGCAGCGAGGCGGCAAGCGAGCGCACCTTGGAGACCTGCTCCTCGAGGGCCTCTTCAGAGTGCGCGCGCACGGTGACGTAGAGGCCGACTCGAAACAGCCGGTCCTCGCCGCGGGCGAGACGGCTGGCGAGGTCCGTCGCGTCCGTCACCGCCACCTCGAGCGACGGGTCCGGCAGCTTCGAATGCTTCTCATCGAGGCGCCGGGACGACTCGAGCCGTGCGAGCTGATGGCGAAGACGATGGCTTGCGAGCTCGGCCGGAATCGGCTCGACGTGCAAAGCAACATCCACGGCTCCCGAATAGGCGAGCAATGGCTGCAGCCACCCCGGGCTCACCTCGCGCGGGTAACCGGTGACCGCCAGCGTCTCGCACCAAGTGTCTCCGACCTGCAGGCGCCGGGGACGAACGTCGAGTGAGTCGGGTCCGATGAGCGCAGCCGGGTTGGATCTTCCGCTCCTCGTCCGCGTCAGGAGTCTCCTCATGAGGCGACTCCTGAAACGACGTCGCCGGGCAGGCTGTGGCCCTGGAGCGGAAGTGAGCGACCGGGATCGGATGCGCGGGCGATCAAGGCCGCCGCGTCATCATTCTCCTGTGGCGTGATCCGAATCCCCAGGGATCTAAGCAGGGTCGCCGACTCTTCGGCGCGGCGCCGAAGCTGCGCGGTCGCCTGATCCTCGTCGACGCACTCGGCAGAGAGGACGACATAGACCTCCCGGCGCAGGATGTCACTGCGCTCCGCCAGCGAAGACAGAAAGTGCGCATGCGCTCGCGCCGCTCGTTCGAGATCCGCATGCGGCAGGCCTCCGGCCGTCTCTTCGATGCGCGTGACCTGGGACCTGAGATCACTGCGCTCGGATCTCACGACGAGACAGATGGGCCGGTCCAGCGAGTTCAGGAACCGACCGAAGCCGCGCAAGAGCGCGTCGCGCTCCGGGGCCGATCGCAGTTCGAGATTGAGAGCCGAGGTGCGGCAAACGAGGATCCACCGCCCGCCGTCCAGGCCGATGACGCCCAACTCGTTGATCGTTCTAATGGGAGGGTGGAAGCCGGTCACGCGCTCGCTTCGAGGCGCCTTCGCCGGCGGGGCGGGAAGACCCTCGGGTGCCAGCACCCGTCGGCGGGGCCTTGTGGCGAAGGCCAGCCCCGATGCGAGCCAGCGCTCGGCATTCAGTCCGTCCGGTTGAGCGAACGCGAACGCAATCCCGGCACCCGCCAACAGTGTCCCGAGCGCGGCCAGGACGTACACCGGAATCAGAGAGCGAAGTCCGAGATAACTGGACCACCCCAGGAGACACGCGCCGCCGAGGACGATGAGCTGGCGCAGGGTCAGTCCCCAGACGATGGTGTCGGCCATGTCGATGTTGGAGGGAACCTTCACCGTCACGCGGCGGTCACCGCCTTCCCGGTTTGGACGACGACCGTCTTGGTCCGAGACCACGCGCGCGACCCCGAACCCGACTTGACGGCGTTGGCGGCCAGAAGCGGGATCTTAAGGATCAGGTACAGGAGGCAGCTCACTACGAGGAGATCGACAAGGCCGCTCGAGGACAGCCCCAGCATCTCGCTCGACAGAACGATCTTGAGCGCGGCGGCCAGCACCAGCGCCTGAGCGACCGGCACCGCAAGGGCGGCCAGCATCGCTCGCCACCACAGGCGCGCAAGGTGCTCCGTGTGAGGCAGCGAGTGGCAGACGAGCAGCAGGGGCGCTCCGGCGATGAGGACTACTAGCGCCGCGATACGCAGAACGAATGTTGCAACGACGAACAGCCCGAGAACGATCACCACGAGCCCGAGGAGCGCAAGAAACGGGTTCGTGAACGCTCCGGACACGAGCTCGGCGAGCTGATCTGCCACCGACCGTGGATCGCCTCCCGATCCCACGATCGCCGCGCACACTGCATTGGACAGCCTCGTGACTTGATCGACGATGAGGAGACTCGCGTTGGCGGTGAAGGCGGCCAGCAGAAGCCGGGGCAGAGCCTCTTTGGCCGTCATGCGTGCGCCAACGTCGCCGCTCGTCATCACGATGCCGCCGCCGGTCAGCGCGAACAGGATCAGAGCCGCATCGGCGATCCCGAGCGATATGCGCCACAGAGAGACGAGCCGGCCTTGGGAGGTGAGTTCGGGGGTCGAGAACACGGTGCGCGAGAAGAGATCGAAGACGGGTGCGAGGGCCGACTGGATGATGCCCTTGAACCAGTCGTTGATCGCATCTCCGACGCTCCCGAAGACGGCGTCCTTGACGCGACCTGGCCAGTCCCACGGCCACCAGCCGCGCTCGGCTTTCTTCTGCTTCGCATCGTTTGGATCACCGAGCACGACAGGGTGGGCAAGCGCAAGGGCACTGGTCGTCTGCCCCCTCTCCATCCCGAACGCCGGACGGGGAATGTTGGCCACAATGCCCAGCGTCAAGAAAACGAGCACGAGAGCGCCGCTACGCATCGACGATCCCCTTGACGATCGCCACGAGGATCGGAGCCACAAGAGCAAGACTCAGACCCACGACCGCGGACTTCGCCGCGGTCTTCGCCTTCTCAACCCCGGCAGGGTCCCCGCCGGCGATCACGTAGCGAATCCCTGCGTAGGTCAGCGCACCGATCGCCAGAGCGGTCAAGACGATAACGAGTGCGTTGCGCACGTTGTCCAGGATCTCGACCACCTGCCCGAGACCCGCGGGCGCGGCCAGGGTTAGATCGCGAAGCATCATTCCACTCGAATCTCATCCCCAGTTGTTCGTTGGACATGGAGACAGCGACCGGGGGGATGAGATTCATCACCTCCTTCGTGGCTCCCCAGACCGCTAGGGAAAAGACCGGTCGCCGTCCCCAAGACGGGCACATCTGCATTGACAAGAACGCGGGCGGACTTCGTGCGGGCGGTGGCTTCACGGCGAGGAGGGATTGAGCCCTTGCTCAGCCACGCGGCGAGGCGGCCCTCGGCGCGCGCCCTGCGGTGCTCGGCGGCCTTCTCGGATATTCCGAGAGCGCGGCCCATCTCCTTGAGGGAAAGCCCATCCACCCGGGTTTCCAGGATCAGCCGGGCCTCGAGCTCGTTGACGACCTCGATGCCCGTGGCTGTGCTGGCCACGTGATCGGAGTGGGCAAAGCGCGGCGCGCCGGCATCGTGAGCCGAGATATGGGCCGCGGCATCGAGGCTCGTGCATCGACGCTGGTAATCGAGAGCCCTTCGAGCGGCCGCCCGTGCGCTATTCCTCGCCGCATGAACCAGTCGCCGGCCGATGTCGACGTCGTGGTCTCCGACCCTCACCACCGCTTCCCAGAGACCGAGGGCCATCTCGGCCTCGAGGTCGTCTCGGTCCAACGCGCCGCCGGGGTTCGCAAAGCTCGTGCCCCACAGTTGTGGCAGGAACAGCCACAGGATCAGAAGTGCAGCATCGTCGGAGAATCTGCAGCGCCGAACAACTTCCCCGGTGATGATCGGCCGTTCTTGGTCGACGGGGACGGGGTGGTTCCGCGCCCGCACGCAGAGCTCGGCTAGCGTCGCATCTGCGAGCCGGTTGGTGCGTTCCTCCGGATCTCTGAAGCAATCGAGGGTCTCGATCAGCTCCTCTGGGTCACCGAATAGAGCGAGCGCATCAGAGCCCTTGCTCCAATGGTGGGCTGCCCGGTCGAGCTCCTCGGTCGAGCGGAATGATTCGAAGCTGTGCTGGATCGCTGCGAACAATGACATGCCCGCAGGCTGCGGAACGGCCCCCTACAAAAACCGCGCGCCAACCCTACAAACCACATCATCTGGGCCGCCGGGGACGTGAAAGCGCAGGTAGACGGCCAAGAAAAGAATCTCGAGAAAGTTTCGCTCGAGGACGACGAGGCTTACCGATCGAGGCGTTCGGGAGCCCTACAAGAACCGCGCGAAAACCGCGCGGCAACCGCACAAGAACGGCGCGCGGACAGCTCGCCCGAGAGCGCGAAGAAAGGTTCCCGCGCGCGTGGGGGAAAACGGCCCCTTTCCTGGCCTCTATTAGTGAGGGCACGTTCTTTGAAGCCCTCGGTGAAGGATCGGAGTCGAGAGGACCACGGCCAGGCCCACGGGCGAGCGTCCAAACCCTCTTGGCCCCAACCAGCGGACCATGCACTCGCCGAACGAGGCAGGCGAACGCCCGCCGGTACCACGAAGCTCATCCCGCCGGAAATTGCACGCGATTCAGCCCCGTGTCCTCACCGGAGCACCTCGTGAACCAGGAGCGCTCGGACGAGTGAAGAGGGCTGCGGACACCTGGCACTTGACCGGCACGGCTGCCGCCTTGTGGCTCGGTCAAAAGCCAACTCCGCCTCACGAGAGCGATGGCAACGCAGTCCTGCTGCGCACGGGCTTGGAGTTCCAGGTCGCAAGCCAGGACGACCGAGTCGTGGCCCCACGGTTCGATTCGACACAGGAGGTCGAGAGGCACACGCCCCCGCAGTAGCCCGGCTCGGGACCCCGGCCGGGTTCTTTGGCGCGCCCAACTTCAGGAGGTGACCTCTCATGTAGATCTGCGGACGTAGTCGAAAGTTTCAGCGCCCCAGCCTGGCGCTTCCATTCTTCCGGTCATCGGCCGTCCCCCCTTTCCTCGGTTTCCTTTCTCCGGCGCGATCCCGCGCCCCTTCAATCCCAAGGAGTGGATCCCAATGGACGATCTCGCGCGCCTACTTCCAGCGCGTCCTTTGCAGTCCGCCCTACGGCACAAGAAGTGCGCTCAGCGGCTCTCGTGGGAGCAGCTCGCCGTGCATCTCGGCGTTTGCGCCCGGACCCTCTACCGGCTCATGGCCGCCACAGAGGTGAGTTACGTCGTCGCCGACCGCATGGCCTGCCGCCTGGGCTTCCATCCGATCCTCCTATGGCCAAAGGAGTGGTCCTAGATGAGCACAAGAGCAGTCATCGCACGCCAGACCAACGACGGTTGGGAGGGCGTTTACCAGCACTCAGACGGATACCCGACCGGGCTCGGCCTCGAGTTGTGGTCGGCGCTGCACCATGAGCACAGCGGAAACGTCCTCGCATTCGTACGCGCCGTGATCGACTCGCACCCCGGCGGATGGTGGCACTTCGGGCCTGCGATACCGGCGGAGCTGTGGGATGCCTACGAAGAGTCGGGTTTCTCGGCCGAGTTCTTCGCCGCCCATGCGATTCGGGAGTGCTACTGTCACTCCCCTCGCTTCGTGCTACGCGAGGGGTCGTGCGTTAGGGACTCAAGGCACTACGGAGCCGGAGCTCCGAGCGGATGGATCACCTACGACCCCAGCGCCGACGGCGCCGGCGGGCTCGAGTGGGCCTACTGCTGTGCGCCACGAGCGCAGAAGGAGGGAGCGATGTAGAGGATCGAACCCAACTGATGCGGTGCTGCATCGGAGATGGAGGAAGGCCCTCCGGAGCCGCCCTGCAGGGGGAGGCTTCAAACCACCGCAAGCTGCGCCGGTCAAG
>JBHEMX010000081.1:0-5521 GCA_046262355.1 Actinomycetota bacterium | reverse complement strand
CCGGGCCTTGGACGACGTCCGACGCCGCAACCAGGGACGAGGCCGCAAGACCGGCACCAGGCGTGTCCTGTTCAGCTGTCGTTTCGCGCTGCTGCGCGCGGTGGAACGGTCGCGTCCCGGCGACGACGAACGACGCGCCCGAGTGTTCGCGATCGCCTCGGAACTCGAGACCGCGTGGCGCCTGAAGGAACAGCTGCGCGCGGTCTACGAGGAGCGCGGACGCAGGGCAGGAGCTGCTGCGCTCAGGGGCTGGTATCGCGACGTCGAGATCGCAGGCATCTTTGAATTCACCAAGCTCGCCCGGACGATCCGAAAGTCGGAGGCCGAGATCCTGAACTACTTCACCCACCGGCTCACGAACGCGTTCGCGGAGGGGATGATTATCTGCACCTCCTAGACGGCTGTCCTCCACGTAACCGACCTGCCCCAATTCCTCCGTCAGCGACTCGTTATCTGAAGCGGTGTCCCCGAGGTCGTTGACGTAGCCTGCCGCCCGGTCCAGGATGCGAACGTATGTTCGCCATAAGGACGAGTCCGTGATCGTGCACAAGGTGGTGATGCCGACCACGGCCGCAGTGTCGTACACCGTGCTCGGACATGACCTCGCGCCGGTCGAACCCGCGGAGAGATACCTCGCCCACCTCAGCGGCATCGAGCGCTCTCCCAACACCGTGCGCGCCTACGCCTACGGCCTCAAGCTGCGGCTCGAGTTCCTCGCGCTGCACCGGGTCGACTGGGACGCGGCCGGGGTCGAGGACGTCTCGCGCTTCGTGTCGTGGCTGCGATCGCCGGATGCCAATGTGATCGTGCTCGATGCCGATGCCAGCCAGCGATCGGCGGCGACGGTCAACCGACACCTTGCCGCGGTGTTCGGCTTTTACGACTTCCACGCACGCTCGGGCGTCGCGCTTGCCGCGAGCCTCGTCGCCTGGCGCCGGGTCTCCCGCGGCTCCTACAAGCCGTTCCTGCACCACGTTACCAAGGGCAAATCGATCCCCACCCGGCCGATCAAGCTCAAGGTGGCAAAGCGCATCCCGCCCACTCTTGCCGACGACCAGCTGCGCGCCATCCTCGAGGCCTGCGAGCGCCTGCGAGACCGTTTCCTACTGGCACTGCTGATCGAGACCGGCATGCGCGTCGGCCAGGCGCTCGGTCTGCGCCACGCCGACTTTTCGAGCCGCAGCCGCGAGGTGACTATCTTGCCGCGCGCCGACAACGCCAACGGCGCCCGGGCGAAGTGCTCGAAGGCCTCGGTGATCCCGGTCTCCACCGGTGTCGTACGCCTCTACAGCGACTACATGCACACCGAATACGGCACCCTCGACTCCGACTACGTCTTCCTCAATCTGTTCGCCGAGCCTCGCGGCCGTCCGCTGCGCTATCAGGCGGTGGCGGGCCTCGTCACTAGGATCAGAAAGCGCACCGGCGTCCCCTTCACACTGCACACGCTGCGCCACACCCGCGCCACCAACTTGATCCGCGACGGCGTTGCGATCGAAGTGGTCTCCAAGCTGCTCACCCACTCGTCGGTGGCGACCACGAGCCAGGCCTACGTCCATCTCGAGGCCGAGGACCTTCGCAGCCAGCTCGTACGGGTCGGGGCGTGGGGAAAGAACGAGGACGCGTTGTGAGCGTGTCGTTGCCGCAGACGTCACCGGAGCACGGCTCTCTTCTGTCCAAGCTGTTCGCTGCCGTGCGTCCCGAGTTTCGCAGCGACCTCTTAAGGCCCGATCCCGACGACCCGGTGTTGGGACGGGGCTCGTGCTGCGTCGACCCGTGCGCGAGGCTCGCCTGGGCAGGGGGTTTATGCGCGGCCCATTACAACCAGTGGAGGAGGGAGGGCAAGCCCGACGTCGCGCGGTTCGCGCGCACGGCCGCGCCCGTCGTCGAGCGAGCCAATTCCGGGCGCGTTGACGCGTTCGATCTGAGCGGGCTTCCGCCCCAGGCCAAGCTCGAGGTCGCCTACACCTTGCAGCGCCGCAGCGACGAGCGCGGGGCAGGCATCTATCGCACCGCGGTCGGCCACGTCGTCGAGTTGATCCGCTCGTCGGGCACGTCGTCGCTGCTCGAGCATCCGTTGGAGCGGTGGCTCGAGGCCAGCCGCCGTGCCGGGATCAAGGGCACGTCCCGTACGGAGGCGCTGCTTCGCTACGCGTACCGGTGCCTCGAGGACCTCGACACCGGGGGCGACGTCGAGATCGAATACGCGAAGGACTCCTGGGAGGCCTCCAGGCTGGGCATCTTCGTTCGCCGCGCGCCCCGCCGGCTGCCGTTCGCCCCGATCGCCCAGCCGTGGCTGAAGGCCGCGGTCAAGCGCTGGGCGAGGTTTCGCCTTTCAACCGGCAAGGCTTTCGGCACCGTGCACGTCGACGTCAAGGCGCTGATCTGGTTCGCCAGATTCTTAGATGCCAAGCACCCCGGAGCCGAGGACGAGTCGGCCATCAGCAGGGAGACGCTCGAAGGCTATCTGGCGTGGCTGGCGTCATCGCATCTGGTGACCCATACCAAGGGCACCTACCTGGCATCGCTGCGCGGCTTCCTCGATAGCTGCCGCCGCCACGGCTGGCTCGAGCGCCTGCCCGCCGGAGCGATGCTCTACCACGACGACTTTCCCGGCCGCGGCGAGGACCTACCCCGGTTCATCTCCGAGTTCGTCATGAGCCAGCTCGAATCCGAGGCCAACCTCGCGCGCCTTCCCGATACGACCACGCGCCATCTCGCGATCGTGCTGATGGAGACGGGGCTGCGCGCGGGCGACGCCTGCTGTCTTCCCTACTCGTGCATCGTCGCGGACAGCTCTGGATGGCCGTGCCTGCACTTTCACAACTCCAAGGTGGCAACCGATCAGCTCATCCCGTTGAGCGCCAAGGCCGCGGTCGCCGTTCGAGCCCAGCAGGAGGAGGTTGCAAGACGCTTCCCAAATGGATCCCCGTGGCTGTTCCCCGCGGTGCGCAGCAACCCCGATGGAGCCAAGCCCTATCCTTACGGCACGTTGCTGCCGCGCCTCGCGCGCTGGCAGTCAGACATCGGCTTGAAAGACGAGTCGGGACGTCCGGTGCACGTGAGCCCGCATCAGTTCCGTCACACCGTCGGCACCCGGCTCATCAATGCCGGCGTTCCCCAGCACGTCGTGCAGAAGCTCTTGGGGCATGCCAGCCCGCAGATGACCGCGCGCTACGCCCGCATCCACGACTCCACGGTGCGACAGGAGTTCGATCGCTACCATCAGAGCCGGGTCAACATCCTCGGTGAGGTCTTGGGCTACGACCCGGATGCTCCGACCGCCAACGCCGAGTGGGTCAAGCACAACCTCGCCCGGGTGCAGGCGAGCCTGCCCAACGGCTACTGCGGTCGGCCGCCACAGCAGGACTGCCCTCACCCCAACGCGTGCCTCACGTGCCCGGACTTCCAGACCACCGTCGTGTTTCTCCCGGTGCACAGGCAGCAGGCGGAGAACAACCGCGTGCTCGTCGCCACGGCAGAGGCCAACGGGAACAGCCGGCTCCTTGCCAACCACCGCAAGGTTCAAGAGAGTCTCGACCGGATCATCCCCGCCCTCGAAGCGGTCGAGTCAGGCGAGGAGCGCGGCGATGCCGGCTGACAACTCTCGATTCATCGTGGAGGCGGCCAAGGAGCGACGCGATGCGGCCCTGCGCCGGGCGTACGAGGCCATCGATCGCCTCGCCGAGGGCGGGGAGCCGATCACGTTCGCGGGCGTCGCCTCAGCCGCCTCAGTGTCGAGGACGTGGCTCTATCGCCAACCGCTCATCCGGGCGGAGATCGATCGCCTGCGCGTCGCACAAGCACAATCCCCTCGTCCGGCGCCATCGGTTGCACAGCGCGGGTCGGAGGAGTCGCAGCACCGGCGAATCGAGGCCCTGCTCGAGGACAACAAACGGCTGCGCGATGACTGCCAAGAGCTCCGAGAGCAGGTCGCCCGGCTGCTCGGCGAGCAGCGCATGAACCGCGTCCGTCCTCAGGCATGACTTTGCGTCCTGACGTCTTCGTTGGCGACATGTCGCTGACGCAGACATGCTGGTTGAGAAGGCTCTTCTCGGAATCGCTGCAGATAACGATGACCAACAGGATCAGGGTCGTCAAGCGACAGGCCTACGGGATGCGCAACTTCGACAACTTCAGGGACCGCGTTCTGGTTCAATGCGGGGTGCCGAAGCCGAGGAGGAATCCCCGGTTAATCGCGTAGAGCCGAAGATTGAACATGAGGGGCGCTCCTTGGGAGCGTCCCTTTTCGCGTAGCCTGACCCGGACCGCTAGCTTCCGACGCGACTCAGGTTCAACTTCTCCGAGCGCTGCTGCGCGCGCCAGCTCGCCAGCCGCGCCCGCCGGCGTGTCCAGGGCGCCGCGCCGTCCCCAGAAAGCGATAGGAAGCGTCAGCGCGAGGTCGTCGACGCCCTTTTTAGGGCTGCGCGAGATGGTGATTTCGAGGGACTTGTGGCTATGCTCGACCCTGACGTCGTGTTGCGTTCGGACTTCGGACCTCAACCGGCATCTGCCGTCGTGAGGGGTGCCACGGAGGTGGCGTCGCGGCAGTCGGTGTTCGACCGACGATCTGAGCGATCTCTTCGAACGGCACCGCAAAAAGATCGTGTAAGACGAACGCGAGTCGCTCCGCCGGCGCCAGAGTCTCCAGCACGACAAGCAGCGCAAGTCCCACCGAGTCCGCCAACATCGCCTCCTCTTCGGGATCGACCTCACTGTCTCGAGTGACGATGGGGTCAGGAACGTAGGACGACAACAGCTCTTCGCCCCGCGTCTGCCTGGTTCGGAGCATGTTGAGACATACCCTCGCGATGATCGTCGTGAGCCAGCCGCCCACGTTATCCACGCCACTGGTTCCTGCACGGCTGAAGCGGACCCACGTCTCCTGCAAAGCGTCGTCCGCCTCGGTGAGTGACCCCAACATGCGATAGGCGACCGCGGTCAGGTGGCTGCGATGCGTCTCGAACTCCTGCGCTAGTAGATCGTTCTGCTCATCGGTGACATCCCTTCGTCGCACCGTGTCATTGAGATGACCCACGAGACCCCGCCGATGTGACTCCCTCAAAGCTGACGCGGATCTTCGGGCGGGGCGTGCTGGTCATATCGGTGTTGATTGGGAGCGTGGCTCTTCTTGAGTGGAGTTCCGACTGGGCCCCAAATCAGATCCAACAGCTGAAGGCTCGGGACGGTCGTTGGGTTGGTCTCGCCGTGCTGAGAGGACTACGCGGAGCCGGCGCTAGGGTCAACTCGCGGTCACGACGTTCGCCTAGACTTGGCGACGCTATCGGAACCAGGAGAGCCAGTCATGAAGGCGTTCATGTGGGAGAAGTACGGGCCGCCGGAGATGCTTCGGATGGCGGAGGTCGAGAAGCCGGCGCCGGACGCCCAAGCGATGCTAGGCTCGGTCTGGCTCCCGGTGCCTCCGCCGAACACGGATCCGACTTCGGCTCGAAGGAGAACTGACATGCAACCCGGCACGGATCGCGACGTACGAGATCGAGAACGGCATCGACGGGGATAA
>JBHEMX010000080.1:0-43065 GCA_046262355.1 Actinomycetota bacterium | reverse complement strand
CCCCAGAACGGCCCTGCATCGGCGATGGCTGCGTTGCTCGTCGCGCACGTACCCTGCGGGTACGCACGACTCCTCGCGCCTTGCCCTCACCGCGCAGTGCCGCCCTGGTTGCTGACGTTACTTCCGCGCAGGAGCACTAGTGTGGTCTCGGCCGGCCACAGACCTCGGGAGGGGAGCGATCATGTCCGTTCGTCGCGCGCTCGCACTTTGCCTTGGAGGCGCGCTGTCGCTGCTCGTTCTTCCCGCAGCGTCCGCCGCGACCACCACGTGTGCGGGGGCGGAGGCGACTCACGTCGGGACCGACGCCCCGGACACGATCGTCGGGACCGACGGCGACGATGTGATCGTCGCCCTCGAAGGCAGGGACGTGATCTCAGCCGGCGACGGTGACGACGTCGTCTGTGGCGGCCGCCATGCCGACGTGGTCAACGGGGGCGACGGCGACGACCTGCTCCGAGGTGGCCGGGGCCCGGACGTGCTCGACGGATTCGATGACCTCGCCGCCGAGCGGGGTGGAGAGGGCGACGACGAGCTTCATGGAGGCGCAGACACGGATGTCGTCTTCGGCGTCGCAGGCAACGACTCGCTTTTCGGGGAGGGTGGCAGCGACATACTCCAGGGCGGTTCGGGCGACGACTCGCTCGACGGCGGTCTCGAGGTGGACTTCGCCGACTTCTCGAGCGCCGGTTCTGGGGTCGTCGTGAGCCTGGGGCGCGCGTCTGCCGCGGGGGAAGGCGCGGACTCGCTGCACGACATCGAGGGCGTGTACGGGTCGCTGCATGCGGACGAGCTGAGCGGAGATGCCGACGCGAACCAGCTCTATGGAAGCGACGGCAACGACGTTGTGCACGGGGCAGAGGGCGACGACCTCCTCGAGGGTGACGGCGGCAACGACACGTTGCACGGAGGCGAGGGAGCGGATCGCCTGGACGACTACAACACGTTCGGGCGCGACGGGCTCTACGGCGAAAGGGGCGACGATCACCTGAACACGATGGACGGTGTCCCCGGCAACGACTCGGCCGCCGGCGGTGACGGCAGCGACACGTGTTCGGCGGATGCCGAGGATGACTTGACGACTTGTGAGGTGATCGCTGCGAGCCGCGAGACCGCCGCGCGTGCCGACCGCATGCATCGGCGCGCCGGGATGCTGCGCGCCTTGCTTGCCTTGTCTCGTTCCTGAGCGAGCCGCAGCGAGGCGCGAGCACTCAAGGACCGCCGGCGCATGCCGAGACAACACCTGAGACCACAAAGCCTCGAGAAAGGCAAACCCGTCGTGAGGCGGGGGCGCAAAGCCAGGGACCTTCGCTCGGAAGGGCGCCCAGCTGCCAGAGGAGGAGCTATGTCTGTACGCACCGGATCTCGGGTGATCCCCACCTTCGCCACCATCGCACTATCGGCGGTACTGGCCCTGTCCGCAGTGTTCGCATACGGTCAGGTCGGCTCGGTCGTATCCGGCAAGCGTCTTGCCAAGCGGGACGGAAGGGTGATCTCGGTCACGCGCGAGCGCGACAGGCCGCGCGATCGCAAGCAGAACGAGGTGAACGGCGAGGTGGTCGTTTCCATCCCCGGCGAGGCCGCGCCGACTGCGACGACGACCCCGGCGCCGGCGGCAACGGGTGCCTGCAGCGGCACCAAGGTGCCGGCCGGGGCGAGCATCCAGGCCGCGATCAACGGCAGCCCAGAGGGGGCGACCCTATGCCTCAGCGCCGGCACCTACGACACCTCGTCCACCATCAAGCTCAAGAGCGGCATCAAGCTAATCGGCGCCGGTCGCACCGCCACATTCATCAAGACGACGTCGGCCGAGACCGTCCTCGAGGGCAGGAACACTTCGAACGTCCTGCTCCAGGGTTTCGACGTGAGCGGTGGAGTGGAGCGTGGGATCCGGTCCGGGCTCAACACCGTCGTCAACGAGGTCCGTGCTCACCACAACGGTGTGACGGGCATCGGCGGCACAGACGGCAACCTTGTGATCACCAACTCCGAACTGTCCTACAACGGGCGCGACTCGGATCTCGGTATCGGCGCCTCCGGGATAAAGACGGGCAAGGCCTTCACCATCAAGAACTCCTATGTGCACGACAACACCGGAGTTGGGATCTGGTGTGACGTGGGCTGTGACGGCGGCACCTTCACGGTTCAGAACAACACCGTCACGAACAACGTCAGAGGTGGCATCAGGTACGAGATCTCTGCTTCTGCAGCGCTGATCTCCGGCAATGTCGTCAAGAACAACAACCTGGAGAACAAGGGCGGTCACGGCGGCATCGAGATAAACTCGTCGAGGAACGCCGTCGTCGAGAACAACGTCCTGGGTGGCAACAAGGGCGCCGGCATCATCGTCAACGGTGGCCGTTCTCCCGGCACCGCAAACATCACGATCCGCAACAACACGCTGAACGGCGATCGGGTCTCGGGCTGCGGCGCGAGCGTCTCCTGCGCCACGAACGAGTAGCGTTCGGCAACCTCAGAGGCAGTGGAAGTCGAGAGGGATCGGCCCCGGCCGGTCCCTCTTGCGCGACCCACTCCGGTGCGGAGCCCTGAAAAGAGGCTTGGTTCAGCCGGCGCGGGCTGCGGTCGGCGTCTCTTCGGCGGCCGGAGCGGGGGGCTTGGGGCGCAGGGCGTAGCCGTAGCGATGCAGCCACGGACCCGCGATCCCGGTCGTCACGATGCGATCGCTGGTCTTCTGGCTGCGCAGCCATTCGTCGTCCTGACGGATCTTCGTCGTGCCGGTGTTGAAGCGGCTCTGGTTGCCGGAGACCGTGTGGTTCGGACCGAGCTCCGCCGTGCGCGCATCGATGAAGGGGAGGCGCCCGGGGTTCTCTCCGACGAGCTCGGCGATCGCACGGAGCGTCTCGGGCGGGCGCGCCACGAAGTCCTCGTAGCGCACCAGCAGCGATCGTCCGGGCCCTTCCTTGGCGCGCAGAGCATCCGCCGCCAGGTTGCGGTTGACCCACCGCACGGTGCTGTGAACGGGTCCGAACTGCTGCATGCGGCGATCGAAGCCGACCTTGCGCCGGCGCCACGAGTACGAGACCGCGCGCGGATCGCGTACGAGGTGGACGTAATAGGGGTCGATCCCGGAGAGAAGACGCAAGACGGCGGCATCGGATGGGCGCTTGGACGAATCGACCACGACGCGCGAGCCGTCGACGCGCCCGACCTCCCGATACGCGGCGGCGAGCACCTTACCGTAGCGGTTGAGCGCGTCCCAACCGCTCGATCTCCCCGGGTTCTGCCGGAGCAAGCGGCGGAAGTCGCGCATCCGCACGGCGTCCTGCTGCCAGGCGACGACCTGCACGGGATCGACGTCTCCGAGCCGGCCGTCGCCGAAGGGCGCAGACAGCACCTGCGACCACAGCTCACACCCGGTGACGAGCTGGCGGCAGCCGCACTTGTGGTCCTTGACCAGGCCTCTCTGCCACAGGTAGTGAAGCTCGCCGAGCGACGTGAAGCCGTCGAGCTCGCCGAGCAGGTTGTCCAGGACCGTGCTGCCGCTCCGGCCCCAGCCCATGATGAAGAGCACCTTCACGTCGCCGTCCGCCACTCACCCTCCAGCGATCTGTCAAATGCTAGGTGACCAGTCCACGTCACAGTCTATTGAACGGCCGAACCTGGCCCGGCCTTGAGCGCCCCGCGCACTGAGGAGCGTCGTTCCCCTTCGTTATCCTGCGTCCCTGTGGCCGCGATCGGATCCGCCGCACAGTTCGCTCGCCGGACGGTCTTCCGGCACCAGACCCTGCGCCGTCCCCTCGTCCGCGCCTATCACAGGGCCCTCTCCGACGACGACGTGCTGCTGGCGTCTTACCCGCGCTCGGGGGTGACGTGGCTCAGGTTCGTTCTCTGTGAGTGTTTGACGGGAAGGCCGGCAGAGTTCGGCTCCGTGCGCCGAGACACCCCGTATGTCGGACGGCACCGCGCTGCCCCGCGGCTGCTCCGGGACGGCGGGCGACTCATCAGGACGCACGAGCCGTTCATCGATCGCGACCGCAAGGTGGTCCTGCTCGTACGGGACGCGCGCAGCGTCGCGGTCTCGGAGTACTCGTGGCAGCAGCGCAAGAGGTTGGATCCTGGATCCCTCGACCGATTCCTGGGCGACTTCCTTGCCGGCAGATCGAATCCCTGGGGGTCCTGGGATCGTCACGTCACTTTCTGGCTCCGGAGTGAATCGAACCGCAACGGTCACCTCCTGCTCGTAAGGTTCGAGGACCTGCGGCGGCGAACGGAGGAGATCGTCGCGGGCATCCTCCAGTTCCTCGACGAAGCATGTGACGCGGACGTGATCAGGGAGGCCGTCGCGAACAACACCGTGGAGCGCATGCGGATCAAGGAAGACCGCCGCAAGGAGGAGATCGCTACCGCTGCCGGTGATGCATCGCTGTGGACGCGGTGGCGCAGCGTCAGCCGCGACATCCGCTTCGTCAACACCGGCTCGGTCGAGGGCTGGCGTCAGAAGCTGAGTCCGGAGCAGGTCGAACTCATCACCGAACGCTGGAGGTCGACGCTCGAGCGCCTCGAATACCTGCCTTGAAGGTCTTCCGGCGACACGCCCATGAAGACGAGGTAGGCGACCCCGCGCCCATCGAACTGCCTCGAACGCGATCGCCCCGGCCTGCATGATCCCGGACAGCCCGAGCATGGCTGCGAGCACGTGGGGAACGATGCCGAGGGTACAGCCCACGGCTGCGAACAATCCGGGGCGCCAGCCAGGCAGCGGCGCAGCCCGGCTCGACGACCTACCCGCTCAGATGTCGTAGATCTGTCGGGCGCTTTTCGCATCGGTTCGCAGCACTTCTCAGAGATGCCATCGCAGCAGGTCAGAGCGCCTTTCTGGGCCAGTCACGTTGCGCAGCATTTCTCGTCGTTTCTCGACGTTCTGTGTCAAACGCGTGTCATGGCTCACCCCCCCTCCACTCAACTGCGGCAGCATGCGCGCGCCTCACCCCCGAGCGCCGCTGTCCTTGATCTGCTAGAACATATGGGCTAGGGCACGCGTGGGGCACTGCTGCGAGGGCCACCTTCGAGAAGAGGAGGAGACCAATGACCGAGGACGAGACAAGGCTCACGCGCGCCCAGCGTGATCTCATGGACAGCTTCTTGCGGCGCTTCCAACGGATCGAGGACGCGCTGGGCTCAGCGAACATCCAGTTGCCGAAGCTCGACAAAGAATTGCCGCAAGCCATTGACGAATGGCTTGCGGCACGAGCGGCGGAGCGCACGGCGCAGTCGCAGGACACACGTCGCTAGGTGGTGCCTTCATGCAACGCGGGGAGGGGCGGAGCTCGCGCTAACTCGACGTCCCCCGGCCCGCGAACCTTAGTTGAGCGCCGCCCCCATGAGCAGCTTGAGAGGATCGCCGCGCCAGATCTCGTCGTCGTCGATCACGACTCACACGTCCACCTCGTCGCAACGTTGCAGGAGCACTCGTACCGGCGGCTCGAAGTCCGACGCGTAGCCGCGGTCGAGCCGTTTCAGTAGCTCGCTCCTAGCAGGCTCCGAGAGCGTCTGTGCGGCCGCGTAGTAGAGCTCGCGGCGGTGAGGGTCGCCATGAGCCTGCACGTGTTCGCTACGGCCTCGAGAGGCGCCATTTAGCGGCGAGCCTTCGCGCGCGCCTCTTCGACTCGCTGCGCGGCTTCGACCACCTTCTTGGACTCCGGTGCGGCGCGCCGTACCGTGTCGTCCTCCGCTACCGGCTTGGCGCCGACGGACGCGCTGCCGCTACCGGCGAGTCGTCGACCGCGGTGCCACTGGCGATGAGCACCAGCGCCGAGCGATCGTCGGCGGGCTCGAAAGACTGGCCCTCCGTGTAAACCGTGCCGTCGAGGTTCACCTGCGTCCCCTGCGCGACTTTGAGCTTCACTGTGCCTCCTGACTCTCTGAGCGCGATCCAGGACTCGTGTATCGGTTGCTTGAGCGCGACTTGGGCGTCCGAGTAGGCCCCGATGCCGGGGTCCGTGTAGGGAACTCTGAAGAGATGCGATGCCACGTCACGGCGTCACGTTCTTGAGCACGACGACGCCCTTGGGGTTGAGCGGCGCGATGTCCATGCGCGTGACCACACGGATGCCGATCTGGTCGTAGTCGGCGAATGTCTCTCCGAGGATGTTCACGGTGACGTCGAGATCACGTCCGACCGCCACCTGCGACATATCCGCCAGGATGATCGTCGACTCATTCGTCCCCGCTCCCCCCGTTGGCGGGGATCTGCGTCGTCGGGTGGATGGGGATGCCCAGCATCTGGAACGCCGCGCCCTGCTGCGGGTCGGGTTGCACGAGGTACTGGCCCCCTCCGTCCTTGAGCTTGCGGAGCGAGATGAAGTCGCGCGGGTTCATGAACGGGCGTTGGGCTTGCTGTTCTCGGCGAGAGCCTTGCCCATAGCGTCAAGCAGCTTGTCGATCGTGAGGGCGCCCACGGTGTTGATCACCTGGACGCCGGTCTCGTTCGCCAATCCGCTGATCGTGTTGCCTGCTCCGTCGCCCACGAGGAAGGCGCGGTCGACCTCGTTCGCCACGCGCATGATGAGAGCGGCTGAGAGCGCGTTACCGATCGAGACGACGCTATGCCGCGCGAGCTCGTTCGAGATGCGATGCAGGACCTTGAGCGACTTGAGCGCCGCGGGGAGCAGCATGACCTCGCCGAAGATGGGATCCGACTCCGGGATCAGCGTGTTCTCGCCGATCCAGTTGCCGCTCGGGATGTTCCAACTGTCGATTCGGGGGGATGCGAAGCGGGACGCCATCGGTGTCGAAGATGCGCGGACCCGCCGCGAGGGTGACGGCTTGAGCCTGTAGAGGCTCGATGAGTAGGCCGGCGACCTCTTCGCGCGTCAGCTCCGCGCCGCCGGCGAGAGCATCCGAGCCGTTGCCGACTATCTCGGCCACAGCGATCCAGGGTTCACCTTGCGCACCCACACGCACCTGATGCCAAGCAGCGAGGATCGCGCACGGCCGGCGATTGACGCCGCTCTGAGGCCGCCGCGTGTCAAATCTGTGTCACAAGGCGTTCTTTAAGAGCGCGTTTTAGCAGGTCACGGACCTATCTGGTCCGGATGTCTGGTCAGATGTCGTAGTAGAGGTTGAACTCCCACGGGTGCGGACGCAGCCTCAGCTCGTCAACCTCGCGCGCTCGCTTGTAGTCGATCCAGTGCTCGATGACGTCCTCTGTGAACACACCCCCTTCGAGAAGGAAGTCATGATCCTCCTCGAGGGCGTTGAGCGCTTCGTCGAGCGACGCAGGAACCTGCGGCACTTCGGCCAACTCCTCCGGCGGCAGCTCGTAGAGGTCCTTGTCCATCGGCTCGGGCGGCTCGATCTTGTTCTTGATGCCGTCGATGCCGGCCATCAGCATCGACGAGAACGCCAAGTACGGGTTGCACGAAGGATCCGGACAACGGAACTCGATGCGCTTGGACTTCGGCGACTTCGAGTACAGCGGGATGCGGACCGCTGCCGAGCGGTTGCGTTGTGAGTAAACGAGGTTCACCGGTGCTTCATAGCCGGGCACGAGCCTCTTGAACGAGTTCGTCGTTGGGGCACACAGCGCGAGCAGCGCCGGTGCGTGCTCGAGGATGCCGCCGATGTAGCCGCGCGCGGAGTCGGACAGCTGCGCGTAGCCGAGCTCGTCCCAGAACAGCGGCTCCTCGTCCTTCCACAGCGACTGGTGCACGTGCATGCCGGAGCCGTTGTCCTGGAAGATCGGCTTGGGCATGAACGTGGCCGTCTTTCCGTAGCGGCGCGCCGTGTTCTTGACCACGTACTTGTAGAGCATGAGGCGGTCGGCCATCTGCAACAAGGATGCGAAGCTGGTGTCGATCTCGGCCTGACCTGCGGTTCCGACCTCGTGATGATGGACCTCGACGGGGATGCCGAGCGCGCGCAGCGTGAGCACCATCTCGGAGCGCAGGTCCTGGTAATGATCCATAGGTGGAACCGGGAAGTAGCCTTCTTTGTAACGAGGCTTGTATCCGAGGTTGTGTCCGCCTTCCTCGGCTCCCGAGTTCCACACGCCCTCGACCGCGTCGATGAAATAGAACCCGGAGTGCTGGTTCTGGTCGAAGCGGATCGAATCGAAGATGTAGAACTCGGCCTCCGGTCCGAAGTAGGCGGTGTCTGCGATGCCGCTGCCGGTGAGGTAGTCCTCTGCCTTCTTGGCGACGTAGCGTGGGTCGCGCGTATAGAACTCTCCGGTGACGGGGTCCTTCACGAAGGCGTGAACGATCAGCGTCGGGTGCTTGGTGAACGGGTCCATCACAGCCGTGTCCGGGTCGGGCACCAGGATCATATCGGACTCCTGGATCTCCTGGAAGCCGCGTATCGACGAGCCGTCGAACCCGAAGCCCTCTTCGAAGGCCTCTTCGGAGACCTCCTCGAACGGCAACGTGAAGTGCTGCATCAGGCCGGGCAGGTCCGAGAACCGGACGTCGAAGAACTGCGCGCCGCCGTCTTTGCCGGTCTTGAGCACGTCTGAGGGTGTGATGGTCATCGCTCCTCCTGTCGGATCGCCGAGTTGGATCGCCGAGCGGTCCTGGGGACCCTAGCGAGGCACGGTTTCCGCGGCGTTTCCCGGGTGTTACGGCTGGGTTACGCCGATGTCACCCGGATATATCCGACGCGCCGTCCCACTCGCGACTTAGCTTTACAACTGTGGCCATAGCCAACGGCGGCGCCGGCATACGCGAGCTCCAGAACGCGATAGTGGAGTTACCGGGAGTGCGCGGTGCGCGCGTACAGCTCGATCTCTCCGGGGTCGGCTACGTGCGCGTGCTCGTCGTTCCCGAGAGCGACCCTCGGCAGATCGTGCGCGACGTACGCGCGCTGGGAAGGAGCCGGTTCGGCGTGGACATCGATGCGGCGCGCGTACAGGTCGTGTCTGCGGCTCGCCCACGGGCCCGCACGCGCGTGCGCCCCAGGCGGAGACTGACGTCGGTTGCGACCGAGCGCTCCGGCGGCCGTTTCACCGCCCGCGTCGCGCTTACCGCCGGAAGCCGCGTCGTGGAGGGCGTCGGACGCGCCTCGGCGGCGCATGAGTCGGAACCTCGTTCGGTCGTGGTTGCGGTGCTGCACGGGCTTCGGGACGCCGTCGAGGACGGCCTGGAGCTCGACCACGTCGACATGCTCACCGTGGGCGACGCTCGCCTGGCGGTCGTGACGCTGAACGGAGCGGCCCGCATGCTGATCGGATCGGCGCTCGTCACCTCCGATGAGCACGACGCGATCGCGCGCGCAACGCTACATGCGATCAATCGGACGCTGAGCTGACATGGCCGCCGCCTCCAAGCTTCGGCGCGGGCGGGCTCGATCAGTGAACCAGACCCCTGCGGAACGCCTCCGCGACCGCCTCGGTGCGGTCACGGACCTCGAGCTTCCGGAAGATCTGCTTGAGGTAGGTCTTTACCGTCTCCTCGGATACGTGGATGTGCTCCGCCACGGCGCGCGTGGACTTGCCGTGCGTCAGCTGCTGCAGCACCGTGAGCTCGCGGTCGGTGAGCGCATGTGGGTCCCGGCCTCCGATGCGACCGAAGATCCCGTCCGTCACGTTGGGGTCCAGCACCGAGCGTCCGTCGAAGACATCCCGTATGGCGCGCACAACGGACTCGCGCGATGCGCCCTTCGACAGATAGCCGTCGGCTCCCGCCTTGACGGCCTCCGCGACGGTCGCCGGATCGGTGAACATCGACAAGATCAGGATCTTGGTATCGGGTGACTCCTTCTTTATCTCTCTGGTCGCCTCGATCCCGTTCATCGTCGCACCCAGGTTGACGTCCATGAGCACGACGTCCACGGACTCCTCCCTGACTCGCTCTACCGCGATGTCGCCGGAGTCCACCGTGCCGGCGAGCTCGAGGTCGTCGGCCATGGAGAGCATCGCCTCGAGTCCCTGAGACACGAGTGTGTGATCCTCCGCGATGAGGACGCGCAAACTCACGTAGTCACGCCCCCGGGCAGGATCGCCTCGAGGCGCGTTCCGCTTCCAGGTTGAGATTCGAGCTCGATGCGCCCTCCTACTCGAGCCGCGCGTTCCTCCATCAATCGCATACCCACGTGGTCTTCGCCCACCTCCGTGTCGGGATTGAAACCGGGACCTTCGTCCTCGACGACGATGTGCACCATGTTATCCATGTCACTTATCTTTACAACGACCGTGCTTCCGTCGGAGTGTTTCAGGGCGTTCACGAGTCCTTCTTGCAGGATCTGGAATGCCGCCAGCGCCACCGGGATCGGCGGTTCGCTTGCAACGCGCCCCTGGATCCTGACCTCCGCGCCCCATAGGGTCGCTACCTGCTGCGAGTAGTTGCGGATCGTCTCCACGAGCCCTCCTTCTTCCACCGATGACCTGCGCAGGTCCACGAGTGACTCTCGGAGCCCTTTGATCGCGTCGTCGATCGCCTCGCGCGCGCTGGTCACTGCTTCGTGGGCGGAGTCAACTCGTCCGGCGTCAATGAACGCGGCCGTATTGCCGCAGCCGTAGGCGGCCGCTGCGAGCATCTGAAGGCTCGAGTCGTGGATGTCCTCGGCGATGCGCTTGCGCTCGTTCTCACGCTCTTGGAAGACCTTCTCCGTCGCCTCGAGCAGAGCCTTTTGCTGCTTGCGTATCCGTTCTCCCAGGTCTTGCTGAGCGCGCGCGCCGAGGATGCTGAGGCGCGCGAACAGCAGAGGGATCAGGAACGCTGCCACGAAGAACCCTATGTTCTGGTACGCGGCGGCGGTTGCAGCGCCGAGCGCGGCCAACATCGCCTGCGATACGACGAAGCCACCGATCGGACGAGGAGGCATGCTCGCCAGCGCGGTTCGGAGAGGGATGCCGCGGAAGCGGTTCACCCAGATGCCGACGAGGCCGAGATTCATCACGAAGTAGACGACGGCGCCGAGGGTGATGGCGACAGCTCCGAGCGGGAACACGAACGGCCATTGCCGGCCCGGTGCGAACGGCCCGATCAACGGACCCCCACCCATGAACGAGATGACCATCGCGGCCGCCGCGACCGCCAGCATGAGCTGAGCGCGGTTGAACAGCGCGTGCCACATCGGTATCTCGCGTCGGATCTCTCTGATGTCGAACGAGCCCAGCCCCGCTATGACCATCGCGATGGCGGGCTGGGCGTGGAAGTGGATCGCGACCGCGATCATGATCGGGAACGACATCGTCACTTGCGTTTTGAATCCCAGCGACACCGGGAGCAGGTCGGCGGTGAGAAGGAGTCCTATCCAGAAGATCAGCTCCGCCGGCGACGGAGGCGCGAGGCGCCGGGTCAGGAAATAAGCCATCAAGGTGAAGGTTGCAAGGATCAGCAACCACGAGGACAGCTTCTCTCCGTCCATCGCTACATGGTAGGGGATGCGCTTCCCCCGACGATGGAAGTGAAGTCCTCCTGGTCCCTGTGACGCTTACCCGATCGGGGTTGACCCTATCCCGGACCGGGACGCGAAACGAGGGAGGGATCGAGTTGCGTCCCTCCCTCGAGATGTGCGGTGGAGCTTAGTACTTGAAGCTGGCTCCGGCGACGTGAAACAGCGCCATAAGTGCGCTCGCCAGAGCGATAAGGCGGACCTTCATAGTTGGCGGACCTCCCCTCGAAACTAGAAGGTGTCTTTCGAAAGACCGGCCCGAGGGCCGCCGCTCCGCTAAAGTGCCTTTGTTGCCTCCCTGTCTCCCCGCTCTTCTTCGCTGCCCCTCGGTCGGGGCGGCTGCATGACTCGAACGGGTCATGTAGGCGCCTCTCAAGGGGGAACTTGCCACTGTAGCGCGGGAGGCGGACCGTGACAAGGCCGCAGTCCATGCGAAAGACGGCGATGTTGCTGCAGGTGCTTGACGCGGGCTGGGAAGGGATGCCAGCTTATGGAAACGTTTGGTTGTGCTCACATACGCTCGGGGGTAGCTCCTACGGATGCAAGAACGCCTCGTTAGGCTCGAGCACGACCTTCAGAAGGTCCAGGGCGTTTCGAGCGCTCGCGTCGTCGGCGACGAGGAGCCGTCCGAGATACACATCGTCTCCTCGCTCAGCCGTTCCCCCAAGCAGGTTGTGCGTGACGTGCAGTCGCTCGCTGCGGCGCGCTTCGGCATGCCGATCGACCACCGCATCGTCTCGGTGGTTCAACTCGAAGAGGAACCTGTCGAGGCCCCTGAAGCACAGGTGGACGCCACCGGACGCAGGGCGGTGCTGGACCGCGTCGTCGTCGCCAGCAGGGGAGATGCCGGATGGGTCAAGGTCGCGCTCGTGTGGCCCGACGGCGAGACCACCGAGGGCGCCGGCGCCGCCGGAGCGACGCGCGAGACCCGGGCGCGCGGCGCTACGGTGGCGCTGCTGCAGGCGATCCATCCGGTGCTCGAGCGGCGCCAGGCGCGCGTCGACGTCGATCATGTGCTGATCCACCGGATCGGTTCGGCCGACTCGGTCCTCATACGAGCGGTGTTCTACGACCGCGGCGCGCCCACTCCCCTGGTCGGCTCGGCGATGATCTACGACGACGTCGCGACGGCCGCCGTGCAGGCTCTGCTTCAAGCGGTCAACCGGAAACTGGGCTCGTCCTGATGGTCGCCTCTGTCTCCGACAGTGTCCGGGCGTAGACGAGTCGAGCTATCCCAACGGCAAGAAAGAGGTCACCGAAGCTCCACACCTCCCTCAGATGAGGCAGCGGGATCACGTCGCCGAGCCACGGCAGAAGGGTGCCGTCGCCGATCACCTCGTGCTCCAAGCCCTCGGGAGATCGCTCGATCCCGGCGCTCCGAGCCGCGTCGGGCGACACGGGCATGGCTCCGTTGGCGACGATCACCAAGAGATTGAGGGCGATGCCGATGTCGGCGATCAGCATCCCAGGCAGCCGCCGGTTGCCGGCGATGAAGATCAACAGGGCGAGGTTGGCGATGACCGTGATGAAAAGAGCGCGTTTGTCGTGCAGCCATGCCGGCGACCACAGCACGAGCACGCTCTGCACGGCAAGCCCCGCGAAAGCAAGCCACGGCCAGCGCATGCGGGTCCTGCCGAGAGCGTCGAGTGAGCCCCCGCGCAGCACCGCAGCGCCCCCGGCGGCCAGCGCCAGGACGAACGCGATCAGCATTCAGACGGCCCCCCGGTGCCCACCTGAGCAGGATAAGGCTCACGTCGGCTCCGTCGTGGGTCCGCCGGAGCGGGCGCGAGCATCGCTTACGCTGGGTCGAAGAGATAGGAGCGTGTGAGATGCCGGGACCGACCGCGACCCGAGAGCAGCTATCCGTGGCGCTCGGAGAGATCCATGATCCTCAGCTGCGCCGTGGGATCAACCAGCTGGGAATGGTGCGCGACATCGTGCTCGAGGGCGCCCGCGTGACCGTCGTGCTCGCTCTCGTTGCCGCTTCGGCTGCTACAGAGTCGTACCTGCGCGCTGCCGTACCGAGCAAGCTCAAGGAGCGTTTTCCCGAGCTCGACGAGGTGCGTCTGCACTTCACGGTCATGAGCGAGGATGAGCGCGAGACCATCGTGGGGACGCTCCGCAAGGATCCGTCGTTCGGGGCGGCCGACTCCCCGACGCAGGTCATCGCGATCGGGTCCGGCAAGGGTGGCGTCGGTAAGTCCACCACGACCACGAACCTGGCGGCCTCTCTCGCGAAGCAGGGACACAGCGTTGGACTCCTCGATGCGGATGTGTGGGGTTTCTCGGTCCCCCGCATGCTTGGTGTGAACGAGAGCCCGACCGTGATCGGCGACATGATCGTTCCTCCTGAAGCATTCGGCGTGAAGGTCGTCTCGATCGGGCTGTTCACATCGGAGGACAACCCTGTTGTATGGCGCGGGCCGATGCTGCACAAGGCGCTGCAGCAGTTCCTCACCGACGTGCACTGGGACGATCCCGACTACCTGCTCGTCGATCTCCCGCCGGGGACGGGAGACGTGTCGATCTCGATAGCGCAGTTCCTTCCGGGAGCGTCGATGCTGATCGTGACCACGCCTCAGGCCGTCGCAGAGAAGGTCGCTCAACGCGCCGGCTTCATGGCTGAGAAGACGGGGCTGCGTGTTGCGGGCGTGGTCGAGAACATGTCGTACTTCCGCTGTGATCACGGCGAGTGCTACCGCATCTTCGGCGAGGGCGGCGGGCGCTCGCTCGCGGCGCGCCTCAAGGTTCCACTTCTGGGCGAGATACCGATCGACCCGGAGCTCGGGCGCTTCGCCGACGCCGGCGCGCCGATCGTCGTCCAGGCTCCGGACGGCGAGGTTGCTCAGGCCCTCGACGTCGCCGCCAAGGAGATCGTGAACCAGCTGCCCCCGCGACCGAGGCGGGCCAAGCGCATCTCGCTGCCGCTGCTCTCCGGCCCCAAGCCATCGAGCTGACGCCATGGCAACGGTCGCCGCATCGCTCGACGTCGTCAACGCGATAGGTGGAGCTGTGGATGCGGTCGGCGCCGAGGCGCGCGCCGCCACCCTCGCGTCGCGCTCCATCAAACGCGAGTCCAAGCTGTGGGCGCTCGACCTTGCCATCAAGTGCTGCGACCTCACGACGCTCGAGGGTGTCGATTCGCCGGGCAAGGTGCGGCACCTGGCGTCGAAGGCCATGCGTCCAGCGCCGGGGGATCCGGGGGTGCCACACGTTGCCGCGCTGTGCGTGTATCTCCGCCTCGTGCCCGACGCGGCCCGTGCGCTGCAGCGATCCGGCGTGAAGGTGGCTTCGGTCGCGACCGCCTTCCCGTCGGGCCAGGCGCCCCTCGAGCTGAGGCTCGAGGAGGTCACATGGGCCGTCGCGCAAGGCGCCGATGAGATCGACATGGTGATCAGCCGCGGTGCGCTGCTCGCGGGAGACGAGGGCGCCGTCTTCGATGAGGTCGCGCGCACGAAGGACGTCTGTCATCCGGCACATCTCAAGGTCATCATCGAAGCGGGAGAGTTGGGTACGCTCGATCAGATCCGAAGGGCGTCGCTCATAGCGATGGCGGCGGGCGCAGACACGATCAAGACCTCGACCGGCAAGATCTCGCCCGCATCGACGCTTCCCATCGCTCTCGTGATGGCGGAGGCGATCCGCGACTTCGAGGACTTCACCGGGCGGGCGGTGGGGCTCAAGGCGGCCGGCGGCATCAGGTCGGCCAAGGACGCACTTCGCTACCTCGTCCTCGTGCACGAGGAGCTCGGCGAAGAGTGGCTCACACCCGACCGCTTCCGGATCGGAGCGTCGTCGCTGCTCAACGATCTGCTCATGCAGAGAGACAAGCAGATCACGGGCGTGTACTCGGACCCCGACCGTTACACCCTGGACTGATGGGCATCTGGGAGTACGCGCCGGCTCCTGAATCGACGGACGTCGTCTCCATCGACGACACCTATGGGCTCTACATCGGCGGTGACTTCGTCGAGCCGTCCTCCGGCGACTACTTCAAGACGATCAATCCCGCGACCGAAGAGGTTCTTTCGGCGATATCTTCTGCCGACGGGTCCGACGTCGACCGAGCGGTTACGGCGGCGCGTCGCGGCTTCGAACAGTGGGCCGCCACGGATCCGTCGGATCGCGCCAAGTATCTGTTCCGCATAGCGCGCGTGATTCAGGAGCGCAGCCGCGAGCTTGCGGTGCTCGAAACCATGAACGGCGGCAAGCCCATACGAGAGAGCCGCGATGTCGACGTTCCGCTTGCAGCGGCACACTTCTTCTACTACGCGGGGTGGGCGGACAAGCTCGAGTTCGCGTTCCCGGGACGGCGCGCCGAACCGGTAGGCGTGTGCGCCCAGATCATCCCGTGGAACTTCCCGATGCTGATGCTTGCGTGGAAGATCGCTCCCGCGCTTGCAGCCGGCAATGCGGTGGTGCTGAAGCCGGCAGAGACGACGCCGCTCACCGCCCTGGCATTCGCCGGGATCTGCCGGCAGATTGGCCTGCCGGCCGGTGTCGTCAACATCGTGACGGGTGCCGGCGCCACGGGAGCGGCGTTGGTGCGACACGGTGACGTCGACAAGGTTGCGTTCACGGGCTCGACCGAGGTGGGCAAGGACATCCAGCGCGCGCTTGCAGGCAGCGGCAAGCGACTGACGCTCGAGCTCGGCGGCAAGGCGGCCAACGTCATTTTCGACGACGCGCCCCTGGACCAGGCCGTGGAGGGCATCGTCAACGGCATCTTCTTCAACCAGGGCCATGTCTGCTGCGCGGGTTCGAGACTGCTCGTGCAGGAGTCCATCGCCGAGCGCGTGCTCGACAAGCTCAAGCGAAGGCTGAGGACGCTGCGGCTCGGGGATCCTCTCGACAAGAACACGGATATCGGCGCGATCAACTCGCGCCAACAGCTCGACAAGATAAGGAGCCTGGTGGGGATCGGCGTCGAGGAGGGGGCAGAGCTCTATCAGGCGCCGTGCGAGCTGCCCGAACGGGGCTTCTGGTTCCCTCCGACGGTGTTCACAGGTGTGTCGCAATCACATCGCATCGCACAGGAAGAGATCTTCGGGCCCGTGCTGTCGGTGTTGACGTTCCGAACGCCCGACGAGGCCGTAGAGAAGGCCAACAACACCTCCTATGGTCTCTCGGCCGGTGTGTGGACCGAGAAGGGATCGCGCATCCTGTGGCTTGCCGATCGGATGCGCGCCGGAGTGGTATGGGCCAACACCTTCAACCGCTTCGATCCGGCAAGCCCGTTCGGCGGCTACAAGGAGTCTGGGTTCGGGCGCGAGGGTGGCAGGCAAGGACTCGAGCCGTATGTGAGCCGCTTTGCCGACGGCGCGCCGGCCGCTCGCTCGCAGCCGAAGCGCCGGCCACTCGCCTTCAAGGGGACGTCGGACGGGTCCGCTCGCATCGAGGTGCGTAAGACTTACAAGCTGTTCATCGCCGGGGCGTTCCCGCGCTCGGAGTCGAACCGCTCCTACGGCGTTCATTCTCATGACGGGGCATGGCTTGCAAATGCGGTGCGCGCGTCGCGCAAGGATGTGCGCGACGCGGTTGTGGCGGCGCGGAAGGCAGGGACGAAGTGGGGAAGCTTGACCGCCTACAACCGTGCTCAGGTCATGTATCGCGTCGCGGAGATGATGGAGTCGCGGCGCGCCGAGCTGCAAGACGAGGTGCGTCGCGCCGAGGGCTCGGATGCACAGGAGCAGGTGGAGGCGGCCATCGACGCCTGGGTGTGGTACGCAGGTTGGGCCGACAAGCTCGCGCAGGTCATGGGCGGCGCCAACCCGGTGGCGGGCCCCTACTTCAACCTCACGATCCCCGAGCCGACGGGAGTCGTGGGTCTCGTTGCACCGCAGCGCCCCTCGCTGCTGGGTCTCGTCGCGCGCCTCGCCCCCGCGCTGGTCGGCGGCAACACGCTCGTCGCGCTCGCTTCCCAGCCTCACCCGTTGCCGGCGATCGCGCTGGCCGAGTGCCTGACGACCGCCGACGTCCCGGGCGGCGTGGTCAACGTTCTCACGGGGCACAAGCGGGAGCTCGTGCCGGTGCTTGCAGCTCATCTCGACGTCGACGCGCTCGACGTCACCGGGGTCCCCCCTGCCGACCTCGAGGAGGTCGAGGTGGCCGCGGCCGGCAACGTCAAGAGGGTCGTGGGCCGGCACGAGGACCTGAGCCCCTATGAGGCGCTCGCGTTCATGGAGATGAAGACGGTGTGGCACCCGATGGGCGCCTGAGGCCCTCCGACCCGCGCTTCGGCACCGCCGCGCCCGGCCGGAGCTAGACCAGGCCCGCCACCACACCCCGGAGGAGGTTCTCGAGGCGCGCCGCGGCCCGCCGGCCCCCCTCCGCGACCTCCTCGTGGCTCAGCGGCTCGGGCGAGAGTCCCGCGGCGAGGTTCGTGACCACCGAGAGGCCCAGCACGCGCGCGCCGAGGTAGCGCGCCGCGGTCGCCTCGAGGACCGTCGACATCCCCACGAGGTCCGCGCCGAGCGCGGCCAGCATGCGTACCTCGGCCGGCGTCTCGTAGGTAGGTCCCAGCAACCCTGCGTACACGCCCTGCTTCAGGCCCGGATCGACCGCGCGCGCCCGGGCGCGCAACTCGCCGTCGTAGACCTCCGAGAGGTCGAGGAACCGAGGTCCTCTCCCGTCGTGGGGCCCGAGCAGGGGGCTGGCGCCGGTGAGGTTGAGATGGTCGGAGATGAGGCACGGCGCGCCCACTTCGAGATCCGGGCTGATGCCTCCCGCCGCGTTCGTCAGCACGATCGTGTCGCAGCCCGCCTCGACCGCGAGCTCGATCGGCCGGACCACCTCGGTGGGGGAGCGACCCTCGTACAGGTGCACCCGGCCCGCGAACACGAGCGTCGCCGTACCGCCGACCTTGCCCGGGTAGAGCGCGCCCTCGTGCCCAGCAACCGTCGAGGGCGGCATCCCTTCAACCTCTGAGTAGGGGATCGGCTCCCCGGCCGTGAGGCGGCGCGCCAGCGAGCCGAGCCCCGACCCCAGCACGATCGCGACGCGCCACCGCGAGCGCCCGGTGATCTGCTCGATCGCGCCCGTCACGGTCTGATGCGCTCGAGGATCATGCGGCGCGCCCGGGGCGGCTCGGGCACGATCTCGATCGCGTCGTGCAGCGCGTCGAGCGCGGCGTCGAAGCGTTCCGGCTCCTCGGCGTGGAGCTCGAGGACCGGTTCGCCCTCGCCCACCTCGTCCCCCGGCTTGCGCAGGCACACGACGCCGGCAGAGGCGCTCACCGGGTCCTCCTTGCGGGCGCGGCCCGCGCCGAGCCTCCAAGCTGCGATCCCAACCGCGCGCGCGTCGAGACGCGCCACGTAGCCGCTCGACGGTGCCGCGAGGGTTCTCCGGTCCGGCGCCTCGGCCGGGGCGGCGTCTGGATCTCCACCCTGCGCCGCGACCATCGCCCTGTATCTCTCGAGCGCGGAGCCGTCCTTCAGGGCCCTCGCCGGATCACCGGCGACCCCGACGAGATCGAGCATCTCGCGCGCCAGTGCGATCGTGACCTCCATGAGGTCGTCGGGGCCCCGCCCCTCGAGCGCGTCCACCGATTCACCCACCTCGAGCGCGTTGCCGGCAGTGCGTCCGAGCGGGGCGTCCATCGCCGTGAGCAGCGCCGAGGTCTTGACGTCGTGGGCGGAGCCCAGTTCCACCATCGTCTCGGCGAGCCGGCGCGCCGAGGAGACGTCGGGAAGAAACGCGCCCGAGCCGACCTTGACGTCGAGCACCAGGGCGTCGGTGCCGGAGGCGATCTTCTTGGACATGATCGAGGACGCGATCAAAGGGATCGACTCCACCGTGCCGGTGACGTCTCTGAGCGCGTAGAGCTTCTTGTCGGCGGGCGCGAGACCGGGACCCGCCGCGCAGATCACGCAGCCGACCTCGCCGAGCACCTGCCTCATCTCGTCTGCGCCGAGGTCGACGCGCAGGCCGGGGATCGTCTCGAGCTTGTCGAGCGTGCCTCCGGTGTGCCCGAGCCCGCGACCGGAGAGCATCGGGTCGGCGGCGCCGCACGAGGCGATCAGCGGCGCGAGGACGAGCGAGACCTTGTCGCCGACCCCGCCGGTCGAGTGCTTGTCGACGGTCGGGCGCCCGACGGACCCGAGGTCGAGGCGTTCGCCGGACTCGATCATCGCCAGGGTCCAGGGCGCGAGCTCATCCGGCTCGAGGCCGCGCCACACGATCGCCATGAGCAGCGCCGACGCCTGTTCGTCGGCGACCTCGCCGTTCGTGTAGGCGTCGATGAACCAGCGGATCTGCCTCTCGCTCAGGCGGCCCCCATCGCGCTTCGTACGGATGACGTCGACGGCATCCACTTCAGGGCTCGGGGCGAGCGTCGAGATCCTGCGCCGAGAAGGCGCCCGGCAGCAGCGACGCGATGCTGCGAGGGCCCTCGGTGGTCTCGACGAGCAGCTCCGGCCCTCCCATCTCGAGCAGCACCTGCCTGCAGCGGCCGCAGGGCGCCAGACGGTTGCCGTCGGGGTCCACGCAGCAGACGGCGACGAGACGTCCTCCTCCCGAGCTCACGAGGTTCGACACGAGGCCACACTCAGCGCACAATGAGAGGCCGTAGGAGGCGTTCTCGACGTTGCACCCGGTCACCGTCCTGCCGTCGTCGACCAGCGCCGCCGCCCCTACGGAGAAGCGCGAGTAGGGCGCGTACGCTCGTCTCATCGCCGCGACCGCTTCGGCTCGCAGCGCGTCCCAATCCACGTTCATGTGCCCCCGGCGCCCTCATACGCCCGCCCCGCCGCAGCGGGCGGCTGCACCCGTCCCACGAAGCCGGCGATCGCGATGATCGTGATGACGTAGGGCAGCATCCTTATGAATTCCTCGGGCAACAGCGAGATCACGGGGGCGTCGCTGAAGCGCAGCGGGATCGCCTGAGCGACGCCGAAGACCAGCGCGGCGACGAGCACACGCAGCGGCTGCCAGTTCCCCAGGATCAGCGCGGCCAGGGCGATGAAGCCGAGCCCCTGCGTCTGGCCCTCGCGGAAGAGCTCGTTGATCTCGATCGCGAGGAAGGCTCCGGCAAGGCCCCCGAGCGCCCCCGAGATCCCCACTCCGGCGTAGCGCAGCGGGGCGACGCGCACGCCGAGCGTGCGGGCGGCCTCGGGGTTCTCCCCCGCCGAGCGCAGCCGCAGCCCGAAGCGCGTGCGGTTGAGCACGAAGAGTGCCGGGATCGCGACCAGGAAGGCGACGGGGACCACCGGCGACATCCCCTTGAAGGCCTGGCCCAGCCCCAGAGGGAGAGCGTCGAGCAGCGGGACGTCGACCGTGCCGAAGTTCGGGATGCCCGGGTCTGACTGCGTCGCCTGTCCGAAGAAGAGCTGAGCGAGGAAGCGCGCGAGACCGATCGCTACGACGTTGATGACGACGCCGGACACGATGTGGTCCACGCGGAAGGTGACGGTCGCGAGCGCGTGCACCATGGAGAACAGCAGACCGGCGCCCGCCCCAATGAGAAGGCCGGCGAACGGCCCGAACTCGATGGTGCCCCACGCGCCCATGACCGTGCCGACGATGAGGATGCCCTCGAGCCCGATGTTCACGATCCCGGAGCGCTCGCTGAAGAGCCCTCCCAGCCCCGTGAGGTAGATGATCGTGAAGTAGCGGAGACCGAGGGCGATCGTCGCGCCGAGGTCGGACAGGGGCATCAGCTACCGTCCGGCCGCATGCTGTGGGGATGTCGTCCATCGCCGCTACGCATCCGAGGCCGACTCTTCGAAGCGCACCTCGCGCTGGCGCCGGCGCGCCAATGTTCTGCTCACGATCTCGTAGGCGATGACGACCGCGAGGATCAGCACGCCCTGCAGGATGATGAGGATCTCGGTGGGAAGGTCCGTGGTCACCGCGATGCCGTCCTGCCCCCTAAGCAGCATGCCGAGGAGGATCGCCGCGAGCGGGATGCCCGCCGGGTGGTTGCGCCCGAGGAACGCGACCGCGATGCCGGCGAAGCCGAGGCCCGTCTCGTAGTTGCTTCCGAGGTAGCCCTGGTCACCGAGGATGTGGTTGAGCCCCACGAAGCCGGCGAGCGCGCCGGAGATGAGGAAGATCTTGATCTGCGCCGCCCCGATGGAGATGCCGCCCGCCTCGGCCGATCCGCTCGACGAGCCGACCGCTCTGACCTCGTAGCCGAGGCGCGTCCTGAACATTAGGAACCACACGCCGACGCAGGCGACGAGCGCCAGCGGGAACAGCCACGTGAGATGGACCGAGTCCGGGATGACATCGTCGAGCCCGAAGGGCCCGGCGATGCTGGGGACCAGCGCGGCGTCGGGGAAGATGTCTGTGCGGAGGTCGATCAACTCCTTGTCCGTGCTCCGCAGGGGATTGAGGATCGTCCACGCGACGAGGCTGATCGCGATCCCGTTCAGCATGATCGTGGTGACGACCTCGTGGGCGCCCGTCCTTACCTTTAGTAGGGCAGGGATCGCCGCCCAGATCAGGGCGCCGGCGACCGCAGCGAGCACGACGAGCGGGAGCAGGATCACGGCCGGCAGCGAGCGCAGCCCGAGCGCGACCGTCGACGCGGTCATCATGCCGACGATGTACTGACCCTCTACACCGATGTTGAACAGCCCCGCTTTGAACGCCACGGCCACGGCGAGGCCGGAGAAGATCAGCGGGGTGGCGTTTTCGAGCACCTGAGCGAAGTCCTGCGGGCGCGCGGTCGAGAAGCGCCACACCGTGAGGAAGGCGGTGACGGGGCTCTCGTCGTAGAGCAGGATGATGATGCTGCCGAGCACCCCGGCGAACAGGAACGCAACCGCGAGAGCGAGGCCCTGGCCGATGACGTGGTCCAACCACAGAGGCCTCTCGCGCCGGGTTGCCACCGGCTCGGCGCGCGTCGCCATCTAACCCGCCTTCTTGTTCGCTCGACCGCCGGTCATGCCGATGCCGATCTCCTCTGTCGGGGCGTCGCGTGTGTACTCGCCGGATATGCGGCCGTCGTAGAGCGTGAGTATCCGGTCAGAGAGCTCGTAGATCTCGTCCAGCTCGGCGGAGATCAGGAGCACCCCCCGCCCCTGCTCCTTCTGCTCGAGCAGTTGCTTCCAGACGAACTCGATCGCGCCGACGTCGAGGCCGCGCGTCGGCTGGTGCGCTATCAAGAGCCGCGGATCGTCGTCGAGCTCGCGCGCCAGGATCAGCTTCTGCTGGTTGCCTCCCGACAGGGTCGACGCGGTGACGCTTATGCTCCGTGCGCGCACGTCGAACTGCCGGATGAGACGGGTCGCCAGTTCCTTGATCTTCTTGATCGCGAGCACGCCCCAGCCGCCCGCGTAGCGAGGATCCGTCTGCTGGCCCAGAACGGAGTTCTCCCACAGGGACATGTTGAGGACGAGTCCGCGTTCGTGCCTGTCCTCGGGCACGAAGGCGACGCCTCTCTTGCGCATCTCGGCGCACGACTTCCCCGTGATGTCGGTGCCGTCGATGATGATGGTCCCGGCGCTCGGGGGGATGAGCCCTATCAGCACCTCCGCCAGCTCGCGTTGCCCGTTGCCCTCGACGCCGGCGACCCCGAGGATCTCTCCCGCATGTACCTCGAGGTCGACGTCGTGGAGGTCGTCGCCGAGCGACAGACCCTCCGTCTTCAATATGGGTTCCCCGATCTCGGCTTGCGGTCGCTGAAGGCGGAACAACACCTCTCGTCCGACCATCATCTCGGCGAGCTTCTCCTTGCTCGTCTCGGCGGGACGTGTCTCGCCGACTACCTTGCCTCGCCTCAGGACGGTTATCCGGTCGGCGATCTCGAGCACCTCGTCGAGCTTGTGGCTGATGAAGACGATCGTCTTTCCGTCCTCTTTGAGCTTGCGGAGATTGACGAAGAGGTCCTGCGTCTCGGAGGGAGTAAGCACCGCGGTCGGCTCGTCGAGGATCAACACGTCGATGCCACGATACAGAGCCTTCAGTATCTCGACCCTCTGTTCCTCACCCACCGACAGCTCCTCCACGCGTTCGCGCGGATCGATGTTGAAGCCGTAGTTGCGCGCGAGATCTGCGATCGAGCCGGCAGCCCCATCGGCGTCGAGCAGTGCACCCCCCTCCGCGCCCAGGATGATGTTCTCGGCGACGGTGAACCGGTCGACGAGCATGAAGTGCTGGTGGACCATCCCGATCCCGTGCGCGATGGCGGCTCGCGGCGACGGGATCTTGACCTCCTCGCCTCGCACCAAGATGCGTCCCTCGTCCGGCGGGTAGAGCCCGTAGAGGACCCGCATCAGCGTCGACTTCCCGGCGCCGTTCTCGCCGACGAGCGCATGGATCTCTCCGGCCTCCAGCGTCAGGTCGACCTTGTCGTTGGCCAGAACGCCCGGGAAGCGCTTGGTCACTCCCTCGAGCGCGATGAGCGGGGCGCCGTCGCGCTCCGCTTCGTCGCTCTTGGTCTTTGCGGTCGCCATCTCGGTCGGAGTGAGGCTCGGACCGGGCTCTTAGGTCTCGGGCTCCGTCGGGACCTTGATGTCGCCGTCGACGATCTGCTGCTTGAGCTCGTCCAGCTTGCTCTGGATGTCCTGGGACAGTAGCTCATCGTTGTCGTTGTACTCATTGACCGCGTAACCGACGCCGTCCTCGGCGAGGCCGAAGATCTGGGTCCCTGACTGGAAGTTTTCGTCGGCGACCTGCTTGATCACGTCGTGGATCGCGGTGTCGACGCGCTTTAGCATCGACGTGAGGATCCACTCGCGTTGCTCGGGGCTCGCCGTGAGCGACTGGTCCGAGTCGACGCCGATCGACCATCTCTGGGCCGCGGCCGAGGCCTTGAACAGACCCGCGCCGGACGCTCCGGCGGCGTGGTAGATGACGTCGGCGCCCTCGTCGTACATCTTGGCGGACAGTGCCTCGCCCTTGGTCGGGTCGTTGAATGCCGCGGTCGAGTCGCCGATGTACTCGACGAGGATCTCGATGTTCGGGTCGACCTCGCGCGCTCCGGCTTCGAAGCCCGCCTGGAACGCCTCGATCAGTCCGGTGCCCTTCTGGCCCCCGAGGAAGCCGATCGTGCCGGCCTCGGACTTGAGCGCCGCAGCCGCCCCGACGAGGAACGACCCCTCCTCGGCCTTGAAGTTGAGGTTGGAGACGTTGTCGGCTTCGGCCGCGAAGCCGTCGACGACCGTGAAGTTCACGTCGGGGTAGTCGCCCGCGATCTCGTCGATACCCGGCGAGAATGCGAAGCCGATGGCGGCTACGAGGTCGTAGCCCTGGTCCGCGAGGTTGACGACGTTGTCATCGCGGTTGGACCCACTCGCGTTGGGCTCGATGAAGTCGGTGTTGTCCTCGGAGATGATCCCTTCCTCGATCGCGGCATCGAGGCCTCGCTTGGCGGCGTCGTTGAACGACTGGTCGCCGACTCCGCCGACGTCGAACGCGAGCGCCACGCCGGTGTCACTTGCGGCGTCGCCTCCCCCGCCGTCTCCGCCGTCGCCCGTCTCGGCAGGGTCTCCGCCTCCGCAGGCCGCCGCGAGCAGGGCGAACACCACCAACAGCAGGACGAGTGATCTCTTGCCAGAGGTGCGCAACCGATTGCCTCCTTCGATCCGGGTCGCGCCTCCCGCCGGGAGGCCAGCCCAGAGCATACTGAGATGGGCCGGCTTAAGGGTAGCGGCGTCGGCTCTGCGACGGCGGTCGTAGAGCTCGCCCGGGGCGGCCGGCCCAGGCATGCTGTTCCGGCGCACGGCGACATCTGCCCGCCGGCCCCGAGTGAGCTGCGGGTGGAGAACATGTGAGCGGCCGACGAGCGGCGGTGGAGGCCGGGGCGTAGTGGGGCGCGGATAGGGTCGGGGCGATGAAGATCTACACGAAGAAGGGCGACGACGGCACCACCGGGCTGCTCTACGGGGGGCGGGTCCAGAAGGACGACGCGCGCACCGACGTCTACGGGACCCTCGACGAGGCCGTGTCGTGCCTCGGCCTGGCGCGCGCCGGGGGGCTCGTGGAGCGCGTCGAGAGCATCGTCGTGCGTCTACAGAGGGACATGTTCGTCGTCGGCGCACAGCTCGCGACGTCCCCCGAGAACCAGGCCAAGCTGCAGCCGGAGATCTCCAAGGTGACGCCCGAGATGACGCGGCGGGCGGAGCGAGACATCGACGCTCTGGTGGAGGAGCACCCCCTGCCCAACGAGTTCATCCTGCCGGGGGCCACCGCCGGCTCCGCCGGCCTCGACCTCGCCCGCTCGACGACCCGGCGCGCCGAGCGCAGGGCGGTAACGATGCAGCGCCGGGGCGAGGTCCCCGATCCGGAGATCCTTCGCTACCTCAACCGAGTCTCCGATCTCTTGTTCGCGCTCGCGCGTTACGAGGAGGCCGCGCGCGGCGCACGCGCCGAGCCCTCGCGCTCCGAGTGAGACCGCTGTCGTTCTGCGCCGCGTGCGGCGCGCCGCTCGAGAACCCCGACGGCGACGGCGCCCGCCGCTGCCGCTCGTGCAAGCGCTCGTGGTATCGGAACCCTGCGCCGACGATCGCCTGCGCCATCGTGCGCGTAGGCCGTGTGCTCGTGGCCGTGCGGGCGCGTGCGCCGGACAAGGGCCGGTTCGACATGCCGGGCGGTTTCCTGCACGCGGCCGAGCAGCCTCTCGACGGGCTGAGACGCGAGGTCCGAGAGGAGCTCGGCGTCGCCATCGACGTCGCGCACGAGGACTACGTGCAGGCCGTGGCGCACCGCTTCGGCCCCGAGGGCGAGTGGCTGGTGTCGCTCGGGTTCAAGGCGCGCCTGGTGTCGGGAGAGCCGACCCCCAGCGACGACGTCGCGGAGGCGAGATGGGTGAGCGAGGACGAGCTCGACGGGTTGGACTGGGCCTGGGACCACGATCGCCGCCTCGCACACAGGGCGTTGAGGGATGGATAGAAGGGATCTCGCCCGTGCCCTGGCGCTCACCCGTACCGCCGTCGGCGTCGCGCTGCTGGTCGCGCCGGGCGCCGCAGCGAAGGCGTGGCGCGGAGGCCGATGGGCAGCTCAGGCTCGCATGGCGCGGCATCGGTGGCCGCGACCTGGCGCTCGGTCTCGGGGCGCTCGGCGCATTGAGCGCCGGGGGGCCGGCAGCAACCTGGGTCCGCGCCGGAGCCCTTGCGGACGCGTCTGACGCGCTGGCGACGCTGACGGGGTTCGGCGACCTCCCCAAGGTTCGTCGGATGCTCGCTCTGGCGACCGAGTCGACGGCGGCTGCGGCCGGCGCGCTCGTGGCCGCCGCTCTGGACTGAGCCGCCGCTCTCGAGGGCCCCCCTCAGGCGCGCCGGAGCTCTGCCTCGAGGTGGCGCTGCAGCGGCTGATCCGCTGCGGCCATGTCGACCGTATAGCGCAGGACGTCTCCGTCGACCTCGAACGAGCGCGTCACCGCGGCCACCTGGTCCGCCGTCGACGCGCTCGCCAACGTCTTGCTCATCAGACTGATGCGCCGGCCCTCGAGGCCTCCCTCCTGGATCTCGACGACGCCGAAGGGATGGGCCAACACGACCTCGATCGCACCGGGGCCAGCGGCGCGCCAGAAACCGCTCTCGGAATGCAGAGCCGCCCCGCCGTCCGGGGACCAGGTGCGCTGGGAGTAGGAGAAGAAGGGCTTCCCGATGTGGGTGAAGGTCATCTCCTCGCTGTAGCGGAAACGAGCGATCGTCGGATAGTCCCCGACGCCCTCGCCGGTCCACGTCCCCAAGAGGAACGCGAGCGGCTCGAGGTCTGCATGCAGCGGCGCCTCCATGGGTTCCAGCATCGCAGACGAGCGGGCCCGCGCGCGTCTCCCGGCGCCCCGAACGATGGCGCGCGGCTACGGCGCGGGAGCGGCCATCACTCGGATGAGTGCCGCCAGCTCCCGCCCCAGCGACGCGACCCCTTCCGGCGTCTCGACGGTGAGCGGGCCCTCCATCGGCGCGGCGTCCTTGAGCACGACCCCGGCGCCGGGACGGATCCCCATCCCGTCGAGGTACGGAAGCACGTCCTCCTTGAGCTCCGAGACCTGCGACACGACGCCGCTCTCCCCCGTCTCGAGATCGCTCAGGCGCCGGGTCCGGCGGAGGTCGACGGGACAGATCGGGTGACCGTGGGGACAGTAGTCGGGATAGTCGAGAGCCTTGGCCATCGCCTCCTCGACGCGCGCCGAGACCGCGTGCTCGAGCTTGTGCGCCTCGCTGTGCACCTCGTGCCACGCCATCCCGAGCTTGTCCGTGAGCAGGCATTCGACGAGGCGATGGCGACGCAGCATCGTGTGGGCCAGCCGGCGGCCCTCGGGGGTCAGCAGGATCGCTCCGCCCTTCTGGCGCGTGAGGTAGCCCTCCCCGGCGAGCCGCTTGAGCATCTCGGACGCGGACGGCAGCGACACCTCCAGGATGCCGGCGAGAACCGTGGCGGTGATGCGCTCGCCGTCCTCCTCGAGGCGTTTGATCTCCTCCAGGTAGTCCTCGACGCCTCGCATCCGCCAAGCTTACCGAGGGTGTGACCAGCACTTTCGCCCCGGGAGGCGCGGCGCCTTGTGCTAGCGTCGGTCGCCGTGGGTCGCCATCGGATCGGACGCGGCAGGATGCCGAGCGCCATCGCGGCGCTCGTCGCGCTGAGCGTCGTGCCGGTCCTCGCCCCCGGAGCGGCCGGACAGACCTCGCTCGAGGGGCTCCGAGAGCGCATGGCGGCGCTCCAGAGCGAGCTCGATTCGTCGACGGCCAAGATCGAGACCCTTCGGACCCAGGAGGACGACGCGCGCCATCGCATAGCCGACATCGAGGTGCGCAGGGACGAGCTCCGAGTGCGCGCCGAGCGCCTTGAGACCGTTGCGGTCGAGCGGGCCGACGCGCTCTACCGAGAGGGCGGAGGCGCGCTGCTGGAGGCGTTGTTCTCCTCCGACGACCTGTCGGAGCTGAGCGATCGGGTTCAGGTGATGTCGGCGCTGTCGACCGAGGACGGGAACGTCTTCGTGGCCCTGTCTCGCTCCCGACAAGAGCTGGGCGCGCTGGGGCGCGAGCTCGCGGGAGAGCGCCGTGAGCTCGCGGTGGCGAGAAGCGATCTGGAGGAAGAGTCCCGTCATCTGCAGGATCAGTTCGACGCGGTCGCCGACGAGTACCAAGAGCTGAAGGAGAAGCTCGCGCGCGCCGAGGCGCGCGCCGCAGCGCGGGCCGAGGCGCAAGCTCAGGCCGCGCCGACGGTTGCGAGGCCCGAGCCGGCTGCCGCGGCCCCGCTCGAAGCTCCATCGTCGAGCGGGATGGCATGTCCGGTGGCGGGCGCCAATTCTTTCGTCGACAGCTGGGGCGCGCCGCGCGACGGCCATTCACATCAGGGCGTCGACATGATGGCGGCCTCCGGCACGCCGATCGTTGCGATCGTCTCCGGAACGATCACGTATGCGGAATACGACGGCAGCGGCGGCAACATGATCTTCCTTTCGGGCGACGACGGAAACGCGTACTGGTACATGCACAACCAGGAGAACCTCGTGTCGGGCGGGCATGTGAGCGTCGGGCAGCAGATCGCCACCGTGGGCGATTCGGGCAACGCGGCGGGCACGCCGCACCTTCACTTCGAGTACCACCCCGGAGGGGGTGCGGCGGTCAACCCGTATCCCCTCGTCGCGTCGATCTGCTGAGGACTCCGACGTGGAACCGCTGATCGTCACGGTTGCCGGGATCGGCGCCGAGATCACGCGCGAGCAGCAGCCTGGTCTGCCGATCACGGCTGACGAGATCGCCGAGGATGCTGCAGCGTGCGAGGCGTCGGGCGCCTGCATCTATCACCTCCACGTGCGCACCCGCGCCGGCGCGCCGACGATGGACGTCGGCATCTTTCGCGCCGCGTTCCATGCGATCCAGGCTCGCACCGACCTCATCGTCCAGTTCACGAGCGGCGGAGCGGTGACCGACGGGGAGGATGTGCGCATAGCTCCCCTCGCGTTGCGCCCGCCGATGGCGTCGCTCACCACGGGCACCGTGAACTTCGGTGACGAGGTCTTCTGGAATCCCATGCCGCTCGTTGTTCGCTTCTACACGCGCATGCGGGAGCTGGGCATCGCGCCCGAGTTCGAGATCTTCGAGCCCGGCATGCTCGCCAACGCCGAGCGCGTGTACCAGGAGCACGGAGACGGCCACCATTGTCACTACGACTTCGTTCTCGGCGTCCCCGGGGCGATGCCGGCGTGGATGGACTCCGTGACCTTCCTCGCGCAGCACGTGCCGGGCGACGCGACGTGGAGCGCAACCGGGATCGGCAGGAGCCATCCCTCGGTCACCGAGGCCGCGATCTCGCTGGGCGGCCACGTGCGGACGGGGTTCGAGGATGTGCGCTACCTGGGTCCGGGAGAGCCGGCGCGCTCCAACAGCCAGCTCGTGGATCGAGTAGTCGACGCGGCGCGTCGCACGGGGCGGCCGCTCGCATCCCCGGGCGAGGCGAGAGAACTCTTGGGACTCATGCCCGGCCGCGGTACGCTGACCGGGTCGTCCACCTGACGATCGAGGACTGAGGACATGAGTGAGCCGAGACGTCGCCTCGCCGAACGGATAATCGACGAGTCGTATGTGCAGGGTCTGAGCGAAAGATCGATGGAAGAGCTCAGGCTCATGCGAGAGGAGTGCAAGGAAGGCGAGAACGAGCTTTCGTTCGAGCGCCGGCTCGTCCAGGCGCGCACCGACATACTGGCTGCAGAGCTGCAACGCCGGACGGGCGAGGCCGGCCAGAACCTCATGGATCGCCTGAGCGAGATCCTCAAGCCGGAGGGCGGCGGCCTCGCCGAGGATGTCCCACTGCCGTCACGGGCCCCCGACTTCTCGATACCGCGCAACGTGGACGTCCCTCGCCGCCGGGTCGAGGAGATAGTCGGCGAACGGACGCTCGCGCGCCTTCCGACGATCCAGACCGAGGAGATACAGGGCATCATCCAGTCGCTCAAGGAACACGAGCGGTCGCTTTCGGGGCGCCGCAAGCGCGTGCACGACGTCATGGACCTCATCCAGGGCGAGGTCGTGCGCAGGTATCAGAGCGGCGAGGCGGATCCGACGGCAGCTCTCGGCTAACACGCGCCCTGTAAGGACCCAGCACATGGCGCGTTCCCCGCGCCCACTCGGCGCTAGGGTGAGCCGCCGTGGACCTCGACGTGGCCCTCGTGTGCGACGAAAGATGCTTCGAACTCCCCGAATGGCGGAAGCTGCTGGCGCGCGACCCCAACCGGCACATCTTCAACACACCGGAGTGGATGCGCGCGTGGTGGGATGAGTTCGGGGCCGGCAAGGAGATCCTCCTGCTGACCATGAAGCGCGCAGACGACGTCACGGCGATAGTGCCGTTGTACCGGAAAAGGGAGGGTGAGCGCCGGGTCTTGCGGTTCATCGGGGGGATCGATCTCACCGACTATCTCGGTCCGATCTGCTCGCTGGACGACCGCGATGAGGTCGCACAGGCGCTCATGAGGTGGCTCGTGACAACCGACGTCGAGTGGGACGAGCTCGACGCGCACAACATGCCCGTCCCGCTTGGGTTCGCCGAGTTCCTCGTCGATCGGGCGGATAGATCCGGGTTTCCCTTCAAACTCGACCAGGAGGAGACCTCGGCGGTGGTGCCCCTCGCGCCGGGATGGGAGCCTTACGTCTCGTCGCTTGGATCCAAGGACCGGCATGAGCTTCGGCGCAAGATGCGCCGGCTCGGTCGCGAGCATCCAGAGGCCTCGGTCCGCCGCGCATCTCCGGATACCCTCGAGGCGGATCTCCGCACGTTCCTGGGTATGCATCGCGGCGCCGAGGGACACAAGGGACATTTCATGAGGCCCGAGATCGCCACGTTCTTCGAGCGGTTGGCGGGTGCCTTCATGCCCCTGGGATGGCTGCGATTGGATCTGCTCGAGATCGAGGGCCGCGCGGTCGCATCGACGTTCAGCTTCGCGCTCGAGCAACGCTTCTATCTCTACAACTCGGCCTACGAGCCCGATGCCCGCAGCCTCTCGCCCGGTTACGTGCTCGCCGCCGAGCTGATCAAGCGCGCGATCGAAGAGCAGCTCGAGTTCTTCGACTTCCTGCGCGGTCCCGAGCGATACAAGTATCAACTGGGGGCGCAGGCGGTGCCGCTCAACAGCGTGCGCATACTGAACGAGCGGTCCTGACCCCTCGTGGGCGTACGATCGAGTCATAGTGCTCACTCACGTTGCCGTGCTCGCATACCATTCGTCGCCCCTCACGGAGCCGGGCGCCGGGGATGCAGGGGGAATGACGGTGTACGTGCGCGAGCTTGCGGAGGCGCTTGCGCAGCGCGGTGTGGCGACAGACATCTTCACCCGCGCCACGTCGTCGTCCCGACCCGTGACTACGCTGCGTTCCGGGGTGCGTGTCGTCGCCGTCGAGGCCGGTCCGCCGGTTGCCTTATCCAAGGATGAGTTGAGCCGGCACGTCGACGACTTCGCGATGGGAGTCCGTGCATTCGCGACCGCGCAGAGGGTGCGCTACGACGTAGTGCACTCACACTACTGGCAGTCGGGGCTGGCCGGTCGGGCGTTGAGCCGGGCGTGGGGAACCCCCTTCGTGCATTCGCAGCACACGCTTGCCCGCGTGAAGAACCGATACCTCGCGCCCGGCGACACCCCCGAACCGCAGACGCGCATAGACGGCGAGGACGCCGTAACGAGCGCTGCGGACGTCATGATCGCGTCCACCGACGACGAGTGGCAGCAGCTGGCGTGCCTCTACGACGTTGCCCACGATCGACTGAAGACGATCCATCCCGGTGTCGATCATTGCGTGTTCAGGCCTGGGGACCGAGCCGCGGACCGGGCCGGACTGGGGCTGAGTGACGAGGCAATGATGCTCTACGTCGGGCGCATTCAGCCGCTGAAGGGGCTCGAGCTTGCGATCCGCGCCGCGGGGCAGCTCGTGCCGAGGCTCGACCGGCCGCTCCTCTTCCACGTCGTCGGCGGAGAGAGCGGAGCGGCGGGCGCCAACGAGCTCGCTCGCCTGCGGACGCTCGCGGCATCCCTCGACGTCGGATCGAACATCCGGTTCGTCGGCGCGACCTCGCACGACGAGGTGCCGCGTTTCTACCGCGCCGCGGACGCGGTCGTCGTTTGCTCTTATTCCGAGTCGTTCGGGCTCGCGGCGTTGGAGGCCCATGCTTGTGGCACGCCCGTCGTCGGAACCTCGGTTGGGGGGTTGTCACACATCGTGCAGGACGGCAGCTCCGGGTTCCTCGTTGGCTCGCGTGATCCGGAGGTGTTCGCCGCGCGCCTCGAGACGATCCTGAGCAGCGAAGCGGTGCGTCTTGCGTTCGCGGACAACGCGCTGCGTTCTGCAAGCTCTTTCTCATGGCAAGCGACCGCCGACTCTCTGCTCGAGCTATACGAATGTCTGTTGCGCGAAGGGTGGCCACAGCTCTGCACCTGCTGACGTTCGAAGAGCGCGAGGAAAAGTATCCATAGCGCGAAGAAATCCCGCGACCCCCTGACCAGCACGTTTGTATGCCTACCTGCACCATCGCGTCGTTGACGGTGCTCCATGCGCTGGCTATGTTCTCGCTCGTCCCGAGGGGCAAGCTGAGCGAAGTCTCCCGACCTCCCCGGATCGTTCCTCGGGACATCAGGCCCCAGAAGCCGGTAGAGGCTGCGGGTCCTCGTGTGTGGGGAAGTGCACGAGGGTCGGCCGTCTCGAGGTTTCTGGGGTCTGTCTTCTTGGCTTCCTGTGCTATCAGTCGTGCAGCAGCGCACGAAGGAAGAAGCGAAGGTTGGCGGGGCGTTCCGCTATGCGTCTGGTGAGATACGGATACCACGCGGAGCCGAATGGGACGTAGACCCGTACGCGATGGCCGCGCCGCGCCAGCTCTTGCTGCAGGTCGCGGCGAACGCCGTAGAGCATCTGTATCTCGAAGCGCTCCTTCCCTGCGCCCGCCGCCTCGGCCGCGCGCCGTGCATGTTCGATCAACTTGCCGTCGTGGCTCGCTATCGCCGGGTCGGTGCCGCGTTCGAACAGCCAGTCCGTGAGGAAGGCGTACTGCCGGTCGATCTCCTTGCGGCTCTGAAAGGCGAGCGACTCAGGCTCGGCGTAGGCGCCTTTGACGAGACGAACCTTCGGCTTCAACGCGGCCATGGTCTGCAGATCGACCGGGGTACGGCGAAGATAGGCTTGCAGCGCGATGCGCATGTCCGGATAGTCGGGATGCATGACTCGATAGACGTCGAGCGTGTCGACGACATGGGGAGCCTGTTCCATGTCGATCTCGACACATGTCTGCACCGCAGCGGCTTCGGCGGCGAGCCGTCGCAGATGATCGATGCAGTTGCCCTTGTCGAAGGCGAGACCGAGCTGGGTGAGCTTGACCGACACGGTCGTGTCGATCCTGTCCGTCTCGATGCGCTTGATCGCCGAGAGATAGTCGGCCGCAGCCGCCTCTGCCTCCTCCGGACCGCCGACGCCCTCGCCGAGTAGATCGAGGATGCCTCCGATGCCGCGCGCGTTGAGCTCCTTGATGGCGCGCACCGCGTCGTCGAGGGTGTCTCCGGCAACGAATCGCTCGACCACGGGCCTCGTCAGACGAGCGTGAGCGACGAAGCGCTTGATGCGCGGCTGGTCTGCCGCCCACAGCAACGTCCGACCGAGCACATCCATCCCTTCGATGACTTCGACCGCGCCGAAGCGCCATGATAGGCGGCGCGCCGCTCGACCACCGGCGGTGGGACCGAGAACTTAGGATGGCGCCCAACCGTGAGGAGGGGTGGCGATGGCAACGCGTACCGACTTCGGCAACTTCATAGACGGCAAGTGGGTGGAGTCGGCTTCAGGAGGAACCTTCGAGTCGCGCGATCCTGCCGACCGCAACGAGGTGCTCGGCACGTTCGCTCGCTCCGAGCCGGCCGACGTGGACCGTGCCGTGCAGGCGGCTGCTGCTGCCTACCCGCGCTGGATGTCCACCCCACCGCCCGAGCGGGCTGATTACGTGCTGCGCGTCGCGCTGCTGTTGGAACAGCGCAAGGACGAGATCGCGGAGATTATGACGCGCGAGATGGGCAAGACGCTCAAGGAGTCGCGTGCCGACGTCCAAGAAGGCATCGACTTCGCCCACTACATGGCGGGCGAGGGACGACGAGCGGTCGGTCAGGCGATACCTGCCGAGCTGCCCGACAAGCTGTGGATGACCGTGAGGCATCCCCTCGGCGTCGTCGGGCTCATCGCGCCGTGGAACTTCCCGATCGCCATCCCGCTGTGGAAGATCGCTCCGGCGATCATCTCGGGCTGCACCGCGGTCTTCAAGCCGGCCGAGGACACTCCTCTGTGCGCCGCATTGCTGGTGGAGATGTTCGCGGAGGTAGGGCTGCCCCCCGGCGTGCTCAATCTCGTCAACGGCATGGGAGACGAGGCCGGAGCCGCGCTCGTCGATCACCCCGGCGTGAGGGGGATCTCGTTCACGGGTTCCCTCGAGGTCGGGCGTATGATCAACGAGAAGTGTGCGCGTGCCATGAAGCGCTGTGCGTTGGAGCTCGGCTCGAAGAACGCTCTGATCGTCATGCCCGATTCGGAGCTCGATCTCGCGGTGGAGGCGTCGGCGTGGGGGGCGTTCGCAACGTCGGGTCAGCGATGCACCGCAACCTCGAGGTTGATAGTCCACGAGGCCGTTAGAGAGAGCTTCAACGAGCGCCTCGTCGAGCGGGTGGAGGGGATGAAGGTCGGGAGCGGGCTCGATCCGGCCGTCGAGCTGGCTCCGGTGATCAACGAGAAGCAGAAGAACCGGGTGCTGGAATACATCGATCTCGGCCGTCGCGAGGGCGCCAAGGTGCTCGTCGGGGGACGGGAGCTGAGCGGCGGCGAGCATGCCGCCGGCAACTTCGTGTCGCCTACCGTGTTCGACGAGATGACTCCTGAGATGCGCATCGCGCGCGAGGAGATCTTTGGCCCCGTAACCGGCGTCATGAGGGTCGACTCGATCGAGGACGCGATAGCGGTCGCGAACAGCACCGACTACGGATTGTCGTGCTCGCTCTACACCCACGACATCAGGAACGTCTTCAAAGCCGTGCAGCAGCTCGAGTTCGGACTCGTGTACGTGAACGCCCCGACGATCGGGGCAGAGGTGCAGGTCCCCTTCGGCGGCATGAAGAACACCGGCAACGGCCACCGAGAGGCCGGCCCCCAGGCGCTCGACGAGTTCACCGAATGGAAGACCGTAGGCATCGACTTTTCCGGCAAGGTCCAGAAGGCGCAGATGCGATGAGCCGGCCCGCCTGCGCTTGAGGCACCGCTGGAGGCTCAGATGAGCGGCGTCGCCCTCGTGAACGTCGAGGACATCGCCAGGTCCTACGACTTCGGCGCATCTCATCCCCTGCGTCCCGAGCGGGTCCTCCTGACCTACGACAACATCCGCCGGCTCGGACTCGTCGGCCTCGGCGACGTCCGCGAGGTGCCGTCTCGTTCGGCGACGAGCGAAGAGATAATCGCGGTGCACGACGCCGCGTTCGTGGATGCCGTGCGCGGCATCGGCGATGGAACGATGGAGCGTTGGGCGGGGATCGAGTTCGGTCTCGGCACGCCGGATAACCCGATCTTCGACGAGATGCACGAGGCGTCGGCGGCGGTGTGCGGGGCCTCGATAGTCGCCGCGGAGCTGGTCGTTAGCGGCGAGGCACGGCATTCCTTCAACCCCGCCGGAGGGCTGCATCATGCGCGCCGGAGGGAGGCGTCGGGCTTCTGCATCTACGATGACCCCGCCGTCGCGATAGCGAAGGTGTTCGAGTTGCGCCCGGACTGGCGGGTGATGTACCTCGATGTAGACGTACACCACGGCGACGGCGTGCAGTGGATCTTCTACGATGACCCGCGCGTGCTGACGGTGTCGCTGCATCAGTCGGGCCGCTATCTCTACCCGGGGACGGGCTTCGAAGACGAGATCGGCGAGGGCGACGCGCGCGGCACCTGCGCCAACATCCCGCTGCTGCCGGGCACCGGCGAGGACGACTATCTGTGGGCACTGGAGCGCGCCGCCCCGGCCCTGGCGGAGGCCTTCAGGCCCCAGCTCCTGCTCACGCAACTCGGCGCGGACACGCACCACGGCGATCCTCTGGCGAACCTCGGGCTCACGATGCGCGCCTACCCGCGCATGGCTCACCTTCTGCACGAGATCGCCCATCGCAGCGCACAAGGCAGGTGGGTCGCCACCGGCGGGGGTGGGTACCAGGCCGAGACGATCGTGCCCAAGGTATGGACGATCCACTTCGCGGAGATGTGCGGCGCGCCGGAGAGGGTCCCGAGCGAGTGGCTGCGCGACAAGGCGCCGGAGGAGGTCTCCCGACCCCACCGGGACGTCGTCGAGCGCTCGGTGGACGGCGTGCTCGGCTCATGCATCCCCCGGCTCGCGGCCATCGCGGGCGGCGGCCCGTAACCTTCACGAGCGTGACGACGATCCACAGGTTCATCGCATATGCGATACCGACGGGCTGGGCGCTGCTCGCCCTCGCAGCGCTCGTCTGCTTCGTGCGCAACAGGCCCCCGGGCGAGTGGTTCTGGAAGCTGCTTGCGGGGCTTCAAGTGATCCTCGGGATCCAGGCGGCGGTCGGAGCCGTCCTGTTCCTGTCGGGACGCGTGCCTGCCTCGAACGGCCCCAGCTGGCTGCACTATGCGTATGGAGCCCTCTTCCCCCTGGCCGTCCTCGTCGCGGCCCACCGCTTCGCCCGCAGACAAGAGGGCATCTCTTGGGTCGTGTTCGGGGGGGCGGCGCTGGTCATCTTCGGGCTCACGTTCCGAGCGCTGCAGACGGGCCTCGGGATCGACTAGTGGTCTGTCGCGCAAGTATCGCCAGCACCGAGGCGTTCCTGCGCGCCGAGGGCAAGGCGCGAGGAGTCGAGCGTACTGGAGCTACGTGAGCGACGAGAAACGCAGCCATCGGTGATGCAGGGGCGCTCGAATGCGTCGGTGATTTGCGCGACGGGGCACCAGGCATGATCGCCGACGTCGTCGTGTTCTTACTCGCCGTGGCGGCCGCGCTGCGCGGCTGGCGTCGCGGCGTGCTGGGGCAGGCGTTCGAGTTCGGCGGGGGACTGATCGGACTCTTCGCGGGGGTTGCGTTCGGCCCGCGCGTGGCGGCCGCGGTGACCAGGGGCGGCGGCGTCGAGGGGGCTCTCATAGCGCTCGCCGTCGTGCTCGTGGGCCTCTCGGTGGGTCAGGTGATCGGCTACCTGCTGGGCCAGCGTTCGGGTGCGCTCGCGAGGCGCGTCCGGCTGGGAGTCGTGGACTCCGCGCTCGGCTCGCTGTTCGGCGTCGGCGTGACGTTGGTCTCCTACTGGCTGCTGGGATCGCTGCTCGTCCTGGGCCCCATCCCGAGCCTGGCGCACCAGCTGCGTCGCTCGGAGGTGTTGCGGACGATGAACGATCTCGGCGAGCCTCCCGACCTCTTGGCCTACGTCCGCCAGTATCTCGATGCGTCGGATTTCCCGCAGGTCTTCGTCGGCTTTCCTCCGGCCACCCGGCCCGTGGACCTTCCCGCGAACAGGTTCGCGCGGCGCGCCTTGCGGGCCGCCGGCGACTCGACGGTGCGCATCATCGTTCCCGCTTGTGGCGGCACCCAGCTCGGTAGCGGATGGATCGCGGCCCCGCAGACGGTCGTCACCAACGCACACGTCGTTGCGGGCGGCGACGATGTCACGGTCGAAGACCTGGACGGGTCCAACCCCGGAACCGTGGTGCTGTTCGATCCCGGGCTCGACATCGCCGTCATCAAGGCCGCGGGACTAGAGGGGGCATCCCTGCCTCTCGAGACCGCCCCGCTCGAGCGCGCGACGTCGGGCGCGACCTTGGGCTATCCGGGCGATGCCAACGGCGTGCTCAAGGCGCACCCGGCGGCGGTTCAGAGGCTGATCGAAGAGGCGCGCGGCCTCGACATCTACGGGCGCGACATCGTCTCGCGTGAGGTCTACGAGCTCACCGCCAAGGTGCGACAGGGCGATTCGGGTGGCCCCTTCGTGATCGAGGGGAGGCGCGTCGCAGGCGTCGTGTTCGCCGCCTCAACGAGCGCGGGGGACACGGGCTATGCACTCACGGGGGCCGAGGTGGCCGACGAGGTCGAGCGAGGCATCTCCGCGACGGCGCCCGTAGCGACGGGTCGCTGCACCCATTGAGGAGTTGCGGGAGCGGGGAGCTGCGGGACGGGGAGCTGCAGGAGCGCGGGGTGGACCCCACGGCTCACCGAAGGCCGCTCTCGCCACAGCTTAAGATGCGGCTCATGTCGACCGAGATCCAGACCCGGGCCGCCACGGCGCTCGTGGCCGGGGGGGTCGTGGGGCCGCACCAGTCGCACTCGCGCCACAACAACGTCTCCAAGATCCATTCGCTCGTGAGCGGCGAGGACGCCGGCGCGGCGTTCGGGATGTCGGGGATCACCCGCTACTCGGCGGGGGAGGTCCTTGGGTTCCTGGCCGACATCACCGGATGCTCGGCGGACGTCGCCGATCTCCAGGGGGCGGACACCATCGATCCGGAGCGCACCGTTGCCGCGATCGTCGCGGCCGCCACGCGGCTCGCCGAGGAGGCCGAGCGCGGGGCAACGCTGCTCGCAACCACCGGCCATCCCACCGGGCTGCTTGAGCACCACATCCGCGTGGTCGACGCGTACCGGGCCGCGGGCGGCAAGGTGCTGCGATTGCGCGAGGAGGAGAAGCTCGACTTCGACAACGGGCGCGCCGAGGTGCGCTACATCGGCGGGGTTGGATGCCTCGCGGACGGGGCGTCGCTCAAGCACACGCATCGGTCGGCCGCCATGGAGGCGCTGCTGGAGTCGCAGCCGTGGCCGGACATCGTTCTCGGAGATCACGGCTTCGCGGGAGCTGCGATCGAGCGCGGCATCCCCACCGTCGCGGTCATGGACATCAACGACGCCGCGCTCGCGGTTGCCCCCGCCGAGAAGAAAGACGTGGTGATCATCGCGATGGACGACAACCGGCCGCCCCGACTGTACGAGCCCTCCTGGCTGATCTTCGAGGAGATTCTCGGGCGCCCGGCGTCGTGAACCCGGAGTCCAAGGCGCTTCAGACGGTGCTGGTCGACTGTCTCGACGTGCGCGAAGGAGAGAACGTCCTCGTCGTGACCGACCCCACCCGGCATGCGATCGCTCGGCGGCTGACGAAGCAGGCTCGAGAGCTCGGCGCAGAGACTGTCGTGGCCGAGATGTCGGAACGAGCCGGCAACGGAAGCGAGCCGCCCGACCACATCGCCGCCGCGATGCTTGCATGCGATGTGATGGTCGCTCCGACCGCGAAGTCACTGTCTCATACCGCGGCGCGGCGGGCTGCGACCGACGCGGGGATGAGAGCTGCGACGATGCCCGGCATCACGGAGGAGATGCTCGTGCGCACGATGGGAGCGGACTACGGGGCCATCCGCCGACGGTCCAAGAGCGTCGCCGACGCGTTGAGCGGCGGAACCGAGGTTCACATCACGAACCCCGAGGGCACCGACGTGACGTTCTCGATCGAGGGACGTTCGGGACTGGCCGACGACGGGGACCTGAGGACGCGCGGCTCGTTCGGCAACCTTCCTGCGGGCGAGGGTTTCGTTGCGCCGGTCGAGGGCGCGACGAACGGTCGCATCGTTTTCGACGGCGCCGCCGACGGGGGCGAGTTGCTGGTCGTCACGATCGAGAACGGCCGCGCGATCGCGTTCGACGGGGCGGCGGGCGAGCGCTTCCGCGCCGTGATCGAGCCCCACGGGCCCGACGCCTTCTCCGTCGCAGAGCTCGGCATCGGGACCAACGAGGCCGCCCGCCTGACGGGCAACGTGCTCGAAGACGAGAAGGTCTTGGGCACGATCCACGTTGCCTTCGGCGACAACCACACGTTCGGCGGAACGGTGCGCGTGTCGTCGCACATGGATCGCGTGGTGTTGCGTCCCTCCGTGCTCATAGACGGCAGTCTGCTGCTCGAGAACGGCCGGTTGCTCGTCTAGATCTTTTTCGCGGAACCCCGGTGACCTGGGAAAACGGCGCTGTGTATACTCGCCGGTGTTGTGGATGTCGCATCACGGCATCTCCAGCGCAGTTGTGGGGGAACGGACCAAGCCGGAGACGGGCAGCGACATAGGGCAGCGACATAGGGCAGCGATCGTCTCGACGATCGCGAGACATAAGGACGGCAGAGCTGAGCGAGGGTATGGGTACCGACGCGGAGAGCCATTCGGTCATGGGACGGTTCCTCACGGTCGCGGAGGTCGCCCGTCAGCTCCGGGTGTCCAACATGACCGTGTACCGGCTCGTGAAGTCGGGGCAACTGGCGGCCGTCCGAGTGGGTCGCGGCTACAGGATCCGGGAGGACGACATCCGGAAGTACCTGCAGCAGCGCTACATGGACGCCGGCTAAGTGGGGTACTAGAGCACCCGACGAACGACGGCCCGACCTCGACCGTCCCTTCGGGGGCGGTCTTTTTGCTGGAGAGGGCGGTGGCTTCGCTCACCGCCGAGAAGGAGTCGAGCTGGCGATGGTGGCGGAACACGAGGCGGCGTTCGAGCGCCTCAGCGCGAACCCGGGGGTGGTCTTTCTCCTCGGGGGGATAGACACAGGAAAGACGACCTTCGGCATCGAGCTTGTGAAGCGCGCGACGCACGCGGGCATCTCCTCCGCCATCGTGGATGCGGATATCGGGCAGTCGACGGTGGGTCCCCCGACGACGGTGGGCCTGAAGCTCACCACCGGCATGGCAGACGTCGGCAGGGACACCGTGCGCCCGGCGGACGGCCTTGCGTTCGTCGGATCGATCACCCCGCGCGGTCATCTGCTGAGCCTCGTGACCGCCACCGCGAAGCTGGTTGTCAAGGCGCGTGAGGCCGGCTGCCGTCTCGTGGTCGTGGACACGACGGGATTCCTTTCGGGCGTCAACGCTCAGACGCTCAAGTACTTCAAGATGGATCTGGTCGCACCCGATGTCGTCGTTGCGTTCGAGCGCGGGGGTGAGCTCGAGCCGATCCTCGGCATCGCTCAGCGGTTCACCCCGGCCGAGGTCATAGAGCTTCCCGTGGCGAACGAGGTCTCGACGCGCTCGGTCGACGAGAGGGCCGCATTCAGAGAGGAGCAGTTCGCCGCCTACTTCTCGACGGGAGTGTCTCGCTGGCGTGTGAGGCCGACCGTCTTCATGCCTACGCTGCCGCCCGAGTTCGACCTCGCGCTGCTCGACGGGCTCGTCGTCGGCATGGAGGATGGCAAGGGTTCCTGCGTCGGGATCGGTGTGCTCGAGTTCGACACGTCCGAGGACATCTTGCGCATGGTCTCCCCCGTGTCCGAGGGCGTGCGGGGGCTTCGACTCGGTTCCTTCCGGATCGACATCGAAGGTCGGTCGCGCGGGCCGGTCGACCTGCGAGAGCTGTTCAGAACCGAGTAGGGCATGCACATGGTGTATGCAGGATCGCCAAGGCTTGGAGGAAGAAGATGCCGTCCCTGATCAAGAAACGACGAAAGAAGATGCGCAAGAAAAAGCATCGCAAGATGCTCAAGAAGACGCGCTGGCAGCGGCGTCAGCAAGGGAAGTGACGTTGGCCGAGCCCAAACCCGGGACGGGAGGCCGGCGCGAGGTCGTCACGTTCTTGTCCGACTACGGATTGGAAGACGAGTTCGTGGGCGTGTGTCACGGCGTCATGCTGCGGATCGCGCCGTGGCTGAAGGTGGTGCACCTCCATCACAACATCCTGCGACACGACATCCGCCACGGGTCGATAGTTCTGCGGCAGGCGATCCGCTTCCTGCCCGACGGCGTGCATCTTGCGGTTGTCGACCCGAGCGTCGGATCGCACCGGCGCGCGATCGCGCTCCGGTGCACCTCGGGCGCCGTTTTCGTCGGTCCCGACAACGGTCTACTGGTGGCCGCGGTCGAGGAATGCGGGGGCCTGGAGGATGCCTTCGAGCTCACGAACGAGGACTTCCTCCTGACGCCCGTGTCGAGGACGTTCCAGGGCCGGGACGTCTTCGCTCCGGCGGCGGCTCACGTCGCCGCCGGCGTGGATCCCTCCGAGCTCGGCCCGCCCGTCGCCGCCGCAGACCTGGTGCCCTTGGAGATACCCGAGGCCTGGCTCCACGACGATCACCTCCACGCCGAGGTGCTCCAGGTCGATCGCTTCGGCAACCTCCAGCTGAACGTGGTGCGTCCCCTCCTCGAGGAGGTCGAGCTCGCCGAGCGCCCCCACCTCGAGGTGCGCATGGAAGGCCACCGGCTCAACGTCCCCCTCGCCGGGACGTTCGGTGACGTCGAGGCCGGTGACTTCGTGCTCGTCGAGGACTCCTACCGCCGGATCTCCCTCGCCGTCAACAACGGCGACGCGGCGCACAAGCTGCAGGCGAAGGCCGGATCCACGGCCATCGTCGGTCCCGCGCGCACATAGGGAAGGCCGCGCGCCTTTCCGCCGCCCGCGCGGGCGGTCTCTTCTCACCCCCGTCGCAAGGCGCGCGTCGAGCTCGCTTTCGTTGCCATAGTGTGGCGACCGTGGAAGAGGTCCTGCGCGCACATCAGCTCGTCAAGAGATACGAGGGAACGATCGCCGTCGATCACGTCTCTCTGGCCGTGCGCGCAGGCGAACGCGTCGCGCTTCTCGGACCGAACGGCGCCGGCAAGACCACGACGCTGTTCATGCTGCTCGGCGTCGTCACGCCCGATGAGGGATGGGTTGAGATAGCGGGACACCGCATGCCCCACGGGCGCAGCCGTGCGATGACGAAGGTCGGCTTCTCCGCGGGTTACATGCCTCTCGCGGAGCGGCTGCGCGTCAGGGAGTTCCTGTGCCTCTACGGACAACTGCAGGGGTTGCCGGATCCCTCCGAGCCGA
>JBHEMX010000079.1:0-8568 GCA_046262355.1 Actinomycetota bacterium | reverse complement strand
CCCGTCAAGCGCGCGCCGAGCAGCGCACCGGGGACGGAGGCGGCGGCTCCCAGCACGAGAAGATCCCAGTCAGGTGCGGCCGTCGGCAGATGACCGAGAAGGCCCGCCATCCCGACGACGACCCCCACTGTGAGGTTCGTGCCGACGGCGCGAGCGGGTGCCTCACCCACGAGCTTCAGCAGGGCAGGCATTCTGAGTGCGCCGAGAATCAGGCCGACAAGGCCGCCGAGGAGTCCGATCACAAAACCCGACAAGACAGCGGCTCCTAGATCAAGGCGTCGATCCCCGGAAGCCTCAGCCGGCCCGGTTGCCCGCTCCCATCGGACCAGGTCGAACCCGCTGTAGAGCAGCACCGCGGCGATGGCCAAGAGCAGGGCCGACTCGGGTATCACTCCGGCGAGGTAGCCGCCCGCGACCGCTCCAACGATCGAGGGCGGAGCCATCCAGGCGAACAGTCGCCAATTGATGCGACCGGCCCGAAGGTGTCCGGCGGCAGCCGCCGTGGCGGCGACTCCCGAAATGGCGATATTCGCACCACCGCCCGCGGCCGGGGACGAAGCGAGAAGCAACACGATCGGGAGCCGGAGGTTGCCGAGAACCAAGCCGACTAGGCCACCGGCAAGTGCGACCACGAACGACCATCCGGCGACAACCGCGGCTTCGACGGGCGACATGCGCAGCGTGCTCAGTGTAGGGGTGTAATCACGCGGGGCGACGCGATCTCGGGCGATCCGTTGCCGCTCCGTTCACGGCCCATTAAGGCACCTGCGACCCCCTTGACAGGTAAGTCACATCGTCCATAGTATGAGAGGAAGATGAGAGCCATGAGAGGCCCCTGGTAGACGGCCGCGGGGGCTCCTGCCCAAACGAGGGGGTCAGGTCCGCGATGACGAGAGGGCAGGTCTGCGACGAGACGGCCCCCGCCGATGACGTGGCCTTGCCTCGAAGCGGCCGGGACCCCGAGCTCTGATGCGCGCGGTCGTCCGCGGGAGCCTGCAGTTCCGCCTCCTGGTGGTCGGGGCCGCCGTCGCCGTGATGGCGTTCGGGGTCGCCCAGCTCAGGGATGCGCCGGTTGACGTCCTGCCGGAGTTCCCCCCGCCGTACGTCGAGATTCAGACCGAGGCGCTGGGGCTGGCTGCGGACGAAGTCGAGCAGCTGATTACGGTCCCGCTCGAGGCCGACCTGCTCAACGGGGTGGCGGGCATCGAGACGATTCGCTCTGAGTCGGTGCCTGGGCTGTCATCGATCGTCATGGTCTTCGAGCCTGGCACCGAGCTGTTCCAGGCCCGCCAGCTCGTGCAGGAACGCCTGACCCAGCTGGGTGGGCAGGCGTTCCCGAACGTCTCGAAGCCGCCCACCATGATCCAGCCCCTGTCCTCATCGAGCCGGGCGATGATGATCGGACTCGATCCCAACGGCATCTCGCTGATCGAGGCCTCGGTCGTCGCCCGCTGGAAGATCAGGCCGCGGCTCATGGGCGTCCCCGGAGTGGCCAACGTGGCGATCTGGGGACAGCGTGACCACCAGCTGCAGGTGCAAGTGGACCCCGAGCGCCTGCGCCGGCGCGGCATCACGCTGAACGAGGTCGTGAGGACCACGGGCAATGCCCAACTGGTCTCTCCACTCACCTTCCTCGAGGCCTCGACGCCTGGGACCGGCGGTTTCGTCGAGACGCCCAACCAGAGGCTTCAGGTCCGCCACGCGTTCGAGAACCTGGCGACCCCAGAGGCCCTGGGCGAGGTCCCGGTCGAAGGCACGGACGGCAGGCTGCGCCTGACCGACGTAACGACGGTGGTCGAGGGTCACCAGCCGCTGATAGGGGATGCCGTCGTCAATGGCGCCAACGGTCTTGTACTCGTCGTCGAGAAGTTCCCCGCCGCCAACAGCCTGGAGGTGACCAAGGGCGTCCAGGAGGCCCTCGACACGCTCGAGCCCGGCCTCTCGGGCATCCAGGTCGACGACGAGCTCTTCCGGCCCGCGAGGTTCATAGAGCAGGCGCTCGGCAACCTGACCCTCGCCCTCCTGCTCGGTGGGCTACTGCTGGTCGCCGCTGTCGCTGCGCTCCTGTTCGAGTGGCGCGCCGCGTTAGTCAGCCTCGTGACGATCCCGTCATCGCTGATCACCGCCGCCCTCCTCCTCGACCTGCTCGGCCAGCCGCTCAACGCGATCGCCTTCGCCGGCCTCGCGGCGGCCGTCGCCGTGGTGGTCGACGACGCGGTGGTGGGCGTCGAGAATGTCCTGCGACGCCTCCGCCAACACAGCGACGAAGGGCGCGTGAAGTGGACCTCGGACGTCGTTCTCGAGGCCTCCGCCGAGGTCCGAGGCCCCGCCGCATACGCAACCCTGATCCTCCTGCTCGCCGTCGTGCCGGTCCTCGTCATGGGAGGTCGGCCCGGGGCATTCTTCGAGCCGCTCGCGGTTGCCTACCTGCTGGCGGTGCTTGCGTCGATGGTGGTGGCTCTCACCCTCTCGCCCGCCTTGAGCGTGCTCCTCTTCTCGAGGGCCCCACGCGTCGGCCGCGAGTCCCCGGTCCTGCGCTGGCTGAGCCCCCGCTATGCGGCCGCGCTGGGCCGCGCGCTGCGCACGCCGCGGGCCGCGCTCATCGCCTCGGGAGCGTGCGTCGCGGGCGCCCTCGCGGCACTCCCCGTGCTCGAGCTCTCGCCGATTCCCGCCTTCAAGGACAGGGATGTGCTCGTCCGGCTGAACGGGCCCCCGGGCGCGTCGAAGCCGAAGATGAATCGCATCACCGCGGAGGCCGGTCGCGAGCTGCGGTCGCTCCCCGGGGGCGCCCAGATCGGCCGAGCGATCACGGGAGACCGGATCGTCGACGTCAATTCGAGCGAGCTGTGGGTGGGGATCGGCGAGGACGCCGACCATGAGGCGACGGTCGCCTCCATCGAGCAGGTGGTCACCCGCGTGCCCGAGGTTGAGAGCGACGTCGTCACGTACTCCGAGCAGCAGATCCGGAACGTCGGCGCCCTCGAGGACGGCCGCGAGTCCAACTCCAGGAAGGAGCTCGAAATACTGACGGGGACCGACAAGCCGATCGCCGTACGCGTCTACGGGCAGAACCTGGACGTCCTACGCCGAGAGGCCGAGAAGGTGCGCCGCGTCATGTCCGGTGTCGGCGGCATCGTCGATCCTCTCCTCGAGACGCCGGACGTCAAGCCGACCCTCGAGATAGAGGTCGACCTCGCCAAGGCGCGGCGCTTCGGAATAAATCCCGGCGAGGTACGGCGCGCCGAGGCCACGTTGCTGCAGGGCATTCAGGTCGGATCCATCTTCCAGGAGCAGAAGGTGTTCGACGTCGTCGTGCAGGGGGTGCCCGCCACGCGCAAGAGCGTGTCGAGCGTGGGCAACCTGCTGATCGACAGGCCCGGCGGCGGCTATCTGCGCCTGGGGGACGTCGCGGACGTTCGTGTCCGCCCGACGCCGACGGTGATCAGGCGCGATGCCGTGTCGCGGTACATCGACGTCGCGGCCGAGGTCAGCGGTCGCAGCGCCACCGCCGTTGCGCAGGAGCCGACACCCGGCTCGCCGACATCCGCTTCCCTCTCGAGTACCACGCCGAGGTGAAGCGGGAGTCGACGAGCCGAGAGGCCGGCGGAGGGCGGATGCTGGCGCTCGCGCTCGGCGGGGCGATTGCGGTCTTCCTGCTCCTTCAGGCCGGTCTGAGGAGCTGGCGGCTGGCGACCCTCGCCTTCGTCACCCTGCCGGTCGCCCTGGCGGGGGGCGTCGTCGCCACGCTCGTCGCGGGTGCGACGCTGTCCCTCGGTGCGTTGCTCGGGCTCCTCGCCCTGCTGGCGATCGCAGCCCGTAACGCCGTCCTCCTGATCGGGCACTTGCAGCGCCTTCAGCGCGAGCATGGCGAGGCCTTTGGTCGAGAGCTCGTCTCTCGAGGCGCACGAGACCGCCTCGCACCGACGTTGATGACCGCGTCAGCGCTCACCCTCCTGCTGCTGCCGCTCGTCGTCCTCGGCGACGTCGCGGGGCTCGAGATCCTGCACCCGATGGCGATCGTGGTCCTCGGCGGCCTGGTTACCTCGACCCTGCTGTCCCTGTTCGTCCTCCCCGTGCTGTACCTCCGCTTCGGGACGGCCGAGCCCGGTCCTAGGCCCGAGGACGAGCTCGTGTACGGGTGGGAGGAGGCCGAGCCGCTCGCCGCCGGCCGCGACGCTAGGGCAGGTCTCGAAGCCCGACCGGCGGATGGACCGCAGACAGCGCCGTAGCGGCCGGGCCGGCGGGCCCGCCGCCGTCCTGGCGGTCGCGATTGCCGTCTTCCTCCTGGGCTGCGGCGATCTGGAGGAGACCAAGAGCGAGTATCCCGTCAAGGTAGAGCCCGTTCCGGGGGCGGGAGTGGCGCGGGTCACGTTCGAGTCGGAGGGGGCCAGGCGCGTCGGCCTGAAGACCGCGAAGGTCCGTCAAGATGGACCGTGGACGGTGATCCCGTACGGCGCCGTGGTCTACCAGCCGGACGGTAAGGCGTACGCCTACACGAGCCCGGCGCCTCTCGTCTACGTGCGCAAGGAAATAGAGATCGAGCGAGTCGACGGAGACAGGGTCATGCTCTCCCGGGGTCCCCGCGCCGGCACCGAGGTGGTGGCCGTGGGCACCGCAGAGGTCTACGGCAGCGAGTTCGAGGTCGACCATTGACCGACCAGGGCCGGGTCATGCGCTGGCTGGTCCGGTCGAGCCTGAGGTTCCGCTGGCTTGTCGTGTTCGGGGCCGCGGCCGTAATGGCCTTCGGGGTGGTCGAGACGCGCAACGCGTCGGTGGACGTCTTCCCGGAGTTCGCCCCGCCGATGGTCGAGATCCAGACGATCGCGGTCGGTAACTCCTCCAAGCAGGTGGAGGAGCTGATCACGGTTCCGCTCGAGGAGCGGCTGAACGGGGTCGAAAGCCTCGAGGCGATGCGCTCGAAGTCGGTCGCCGACCTGTCCTCGATCGAGCTCATCTTCAAACCGGGGACGGATCTTCTCCGCGCGCGCCAGCTGGTCCAGGAGCGCGTCACGGCGGCGACCCCCGAGCTGCCCAAGTGGGCAAGTCCGCCCTTCATGATGCCGCCCCTCTCGGCCACGAGTCGAGTCCTGAAGATCGGGTTGACGTCGGACGAGCACTCGTTGACCGAGATGTCGATGGCCGCCTACTGGAAGGTCCGCCAGCGCCTGCTGCGGGTGCCGGGCGTGGCGAACGTGGCGATCTGGGGCGAGCGGCTGCAGCAGCAGCAGGTCCACGTCGACCCACGCCGGCTGGCGGATCATGGCGTGTCGATCGAGAAGGTGATGGACGTCACCGCCGACGCGCTCGAGGCCGGCCTGCTCCAGTACTCGGAGGGCGCGGTGGTCGGTACCGGCGGCTTCGTCGAGACCCGGGGGCAGCGAATCGACATCCGCAACGTCCTCCCGATCGCGAAGCCGAGCGACCTCGCCGAGGTGCCCATCGAGAGAAGCAACGGCGGGCCGCTGCGCCTGGCTGACGTGGCCAAAGTCGTGGAGGGCCATCAGCCGCTGATCGGCGACGCGGTCATCAACGACCGTCAGGGGTTGATGCTGGTCGTCCAGAAGTACCCCGGCAGCAACACGCTGGAGGTGACCCGCGGGGTCGAGGAGGCGATGGCCAAGCTGCGCCCGGGCCTACCCGGGTGGGAGGTCGACACCACCATCTTCCGGCCGGCGACCTTCATCGAGACGGCGCTCGAAAACCTCACCACCGCGTGGATCCTCGGCGTCGTGCTCGTTGCGCTGATCCTGGCGGCCTTCCTATTCGAGTGGCGTACGACCTTCATCAGCCTGATCGCGATCCCCCTGTCGCTGGTGGCGGCGCTGCTCATGCTCCACCTGACGGGGGCCACGATCAACGTGATGGTCGTGGCGGGGCTCGTCGTGGCCATCGGCGTGGTCGTCGACGACGCGATCATCGATGTCGAGAACATCGTCCGCCGACTGCGGCAGCCGCGCCAGGAGGGCAGCGGCAGGTCGACCTTCGCGATCGTCCTCGAAGCCTCGGTCGAGGTGCGGACGGCGATCACCTACGCGACGGTGATCAACGTGGTGGCGATCGCGCCGGTGTTCTTCCTCGAGGGACTGTCGGGCTCGTTCTTCCGCCCGCTCGCCCTCGCCTACAGCCTGGCGGTGCTCGTGTCGATGCTCGTCGCCCTCACCGTATCGCCCGTGCTCTGTCTGGTCCTCCTGTCCAAAGGTCGCCGCCACCGCGAGTCGCCCCTACTCAGGCGGGTGAAGCGGGTCTACAGCGCGGTCCTGACCCGGTCGATCCGCACCCCTCGCCCGGCGCTCGTCACTACGGGCGTCTGCTTCGCCGCCGGACTCGCCGTGGTTCCAACGCTCGGCGAGTCGCTGCTTCCGAACTTCAAGGAGCGAGACTTCCTCATGCACTGGCTGACCAAGCCGGGGACATCCCAACCGGAGGAGACGCGCATCTCCGCGCGCGCGTGCAAGGACCTGCGGGCGATCCCCGGCGTCCGCAACTGCGGCTCCCACATCGGCCAGGCGTTCCTCGCCGACGAGGTCTACGGCGTCGACTTCGGCGAGAACTGGATCAGCGTCAGCCCCGAGGTGGACTACGACAAGACGCTCGAGTCCGTCCAGAGCACGGTCAACAGCTACCCGGGGCTCTACCGCGATGTCCAGACCTACCTCAGGGAGCGCGTCAAGGAGGTCCTGACAGGAACGAGCGAGTCGATCGTCGTGCGGATCTTCGGGCCCGACCTCGAGACGCTGCGCCGTAGGGCGGACGAGGTTTCACAGCGGATCCAGGGGATCGAGGGGGTGGTCGACGCCCACGCCGACCTTCAGGAAGACATCCCGCACGTCGAGGTCGAAGTCGATCTGGCCGCCGCGCGGAGCCATGGCGTCAAGCCGGGAGACATCCGGCGCCAGTCGGCCGCGCTGGTGGCGAGCGAGGAAGTCGGCGACATATTCAAGAACGGGAAGGCCTACGACGTGCAGGTGTGGAGCACGCCAGAGACCCGCAACAGTGTCACCAGCATCCGGAAACTGCCGATCGACACGCCGAGCGGCGAACAGGTGCCGCTCGAGGAGGTGGCCGACGTGCGCGTCGCGCCGACCCCCAACGCGATCGAGCGGGAGCTTCAGTCGCGCCGGATCGACGTCGGCGCCAACGTCCAAGGCCGCGACCTCGGTTCGGTGGTGGACGAGGTTGAGGATCGCCTCGAGGAAGTTCGATTCCCGCGCGAATACCACGCGGAGGTGCTCGGGGAGTCGAACGAGCTCGGCGCGGCCCAGGCCCGTCTGCTCGGCTTCGGAGCCGCCGCCGCCGCCGCGATCTTCCTGCTGCTGCAGACCGCTTTCGGAAGCGTGCGCCTTGCCACCCTGCTCTTCCTGACCCTGCCGATGGCCCTCGTGGGAGGGACTCTCGGGGCTTTTCTCTCCGGCGGCGTGCTCTCGCTCGGGTCGTTCGTCGGCTTCCTCACAGTGTTCGGGATCGCCGCGCGCAACGGCATCCTCATGATCAATCACTTCCAGCACCTCGAGCGCTTCGAGGGAGAGACCTTCGGCCCCGGCCTCGTCCTGCGGGGCGCGCGGGAGCGGCTCGCACCGATCCTCATGACGGCGCTAGCGACGGGTCTCGCGCTCGTGCCCCTGGTGATCATGGGCAACATTCCCGGGCACGAGATCGAGCACCCGATGGCCGTGGTGATCCTCGGAGGGCTCGTGACCTCAACCCTTCTCAACCTTCTCGTCCTGCCGTCGCTCTACCTGCGCTTCGGGCGCGGACCGCACGCAGGGCGGGCCGCTCTCTCGACCTAGCCGAGCCGGAATCGCATCGGTAGGGCACTACTCCAAAAGGAGGCTTCGGGTTTACCGCTACATGAGATCCTTCTGGGTGTTAGAGTTTTGCTAGGGAGGCGCCAAGCCTCATCGATCGCTACCCGGAAGGGACTTCGTCCGAATGACAGAGCGCCGTCTCAGGTGGTGCGGACGCGCGTTCGTAACCGTCCTACTCGTGGCCACTTGTGGGGCGACGGCTTCCCCTGCTATGGGGGACTCTTCGTTGCTCGCAGGCGCGGGCGACATCGCCTGCGATCCCGCGAGCGGATACTTCAACCGCGGCCACGGCGCCGGCAGCGGCTATGGCCCGAACGCCTACTGCAAGCAGCTGGCGACGAGTCGGCTGTTGAGCGGGGCGGACACCGTCTTCATGCTCGGCGACAGCCAGTACGAGCATTCGAGCCACGCGAACTTTCGCCGGAGCTACGCGAGGAGCTGGGGTAGATACCTGTCCAAGACGCGCCCGGCGATCGGGAACCACGAGTACGGACCCGGCCTCAAATGCGGGCCGACTCGCTGCTCCCCGCTTCCAGGGGTGAGCGGCTACTTTAACTACTTCGGCTCGCGAGCCGGCCCTCGACCATCCCGACCGCTTAGCCGAGGGCCTTCTCAGCACGGCTACTACTCCTACAACGTCGGTGCCTCCTGGCACGTGGTCGTCCTCAACAGCATGTGCTGGGCGGTTGGTGGCTGCGGCGCTGGATCTCCACAGCACCGGTGGCTGGAGCGAGATCTGAAGGCCAACGCGACCAGACGTTGC
>JBHEMX010000078.1:0-3041 GCA_046262355.1 Actinomycetota bacterium | reverse complement strand
CGGATGAGGAGCATCTTGCGGAGGATCTCCTCGCACTGCTCGCGGTCCGGGAGGTCGTGGTGCTCGCCTCCGCCACGGGGGAGGCGCTCCTCGGGGCCGCGACGGTCTTTGACGGGGGCGGGCGCGCCGTCGGGCGAGTGGGTCTGCTCCTTCGCTCTGGCCTTGGGCATGCCGTGTGGAGGTTAGTAAATGAGACCCAGGCCGCTGGCATCTGGCCGGACTCCGGCATCCACTGCTGCACCTACGCGGCGTCGGTTACCTGTGCGAAGTACTCGAACCGCGCCTCAAGCCGCCGCGGCTCGGGTCGATCTGCCCGGCGTCGGGGAAGAACAATGTTGGATCCGTGAAAGCCTTGTAGACCCTCGCGCAGCATTGGTCCATCTCGCTCGTCCCGAAGCCGGCGGGCGATGTGGACTACGCCCTCTGGGTCGATACCCATTAGATTCCGGTCGTAGGCGAGATGGTGGATCGCGCAGAGGGCAAGCCCGTTCACCACACCTGCAATGCCCATCTCGTGGTGATCCTCCACGATATGCGCTGCCTGAACCAGCGCGGGCTCCCGGAGGGCGCAGACGGTGCATCGATGCCGGTAAGCCCGGAGGACGTCTTGGCGGAAACGCTGCTGATGAAGTCGAAATTGGACCTCTCGAAGCGCGTAGCGCCGGGCATCGGGCGAGGAGACCAGGCCCTCCCCGCGCACGTCGGCGGCAGGCAGCCCGACTTCAAGTAAGACCGTGCGACTTCCAGGGTCGTCTCCCGTGACAAAAACCGGCTGTACGACGTCGTACTGGCCGGGCGCGATCCCGTGGAAGTAGATGAGCGGTGCCTGTAACTCGAGCGCCGCTCGCAGCGCTCGGTTGTCCGGTTGATCAATCGGACCATCGCGGTAGCGATAGAGGATCGCACCGCTGTCCAGGTCGAGTTCATCTTCGTACGCGGGCTGCCTGCCTGACACGCGCGCCGCCGTCATGACGGTCAGGGCGGCAGGACCGCGCATCTGTCTCGGCCGGTGGATGCCCCGTTGAAAGGAGCCGAAGCTGACTTGCTCACCTCGAAAGACAAAGCCCTCGCGGAGGGCGTCGATTGGAACTAGATCGTCGTATCGCTGACCAAGCTCGCGTGCCCGTCGATTCGCGGCAACCCTTAGCTCGTGATCAGGGTCGAAAGAGGCCACTTAGCCAAGCATCCTCGATCGGACACTGAGAAGCAAGTAACGCCTTGGCGGACGATCCGTGACGAAGCGGTAGGTAGTCGCCGCGTATCGGGCTTCTACAGCTGGAGCCGCCGCGGTGCACTGGCTACCCCGCTCGCGCGGCCTCCTCGACTGCGTTCGATCCGGTGAACAGGCGATTTCGAGCGATGACGGTGGGCACCTCCCTGACGTCTCGGGTGACCGCCTCGGCCGTCGCCGCGCGCAGGCGCTCTTCGATCGACCGACTCTCGATTCCCTTCAAGACCGCCCGCGGATGAAGCTCGCAGGCAGCCGCCGAGATCAGCACGTTGTCGGGCCGCGAGAGGTCGCGCCCGGCCGTGAACGCCTGGCGCAGGGCCGCCAGCGAAAAGGCGACCACACGCCCGGACGCTGCAGCGAAGGTCGCTGCGCGCAGTGGCAGATCGAGATCGTGCGGCCACGGCTCGGGCAGCCGCGGCGGTGGCAGGTTTTGAGCGACGGCTCGGCGGTCGAGCTCGTCCAGTTCGTGCGCTGTCGGGGGTCGCCCGGCGCCCGCGACGCGAACCGGCAGCCAGACCGGCACGGTCGCCAGAACATGGTTGACCCGCTCCGCCGCCAGCCAGCACTCCGGCGAGGAGAAGTCAAAGTAGAAGATCGGCCTCCCGGTGGTCACAGACGGCTCGGGCTCCGCGTACAGCCCGCGTTGCCCTCCACCCCTCAGCCGTGAATCAGCCACCCATCCGTTGCTCGCGCCGCCTCCATCGTGGCCTCGGAGAACGTCGGGTGTGGATGGATGATCCGCGCCACCTCGGCAAACCCACCCTCAAGGTCCCGAACCGCCACGAGTTCCGAGATTAGATCGGTCGCCCTCGCACCCACCATGTGGCCGCCGAGCAACTCCCCGTAGCGCTTGTCGCCGACGATCTTGATCATCCCCGTGCGATCGCCGTAGACGGTCGGCGCCCCGACCGCGCCCATCGGCACCTTGCCGACGACCACGTCGTAGCCCTGCTCGCGCGCCTGTGTCTCGGTGAGGCCGAAGCTCGCCACCTGGGGGTGGCAGAAGGTCGCGGCGGGGATCGCCTCGTACTCGAGTGGGTGGGTCTCCAGGCCGGCGGCGTCCTCGACGGCGATCACGCCCTCGTCGGAGGCCTTGTGGGCGAGCGCGGGTCCGTGGACGAGGTCGCCGATCGCATAGACGCGGTCGAGGGAGGTGCGCATGTGCCCGTCGACCTCGACGCGCCCGTCCTCGCCCGTCTGCACCCCGGCGTCGTCGAGCCCCAGCCCTTCGACGTCCGGCGCGCGGCCGGCGGCGATGGCCAGGTAGTCGAAGCGCACGGTCTCGCCGCCGTAGGTGATCTCGACGCCGTCGTCTGAGACCTCGGCGGACTCGACGTTGGCCTCGGTGACGATCTCCACGTTCTGCTTGCCGATCTCCCGCGCGACCGCCTTGGCGATCTCCTCGTCCTCGGCCGGGAGGATCTGGGGGAGGGCCTCCAGCAGGGTGACCTCGGTGCCGAGGCGACCGTAGGCAGAGGCGATCTCCGAGCCCGAGGCGCCGGCGCCGATCACCGCCATCTTGTTCGGTAGCTCGCGGAGCGCCCAGGCGCGCTCGGTGTCGAGCACGCGCTCGCCGAACTCGAGGCCGAGCAGCGGTTTCGAGACCGAGCCGGCAGCGAGGATCACCGAGCCGGCCTCGATCTCATCGTCGCCGACGCGCACGTTGCCGTCGCCGGTGACCGAGCCGAGGCCTTCGATCACGTCGATCTTGTTCCCCTTCATCAGGCTGCCGACCCCACCGGTGAGCGTCTGCACGACGTTGTCGCGATGCTTCGAGGTCTCCTCGAAGTCGACGGTCGGCTCGGCCCCG
>JBHEMX010000077.1:0-2571 GCA_046262355.1 Actinomycetota bacterium | reverse complement strand
ACCCGCCAAGGCTCGGAAAGCCCCAGGGCGGCCTGAAACAGCTCGACATCCCGCATCACGCGCTCCGCTCATCGACGACTCAGAGCGCTCGACGCTACGCGACTGCGGTGCGGTCACCCACTCGAAACGGCGAGGGACCTTATTGTTTCGGCGCGCGACGAAGTCAACCTTGCGTTCGAGGGCTCGCCGTCGAGCCGCCACCCGCTTCGCTCCACGGCGTGGGCCACCAGCCACGCCGACCATCGCTCGGAGCGGGTAGCCGGCACTCTGTCCAATCGCCGCCGACGGCGGCGGGTCCGCATCGGCGAGGCTCGCTTGTGCGCGTGCCGTCGCCGAGCAGGATCGTGACGTTGTCGGAAAAAGAGGTTCGCCGTCGCGAGGTCCCGCTTGCTCCTCAGACGTGGGAGACGACCACACGTTGAGACGTACTGCCCATCTGGTCTTCAAAACCGGCAGGGCGGAGCAGCCCTCCGCTTGGATGGTTCGATTCCATCGCCGCTCCGTGGGGAGAAAGGCCTGCACAGCGCCGTCTTCACGGAGTCCGTGCTCGAGGCGTGGGGTCAGGCCCCTGCTGGTGGCCCATCCGGTCTTCAAAACCGGCAGGGCGGGAGTAGCTTTCGAGGAGCTGGTAGGCAACGGAGGCGATACCGTCGTGCGGACGGACACCCGCCCGTTGCCGAGAGGGAGACGACAGCGAAGGAGCGGTGATGGATTCGGTCCCCCAAGACGCGACCACGTGCTGCATCGGCGGCTGTGGACCTGCCGGCGCGGTGCTCGGCCTCCTCCTCGCGCGCGCCGGCGTCGACGTGCTCGTGCTCGAGAAGCACAACGACTTCTTCCGTGATTTCCGCGGTGACACGATCCACCCCTCCACGCTTGACGTGCTCGACGAGCTCGGCCTGGGCGATCGATTCGCGGAGGTACCTCAACAGCACGTCGCGCAACTGCGCGCCCTGACCGACACCGGGATGGTCACCCTCGTCGACCTGGCGGATCTCGCTGTGGAGCATCCCCATATCGCCTTCGTTCCCCAGTGGGACTTTCTCGACTTCCTGACCGACGCCGCCCGCGAGCTGCCGCATTTCGAGCTGCGCATGGGTGCGGAGGTGGTGGGTCTCCTCGAGACGGCCGGGCGGGTGGCCGGCGTCCGCTACCGCACCGCCGACGGGGTTCGCGAGGTCGCGGCCACGCTCACCGTGGCCGCGGACGGTCGACACTCGACCGTTCGCCGCAGCGCGGGCCTCGAGCCCGTGGCCTTCGGCGCGCCGATGGACGTGCTGTGGTTTCGCCTCTCGCGTGAGGAGGGCGATCCAGACGCGACCTTCGGCCGGTTCAGCGCCGGTCACATCGTCGCCATGATCAACCGCGGCGAGTACTGGCAGGTCGGGTACGTCATCCCCAAGGGCTCGGACGCCGCGCTGAGGCGGCAGGGGATCGAGACGCTCAGAAGCTCGCTCGCCGAGCTGTTGCCGCCCTTCGCGGACAGAGCGAAGCGCGAGCCCGCAGAGTGGGATGGGGTCAAGACGCTCGAGGTCCAGGTCAACCGCCTCAAGCACTGGCATCGGCCGGGGCTCCTCTGCATCGGAGACGCTGCCCATGCCATGTCCCCCGTCGGAGGAGTCGGCATCAACCTCGCGGTCCAGGATGCGGTCGCGGCCGCCAATCTCCTCGCGCGGCCGCTGAAGGAGGGGCGGCTTGAGGAAAGTGACCTTGCGCGGGTCGGGCGGCGTCGTTGGCTCCCGACCGTCGTGACTCAGGCGTTTCAACGCGCCGTCGGACGGCGCGTCCTCGCACCGACCCTCGGAGGCAGAGGGGGGAGGACTCCGAGGGCGGTGCGTGTTCTTGGGCGGATCCGCTTTCTGCGAACGGTCCCGGCTCGACTCCTTGGCCTCGGGGTGCTCCCCGAGCACGTGAGGATCGGGCGAGCGCCAACCCGTTCGGCACGGGAGGCCGCATGAGGATCTTCGTCGCCGGGGCGACGGGCGTCATGGGCCGGCGGCTCGTCCCAGCCCTTCTTGGCGCAGGCCACGAGGTCACGGGGATGACCCGTTCGTCCGCGCACGTCCCAGCGCTCGAGTCCGTGGGGGGCCAGAAGCGTAGTGGCCGACGCGCTCGATACCGACGGGCTGTCGCGCGCGGCACGCCGTGGCATGCCCGACGTACCAGGGCGACGGACTGTCATCCAACGCGCGCGAGCTGAAGCTACTCGGCCTCGCCGCCGAGCAGGCCGCGCTCGGCTATCGCGAGTTCCTCGACCTCTGCCTCGAGGAGGAGGTCGGCGTCTTGGAGGGCCGGCGCTACGCCTCGCGGCTCAAGCTCTCGGCGCTTCCCTAGTCCGGTCGCCCGCGTCCGGCACGACGAGAAGTGGTGGGGCGCCCGCGCTGCCTGCTGGACCTACGCGAGCCCTCTTTTGGCCCTCGCTTTGTGCGTCGGTTTTCGAGACCGCCGCACTCTTAGGTGTCGCTTGGCGCTCGGGCGGCACGCCGATCTCGTCGACAAGGGGCATGGCCTCGTTGAGGTTCGAGGCGAAACGACGATCAAGCGAGCGATCCTCGTCTTCGTCGGTCCCTC
>JBHEMX010000076.1:0-26849 GCA_046262355.1 Actinomycetota bacterium | reverse complement strand
GGATCAACAGCGCTCCGATGAGGACGACGGGGACGAGCTGCAACGCCACCCGCCCGAACCGATGTGAGGCCCACCCCAGCAAAAGAACCGTGAGGGGAAACAAGATGTAGAGCGTGCGGGCCTGATAGATACCGATGAGACCCGCCACGACGCCGAGCGCGACGATCCGCTTCCAGCCCCGCGCGAAGAGCAGGAAGTAGAGGCCGGCCGCGAGGACGGAGAACTTGACCCCCCTCTGGTCGAACAGGGGAGTGGGCCGCTGGAGCCCGACGGTTGGGCCCATGGCCGCGAGCTGGTGCTGGAACGGATACGTCAAGCCCCACAGCAGCACGGCGCCGAGGATGTACCCCATCCTCTGCAACCACGGCGTTACGCCATCGCGCATAACCGCGCGGTATCCGATGACAAGGATGAACGCCTCAAGGGCGGCGGTCGTGTCGCGCACCGCGAACGTGCCCCACACCGGGTAGTCGAAGAAGAGGCGGATCAGGACCAGCGCCGCGTACAACGTCAGCGGCAGCAACACCCTGTGATCGAGCCGGGTGCTTCGAACAGCGAGCGCGATGGCCGCCAGCGGAAGAAAAAGCAGCTCGGTGGCCGGCAGCGGGATCCCCCCCGTGCTGATGCCGAGGTTCGAGAATCCATAGCCCAGCACGACCGCGCCTCCGACGAGGATCACGGTGCCGACCCGCTCCATCGCGGCGAGGTCGCGCAGGGCGAACGCGAAGATCAGAACGACTCCGGCGAGGACGAACGCCGCGAGCGGATAGATCGCTGCTGCGAGGCCGGCCACTACCGCGGTCAAGGCAGCCAGAGCGAGCGCGCTCACGTGCTTGCCTGCGAGCGTCTTGGCGCTCGTCAGGTAGTACATGCGGCTCACCATCTGGTACCTACTGCTCCGTCAGCGCAGATCTTTCGCCTCCAAGACACCCCTCGACGTTGCCCGACGGAGCGCTATCGTGAGTGCTTCCAAACCCAGCGTACGCAGCTACGGGGCGGCGAGCGAGGGCGATGCCGGGACCGTCAAGCTCCTGGTCGGCGCCGGTGCCCCGCGACATGAGACGCCACTCTACAACGGGCACCCTCGAAGCCGCGGTTGCCGATCACCCCGGCGCTCTGTGTTGCGCGCCGCGCGCGCCCGGTCCACGCCGGGTTCGCGTCAGTCGCCAAAGCTGTGCCACAGCCGGATCTTGTCGATGTGCTCGGCGCGCAGGCTCTCATCGGTCACTCCGAGTCCGTCTTGCGGCGCCAGCACGCGGATCGCGATCTTCCCTCGATGGAGATTCTGGTGCACGAGGTACGCGGCCTCTCCGGCCTGGGCGAGCGGATAGGTCTCCGACACGATGGGCTGTATCCGCCCGAGGTAGGCGAGACGATTCGCCTCGTAGGCTTCCTTGTAGTTCGCGAAATGCGATCCGATGATCGTCTTCAGGTGCATCCACAGGTAACGGTTGTCATAGGTGTGCATGTAGCCGGAGGTTGACGCACACGTCACGATCTTCCCGCCCCTCTTGGCGACGAAGACACTCGCTCCGAACGTGTGACGCCCTGGATGCTCGAAGACGATGTCGGGGTCCTCGCCGACCAGAGCTCGGATGTGCGCCCCCAACCGCTTCCACTCGCTGGGGTTCTGCTCGTCTCCATCCCAGAAGCGATAGTCCTCGGCCTTGCGATCGATGATGTGATCGACGCCGATCGAGCTCAAGATGTCGCACTTCTCCGGGGACGAGACGACGGCGACCGGGATCCCCCCTCCGTTCAAGACGTATTGACACGCGAAGCCGCCGAGACCTCCGGTCGCGCCCCATATCAGCACGACGTCCCCCTGTTTCATGCAGGCGCCGTTGGGAGACACGAGCATCCGGTACGCGGTCGAGGACACGAGTCCGAGGCACGCGGCCTCCTCCCAGCTCAGATGGCGCGGCTTGGGCATGAGCTGGTTCGCTTTGACCATCGCGATCTCGGCGAGGCCTCCGAAGTTGGATTCGAAGCCCCAGATGCGCTGGCGGGGGTCGAGCATCGAGTCGTCGTGGCCGCTCGGGAACTCCATGTCGACGTAGTTGCAGTGCACGGTGACCTCGTCGCCCGGCCTCCAGCGCGTCACCCCCGGACCGGTGCGGAGCACCACGCCCGCCGCGTCGGAGCCGAGGATGTGATGGTCGAGATCGTGGCGCGCCCCATAGTCGCTCTCACGTCCGAGACGCTCGAGGAAGGCGAAGGTCGGCACGGGATCGAACAGACAGCTCCACAGCGTGTTGTAGTTGATCGCCGATGCCATGACGGCGATGAGGCACTCGTTGGGTCCCAGCGGCGGCCGCGGCACCTCGTCGACGTGCAGCGACTTCCTCGGATCCTTCTCGGCGCTCGACATGCCGTCGAACATGTCTTGCTCCTGCTTGAGCAAGAAGGCGGCGGTCATCTGGTCGGGAAGCTCCAGCGCCTCGAGCTCCCGCCTCGATGCGCCGCCGAGTATGGCCTGCCTGATGCGCTCGATCGATCCGCCCACGCGCTCTCCGTCGTCTGCTCTGCTGCGAGCCTACCGGCTCGGCGGATGAGCAGAGGGGCGAGGCCGGCTCGGCGGATGAGCAGAGGGGGCGAGGCCGGCTCGGCGGATGAGCAGGGGAAACGCCCGGGTACGATCGGACCATGAGCGACGGCCTCAACTTTGCGTTCAGCGACGAGCAGGAGGCCTTCCGCCGCTCGGTCCGCCGGCTCGTCGAGGACAAGGTCGCAGGGCGCGCCGCCGACATCGACGAGGCCGACGAGTACGCCTGGGACGTCGACGAGCTTCTCGTCCAGAACGGCTTCGCGGGCGTGTCCTACCCGGAGGAGCACGGAGGCGCCGGTGGCGGCGCAACCGAGCTGTGCATCCTAGTCGAGGAGCTCTCGAGATGGTCCGCGGCGGTGTCGCTGATCCCTGCGGTCAACAAGCTCGGAGCGACACCGGTATTGCTCTCCGGCTCGGACGAGCAGCGCAAGGAGATCTGCTCCGGGATCACCGAGGGCACGCATCGGATGTCGTACTGCCTTACGGAGCCGGAGTCTGGTTCCGACGCTGCCGCGATGCGCAGTCGAGCGATCAAGCAGGGCGATCGCTGGGTCCTCGACGGCACCAAACGCTTCATCACCAACGCTGGAGCTTCAGACCTCTACACGTACTTCGCGGTGACCGATCCGGGCGCGCCGAAGAGCCGCAGCATCACCGCGTTCCTCGTATCGAGCGACATGGAGGGGTTCTCGCTCGGACGCAAGGAAGAGAAGATGGGCATCCGGGGATCGCCGACGCGTGAGGTGATCCTCGAATCTTGCGCAGTGCCCGAGGCAAACGTCATAGGAGCGGTAGGGCAGGGCTTCGAGCTTGCCATGCGCACACTCGACTTCTCCCGCCCCACGATCGCCTCGCAGGCGCTCGGCATCGCCGAGGGAGCGTTCGACTTCGCCGTTTCGTACTGCGGTGAACGGCGGCAATTCGGCAAGCCGCTCTCTGACTTCCAGGGCATGCAGTTCATGTTCGCCGACATGGCGATGAAGATCGAGACGGCCCGCCTCGCCGTATACCGAGCCGCGCACGCGATCGACAACGACGACCCCAAGGTCTCCTATTGGGCGGCGATCGCCAAGTGTTATGCGTCCGATGTGGCCATGTCGGTGACTACCGATTGCGTGCAGGCGCTCGGAGGCTACGGTTATGTGCGCGAGTACCCCGTCGAGCGCTTGATGCGCGACGCCAAGGTCACACAGATCTACGAGGGCACCAATCAGATCCAGCGGGTCGTGATCGCACGAAGCATCTTCGGGCCGCGCTAGTGGACATGAGACGGTCGTGCTGATGTCCGTGGGCATCGAGCTTCCCCCGCCGCCCACGCTGCCCGACGGCCATACGGGCGGGGGTGGCGGAGGTTGGTCGGTGCTCGTGCGAGCGTCCAACGACATCGACGCTCACCTCTTGGTCGGCCGCCTCAACGAAGCCGGTGTGCAGACGCACGCGATCAAGGACCGGCGTGCGTCGCGCACGTGGCTCATAGGCGGTTCCGACCCGTGGGCGCCGGTGACCGTTTGGGTGCTCAGACGGCAGCTCGACGCCGCCCGCCTGGTGCTTGCGGAGATCTCGCTCGAGGGTCTCGAGGAGCCTTCCGAGCCGGTGGACGGCGGCGACGCCGGCGACGAGGCCGCAGGCTCTGCGTTCGCATTCACGTGGTGGGTGGTCGCGCTGGCGCTCGGAATCCTACTCATGCTCATATCGCTAGAGGAGGCATGGTCCAGGTGACCGAGTTCCGCTCCGAGAAGGACACGCTCGGCGAGGTACGCGTTCCGGTCGACGCGCTCTACGGTGCGCAAACGCAGCGGGCGCGCGAGAACTTCCCGATATCGGGGTTCGCGCCGCAGCCCGACTACGTCTGGGGCATGGTGGCCGTCAAGAAGGCGGCGGCGCTTGCGAACATGGATACGGGACGCCTGGATCGCTCGATCGGCGAAGCGATCGTTCAGGCTGCGGACGAGGCCCTCGAGGGCGCCTTGGAGGCACACTTCGTGATCGATCCGTGGCAGGCCGGTGCCGGTACGTCCCACAACATGAACGCCAACGAGGTGCTCGCGAACCGCGCTTCGGAGATCCTCGGTGGGACGCGTGGCGTCGACCGCACGGTCCATCCCAACGACCACGTCAACATGGCGCAGTCCTCGAACGACTCGAATCCGACGGCCGTCCGACTCGGCGCGCTGCGACTGCTCCCCGGCCTCACCGACGCGCTCGAGGGGTTGCAGGGCGCGCTCGAGGACAAGGGCCATGAGTTCGACGGCATCGTGAAGTCCGCCCGCACGCACCTCCAGGACGCGGTTCCGATCCGCCTGGGGCAGGAGTTCTCGGGCTACGCGGCCGCGGTTGCCAAGGCCGTCGAGCGCGTGCGCGCCGCCGGCTCGAGCCTCGAGGAGCTCAACATCGGCGCGACCGCCGCCGGCACCGGGATCAACGCCGAGCCCGAGTACATCGATCGAGTCGTCCAACATCTGCGCGGCGTCACGGGGCTGGACGTTCGCAGGGCGGACAACTTCTTCCGTGTCACGCAGTCGGGCGCGGATATGGCGTACCTGTCGAGCGCGTTGCGCAACGCCGCCGTGGAGATCTCTCGCATCGCGTCGGACCTCAGGTTGCTGGGGTCGGGGCCGCGCACCGCGATCGCCGAGATCGTCCTTCCGCCCGTGCAGCCGGGCTCGTCGATCATGCCCGGCAAGGTCAACCCGTCGATGGCCGAGATGATGAACATGGTCTGCTTCCAGGTGATCGGCTGCGACGAGGTGTGCTCACTGGCTGCACAGGGCGGACAGCTCGATCTGAACGTCTTCTGGCCTTCGTTCGGCTTCAACCTGCTGTTCGCGATGACGATCCTGCGCAACGGCGTCGATGCGTTCACCGAACGCTGCGTCGTCGGCATCGAGGCCGATGAGGAGCGCTGCAGGCAGCTCATGGAGCAGTCGCTGATGCTGGGGACGGCGCTAACCGACTACATCGGATACGAGGATGCGGCCCGGCTTGCCAAGAAGGCGTTCGAGGAGCGCAAGACGATCCGCGCGGTAGCCCTCGAAGAGGGCGTGATGAGCGAGGACGAGCTAGACAAGGTGCTCGACCCCACACCGATGACGGAGCCCGGGGTCCCCGGCCGCGGCTGAGGCGCGCAGCCCCACTCGAACTCCGCGGCAGCGCGTCTAGCGCGCGCGTCCGTTCGATAATCCCAGCATGAACAACCCCTTCAGGAAGCGTAGCGATCCCGATCGCTACTCAGGGATGGTGCGCAGCGTCCGCTTGCGCGAGCGCAGGCACATGCGGCATCGCTGGCAGTGGATCGCCCTCGCGGTCTCGCTGATCCTCCTGCTGCTCGCGGGTTCCGCCTTCTGGCTCTACCGCTCTATCCTCGGCGAGATCCAGCGCCACGTCGGGGGCGTGGAGGAGCCGAAGAGGGAGGGCGCTCCGTTCAACGCGCTGCTGGTCGGCTCAGACTCGCGCGCGGGGCTCAGCGACAAGGAGAAGCTCGATCTGGGCGCCGGCGACGAGGGCATCTTCGGCGAGCGCGCCGACACCTTGATCGTGGCCCACGTCGACCCCGCGACGAACCGTGTCACGATGGTTCAGTTCCCGCGCGACCTGTGGGTGCCGATCCCCGGCGAGGGCAAAGACCGGGTGAACTCCGCGCTGGTCGGGGGCAAGAGCAAGCTCGTGGCGACCGTCGAGGGCCTCAGCGGCATCGGGATCAACCACTACGTCCAGGTGAACATCGCCGGGTTCAGGGACCTCGTCGACGCTATCGACGGCGTCGACGTGTGCGTTCCCGAGCCGATCCAGTTCGACCCGAACACCGGGATCGAGGTAAAGGAGCCGGGGCTGATCCACTTCGGCGGTGATAGGGCGGTGAGGTTCGTGCGCTCGCGCAAGGCGTTCGGTGAGGGCGATCTCGCGCGCGTCCAGAACCAGCAGAAGTTCCTGTCCGCCGCGATCGACAAGATCACCTCTGTGGGGACGCTCATCGATCCGGGACGGATCCGCGGCCTGATCAACGCCGCGGGCAAGAACCTGCGCATAGACGACGGCACCAGCCCCACGGACCTCTACCGGATCGGTCAGCGTCTGCGTGAGTTCGATCCGGAGCACTACGAGGCGTACACCGTGCCGAACCTTGGGCCCTCGATTGTCGACGGAAAGTCGGTCTTGTTGCCGGACGCGCCCGCGATGAAGGTCATGTTCCGCGCGATCGTCGACAACGAGTCTCCGGCGGACGCCGACGGCATGCCCGACATAGAGCCGGCCACGATCCGCGTCGGCGTCCTCAACGGGACCTCCGTCGAAGGGGCCGCGCGTGCCGCGGCGCGCGACCTGGAGCGGGCCACCGACGTCGGTGACGGGCCCGTCGCCATCAACGACGACAACATCGCAAACGCGAACCGCTTCGGCCACAAGCGCACGGTCATCCGCTTCAGCCGCGACGATCCCGGCGCGCGCAAGATGGCGTCACTGGTCGCCGCGGCCGTTCCCGACGCTGCGATCGTCGAGGGCCGGACGGATCTCGACGTCGACGTCGAGGTCGTCGTCGGCGGGCGCTTCAAGACGAGACGCCTGATCCGGATAGAGCCGATCCCCATCCCCAAGCCCGGCGCTCTCCCCCAGGTCTGCCGGGGATAGTCCCCGGCCGGAGTGTTATGACTTGCGCGCCGTGGAGAGGAAGGGAAAGCCGATGGAGTATCGGGAACGCCCCGCCACACGCGAGCCCCAGGGCGTGATGATCCTGTTCCATGGACGCGGCGCCGATCAACACGACCTCTTTCCCCTGTTCGATCTGCTGGATCCGGCCGGCCGGCTCTTCGGCTTCGCGCCGCGGGGCCCACTCGCTCTGCCGCCCGGCGGCGCCCACTGGTACGTGTCGCGCGACGTCGGCCATCCGGACCCGTCGAGCTTTCATGCAACGGTCGAGCGGGTCGACGCATGGCTCGCCTCGGTCGAGGTGGCCACCGGGTGTGGGCGCGACCGAACCATCATCGGTGGGTTCTCCCAAGGTGCGGTCATGTCCTACGCCCTCGGTCTCGGGCGCGGGCGACCGCCGCCGCGCGCGTTGGTGGCGCTAAGCGGGTTCATGCCGGTCGTCGACGACTTCGAGCTCGACGTCGACGACCGGGGCGATCTATCGGTCGCGATAGGACATGGAACCTACGATCCCGTGATCGACGTCGAGTGGGGGCGACTGGCGCGCGAGCGGCTCGAGGCCGCCGGCGCGGACGTCTTGTACCGCGAGTCCCCGATGGCGCACGGCATCGATCCCGGGTTCGTGCAAGAGATCGCGGCGTGGCTCGAGTGAGCTAGGCGGCCCCGCGCCGGTCTCCTCCCGCAGCCGGCCCCGCGGCCGGCTCGGCGGGCGCGGAGAACGACCCTTCGGCGGGCGCGGAGAACGGAGCATCGTCGGGCGTGCGCACGGAGACGCGCGTTGCGAGGGCGCGCAGTTTGCCGCGGCCCAGGGTCCACAGGGCGATGGCGGCGGCGATCAGGGTCGCCACGCCGCCGACGAGGAAGCCGGCGCGCACGCCGAACCGCTCGGCGATCCATCCGATGAGCGGGGACCCGATCGGGGTGCTGCCGAGGAACACGACCGCATAGAGCGCCATCACGCGGCCGCGCATGGCGTCGCTCGAGTTGAGCTGCAGCATCGAGTTGGCCGTCGATACGAAGCCGATGCCCGCGGCGCCCATGGGAACCAGCACGGCGAGCTCGAAGGCCAGCGTCGGCATGAGTCCGGCGATGACGATCAGCGCGCCGTAGGCGAGCGCGGATCCCACCAACATCGGGCGTGTGGGCCGTCGGCGGCTCGCGACGACCAGTGCGCCGATGACCGTCCCGGCGCCCATGACCGCCGACAGGACCCCGTAGGTGCCGGCTCCGCCGCCGAAGGTCTCGTCGGCCATGACCGGCAGCAACACTCGGAAGTTGAAAGCGAGCGTGCCTACGACGGCCATCAACAACAGCGGGATGCGCAGCTCGCGCGTCGACCATACGTAACGCAATCCCTCGCGCAACTGCCCCTTCCCGCGCGGCGCGCGCGGCGATGTGTGGAGCTCCTCAGGATCCATCGCCCAGAGAGCCGCGATCACGGCGAGGTAGGAGACCGCATTGACGAAGAAGCACGGCACGATGTCGAACGTCGCGATCAGAACTCCCGCGATCGCGGGGCCGACCACGCGCGCCGACGTGAACACGGCGCTGTTCAGCCCCACCGCGTTCGAGATCTCGTCGGGCCCCACCATCTCGATGACGAAGCTCTGGCGCGTCGGGTTGTCGACGACGGTGACGCAGCCGAGCAGCAGCGCCAGGACGTAGATCATCCACAGACGCACGATCCCCGTGGCGGTGAGCACGGCGAGCACTAGCGCAAGCGAGGCGGCGGTGGCCTGAGTCGCCATCAGCAGGCGCCTCTTGTCGAAGCGGTCGGCAACCACCCCGCCCCACGCTCCCACGAGCAGCATCGGAAGGAACTGGAGCGCGGTCGTCACGCCGAGCGCCACGCCGCTGCCGGTCAGCCTGAACACGAGCCACATCTGCGCAACGAGCTGCATCCACGTTCCGCTGAACGAAACGATCTGTCCCATGAAGTAGAGGCGGTAGTTGCGGATGCCGAGCGATCTGAAGGTGCGTCCGGCGACGAGTTTCAGCGCGGTCATCGCTCGTCCTCGTCGAGCAGCCTCTCGATGACGGGGATCGCCCTGGCGAGAAGAGCCCTGTCGCGGGCGTCGAGAGCGCCCAACCGGCGCGCCAGGTAGGCGTCCTTGCGCGTGCGGTTCTGCCGGATCAGATGACCTCCGGCGGGAGTGAGGCTGACGCGCGCCACTCGCCTGTCGTCTCGGTCGGCGACGCGCGCGACGAGGGCATCCTCCTCGAGGCGAGCGACGATGCGAGTCATGCTCGGCGGGCGCACGCCCTCGATCGCGGCCAGGTCGCCGAGAGTCAACGGGCCGCTGTGCTCGAGCGTGGACAGGGCCGATAGCATCGAGGGCGTCGCATCGGTAGTGGCCTGCCGGCGCAGGCGGCGAGCCAGCCGCATCACCGCGAGCCGGAGGCGCGCCGCCACGGCGCCGTCGGGTGCGGTTCGAGAGATCACAGTTAGCACAACTAATTAGCCTATCTAATTATTCCCCCGTGGCCGGCGCGCTCATCGCCGAGTGGGTCTGAGGTTGCCGTATATGCGGGATCTCTCACCCACTCGACCCGCGTAGCTCCTCGAAGAGAGACTCATAGGCGAGCGCGACCGCGGCCGGGGACGCCCAGGTCTCGACGAAGGCGCGCCCGGCGGCGCCCATGCGGCGCGCCTCCTCGGGTCCTTCGATGAGGCGCCGCAGCGCCTTCGTGAACGCCTCCGGGTCATCCGGCGGAACCGCGATCCCGGCATGCGAGCGCTCGCACAGGAGTGCCACCTCGCTCCCCCTGTCGACGCTCGCCACGAGCGGGCGGCCGGCGGCGAGGATCGAGAGGGTCTTGGACGGCACGCTCGAGCGGGCCAGCCCGCGCTTGAGGGGCACGACGTGCACGTCGGCCGCGGCGAGAAGCTCCGGGAGACGCTCGGCGGGCTGCATGTCGACGAAGCGGACGTTCAGAAGCCCCCGAGCCCTGCGCTCGAGGTCGGCCCGCCCCGCACCTTGGCCGTTGATCACGAAGGTGACGTCGGTCTCGTCCCTGAGGACCGCGGCGCTCGTCAGGAGGAGGTCGAGCGATTGCGACAGTCCGACGTTGCCCGCATACATCACGACGAAGCGGCCCTCGAGCCCGTGCTCGCGCCGATAAGCGTTGTCGCGCTCGACAGGTGTGATCCGGCGCGTGTCGACGAAGTTGGGGATCACGCGCACCTTGGCGGGGCGCGACACCTTGTCGGCCACGTTGTCCCTGAGGTCTTCGCTCAAGACGGTGACGGCGTCGGCGCGCTCGTAGGAGGCGCGTTCGAGCCGGCGAGCCAGCGCGATGACAAGCGGGTGCTGCAGGACCCCGAGCTCTATCGCGACGTCGGGGAAGACGTCTTGGACGTTGAACACGAAGGGCGCCCGCCGGGAGCGCGCGGCGGCCCACCCCGCCGGTCCCAGCGTCAGCGGCGGAGAGACGGCCAGGACTCCGTCGGCCGCCGTCCCGCGGGCGCCCAGCAACCCGGCGAGCACGCTGAAGCCTCCGAACGCTGCGGCGCGCCGCACGATGTCGCGCTTGTCGCCGGCTGGAAACGGGTTGATGCGCGTGATGCGGCCCCACGGCGTGTCTTCGTGGCGTACGAGCTTGCCTGTGAAATCGCGCTCCACCCTATGGTCGCGGTACCACGGCAGCGCCGTTATCACCTCGATGCGGTGAGCGCGCAGCGCAAGCTCCTCCACGATACGCGTCACCACCGCTCCCGTCGGGGCGACGTCCGGAGCGAAGTGGGGCGTCACCACGACGAGCCTCACGACCGGTCCTCGCGGCCGCGCTCCTCGAGCGGATCGCTCACTTTCTCCACGCGCTCCTCGAGCGGATCGCTGGCGGGTCTCACAGCGTCGTCTCGAGGGCGTGCCGGTAGGAGTCCTCGAGCACGTCGGCGGAGCGAGACCAGGTGAAGCGCTTGGCGCGCTCGGCCCCCGCGCGCGCGTAGATCAGCCTCAGGTCCTCGTCCTCCAGCAGGTCCCACATCGCGTTCGCCCACTCCTCGGGATTGTCGGGAGACAGAAGGTACCCTGCGTCTCCGACGATCTCGGGCAGAGCGGTGGCGTCGGCCGCGATCACCGGGCAGCCGCGGCTCCACGCCTCGAGGAGCGGCGCGCCGAAGCCCTCGAAGCGCGACGGGAACGTGAGCGCCACGGCGCTCGCGTAGAGGGCCTCGAGGTCGGCTCTGGGGACGAAGCCCAGGGGCCGCACTCGCTCCTCGATGCCGTGTTTGCGGACCTCCTCGGCGATCCCGCCGGCGGTCGAACGAGCGGTTCCCCACTGCATCGAGCCCTTGGCGCCGGTCAGCACCAGGGTCGCTTCGGGGTGGCTGTCGAGCAGGCGCGCGAACGCCTCGATCAGCATCAGGTGGTTCTTGTGTGGATAGGTGGCCGCGGGATAGAGGAAGAACGGCCCGGCGATCCCGTAGCGCTCGCGCGCGCCGGCGCTCGGGATCACCTCTTCGCTCGGAGAGATTCCGTGCGGCACGACCACCACGATGTTCGGGTCGATGCCGAGGCGCTCGATGACCGTGCGCCGCGTGAACTCGCTCGGGGTCAGCACGAGGCGCGCCGCTTCCGCGGAGCGAGGCAGCATCGACCTCAGATACGAGAGCTTCGAGCGGGTGAAGTACTCCGGATAGATGAGGTACTGGAGGTCGTGGATCGTGAGCACGGGGCGCGCTGCCCGCACCAGCGGAACGATGCCCCCGGCGTGGTGCACGAGGTCGATCTTGCGTCTGCGGCACTGGCGTACGAGCCAGGTGTTCTCGCCGGCGAGCACGCGCGCCGGCTTGCGCCGCCCGCTCACGGGAGCATAGACGGTCCTGAAGGTGCGCACGAGATCGGGGTAGGCGGCGCCGAACTCGGGTAGCGCGAAGAGCGTGTAGTCGAGGTCGGAGTAGCGCTCGGCGAGGCCGTTCAGGAGGCGCGCCGTATAGGTCTCGGAGCCTCCCACGACGCCCGGCACGAGCCACAGGAGATTGATGCCGACGCTGTTCACGCGACCCCCCTCGCGGCGTCCCGATAGGCCTCGAGCACGAGATCGCCGCAGCGGCTCCAGGAGTATCCCGCGGCGCGCGTGCGTCCCGCCTCGGCGAGCTGCGCCGCCCGGGGCCCGTCGTTCAGCACCTCGTTGATCCCCTCCGCTATCGCCCCGGGATCGTGCGGGTCCACGAGCACGCCGGCTCCGGCGGCGAGCTCCTCGGTGGATGTCCCCCTGGAGGTCACTACAGGCGTTCCCTGAGCCATCGCCTCGAGCACCGGGAACCCGAAGCCCTCCATGAGGCTCGGCCAGCAGAACGCGCTCGCCCCCGCATAGAGGCCACCGAGGTCGGCTGCCGGAACGAATCCCAGCACCCGCACGGTGCGCCGTGCCCCCGCGACGAGCGCGTCGAGGTCCTCGTTCCATCCCCGTGGCCCGGCCACGACGAGCTCGACGTCGGCGTCCACGTGCGGAAGCGCCCTGAGGAGCCCGCCGAGGTTCTTGCGGGGCTCGATCGTGCCGGTCCACAACAGATAGGGACGGTCGAGCCCGTAGCTGCGTCGCACACGCTGCACCTCCCTGTCGGCCGCGGGTGCGACGTCGACGCCGAGAGGGACGTGACGCAGCCGGGTGGGGTGGAATCCGGCGCGCTCGCAGGCGCGCGCCGTGGCGCGCGAGGAGCACAGCACGAGGTCGGCGTCGCGCAGGGCGAGGGCGAGGCCGCGCCGGAAGAAGCTGAGGCCGCGCCGTGTGAAGTGCTCGGGATGGGCGACGAACGCAAGGTCGTGGATCGTGAGCACGATCGGCGCCGAGCGCGGCGGCATCGCGATCGAGGTCGCGTGCACGACGTCGACCGGCCCGGTCGCCCCCTCGACATTGGGCCGCCGCAGCCGGTGCCAGCTTTCGTAGAGGGCGAGGCGCGGGAGCGACAGATGCCGCACCGGAAGCGGCGGCGTCCAGCCCTCCGCGGGCGTCGAGCGATGGCGGGCCGCGACGCCCAGGACGGTCACCCCGGCGCGTCCCATGAGGGCTCGAGCCATGCCGATCGCCGCCACCGCGGTGCCCCCGGGGACGCGGTGCCAGCACTGTTCGACGGTCAGGGCGATACGCAGGTTGTCCGGCACGGCCGGATTCTCGCACCCGCGGCGCGCCGGAGGAGGGCGGTGCATCGGGAGGATCGTCCTCCCGAGACCCATCGGCGCGCCGCACGCGCTCCTGCGACCCGCTCGGGGCTACCAGAAGCCCTCCACCCTCGCCCAGCGGTGCTACAGGAGCAAAGGTCCGTCGTAACCGACCGCCGCGGGCGCGTCCCAAACCGGGCCCGGGCGACTACGATCCTCACGTGGACGGGTTCTGGAGCGACAAGCGAGTGCTCGTCACCGGAGGCGGGGGGTTCCTCGGTCGTGCGGTGTGCCGTCGCGTGGCGGAGGGAGGCCCGGCAGCGCTCAGCGTCCCCCGCCGCTCAGACCTCGACCTCACCCAGCCCGACGACGTCGCCAAAGCGTTCGTGGACGCCGCTCCCGACGTGGTGGTGCACCTCGCGGCGCGCGTCGGCGGTATAGGGGCCAACATGGTGCATCCTGCCGACCTCTACCTCGGCAACCTCCTCATGGGCACCTACGTGATCGAGGAGGCGCGCCGGGCCGGCGTCGCCAAGACCGTGGTCCTCGGAACGATCTGCTCGTATCCCAAGTTCACGCCGGTGCCCTTCTCGGAGGGCGCGCTGTGGGACGGCTATCCGGAGGAGACGAACGCGCCGTACGGGCTCGCCAAGAAGGCGCTCCTGGTCCATGCGCAGGCGAACCGCGCGCAACACGGACAGAACGCCATCTACCTGCTGCCGACGAACCTCTACGGGCCGGGCGACAAGTTCCACCCGGGCGTCTCGCACGTCATACCTGCGCTGATCAAGAGATGCGTCGAGGCCAAGGAGCGCCGCCTGCCCACGATCGAGGTGTGGGGGACGGGCAAGGCGACGCGCGAGTTCCTCTACGTCGAGGACGCCGCCGAGGCGATCGTCCTGGCCGCAGAGCGCTACGACGGCGGAGAGCCTGTGAACGTGGGCTCGGGCCGGGAGATCGCGGTGGCGGAGCTTGTGACGCTCATCGCGCGGGTTGTGGGGTTCGAGGGCTCGATCGAGTGGGACGCGTCCAAGCCGGACGGGCAGCCACGGCGACGGGTGGACACGTCTCGGGCCGAGGCGGAGTTCGGCTTCCGAGCGCATACGTCGCTCGAGGTGGGTCTTGGCGCGACCGTCGACTGGTATCTCGAGCACAGGAAAGAGGCAGAGGCGGCCACCTTCGCGTGACGTCACAGGCCGGCGGCCTCTCCGCCAGCGCGGCACGGCGCCTCTGCGTCGCCCTCGATGTGGGACCGCTGCTCGACCCACCAACCGGGGTGGGGCGCTACACGCGCGAGCTCGCGCGCAACCTCGAGCTGGTGGGGGTCGACCTGCGGCGCTACGAGGTCGCTCTGCGGGGTCCCCGGGAGGCGACGACGGCGCGCTGGCGGCTGCCGGCGCGCGCGGTTCGGCTCGCATGGCGCCACCTCGACCGTCCGGCGATAGGCGGGCTCGTGGGTGGCGTCGACGTGGTGCACGGAACGAACTTCGTCCTGCCCGCGCTGGGCGGCGTCCCCGGCGTCGTCACCGTGCACGACCTCTCGTACCTGCGGAACGACACGTTCCCGGGCGGGAAGCGGCTGCGGGCGCTCGTCCCGTGGTCGATAAGGCGCGCCGCGCGGGTGCTGTGCCCAACCCAAGCGATCGCCGCCGAGGTCGAAGAGCGCTACGCCGTCGGCGCGAGCAAGGTAGTCGTGACGCACGAGGGGGTGTCCCCCGTCTTCTTCGGAGCGCAGCCCCTCGGAGAGAGTGCGCTCGCGCGCCTGGGGATCGCGGGGCCGTTCGTGCTCGCGGTGGGCACGATCGAGCCGCGCAAGAACCTCGCCATGCTCCTCGAGGCATGGCGGCGCGCCTCCCGGCACCTGCGCGGCTGGACGCTCGTCCTCGCCGGAGCGAAGGGCTGGGGGCCGGAGCTGCCCGAGACCCCCGGCGTCGTGCCGCTCGGCTGGGTCGGCGACGAGACGCTTCCCGGGCTCCTCGCCGCGGCCGAGCTGTTCTGCTATCCGTCGCTCTACGAGGGCTTCGGCCTGCCGCCGCTCGAGGCCATGGCGGCCGGTACCCCCGCGCTTGTGGGACGCTATCGCGCGGTCGATGAGGTACTGGGAGAGGCCGCCCTGTCCGTCGACCCGAGCGACCCGGACGCTATCGCCGACGCTCTGGTCTCGCTCGTCGCCGACGACAACCTGAGGAGGAAGTTCGTGAGAGCCGGAAGAGCTCGAGCATCCACCTACACCTGGGAGCGCACCGCGCTCGCTACGGCGCGCGCCTACCGGGAGGCTTGCGGAAGATGACCCGCCGCGGGATGCGCCGCCTCGCCGTCTGCGCGCTCGCCGGCGCGCTGATCGCCGCTCTGGTGCCGGCGGGCGCGCAGGCTAAGCGGACGGTGACGATCCGTGGGCGGGGCTGGGGCCACGGGATCGGGATGTCGCAGTACGGCGCGTATGGGCGAGCGCTCAAGGGCAGGGGCGCGCGCCAGATCCTCACGCACTACTACTCCGGCGCCCACGTGCGCAAGGCGCGCATGCCCCGGCGCGTGCGCGTCGGGCTGCTGCAGTCGCGCGGCGCGATCCACGTGACCTCGCAGGCCCGCACGGGGACCGGCGGCCGCGTCGTCTTCAAGGTCAAGGGAGGCGGCGTCGTGGCCGCCGGCGGCGTCAACGCGTCGTGGCGCGTGGAGCCCAGCGTCACCGGCGGGATGCGCCTGTTCCGCAACGGCGTCAGGGTCAAGCGGCGCGGCAGGATCGTGTTCGGCGGCCTCGAGCGTCCTCTCGTCGCGACCTTCGCTCGGTACGGGTCGCGCGCCCGGATCACGGAGAAGTCCCTCGCCTACGCATACGGCAAGCTCCAGGTGGCGCCGTACCCGACCGGCTCGTGCGGCCTCAGCTACTGCCTCCGTCTGGTCCTGGCTCTGCCGATGCAGAAGTACGTCTACGGCCTCGGGGAGGTGCCGGCGTCGTGGCCTCACGCAGCGCTGAGGGCGCAGGCGATCGCGGCGCGCACCTATGCTCTGCGCAGGATCCTTGCCGATGGACAGCATCGCGAGCCGTGTGACTGTGCGCTGTACGACAGCGCGCTCGATCAGGTCTACAGCGGTGACGCCAAGCGCACCGGCTCCGGCTCCTACTGGAAGGACTGGAAGAGCTCCGTCGACAAGACGAGGAGCAAGGTCGTCTTGTACGAAGGGAGCCCGATCCAGGCGCTGTACTCGTCGTCGTCCGGCGGGCATACCGAGGCGGTGCAGAACGTCTGGGGAGGCGATCCGGTCCCGTACCTACGCGGGGTGCGCGACGGAGCGGACGCGGTCGCCGCGAACCCCAACTATCGCTGGCGCGTGACGATGCCGTGGTCGACGCTCGCGGCGAAGCTCGACGCCGCCTTCGGCGTGGGCCCCACGCTGAAGCGCGTGAAGCTGGTGCGGCCCTTCGGGGTCTCGGGTCGGGTCACGGTCGTGAAGTCGACAGACCGGGGAGGTGTGCGCGTGGTCGGCTCCGCCGCGACCGCGCGCGTCAGCGGCTGGTCCGTGCGTTCTGCGCTGGGTCTCAAGGACACCTGGTTCCGTCTTCGGGTCCACATCAGCGTGGCAGCCGCGCTCGAGCCCGGGTACGAGGCGGCCGGCGGCGCTACCGGGCCGCTCGGGCGCGCGACCTCGGGGCCGCGACGGACCGCGGCCGGCGGCTGGGTGCAGCGCTTCGAGGGAGGCTCGCTGTACCGCAGCCCGGACGCGCCCGCCCCCGTCGCCCTGTGGGGCGACATCGACGAGCGCTACCGCGAGCTCGGCGGCCCGGGCTCGCCGTGCGGCTTCCCGACCTCGGTGCCGCGTACGCGCGGCGACGGGCTCGAGGCGTCCTTCGAGAACGGCACGATCGAGGGCCTCGAGACCCTCTGCACGCGTCGCTTGCGGAGGTGAGCAAAGCCACGAGCCGGAGCCCGCGGAGCCATAGAATCCACACCTCGTGGCTTTCGAAGTCCCTCCTCCCGAGGCATTGCCGGCCGCAGCTCAGGCGGCCGTGCCGCGCGCCGTGTCTCTCGTTTCCCTCGTCCTGCTCATCGTGAGCGTGGGCTTCGCGGTGGTCGGACAGCTCACGCTCAAGTCCGCGATGAACCGAGTCGGGCGCATCGGCCAGCAAGAGATGTCCGCGCCGGGGGAGACGATCCTGCGCGCCGTCAAGGAGCCGCGCTTGTGGGTCGGCCTTGCCTTGTTCGGCGTCTCGGCGCTCTTCTGGCTCGTCGTGTTGTCGCGCGTGCCGCTCTCGGTCGCATATCCCTTCGTCGGGCTCTCCTACATCGCGATCGTGGCCTCCGCTCGCCTCTTCCTTCACGAGCACGTCCCGCTCCTGCGCTGGATCGGCGTTGTCGTGGTGGCGCTCGGCATCGCGATCGTCGGGCTGTCGTTCCGGCGAGCCACCGGCGCCTGAGCCCCTCGCCGACTCCCTGATGCGGACTCTCATGACCGGCGCGCCGGGCTTCGGCGGAGCTCAGCTGGGGGCCGCCCTGCGGGAGGGCGGCCGCGGGTCCTCCGGGGTCGTGCCGGGACGATGAAGGCGCTCCTTCTGACGGGAGGCTTCGGCACGCGGCTGCGCCCCCTCACGCTGACGCGCCCCAAGCACCTCCTGCCGATCGCCAACCGTCCCCACATGGAGCACGTCTTCGATCTCTTGCTGCGCCACGGGATCGATGAGGTGGTGCTGCTGACCTCCTATCTCGCCGACGCCTTCGCCGTGACGATCGACGCCGCCCGGGCGCGCGGCCTGGCGGTGCAGGTGACCCACGAGAAGACGCCGTTGGGCACGGCGGGCGCGATCAAGAACGCCGAGGCGCTCGTGGGCGACGAGGCCTTCCTCGTCTTCAACGGCGACATCCTGACCGACGCCGATCTCGGCCAGATGACGGAGTTCCATCGCTCCCGCTCGGCCGAGGCGACGATCCTGCTCACCCCGGTGGCCGATCCGTCGGCCTACGGCGTGGTGCCGGCCGGCCCGGACGGACGCGTGCTGGGGTTCATCGAGAAGCCACCCGCCGGCGAGGCTCCCACGGATCTCATCAACGCCGGGATCTACCTCTTCGAGCCCCGCGTGCTCGACCGGGTTCCCGCAGGGCACGTGTGGTCCGCCGAGCTGCAGCTGTTCCCCGGGCTCGTGGCCGACGGCGCCGGCCTCTTCGCGCTCGGCACGAACGCGTACTGGATGGACATCGGGACGCCGCGGAAGTACCTCGACGCGAACCTCGACGCGCTCGAGGGACGGTACTCGTCGCCCTCCATCGAGGCTCCCGACGCGGCGGGCGTCCTGGCGGCTCCCGGGGCGCGCGTCGAGGACGGCGCACGGGTATCCTGGAGCTGTCTCGGAGCCGGGGTCTCGGTTCAGGGCGGCGCCACCGTGGAGGGCTCCGTGCTGCTGCCCGAGGCGTTCGTGGCTTCGGGCGCGATGGTCGCGCGCTCGATCCTCGGCGCCGGGGTGCGCGTGGAGGCGGGAGCCCACCTGGTCGACGCGGCGATCGCCGACGGCGACAGGGTAACGGGCGGATCGACGAACGAGAGCAGGTAGCACCGGCTCCACCTCATCTGGTCCGGAAAAGATGCTCGCTTGGCGGCCCTGCACGATCTATGGTGACGAGACGCAAACGCGCGACTTCGTGTACGGGACGACGTCGTCTCCGCCCCTGTGGCGGCGCGCGATGCCGGCACGGGAGAGATGGTGAACGTGGGGAGCGGCGCCGAGCCTTCGGTGCGCGAGCGGTACGACGGCCCGGCGGGCCTCTGCCCCGGCCGGGAAGCCGATCCCTGCCGCTCCCCGTCCGGGCGGCGCCATGCAAGATGGCACCAAACCGTTGCGCGCTTGCGAACGAACCCCACGTGGCGGAGGCGCACGGGGGTCCGGATCCGTGGGCGGCAGAACGAGCCGCGCGGGCCGAGATCGGCGCGCTACGTAGCATTGCGGATTGGGTACGGAGGGGTGCTGGTGCGAAGCTGCGTGTCTGGTAGGTACTGGATACGGACGACCTCCGGGTTCCAGGAAATGGTTGACAGAAGGCCTCACATGACAATTAATGTCAGAGGCGAGCAGGAGCAACCAGCGCCGGGAAGCCGCGAGGGGATGAGATCGGGGCCGGCCGTGGCCACGCAACGGCAGAGGGGGCTTGTGACAGATGAAGTCTAGGAGCGACATGGGTCTCTCCGGACAATTGAAGATCGTCGAGGACCTCAACCGGACGGCCGACGCGACGCAGACCGACGCCCTTATCGGCGGCGGCCCGGACGCGGTCCACGCCGGCGTCCTCCGGCGCTACCAGAGCGTCGCGCTGGGGCTTGCGGCCTCCGACGTCCTGTGTCTCGTCGTCGCTCTGCTGCTGTCCTATCTCGTGCAGTTCGGCGCGCAGCCGATGCAGACCGCCTACTACGTCATCCTCGTCATGGCGCCGCTGTTCTGGGTCTCCGTGTTCCACGGCTTCGGCCTCTATGCGACCCAGCACCTCTCGGCGTCCGAGGAGTTCCGCCGCACGATTGGCGCCGCCAGCGTCGGCGTGATCCTCGTCGTGGTGGGCAGCTATTGGTGGCATGTCGAGTTCCCGCGCCAGTATCTCGGCTACACGTGGGCCTTCGCCCTGGTCTTCGAGCTCGTGGTCAGGCGCACGTGGCGGTGGTACTGCTTCAAGCTGAAGGAGGACGGCCGGCTCGCGCTGAGGACACTCATCGTCGGGACCAACGACGAGGCCGCCCGCCTCGCCCGAGCCCTGGGCGGCCGGGGCCTCGGGTTCAAGCCGGTCGGCTACGTCGCAACCTCGGGTCCGCTGGTCTCTCCGGACGGGCTGGCCGTGGCCGGTCGCATCGACGACCTCGGCGGCCTCATCGCCGACTTCTCGGCCGAGTGCGTCTTCGTCGCATCGACGGCTGCCGGCGCCCAGGACATGTTGCAGGTCGTCCAGACGACCCGACAGGCCGGGATCGAGGCGCGCGTATCGGCGAACCTGCCGCAGCTGCTGACCTCGCGGCTCACGGTGCAGCCGGTCGGCAAGGTCATGGCCTTGTCGCTCAAGCCCGTGCGCCTCTCGGGCACCCAGACCGTCGTCAAGCGTGTCTTCGACCTGCTGGTCGCCTTCGTCGGTGTCGTCTGTCTGCTGCCGCTGTGGTCCGTGATCGCGGTGCTGATCCGCGCGACCTCGCGCGGGCCGGTTCTGTTCAAGCAGGAGCGGGTCACCAAGGGCGGGCACGCCTTCACCGTCTACAAGTTCCGCACCATGGTGCAGGACTCGGCGAAGGTGCTCGAGAAGCACGGCATCGATCCCTCGATCCCGTTCTTCAAGCTCGACGACGACCCTCGCCTCACGACGGTCGGCAAGGTCCTCCGCAAGCTCAGCCTCGACGAGTTGCCGCAGCTGCTCAACGTGGTCCGAGGCGAGATGAGCCTCGTCGGGCCGCGGCCGCTGCCGGTCGAGCAGGTCGCCGCGAACCTCGAGCTGTTGTCGTCGCGTCACGAGGTTCCGGCCGGCGTGACCGGCTGGTGGCAGATCAACGGACGCAGCAACGTCGCGTTCGAGGAGGCAGTGCGGATGGACCTCTTCTACATCGAGAACTGGTCGCTCAGCCTCGATCTCTACATCCTGCTCAAGACCGTCGGTTGCGTGCTTGCCGGCAAGGGAGCGCACTGATGACCCTCACCGCGAACGACGTGCGACGGCCGGAGTCACGCCACATCGTGGGGATGCGCGTCGACGCGACGAGCTACGACGACGCAGTTGGCCGGGTGACCGAATGGGCCACCGGTGGCGAGACGCGCTACGTCTGCATCGCATCGGTCAACAACGTGATGAACGCGCGCGACGACGCCGGCTACAGGGACATCATGAACCGCGCCGATCTCGTCACGCCCGACGGCATGCCGTTGGTGTGGGGCCTGCGCGCCCTCGGGGTCGCCCACGCGACCCGTGTCTACGGGCCTTCGCTGACGCCGCTCGTGTGCGAGGGGGCGGCGCGTGAGGGCATCCCGGTGGGCTTCTACGGCGGGACGCCCGAGGTGCTCGAGCGCCTGCACGCCAACCTCCTGAGGGACTTCCCCGATCTGAAGATCGTGTTCGGCTGGCCGCCCCCGTTCAGGGCGCTCAGCAAGGAGGAGGACGAGCGCGTCACGCGCGAGATCCAGGAGTCCGGCGCCCGCATCGTGTTCGTGGGTCTCGGGACCCCCAAGCAGGAGCAGTGGATGGTCGATCATCAGGACTCGCTCGATGCCGTCATGCTCGGCGTCGGTGCAGCGTTCGACTTCATCGCGGGCGAGAAGAAGCAGGCGCCGGCCGCACTCCAGAGGATGGGTCTGGAGTGGTTCTTCAGGCTGGCCACCGAGCCGCGGCGACTGTGGAGACGCTACCTTTACTCCAACCCCCGCTTCATCGGGCTGTTCGCGGCACAGGCGATCAGAGCCAGGCTGCTAAAGACCACTCCGTAGTCGGTCGAATCCAATCACAGGCGTGTACGTCATAGAGGAGGTATCCCCCAAGTGGCCAAGAAGGCGGTAGTGGCAGGTGCCGGTGGGTTCATCGGCCACCACATGGTGCGTTATCTGAAGTCGCAGGGTTACTGGGTGCGCGGCGTCGACATCAAGACCCCCGAGTACGAGGACTCAGCGGCGGACGAGTTCGAGGTGCTCGATCTGCGCGAGTGGAGCAACTGCGTGCTGGCTACGCGCGGCGTCGACGAGGTCTACCAGCTGGCCGCCGACATGGGCGGCATCGGATACATCACAGGCAACCATGCGGTGGTGGCGCGCAACAACGTGCTCATCAACGCACACATGCTCGAGGCCGCGGTCTCCAACGGGGTACAGCGCCACTTCTACTCGTCGTCGGCGTGCATCTATCCGATGTATCTCCAGAAGAGCCCAGACGTGACGCCGCTCAAAGAGGCGGATGCATACCCGGCCGATCCCGAGGAGGGCTACGGGTGGGAGAAGCTCTACTCGGAGAAGCTCTGCCAGTACTACACCGAGGAAGGAAAGCTCGAGACGCGCGTGGCTCGCTTCCACAACATCTATGGGCCTCTGGGTACCTATGAGGGAGGCCGCGAGAAGGCGCCGGCGGCGATCTCTCGCAAGGTCGCGCTCGCCGAGGACAACGGCGCGATCGAGGTATGGGGCGACGGTCTCCAGACCCGGTCCTTCACCTTCGTCGACGACTGCGTCGAGGGCATCTTCCGCATCATGCAGTCCGACCACTGGGAGCCGCTCAACCTCGGCACGGACGAGCTCATCACGATCGACGGGCTCGTCGACCTCGTGACCAAGGTGGCCGACAAGTCGCTCACCAAGAACCACGACCTGTCGAAACCGCAGGGCGTGCGGGGGCGCAACAGCGACAACTCGAAGCTGCGCGAGGTACTCGGTTGGGAGCCGCAGACGTCGCTCGAGGATGGTCTGCGCCGGACATACGTGTGGATCGAGTCGGAGCTCGCCAGGGCGGGCCGCATCCCGGTTCCCGCCGGCGCGTAGCCGACGCCGCACAAGGCCGGCATCTGTCACTTACGTTGTTGGTGCGCGTGCGCGCGACCGCCACCGAACGAACGACGATCGCGTGAGAAGAGGGGAAGGCAGCATGAAGGTTGGAGTCGTCGGCACCGGCCACGTCGGCCTCGTCACGTGCGTGACGATGGCGGCCATCGGCCACCACGTCGTGGGGATGGACGCGGACGCCGAGAAGATGGAGCAGCTCGGGCGCGGCGTCACGCCCTTCTTCGAGCCGGGTCTCCAGGAGCTGCTGGAGCGAACGACCGCCGAGGGTACTCTCGAGTTCAGCTCCGACGCCGAGGCCGCGGTAGCGGGCGCCGAGGTCGTGTTCATCTGCGTGGGCACGCCCGCGCGCGCGTCGGGCGAGGCGAACCTGATCGCCGTAGAGCAGGCGGCGCAGACCGTCGCCCGCCACGCGACCGGCTCATGCGCCGTGGTCGAGAAGTCAACGGTTCCCGCCGGCACCGCTCAGCGGGTGCGCCGCACGCTTCTGCGGGAGCGTCCCAACGCCGGCGGCGACCTCGAGGTCGTCTCGAACCCGGAGTTCCTGCGCGAGGGCACCGCGGTGTACGACTCGCTCAACCCCGAGCGGGTCCTCGTCGGCGCCGAGTCCGAGTGGGCGTTCGAAGTGATGCGCAGGTTGTACGCGCCCATCACGGACAAGGGCTCTCGGCTCATAGAGACGAACATCTCGACCGCGGAGCTCGCCAAGCACGCATGCAATGCGTTCCTCGCGTTGAAGATCTCCTACGCGAACGCCCTAGCGAGGATGTGCGAGAAGGCAGACGCCGACGTGGTCGCGGTGGCCGACGTCATGGGCACGGATCCGCGCATCGGCCGTGAGTTCCTTCACGCCGGGCTCGGCTACGGCGGCTACTGTTTCCCGAAGGACCTGGTTGCGTTCGAGCGGCTGTCCGAGCGCCTCGGTTACGGCTTCCCGCTCCTGCGCGAGGTTGCCCGCATCAACGACGATGCCGTGGCGGCGACCATCAACAAGATCAGAGAGGCCCTCTGGAACCTCGAGGACAAGAGGATCGCCCTGCTCGGTCTGTCCTTCAAGGCCGGCACGGACGACGTCAGGTTCTCGCCGTCGCTGGCGCTCGCCCGGGGCCTGATCCAAGAGGGCGCCCACGTGGTCGGTTACGACCCTCAGGCCGCCGCCAACGCCAAGGCGGAGGTTCCCGAGCTCGACCTCGCTCCCGACGCATACGACGCCGCCGCCTCGGCGCACTGCCTCGTGATCGGCACCGAGTGGGACGAGTTCCGTGCGCTCGATCTGGCGCGCATCAAGGAGGCCATGGTGTACCCGGTGATCATCGACGGCAGGAACCTCCTCGACCCTTCCGTCATGCGCGCGGCCGGATTCACCTACTATCCGACGGGCCGTCCGCCCGTCGTTTGAGGCGTTCGTGGCCGCCTCCGGCAGATCGATGGCGCCTGAGACGCGACCACCCCGACCATCTTCGGAACGGCTGAGGTCTCACCTTCGCATCGTGCGGTACTACCCGCGCGCTCTCGTCGGCGACGGAGGGATGACGAGCGCCGTCAAGAAGTGGTCGCAGGGGTTCGTCAACGCCGGCGCTGAGGCCGTCATCGCCTACGACGAGGGCATGGACGTGCCCGCGTCGGGCGGCGTCGAGTGGCGCCGGGTCCGCCACGCGGGCCGTCCCCGGCTCAAGTGGCCGGTGGGACTCGAGGAGATCCTGCGCGGCGCCGACCTGCTCGTGCTGCACTCGGGCTGGACGGTGCACAACCTCCGCGCCGCGGCGGTCGCACGGAGGATGGGCGTGCCCTACGTCCTCGAGCCGCGCGGTGCCTACGATCCGCACATCGTGAAGCGCAAGCGCGTGCTCAAGCAGGCCTGGTGGCGCGCCTGGGAGAAGGAGCTCGTGTCCAAGGCGCGCGCGATACACGTCTTCTTCGAGGCGGAGCGAGCTCACCTCGACGCGCTCGGCTACAGGGGTCCGGTGATCGTCGCCTCCAACGGCGTGGAGCCCCCCCCCGGTCTGCGCTGGGACGGCGGCAGCGGGGGCTACGTCTTGTGGCTCGGCCGCTTCGATCCCGAGCACAAGGGGCTCGATCTCCTCCTCAAGGGCATGCGCGTGGTGCCGCCGACCGAGCGACCGCACCTTCGCCTCAACGGGCCGGACTGGCGCTCGCGCAAGGCGCGCGTCGTCGGGATGGTCGAGGAGCTCGGCCTGCGAGAGTGGGTGACGGTGGGCGACGCGGTCTACGGCGACGCCAAACGAGCGATGCTGTCCGAAGCGGCCGCGTTCGTCTACCCGTCGCGCTGGGACGCATGCCCCAACTCCGCGCTGGAGGCCGTCGCCGTGGGGCTGCCGACGCTCGTGACGCCGTACCCGCTCGGCCGTTACTTCGCCGCCAACGGCGCTGCGCTGCTGGCGGAGCCCGATCCGGCGGGCCTGGCCGACGGCCTGCGCCGCCTCCAGGGTTCCGACGCCGCACGATTCGGCAACGCGGGCGCCGAGCTCGTGCGCTCGGAGCTCAACTGGGATTCGGTGGCGCGCTCGTGGCTCGAGCAGGCAGAGACCCTCGTATGACGGAGGCGACCGGGGCGAGAACGGAGAAGAGCGACGTCGATCTCTCCTCGCTGTGGCTGCCGCTGCTCGCGCACCTGACCGAGCGCTTCCCGCGCTGGGGCCTGTGGAAGAACGCCGACCGAGCGCTCGCCGGCCACGGCGACTTCGACTCCACGGCGCCGCTCGAGGACTGGGATGCGATCCTCGCGGAGTTCCACGCCTGGGCCGCCGGACGCGGCTACGGTCCGGTGGCCGCGTGCTCACACGTCGCCGGTGTCCTCTTCCTCATCGCCCTCGACGAGAAGGCGTCCACGTTCCTCGAGCTCGACGTGAACGCGCGCAAGTACTTCAGGGGTTGGACGTTGTTCCGGCCCGAGAACCTGGCGCCGCTCATGGAGATCGACGAGCGCGGTTTCAGGCGCGTTCGCCCCGGAGCCGAGGGCGTCATCCTGCTGACGCAGAACGGCCTCAGGTGGGGCGGCAGGCCGGATCCGGCGGGCCTCGCCCGCAAGCGCGTCGCCGAGCTGCTGCGCGCCGACCCCGAGGGCGTGCGGGCCGCCGCGCGGCTCTTCGGTCCGACCTCCGGTGCCCTCGTGGCGGCCGCCGAGGGCGTCGCCGCCGGCGGCTGGAACCGTCGCGCCATGCTCACGGTCGAGGCGTGGGCGGTCTTGCGCGCCCTGGCGGCGCCCCACATCCTCGCCACGCGCCTGTCGGCCAAGCGGGTGAAGAAACGTTGCCCCGTGCTCCGCGCCATCTTCGCCGACGGCCGGCGGACGCCGCGAGACGTCGGCGCATGGCTGAGCGCGGTCGCAGAGGAGCATCCCGTGCTCGCGGGGCGCACGTGAGCCCCCCGGCGACGCGGCCCGGCGCGCTGGTGGACCAGACGGCGCTGTGGCTGCCGTTGTTGCGCTCGCTGACGGAGTCCTCGGTGGAGCGCGCGGTGTGGAAGAACATAGAGGCGGGCCTCACGGGCGAGGGCGACGTCGACTTCATCGCCCCGGTTGGCGAGTGGGACGCGATCGAGCACGAGTTCCTCCGCTGGGCGCGCGTCCACGAGGTCGGTCCCGTGGTGGTCTGCCGCCACGCTCCCGGGGCACTGTTCTTGATCGCGCTCGGGGGGCGCGACGAGCCGTGGCTGCAGCTCGACGTCCGAGCGCACGCGACCCTGCGGGGCGCCACGGTCTTTCGCGTCGAAGATGCCCTGCCCTTGATCGAGTTCGACGGGCGGGGCTTCCGTCGCCTCCAGGCCGGCGCCGAGGGCATCTTCAAGCTCGTCACGAGCGGGCTCGCTCCCGGTGGGCGGCCCAACCCGAGAGGCCTTCGCAAGGAGCGGGTCGCGGAGCTCTTGCGCGACGATCCTCAAGCAGCGGCCGCCGCTACGCACACGTTCGGGATCGCACGGGCCGCGCTGCAAGCCGGCGCCGGGGCCGTCGCGGCTGGTGGCTGGGACCGCGGCGCGATGGCGCGCGTCGAGGCCTACGTGATGCTGCGCGGCATGCGCACTCCGCACACCGCCGTGGGTCAGTCAC
>JBHEMX010000075.1:0-45830 GCA_046262355.1 Actinomycetota bacterium | reverse complement strand
AGATTCGTCACGAACTATTCGGTCCGAACAATGTTGAGGAGGTGATGAGCGAAAGCCGGGAACCTGTCGCACCGGCCGCGTAAGATGCGGCACAGTGAGTCCGCGTCCGTCGCCTTTTACACCACGGATGGGACGCCACCCGGATGATTTGGCGCGGATGGGAGGTAAAGGTCTAGCGCCTCTCCATCGCAACCTCATAGTTCTCGACTGCCCGGATGGACAGACCGCCGGCGCTGGACGCCTGCTGGCGTATCGCGTTTGCGCGTTCGGCAGACGATTGCAAGTTCTCTTCGGTGTCCCAGAACGTGACGGTGATGGCCTTCCCGCTGTCTCGGTCGATCAGGAGCATCACGCCTTGCTCGCCTTCTAGCTCCTCCACGTCGCTGACGGAGCTCTCAAAACCTCGTACAGCGGCATCAGCATCGCCGCCCTCGGCCAATTGATAAAAGCTGACGCGTGCATGCATGGTCGCCCCCTTCGGAGTCCGGTCACTTGGCAAGAGCGTATGCGGCGCGCCTTGCTGCCGCAAGGCTTCGTGAGAAGCTGGGGAACTGGCGTGTTCACTCTCTGCCAATCCTGGGCAGCCCGACCGTTCGGCTAATGGGGTGTGTATGGCTGAGCATCAATCCCAAAATCTGAAAGCGATTCCCATTACGAATCGCCTATTCTTGAAAGGAACTTGGACGCGATGCCACAACGACGTAAGCCAGAGCACCTACGAGTGCTTCATGGAACCGAGAGGGGGAAGGTGAACCCCCGACTGCCAGATATCAATAATGCTCCAAACTCGCCAACTTGGCTACCAAGCTCCGCTAAACGAGAATGGCGGCGGGTACTTAGCCTTTGTAAGCGCTACGAGGGATGGTTGCAAGCCGTCGATCGTGCTGAACTGGCTATTGCAGCTCGTGGAGCGTCTTCGAGGAAGCCTCGAAGGACATCGCGGAGCGCGGCGTCATGGTTCCCGGCCGGAGCTCCGCGGACCAGGTGAACGGCGCGCTTGTACGGAACCCCGCAGTAGCAGTGGCGCGGGACGCTCAAGCCTCGATGCGCTATTGGTGCCGAGAGTTGGGCTTCACTCCGGACGCGCGCGGCAAGCTCGATCTGTCCAGGTTCTCGATCCGAGGAGGCTCCTGTCATGATGGACGACGTCGACGACACGCCTGGCCGTCGTCACGGCGGCGCTTTCAGCGGCCTACGACGGCGAACCAATCGACTTCGTGGGCTCGCATAGTGCCTGGCATCTTGCTCCTCAGACGCTTCAGGAGAACTCGGTCCTAGGACCATTGGCAGTCGCCGCGAGGCATACTCAGATGAGCTTGGGTTCCGGGCTGTACCGACTCAGAGGAGGCCGACCAATGAGCAGGCAGTTCTACAGGGCTTTCTACGGGCTCGGGCTCACTTTTTGGGAGAACCCCAAGGCTCAGGGGAGGAGCCGCGAGCAGATTGCCTCGATGTTCGACCGCGAAGAAAGCGGACGCCAGCCTCGTATGGGTCGGCGCTCGACCTCGGCTGCGGCACCGGGCGGTTCTCGATAGATCTTGCCCGGCGAGGGTGGCAGGTCACCGGAGTCGACGTAGTGCCAAAAAGCCGTGAGCATGGCCCGCGAGCGGGCGCGAGAAGCGGGTGTCGAAGTACGGTTCCTCGAGGCGGACGTGTCGAACCTTCCAGCCGTGGACATTGGATCTGGCTTTCAGCTGGTGCTCGACTTCGGAACCGTCCACGGCCTCAACGATGCACACCGTGCCGCAGTGGGGAGGGCGGTGAACGAAGTGGCCGCTGACGATGCCGCCTTCCTGATGTTCGTATTCAGCCCAGGACGGAGAGGACCGGCACCCCGCGGGATGAGCCGCGAGGATATCGAGGCCACATACCCGGGGTGGAGAGTGACCGACGAGGAAGCCGCCGACGTAAACCTCCCGCCTTTCTTGAAAGCCGACCCGCGATTGTATCGACTCCGCCGCGATTGACGGTGATTCCGTAAGACTCCGCGCTGCCCTGTACTTATGTGACAGCTCCACTTCCACCCCATTCGTCCACCTAGGGTGCGCCTTGCCCACTATGAGGAGGATCAGCTCGGCGCCTGGGGATGAGACGCGTCAGTGTGGAGACGAAGGCGCCGTCGGCCGAAGTAGTCGCCGAAGCGTTCTGCGCCGGGAGGGAACAAGAGAGGACCCACGTCCTTTGCAGGCGAAGGCGACACGCTCTTGGATGGCAGTCTGGTTGCAGCCGCCGGAGCACTCTTGGGTGAGCGAGGCGTCGGAATAGCCCGACGCTCGAGGTGGTTGCACCTCTTGAGGGGGTCGAGGGAGCGCCCCGTGCGACGAGACGCGAGGGGCCTACTCGATGAGCGTGATGGATCCGTTCTGCATGGTGTGCCAGCGCGCGGTTCACGTTGGCTCGGGCGACGATCTCGTCTGTCCAGTGTGCTCTTCGCGCCTGGTCGGCGCCGAGAGCACCCAGGCGCGCGTCGGGCGCGTCGGCGGCAACGAGGCGCACTTCCGCGAGGTCAACGAGGCGGTCGAGCACTCGGCGCAGCACAGCGCCGCCTACCCGCGCGGAGACGCCATCGGATTCGTGTGTGAATGCGGGAGCGACGACTGTTCCGTTCCGGTCTATCTGACCGTCGATCAATACGAGTCGGTACGTGCGGACGCCGCTCGCTTCGCCATCGTCCCGGGTCACGACATACCCGGGACCGAGGAGATAGTCGAGCGCTACGAGAGGTACGACGTCGTCGAGAAGACCGGGTGGGCTGCGGGCCGGGGCCCCGCAGGCCCATCCTCGCCCTGACGGGCTGGGTGAGCCTTCTGGGTGAGGCGGCGAGCGGAATCGAACCGCTGTGCGGGGCTTTGCAGGCCCCTGCCTAAACCACTCGGCCACGCCGCCAAAGCTTGTACGCGCAGTGCAGTCGAGCAGGATAAACGCCGCGACCCTTCGCCACCTTCCCCGTCAACCCCAACCTGGGGACCCCTCTCCGCCCTCGGACCGAGGCCACGCCGCGGTCGCCGTTGCCGTCACCCCGGTCCAGAATCCCCCGAGGAAGAATCCCGCCATCACGTCGGTGGGCCATTGGACCCCGAGGTACACGCGGCTCGAGGCGACCAGGATCGCAAGGAAGGAAGCGCCCGTCCAGATCCATACCGCCCAGCGCCACCCCCTCCGCCGGGCGAGGACGAAGGCGAGCGCCCAGAAGGCGGCCGCCGACGCGGTGGCGTGGCCGCTGGGGAAGGACGAGCCGGAGACCTCGACGAGCGCGACCAGATGCGGTCGTGGCCGTCCAACCAGAACCTTCAAGATGTCGTCGAGGCTTAGGGCACCCACCAGCGTTGCCGCGAAGAAGGCAGGCCAGCGCGTCTGGCGCCAGCGCAGGTAGGAGGACACGGCGGCGAGCCCCAGGAGCGCAGCGACGAATGCGCCACTGCCGAGAAAGGTCACGGCCTTCATCACGGTCGTGAGCCACGCCTCACGATGGGACACCATGAGCCGTGCGACCGGGCGGTCCACGAGGGCGACGTCGTCCCGGCCCAGCACGGCCTCGAGGACCGCGGCGAACGCCCAGGCGCCGAGGACTGCGGTGACGAGGCCCAACGTCATGTAGAGACCGAAGCGCTGCCTCCGATCGAGCCTTCGCTTGACGAACGCGATCTGGGGCCCGAGAAGGCGCCGCAGCCGCTGCACGCGGGGGCTGCCTTGGACCTGCCGGAGCCGAGCCTGCAGCGCAGCGCGGTTACCTCCCGCCCAGCGGGCGAGCAGCACTAGGCCGACAGCCACGGCGAGCGCCGTGAGCACGATCAGGCTCGCTCGCCCCGCCCAGCGCTCGACGATGTGCCAACTCCCGCCGGCGAGGACCCCAAGGATAACGAAGCTCACCGCCCACAGGATCCCGCCTGCCGCGTTGTAGACAAGGAACGTCCCGTACGGGATCGGTGCTTGACCGGCTATCGTCGGCAGCAGCGCGCGCAGCACGCCCACGAAGCGCCCGAAGAACACCGCGCGTCCGCCCCGCCGGCGGACGTATCCATTGGCGCGCTCCCAGCGGGCCTCGCCGACCTTGCGCCCGAGCGGGCCTGCGCGCAGCATGGGCCCGAGCCGACGTCCGATCCAATACCCGATCGAATCCCCGATGACTGCGCCGCTGCTGGCCGCAAGCAGCATGATCCCGAGGGCCGCGCGACCCTGGTAAACGAGGACACCGCCGAGGAGCATGGAGGCCTCGCCAGGAAGGAAGAGCCCGATCAAGAGCGCACCCTCCCCCGCCGCCAGCAACCCGATCAGCACGTATCCCCACGGCTCGGTGAGGCCGAGAAGGAAGCTCAAGGGACCTCTGGGCCGCGCACCCGCGGCGATCTCGCAACCGCCTCCCGGGGACCGTGAGGCGGGGACTCGACGACCGTGAGGCGGTATACATGCGGGCCAGAAGAGCGGACCGCTATCAGGGGGGTTGCCGTTCCCGTGACCGGCTCGCGCCGGACGGTCAGGAACATCGCCACTGCCGTTCTGACGCTGCTCCTGCCGGCATGCGACGGAGCACCGTCGGCGCTCGAGCCGCGCGGACCCGGGGCGGCGCGCATAGAGAGCCTGTGGTGGCTCATCTTCTGGATATCCGCCGCCGTGTTCCTCGTCGTGCTGGGGTTCCTCTTGGTGGCCGCCGGGCGCGGGCTGCGCACGGCGGTACGCGTCGATAGGGAGGTCCGCTGGGGAGACCGCTTCGTCGTCGTAAGCGGCGTCGTCGTCCCGGCGATCATCCTCATCGCGGTGTTCGTGGTCTCTCTGCAGGACATGGCGGCTCTCTCGAGGACGGGAAGAAGCACAACGCTCACGATAGACGTCGTGAGTCATGACTGGTGGTGGGAGGCGCGCTATCCGGACCAAACGGTTACCGCCAACGAGATTCACATCCCGGTTGGAGAGCCGGTTCGGCTGCGGCTGCTGACCGATGATGTGATCCACAGCTTCTGGGTGCCTCAGCTGCAGGGCAAGACGGATCACGTGACCGGCAGGACCAACCAGATGTGGCTCGAGGCGGACGAGCCGGGCCGCTACCGGGGCCAATGCGCAGAGTTCTGCGGGTTGCAGCATGCAAACATGGCCTTCTTTATCGTTGCCGAGCCGATGGACGAGTTTCAGACATGGCTTACCGACAACGCCCGCTCGGCCGCCGTGGGAGCGTCGTCGGAGGATGCGGGCCTGGACGTCTTCATGACGACGACCTGCGCGGGCTGTCACGCCATCCGGGGAACGCCTGCCGATGCCCAGGTCGGACCCGACCTCACGCACCTCGCCCAGCGAGAGACGCTGCTGGCCGGGACGATCGCTAATACGCGCGCGAACCTCGCCACGGTGATCACGAGCCCCCAATCCCTCAAGCCCGGCGTCGGCATGCCCCCGACCGAGCTAAGTGGGGATGAGCTCGACGCGCTCGTCGACTACCTCGAGCGGCTGGAGTAGCCCCGATGGCAACGCTCGCCGAGCGGCTGGAGTCGATGTGGGCGGAGCGCCCTGGTCTCACCACGTGGCTGACGACCGTCGATCACAAGAAGATCGGTGAGAAGTACATCTACACGAGCTTCATCTTCTTTGCACTCGGCGGGATCGAGTCCCTCTTGCTCCGCTCCCAACTCGCGCGCCCGAACCTGGAACTCCTCGATCCTGAGGCCTATAACCAGATCTTTTCGATGCACGGGATCACGATGATGTTCTTGTTCGCCATGCCGATGCTGTCCGGCTTCGGCAACTACTTCGTTCCCTTGATGATCGGAACGAGAGACATGGCATTCCCTCGCCTAAACGCCTTCGGCTATTGGGTGTTCCTGGCCGGCGGCCTATTCTTCTACTCGAGCTTCCTCATCGGCAGCGCGCCGAACGACGGTTGGTTCAACTATCTTCCCCAAGCATCGGCCCAGTTCTCACCCGGGCCCAACATCGACTTCTACTGCCTAGGGATCATCTTCTTGGGCATCTCCTCGACCGGCGGCGCCATCAACTTCATCGTGACCATCCTCAAGATGCGTGCGCCGGGCATGTCGCTCAATCGCATCCCGATCTTCGTGTGGGGCGAACTCGCCATGGCTCTCTCCATCGTCTTTGCGTTCCCCGCACTCACCGCCGCCGCGGCCATGCTCGAGCTCGATCGCAAGTTCGGCTTCAATTTCTTCGATGCCGCACAGGGCGGCGACCCCGTCCTGTGGCAGCATCTCTTCTGGTTCTTCGGCCATCCGGAGGTCTACATCGTCGTGCTCCCCGCCTTCGGCATGGTCTCGGCGATCATCCCCACGATGTCTCGGAGGCCGATGATCGGTTACACCTACATCGTGCTCGCGGAGATGGCCACAGCCTTGATCGGCTTCGGCGTGTGGGTCCACCACATGTTCGCAGTGGGCATCCCAACGCTGTCACTCAGCTTCTTCTCGGCCGCCAGCATGCTCGTAGTGATCCCGACCGGAGTGCAGATCTTTGCGTGGCTTGCCACGCTCGTGACGGGGAAACCGGTCCTCAAGACACCGCTTCTCTTCGTGTTCGGCTTCATCTTCATCTTCGTTATCGGCGGCCTAACAGGTCCCATGCTGGGACTCGTTCCCTTCGATCAGCAGGTCCACGACTCCTACTTCGTCGTCGCGCACTTGCATTACGTTCTCGTGGGAGGGGCTCTGTTCCCCATCTTCGGCGTGTTCTATTACTGGCTGCCCAAGGTGACGGGCAGACTGCTCGACGACGGCGCCGGCAAGATCAGCTTCTGGCTCATGTTCGGCGGCTTCAACCTCGCCTTCTTCCCGCAACACATCCTGGGTCTTCTCGGTATGCCGCGGCGCGTCTACACGTACGAGACGGGACTCGGCTGGGACGTGTTCAACTTGCTCTCGACGATCGGCGCCTTCGTCCTGGGGCTCGGGGTACTCGTAACGGTCGTGAACTTCCTTCGCAGCTTGCGCAGGGGGGAACCTGCCGGCGACGATCCGTGGCGGGGAGAGACGTTGGAGTGGGCGACGACCTCTCCCCCACCCCATTACAACTTCACCACCGTCCCGACCGTGAGGAGCCGGGAGCCCGTGTGGGACCAAACCGACCTGCGCGACGGCGCCCAGCCGCAACACCGTGGCGGTTACGCGCTCGAAGAGGGTCACGAGACGCTCGCCACCAGCATGCTCGATGCGACTCCCCAGGCGATCGTGCACATGCCGCACGCGTCCCCCTGGCCGTTCATGCTGACCGTCGCGATGACCGTGCTGTTCTACGGCGTGCTGCTCGACTCGTTCTACGTCTTCGGCGCCGGAGCGGTAGGTACGGCGGTCGGCATCGCGGGGTGGTTCTGGCCGCGCGGGGAGACGCAGGAGACATGAGCGCCACGACTGCACAAGGGCGCGCCGAGGAGCGTCACCTCGAGCATCACGTCTCCGGCACCGCCGCCTTCGGGTGGTGGGGAATGGTGGGCTTGATCGCGACCGAGTCCATGCTGTTCGGCTCGCTTGTCGCGAGCTACTTCTATCTCCGCTACACGGCCGGTCCGGTGTGGCCGCCGGACGGCATCGCGCGCCCCAGCCTCGAGCTGCCGCTGGTGATGACGGCGATCCTGTGGTCCTCTAGCATCCCGGTCCACCTTGCGGATCGTGCGATACGAAGGGGCGACCAGCGCGTCACGAAGATCGGGCTTGCGCTCGGCTTCGCGCTCGGCGCCGTGTTCCTTGGGCTTCAGGTCGGCCTCGAGTACCCGGAAACGCTACAAGAATTCACCCCTACGACCGATGCGTACGGCTCGTTGTTCTACGGTCTCACCGGTCTCCACGGCTCTCACGTCGCCGCCGGGCTCCTCTTCAGCCTCTGGACACAGGTGCGGGCGTGGCGTGGCGCCTTCGACGAGAAGCGACATCTATCGCTGCAGAACTTCGCGATGTACTGGCACTTCGTGGACATGGTGTGGGCCGTTGTCTTGTTCACCATCTATCTCTCTCCGCACCTGTGAGCCGGGGACCTTCGTGACCGCGAGCTCGACCACCGCCGAGACCAGGCAGTCCCTGTTGCTGTGGTTCGGCATACTCGCCGCGCCGGCTGCGTGGAGCCTGCAAGTCGTGATCGCCCCAGACCTCAGCGAGATCCTCTGTTACCCGGGCGCCGAGGGATCTGGGCTTGGACGCATCTACGGCATCGAGATCGAGACCGTCCTCGTCGCCTTGACGGCCGGGCTTGCACTGGTAGCGTTCGCAGCCGTGCTCGTGTCGCTTTCCTGCTGGCGCAAGCTGCACAGGACGCGCGATGCGACTACCGGAAGACGGGCCACGTGGATGGCCGGAGCGGGCATCTTCGTGAGCGCGCTGTTCCTCCTGGGGATACTCATCGGTTTCCTGCCCATGGTGTTCCTCGGATCATGTGAGTCGTCCCTGTGACGTTCGCTCATGCGGTCGCCCCGCAGGAGCTCTGGGGCGCGTGGACCATGGAACCAGGAGTTCTCGTCGCGATCGCTCTCGTGGCTGCAACCTACGGCGCGGGACTTGCGAGGCTGTGGCGCGCCGGACGCGGGCGAGGTGTCGCCGTGCGCCGAGCGATGTCTTTCTACGGCGGCATCGCCGTGCTCGGGATCGCCCTCGTCTCGCCGCTTCATGCGCTCGGCGAGACGCTGTTCTCGGCACACATGGTGCAGCACCTCATCCTGATGATCGTCGCCGCGCCCTTGCTCGTGTACGGAGCGCCGCTCGTGGCGCTCGTCATGGCACTGCCGAGCCGGGTGCGCCGACGGGTGAACGGCCTCAGGAGGGTTGTGGCGGTGGAGTGGGCCCGACGGGTCCTCACCGGCGCCATCGTGGTGTGGACCCTGCACGCGGCGGCGCTGTGGGCGTGGCACCTACCCCTGCTCTACGAGCGCGCGCTGGGCAACGACATCGTGCACGCCGCCGAGCACGCGAGCTTCCTCGGAACCGCGCTGCTCTTCTGGACCCTGGTCCTCGCGCCGACGTGCGGCCGCCGACCTACCTACCCCGCCGCCCTCGCGATCGTGTTCACCACCGCTCTTCAGAGCAGCGCATTGGGGGCGATCCTGACCTTTGCCGCCGATCCGCTGTATCCGGGCCACGCGACCGGGGCAGCGGCATGGTCCATAACCCTCCTGGCCGACCAGCAGCTTGCCGGTGTGATCATGTGGGTGCCGGCCGGCTTCGTCTACCTGACCACGATGGCGTGGCTCTTCCTGCGCTGGATGAACGGCATGAATGAAGGACGGGAAGGACACGAAGGCGCGCTCCCACCGGCTCTTGCGGGAACGGGTGACGGGCCGTGACCGGCCGCCGGCTCGGGCCCCTGCTGGTGCTGTCGTTCGCGCTGGCTGCCTGCGCCTATGCACAGGATCACGTCAACCCTTACAGGCCTGAGGTCGTCGCCCAGGTAGGCGGCCCTGCCGGCGGCGAACAGCTCTACGCGCGCGACTGTGCGTGGTGCCACGGCGCCGGCGGCGCGGGCACGGACCGCGCTCCCGACCTCGTGACCGGCAGGAACGGGCGCGCCATGACGCACTTCATGCTGACCACAGGTCGCATGCCCCTCGACTTCCCCGAACAGGCAATGCACCCCGGACCGCCGAGCTACGCCTCGGAGGAGATCGAAGAGCTCGTCGATATCGTCGCTACCTTCGATCAGCCCGGACCCGACGTCCCCGAGGTCGACCTCCAAGACGCCGATCTCCAGCTCGGCGCCGAGCTCTATCAGGAGAACTGCGCCGCGTGTCACTCGACCACCGGGATCGGAGGCGCGCTCGCTTCCGGACGGCGTGGAGGTCTACCGGATGTGCAACTCGCCCGCACGAACATCGCTTCCGACCTCGCGACCGCGACCCCAACCGAGATCGCGGAGGCCATGATCGTCGGACCCGGCACGATGCCGGTCTTCGGCTACGACACCTTCGATGACGAGGAGATCGACTCGATAGCCCGCTACGTCGTGTACCTGCAGGATCCAAACAGCAGAGGCGGCTTGAGCATCGGAGGGATAGGCCCGGTGGCCGAGGGGGCCATCGGTTGGGTCCTCGGCCTCGGCGTGCTGCTCGTGTTCATCCGCTGGCTGGGGACGAGGACCGGCGAGCGGTGAACGAACGCGGCGGGACCGGTGTGGCTCGCTTGGCGGCAGCCGGCTTCGGCGCGAGCGTCGCCGCATCGCTCGGGCTCGCGCTCGTCTACGCGCTCGGAGGTCAGCCCCAACTGGAGGGCGCGCTCCTCGCCGTTGCGCTGGGAGGCATCGCACTGGGACTGACGCTATGGGGAAAGAGACTGCTTCCCAAGGGCCCCTTCGTCGAGGCGCGCGACACGATCCCGCGCGAGATCGAGTCGCGTGCGGAAGTGGAGGCGGCGTTCGAGTCTGGAGCAGATGCGATGGAGCGGCGCGGATTCCTGCTCAAGACGCTCGGCGCGGCCCTCACCGCTCTCGGCGTCGCCGCACTGTTTCCGATCCGTTCGCTCGGCACCCGTCCCGGCCGCTCGCTCTTCCGGACGCACTGGTCCTCGGGCGCGCGCGTCGTGACCGCCGATGGGCTCGCGGTGCACGGCGACACCCTTGCCGTCGGAGGGGTGCTGACCGTCTTTCCGGAGGGCAACACCGACGCGGCGGATTCCCAGACGCTGCTCCTCCGACTCGAGCCGGGCGTGTACGATGCCGCCCCCGGCCGTGAGGAATGGTCGCCGCTCGGCTACATCGCGTTCTCGAAGATCTGCACCCATGCGGGCTGCCCTGTGGGGCTCTATCAGCCGCAGACGAACGAGCTCTTCTGTCCCTGCCACCAGTCCGTCTTCGAGGTGGTTAGAGGGGCGGTGCCCACCCAGGGGCCCGCAACCAAGCCGCTGCCGCAGCTTCCCCTGGGACTCGACGACAAGGGCTTCCTGATCGCGACCAGCGACTTCCACGAGCCCGTTGGCCCCGGCTTCTGGAGCCGTCCCGATGCTTAGTCGCGTGGCGCGTTGGATCGACGACAGGCTCGGGGCATCGGCGTTCACCCAGGCGGCGCTCAATAAGGTCTTTCCCGACCACTGGTCGTTCATGATCGGCGAGATCGCCCTGTACTCGTTCGTGGTGCTCGTCGTGACCGGAGTGTTCCTGAGCCTGTTCTTCGATCCGAGCTCGGGAGAGATCGTCTATCGGGGCTCATACGAACCGCTTCAGGGCAGAGAGGTCTCGCGCGCCTACGCGTCCGTACTCGAACTGAGCTTCGATGTGCGCGCGGGGCTCGTGATGCGCCAGATCCACCACTGGGCGGCGATCGTGTTCGTCGCGGCCCTCATAGTCCACCTCTGTCGGGTCTTCTTCAGCGGCGCATTCCGCAGGCCGCGCGAGATCAACTGGATGATCGGCGTAACGCTCTTGATCCTCGGCATCTTTAACGGCTTCACCGGCTACTCGCTGCCGGATGATCTTCTCTCGGGAACGGGGCTGCGCATCGCTTACTCGATCGCGCTGTCGATCCCCGTGATCGGCACATGGATGGCGTTTCTCGTCTTCGGCGGTGAATTCCCGGCAGAGGGCATCATCGGCCGTCTCCTCGTCACGCACATCATGATCGTGCCGGCGGCCCTCGGCGCGTTGATCGGTGCGCATCTGGCGATCCTGTGGCGCCAGAAGCACACCGACTTCCGGCAGCGCGGGCGAACCGAGAGCAACGTGGTCGGCTCGAAGCTGTGGCCGACCTACACGGTGAAGTCGTTGGGGCTGTTCTTCGGGGTTTTTGCGATCCTGGCCGCGCTCGGCGGGCTCGTGCAGATCAATCCCGTGTGGATCTACGGGCCGTTCCATCCGGAGCAGGTCAGTTCCCCGGCGCAGCCGGACTGGTACCTCGGGTGGGTGGAGGGCGCGCTGCGACTATTTCCGGCGTGGGAGATACGGGCGTTCGGATATGAGGTCCCGAACCCCTTCTTTCCGGCCGTGCTCCTGCCCGGCGTAACCTTCATGCTGCTCTACGCGTGGCCCTTCCTCGAAGCCTTCTTCGGGCGCGACCACGATCCTCACCACTTGCTCGATCGGGCGCGGGACCATCCCGTTCGCACGGCGCTCGGTGCCGCGACGCTCACCTTCTACATCGTGCTCTTCTTCGCCGCGAGCAACGACCTGCTGGCCCTCTGGTTGACCGCGCCGGTCGAGATGATCACAGCGGCGTATCGGATCCTCGCGCTCACGTTGCCGCCCATAGTCGGACTGGCGACGCATCGTGTCATGACGGCGCTTGCTGCGAGCGGAGTGGATCGCTTCGGGCACATGCCGCTTCGTGCTCTACGTTCCCGCGATTCAGCCCGCGACGTCCCTTGACGCGCGCGATCCTCATCGCGTCGCCGAACCTCTCGCTCGATCGCACGATCGAGGTGCGATCGATCTCGGTCGGACATGTGCATCGATCGATCACCTCCGATGCGCGCGGCGGAGGAAAGGGCGTCAACGTGGCTCGTGCGCTGGCCTGCATGGGATGGCGCAGCACCGTCGTGGGCCTGTCGGCGGGGCGAACCGGAGGAGCCGTCACAGGAATGCTGGCCGACGAGCGGATAACTACGATCGCGGTCCCGGCCGGAGGGGAGACGCGCTCGTGCCTCACGGTCCTCAGCGACAACGACGTGACCGTCTTCAACGAATCGGGGCCGACGCTCGAGCGGGAGCATTGGGACTCGTTCGAGGCAGCGGTCGTCGACAGGTTGACGAGGGACACGGTGCTCGTGTGCAGCGGCAGCTTCCCACCGGGGGCGCCCGACGACGGCGCTGCACGCCTGATCTCTGCGGCGCACCGCATCGGATGCATCAGCATCTGTGACACATCGCGGACTCAGCTCACCCACGCGCTGGGCGCCGGCCCCGATGTGATCGCGCCGAATCTGGCCGAGGCGCTCGGCGTCCTGGAAGGCACCGAGCGCGAGCCGGTCGACATGGGAGCGGGCGCTCTCGACACCGCCGGGGAGGCCGCGGCCGCCCTCGCAGCGCGCGGTCCCTCGGCGGTCGTGGTCACCGCCGGAGCTGCCGGGGCAGTCTCACGCATCGGAGGCGACACGAGGCGCTGGCTCCCTCATGCGGTCGCGCTGCGCAACCCGGTCGGGGCCGGAGACTGCTTCATCGCGGGGCTTGCCCTCGGCATGTCCAGGGCAGAGGACCTCGTCGCCGCGGCGCGCCGGGGCTTCGCCATGGCGGCCGCGGGTTGCGAGACGTTCGCCGCCGGGGCGCTCGAAGCGGGGCGCGTCGAAGAGCTCATGGAGAGCTCGCGTCGCCACCCCGGCGCATGACCGAGCCGCGTGACAAGTCCGTCTCTGCGGGTAAGGCTAGCGGATGGAAGACGCGATCGTGTGTGGTGGAGGACCCGCGGGGCTCGCCGCGGCTCTGTGGCTCGGCCGCTACCGACGCAAGACCGTCGTTCTCGACGACGGCCGGCAACGCAACCTTGCGGCGCACTCGTCCCACGGCTACCTCACGCGCGACGGCGTCCACCCGGACGAGCTCCTGGAGCTCGCTCGCCGGGAGCTCGAGACCTATGACACGGTGCGTATCGTTCCCGCGCGCGCCGAGGTGGCGGCGCGCCGAGCCGAAGACTTCGTGGTCACGGCCGCCGGCGTGGATCATGTTGGGCATCGTGTCCTACTCGCCACGGGCGTGAAAGACGCACTGCCCGACATCCCGGGTTTCGGCGATCTCTACGGGAGGTCGATCTTTCACTGCTCTTGCTGCGACGGCTTCGAGGCGCGCGGTCGGAACGTCATCGCGATCGGTTGGGGCGAGCATGCTGCCGGCTTCGCGATAGATCTTCTCGAGTGGGGTGCCTCCGTTACGCTCGTCACGCACGGCAGGAGCTTCGAGGGCGACGGCGCCTGCTCCACCGCACTACACCGGACGGGGATAGAGCTGCTCGAAGAGGAGGTCCATGAGCTTCAGAGCCGGCGCGGCGCGATGACCGGAGCGAGACTTGGATCGGGCCGCATCCTTCCTGCGACGATGGCGTTCTTCTCCATCGCGCACGAGCCGCGCAGCGGCCTGGGGCAGATGTTGGGCTGTGCCCTCGACGACGGAGGCTACGTCGTGGTCGGCCCGCACGGCGACACGTCGGTGCAGGGCGTGTACGCAGCGGGCGACGTCACCCCGGGCGAGCAGCTCATCCAAACGGCGGCGGCCGAGGGAGCCATCGCAGGCATCGCATGTGCGATGTCGCTGAGAGCCACGGGCTCGCGCTCAGAAGCGCCGGAACCGGGCCCCGACCCCCGCAAGGAGCTCGACGCCGCAGAGCACCGAACCCCTATCGGCAGCGCGACCTCTGCCGCCCGGAGGCCGGCGCCGTAACGATTCCAGGATGAACGGCGGCGATGCTCGTGGCAACGGCGGCGACCAAGGAGGAGACATGATTAGGGTCGAAGGCAGCACGCTCATAGATCGGCCACCGACCGACGTCTACGCTTTCACGGCCGACGTGAGGAACCTTTCCATGTGGGTTCCACAGGTCATCGAGGCCAAGCAGACTACAGACGGGCCGTTGGAGGCCGGCGCCCGCTTCACGGACGTGATCCAGTTCCTGGGGCGGCGGTTCGAAACGCACTTCGAGGTAACCGAGGTTGTGCCCGAGCGCAACATCACCTTCAAGAGCACGTCCGGCCCCTTCCCCATCGAGGTGACGCAGAGGCTGGGACCCGAAGGTGCAGGCACGCGCTTGACGATGGTGATGGAAAGCTCTCCGGGCGGCTTCTTCAAGGTTGCCGAGCCCGTGCTTCCGCGCGTGATCCAGCGTCAACTCGATACGGCTCTGGGCAACGTCAAGGATCTGTTGGAGACTTGATCTGGGGTTATCTGGGCCTTGAGGCCGGCGTGCCCTCGGCGACGATGCGGCCGTCGTCGATGATCGCGATCCGCCCGGCGAGCTGGTCGTCCTCCTCCATGTACTGGGTGGTGAGGAATACCGTGGTCCCCGGATGCTCGGTTGAGCCTGCGGACCTCGGCTAGGCGCCGCTGCGCTCCAACCGCTCCCCTCCGGGCGCTATTCGCCACGGGCTTCGGGGCCGACGTCGGAGGTTCCATGCCGCGCGCCTCCCGGCGTGCTTCAGTAAGAGGTGCCCGGGCCCCTGTCCTTGCTTCCCCAAGGCTGCCTTTTAACACCGAGGCGAGGCCCGGGCACCCCCTTTCTAACCGCCGCAGGCAGTCTCTGGAAACAGCTCGGGGACTGGAAAATCCACCCAATAAGGTCTAGACTCCCCTCGTGGGGGCGCGCGAGGGAAGCTCGACGAAGATCTTGCTGGTCGACGACCATGCGGGCCTCCGGAAGGCCCTGCGCCAGGCCCTCGAGCTGGTCGAGGAGTGGCACGTTGTGGGGGAAGCAAGCGACGGCGAGGAAGCGCTCGGATCGGTCGCCGCCCTGGGTCCGGACGTCGTCGTGATGGACGTCAGGATGCCGGTAATGGGTGGACCGGCAGCGACGCGTCGCATCCGTGCACTATGGCCGCAGGTCAAAGTGCTTGCGTTCAGCTCCTCGGGCGACATCTCGTCGCTCGCGTCGATGCTGGAGGCCGGAGCCTGCGGGTACCTGCTCAAAGGCGACCCGCTCGAGCGCATGGTCGAGTCGCTGCGCCTGACCGTCTAGCGGCGCTCGAGGAGCGGCGACCTCAGCGCTCGGGCTTCGCTCCGCCTCGATCCAGTGGCACCGACACCGTCCGCTGCTCGGTGCCCCTGATCACCTCGAGCTCGACCGCCTCGCCTGCCGACTCGAGCGCCTCGTGCAGGTCGTCGGCGTCGGCGAGTGCACGCCCGTCGGCCCGCACTATGAGATCGCCCTCGGCGAGACCGGACGCCGCCGCAGGTCCCTCGCCGTCGACGACGCGCACGAGGAGCCCCTGGGTCTCGGGCAGCCCGACGGCGCGCCGCAGGTCTCGAGCCACCTCGGACGAGGCGATGCCGATCCCGAGGCGGGGTCGCCCTGGGGCGTCTCCGCGGCCTAGTGCTTCGGCGCGGGACCTGAGGCCGTCATCGGCGGGGATCGCAAGATAGAAACCCTCGCCCAGGCGGTTCGTGTTGAGACCCAGCAGCCGTCCTGAACCGTCGACGATCGGGCCCCCGGACGACCCGGGGAGCAGCGGCGAGGTGTGCTCGATGCTCCCCGTGATGCGGCGTCCACGTGGGCCTCGGAAGCTGCGTTCGGTTCCGCTGACGAATCCGAACGTCACCCGCAGTCCGCGCCCGCCCGGATTCGCGAGCGCGAAAACGGGCGCCCCGATCGCCACGGACCCGTTGCGGGGCCACTCGATCGCGGTCGTCCCGTCGGTGTCGGTCTCCACAACTGCCAGATCTCCATCTACGTCGACGCCGATCGGCCGGCCCACCGCCGTCTCGCCGCTCGGCAGCGCGACCTGCACCTCGTCGCCGCGCAGGTTGTGGGCGTTCGTGAGGATCCTCCCGTCGCCTATCACGACGCCGGACCCAACCGCCCAGCGGTGGCCGACCCCGACGATCGACGCCCCGGCGGTCTCCGCCACGGCAGTGATGGCCGACTGTGCATCGTCCAGGAACATCTCACCCTCCTCACTCCCGAGTACCTTGCAAGTAGCAAGTTACTACCCCCGCTTCCGCCGCGCAACCGACCTGCCGATCAAGCGCGAAATCGATCGCCGGCTCGGAGCCCAGGATCCGTATGGGATCGTCTCGTTCGTACGCTTCGGCGTCGACCTATGAGCTCACGTTCCTTCAGGACCGGCTATTTCGCCCCGATGGAGGATCCGCGCCTCGACATCCGCCGCTACTTATCCCAGCGGCGGGGAACTGACGCCTCGCCGCTCACCGCGGCGAGCCGACCACCGAGGCAGGCCCTCGAGAGGAGGCCACCCGGGTGATTCCGGTACATCAGGTCCGCGTCGTGCACGCCGATAGATAGGAGCGCGCAAGCCAGGAGTCGGACCCGCGCGGGAGTGGAGATGCACGGTACACCGTGGGGCCTCTCGAGTCCTGCCGGAGAGGATGCATGACCGCATCCACGTCGGCCCACGCCGCCAAGGCGTTCTGGGCCTACGTAGCCGTGGGGACCCTCGGCCTGGGCGCGTATCTCCTCGTGTCGTCGGCTGCGGTTCACGGACTTCTCTTCAGCGCGGCATGCGCCGGCGCCGCCGGCGCGATGTTCATCGGAGCACGCCTCAACTCGCCGGTGTGTACGGGGTTCTGGCGACTCTTCGGCGCCGGCCTCCTCCTGAAGACGATCGGCGACTTGGGGGTGGTACCTGATCAACGTCGTCTTGCGCTCCGGCGGGCCTTCTATCGTCGTAGCGGCCAACGTCTTCTACGCGAGCTCGTACATCGTCTTCGTGGCGGCACTGTTGTTGCTGGTCAAGAGCCGCGACGAGAGCGCGTTCAAGGCGAACGTGCTCGACGCATCGATCATCGCCACGAACGCGGCGGCGCTTTCTTGGATCTTCCTCATGAAACCGTACATCGACGTCGGCGGCGCACAGGTGCTCGAGCGCATCCTTACGATCTCGTATCCGCTCGGTGACGTTTTCATGTTGGCCGTGCTCGTGAGCCTCATGGTCGCATCCGGGCCTCGGCCGACGTCGTACCGTCTCTTCGTCGGCGCGTTGATGCTGCTGCTCACGTCGGACACCGCGTACTACCTCATCTCGGTCGCCGACGGCTACCAGCTCGGGGGTCCACTCGATCTTGGATGGCTCCTCGCCTACCTGCTGTTCGGCGCTGCGGCCCTACATCCCTCGATGCAAACCCTCGCGAGCGGCGGAGCGGAGCGTCAGACGAGGCTCACGGGCCGGCGGCTGGTGTGGTTCGCGGCGGCCGCTCTCGTCGGACCGGCCGCGCTCGTGCTGCAGGCGTGGAGACGAGAGACGATCGATACACCCTTGATCGTGGGCGGCTCCGTCGTGCTGTTCATGCTCGTGCTCGTGCGCCTATCGGGTCTCGTGCGAGACAACGAATCCAAGCTTCAGCGCCTGGGGGAACAGGATCGACGCCTGAGGGAGGCGGAGGCGAAGTACCGCAGCCTCGTGGAGCACCTTCCTGCGATCGTGTATACGTGCGTCCCCACCGAAGACGGCGACTGGCTCTACGTGAGCCCGCAGATCGAGTCGCTGCTCGGCATCACTCCTGACGAGGTTCTCGAGCGAGGCCTGTGGGGCCCTCGCCTGCATCCTGAGGATAGGGCGAGAGTGCTCGCGGAGGAGGCGTTGAGCCGCGAGCAGGGGTCGTTGTTCACGCGTCGTGTGGGTCCACGATGAGGCGGTGCTGGTGCGTGATGACGCCAAGCGGCCGATCATCTTGCAAGGGGTCATGAGCGACATCACGGAGCAGAAGCTGCTCGAGGAGCAGCTAGAGCATCAGGCGTTCCACGATCCCCTTACGCATCTCGCCAACAGGGCCTTGTTCGCCGACCGCGTCCAGCACGCTCTGCAGCGCTCAGGGCGCGACCACAACCGCGTCGCCGTGCTCTTCATGGACCTCGACGACTTCAAGACGGTCAACGACAGCCTCGGGCATCCGGTGGGCGACGAGCTCATCAGACAGGTTGCGCAACGGCTGCGCGACTGTCTGCGCGCGGCCGACACTGCAGCACGCCTGGGCGGTGACGAATTCGCCGTCCTGCTCGAGGACAGCGGGCGAGATGAGGCGGGAAGGGTGGCCGACAACATCATCCACGCGCTCAAGGCTCCTTTCCGGCTCGAGGGCAAGGATGTCTCGATACACGCCAGCATCGGCATCGTCCTTGGCAGAACGGATTCTGAAGGCGTCGACGAGCTACTGCGCAACGCCGACGCCGCCATGTATGTCGCCAAGGACCGCGGCAAGGACTGCCATCAGCTCTTCGAGCCGGAGATGCATACGGCCGTGCTGCTGCGGCTGGAGCTGACGGCCGCCCTCAAGCAGGCGCTCGAGCGAGAGCAGCTCACCCTTCACTACCAGCCCATCGTCGAGCTCTCCGAGGGCTCCGTGCGCGCCGTCGAGGCGCTCGTGCGCTGGAACCATGGAGCGCGGTCTGATGCGACCCGAGGAGTTCATCCCCTTTGCCGAGGAGACGGGCCTCATCGCCGCCATAGATGCGTGGGTCGTTCACGAGGCATGTCGTCAGGTGGCGGCGTGGAGAACCGAGCACGAGGGTGCGGCCGCCCTTCGGGTGAGTGTGAATCTCTCGGGGCGATCGGTTCAGGACCCCGCGCTGGAAGAGCGGGTCGAGGCTGCTCTCAGGACGTCGGGGCTGGATCCGGCCGCACTGACGCTAGAGATCACCGAGAGCGTGCTCATGCAGGACCCGGAACGGGCTCGATCCGCAGTGGAGAAGCTGCGCAAGCTCGGCGCGCGCCTGGCGATCGACGACTTCGGCACCGGCTACTCGTCGCTGAGCCGGCTGCAGGGATTTCCCGTCGACATGCTGAAGATCGATCGTTCCTTCGTGAGCATCATCGGAAGCGATCCGGAAGACAGCGCGCTCGCGTACGCGATCGTCAAGCTCGGCGAGTCGTTGAACCTCGACACCATCGCCGAAGGCGTCGAGCAAGCCGTCCAAGCCCAGCAGCTTCTGCGCTTCGGCTGCACCTTGGGCCAGGGCTTCCACCTCGCGCGGCCCATGCCGGCCTCGATCATCCCAGACGTCCTCGGTCGGGATCCGGGCGGTGGATGGACGACCGCATCCGGTGGCTGGTCCGTGGCTCCCCCGTTTTCCGCCGGCGCGCCGAGGGTAATGGCAGGCAGTGGACCGGAGCTCGGCAGCGCATGACCACCGTGTTGCGGTCGTCATCGCGACCCGCGACCGCGCGGGTGACCTCGACGTCGCGCTGCGTCACCTGACGTCTCTTCCCGAGCGCCCACACATCGTTGTCGTGGACAACGCCTCAACCGACTCCACGGTTGCCCTGGTTCGTCGCAACCATCCCACCGTCGAGGTTGTGGCCCTCGAGCACAACCGCTGGGGCGGCGCGCGTTCGATCGGCGCAGCGAGGGCCGGCGCGCCTTACGTTGCCTTCAGCGACGACGACTCGTGGTGGGGGCCGGGGTCCCTTGCCAGAGCCGCCGACCTCCTCGATGCCCATCCCAGGCTCGGACTCGTTGCCGGTCGAGTGCTCGTGGGAAGCGAGCGGCGGCTCGACCCGACCTGCGTCGCGATGTCTGAGACGCCCCTGCCGCAGAATGGCGACCTCTCGAGCCCCGCGATCCTTGGTTTCCTCGCCTGCGGCGCGGTCGTACGCCGAGAGACCTTCCTGGGCCTCGGCGGCTTCGACCACCGCTTCGAGATAGGAGGCGAGGAGGAGCTATTCGCGCTCGACCTTGCCTCGGCGGGCTGGGGCCTGCACTACGCGGATGACGTCGTAGCCCATCATCATCCGTCGACGATGAGAGATGCTTCATCGCGTCGTCGCCGCCAGATGCGCAACCTGCTGTGGTCGGCGTGGTTGCGACGTCCTCCGCGTTCGGCCTTGGCCCGTAGCGGGTTCGTGTTGCGGCGAGCGATGCGCGATCCGATGGCTGCCCGTGCGTTGATCGATGCGGTCCGAGGTCTGCCTTGGGTGGTCAAGGATCGACGCCTGATCCACCCCGAGCTGGCTGCTGCGCTCGCCCGTCTCGAGGCCTGAACCTAGCTGCTCATCCGCTCGTAGGCGAGGTTCGTGGCAAGCGCGTAGATGAGGTGGTTGAATCCGTCGATCGCGACCTCCTTGCCGCCCCATTCGGTCACTGGAGCAGCCACGCGCAACGTCGGAAGCATCCACAGAGCGTTACCCCACACGGCCCCGAAGTGCAGCGCCGTCGCGGTGGCCCCGCGGCCCCCGAAGGCCCCGATGACACCGCGTGCTGCGCCCCACATCGTCCCGTACCCCCAGTGCACGACGCTGGACAAGCGTTGCCTGTCTTCTTCGCTGTCGGGATGGACGTTCAGCAACTCTTCGGTGGCCTCGGCGGGCGCGGAGCTTGGACCCTGATCACGGATTTTCATCTGGATCATCGTCGACGCGGTGATCGCGGCGGTCCCGACAACCCCGGCGAACAAGCCCCGCCCTACTGCGTGCGGCAACTCACGGAATCCCATCGAACCTCCATCTCAGCCGGTGTGGCCCGCATCCTAAGAGGCACTCGGAGCAAGCGCGACGCTCTTCTAACGTCCCCAGAAACGGAAGCGCGCAGCAGCGGGCTCTTCACTCATTTGGATCGTGTCGCCGACGGTGATCATGCCTGTCTCGATCACTCGTGCACAGATCCCACCACGTCTCTTGCCCAACGCCTTGGTCATGCCGTGCTCGGTGATCGATCCGATGTAACGGCAGGGAGGACGAGGTCGGTCGTACTCGAGCACGGCGCCGCCGATCGAGAAGCGCTTGCCGGCAAGGTCGGACAGCTCGATCCCGCGCGTGATGATGTTTCGACGATGCTCGCCGTTCGAAACGTGGATCGGCGTGGAAGCCCGGATCTCATCGAGCGCCTCAGCCTCGATCAGTGTCACCTGGCATTCGTCGACCGACGTCCAGTACCCCGTCCGCAGCAGATAGCGGTCGCCCGCCAGCCCACGGCCCGCGATCGCCTCTACGGCGCTCACCGGGTTCATCGGCGCGCCTCCCCGTGCGGTGATGTAGATCTCCTCGACGAGGCTCATCGTCGGCCCCCTTCTCTCGCTCGGGCGAACACAGGCGGAGATGCCTTACGCTTCATGTCCCGGAGAGATCGACTTCGCCCGCTGGTAGGTCAGGGTCGACGCGTCGTCTCCGGAGGCCATGTCGAAGGGCTCGACCAGCAGACACATGTGGTCGCCTGCGTCGACCCGAGCGATGATACGCGCTGCGAACCAGTTCCCGCAGCGCGCCAAAACAGGAGCACCCCCAGGGCCCTCTCGCCACTCGCAGCGAGAGAACTTGTCGATGGTATCGCCGGTCTCTCCGCCGAACAGCTCGGCCAGATCCATCTGCTCGCGCGCCACGAGATGCACAACGAGCACATCAGATCGACAGGCGACATGGAACGTTCGATTCTTGTGCGAGATGCAGACCAGGAACCGTGGGGGGTGGATGCTGCACTGGGTCGCGAAACCAACCAGGCAGCCGGCTCGCTCGGTCCCGTCGCTAGAGGTGACGATGAACAGCGGATAGTCGAGCTTGTCGGCGAACGCCGGGAACGACCTTTGCATCGGATCAGCCCTATCTCCCTCGTGACCTCTTCCGCATCCCGTCCCAGCTCCACCCGGTCTACCTGCCACGGCCCGGAGACGCCCGGCACCAACAGAGCCTACGTCGAGCCGGCCGCCGTCCGGGATGTTAGGCCGCCTTGCGGTCGTCTCCGTGGTAGCACGTATGCGAGATGTTCGGGTGTATCAGGGCTCGCATCGGCACCGATGCACGGATCGTCGCGTATGCGAACGCGGCGCCGACTGCGCACGCGGCTCCCGATATCACCATCGCTCTGCCGAAGCCGGCGCCAAACGACGCCGCCCCCTCCCCGGTGATGCCCGCCGCAGACGGCAGCACCGCGATCGCGATCAAGCCGGCGAGCCTGGCGACGGCATTGTTTACGCCTGAACCGACGCCGGCGTGGCGTTCGTCGACGGCTGCGAGAACCGCGGCGGTGAGCGGCGATACCGTGATCGAAAGGCCCAGCCCGAGGACGATGGCGGCGGGCAGCACACCCCCGACATAGGTCGAGCCTGGCTCGATCTGAGCGGCCAAGAGGAATCCGATCCCCATGATCACAGGTCCCGATGTCATCGGCCATCGTGGACCGACCCGTTGCGACAAAGCACCTGCCCGAGGCGACAGCAACATCATCAAGATGGTGATGGGAAAGAATGCGGCGCCTGCCTCCACGGCTGAGTAGCCGAGCGACTGTTGGAGATGGATGGCGATGAAGAACATCGCGCCTCCCAGGGCGGCGTAGACGACGAGGGTCACGAGGTTGGCGCCCGCGAACTGCCGAGACGAGAAGACCTCGAGCGGCAACATCGGATGAGCGCTGCCCCGTTCGATCATCACGAACGCAACGGTCCCGGAGATTCCCAACAAGAGAGCGCCGACGATGAGCGGGTCGGTGAAGCCGTCGATGGGCCCCTCGATCAGGGTGAAGACGAGTCCCGCGAGCGCAAGCGCGATGGCCGTCGCTCCGGCGAAGTCCGGCCGGGGCGGCGCATCAGCATCACGCGTCTCGGGGATGTGACGCAGGGCAAGCCAGATGGTCACGGCCGCCAGCGGCAGATAGATGAGGAAGACGAGGCGCCAAGAAACGCTGTCGACGAGGTAGCCGCCGAGGAAGGGGCCAAAAGCTGTGCTTACGCCCGAGAGACCCGACCATGCGCCGATGGCGCGCCCACGGTCCTCCGGATGGAAGACCGCCGAGATGATCGCAAGGCTGCTCGGCACCAGAAGTGCTCCTCCTACCCCCTGGATAGCGCGCGCAGCGATAAGCATCGGGATGGTAGGTGCGAGACCACAAACGAGCGACGCGAGCGTGAAGGCGCCCAATCCGAGCACGAAGATCCGCCGGCGCCCATACATGTCTCCGAGAGAGCCCCCGAAGACGATCAGAGCTCCCAGGGTCAGCAGATACGCATCCACCGTCCACTGGAGGCCGGTCAGTCCCCCGCCCAGCTCCGCACGGATCGCAGGGAGTGCAACGTTGACGACCGTCGAGTCGATGAAGGCGATGCCCGAGCCGAGAACGGCAGCGATGATCACCCAGCGCCCCGCCGAGGTGCCGTAGCGGACGAAACCGGCGTCCCCATCCGAGCGCTGCGTTTCGCTCGTCTCGATGTGACGAGCCGAAGCCTCGGTCACGGTTGCTCCGATCTGTTCCGCTGCGGACCGGGGCCGGGGGCCGCCATCACCTGGGCACGATACAGGCCTCCAACGCCCGAAAGGCCGCAGTTAGTCCGGCTGGGTGAAGCACTGCGCGGCGGCCTCCAAGGGCCCGGATCCAGAAGGTGTCGGGCGAAGGTATCCGCCTCGGTGCCCTCTCCCACGCCCTAAGGTGATGCAGGCCGCCCAACGACCTCTCCGCGACTTCGGGACAAGAGTCGCCAAAAGACCGGGAACAGGCCGGCGGCGAGCAGGATCTTGACGATCTCTCCGAGCACGAAGGGATAGAGGCCGAACTCGAGCGCGTCGTTGAAGCTGTTGCCGGCGGCCTCGATCGGGACGTCGAGCGCGACCGCGAGCCACGGGATGCCGACGGCGAAGATGATCAGCTCTCCAACCATCATCTGGCCCAGTGCGCTTCCGAACCCCCGATCCCATCTTCTGTCTGCCAGAAGCCCGACTACGGATGCCGCGGCCACGAAGCCCCAGAGGTATCCGCCCGTGGCGTGCAGCGGATCGGCGACCGTCAGATAAGCGATACCGCCCTTGGCCTCGGCGAAGACGGGAAGTCCCATCGCGCCCTCGAGTAGATACAGGATCAGGGCGGCGCCTCCTCTGGTGGCCCCGAGCGAGGCACCGACGACGAGAACGCCGAGCGTCTGTCCGGTGACGGGGACGGGAGTGAACGGGAGACGCATGGAAACCTGGGCCAGCGCGGCGACGACCGCGCTGCCGAGCACGATCAATCCAGCGTCGGCGAGCACGGATCGGCGCACCGTTGTGCGTCCGACGACCGTTTCAGCAAGCGCACTCACGCGGTAACCTTTCGACGATCCGTCACGGCGTCGAGAGCGTACCCGAGGCGCTCGGCCCGCCTCAGCCGTTGGACCGCCCGCTGGAGACCGCAGCGTGGCGGCTACGAGGCGCGTCTGTCGCGCAACCTCACCCTGGCCGCGTCAAGAGGCACGACGTTGTCTTCCACCGTGAGCGGGTCCGGATCGAACTCGAACTCGAACCACATGCGATGCGGGTTCGACAGACGTCCGAGACAGTAGCCCCCGCCCAGGAACGCCAGACAGAAGCAGAAGATAGCCATCGCCTCGTACAAGTCCGAAACCCCCTGTTGCGGTCGGCTCATGGTAGCCATTGCCAAGTGGCGTCGCAAGGGACTTCGGCGCTCTAACCGGGGAGCCGCAGGCTGAAGCGCGTGGCGACGCCCGGCTCGCTGGCGACGCCTATATCCGCTCCCACCAGCCGAGCCTGCTCGAGCGCTATGGCGAGGCCGAGCCCTCCGCCGCCGCCGGTCCGGGCCGCGTCCACCTTGTAGAAGCGTTCGAACACGTGCGCCATGTGCTCCGGAGTCATTCCCGGGCCGGAATCGCGGACCTCGACGAGCGCCCCCTGCTCGGCGGCTCGGACGGTGACCGCGACGTTGGTCCCGCCGTGCTCGATGGCGTTGGCGATCAGGTTCCGCACGACGCGCTCGACCCGGCGACGATCCGTCGTAACGAACGTCTCATCCGCCGCCACGGTGACCTGTGACTCCCAGTCGTTCCGCCTTACGATCGACCCTATGAGCGCTCTGAGGTCGGTCCGCTCGAGCTCGAGCGCCTCACGACCCGAATCGAGCTGCGAGATCTCGATCAGGTCCAGAACGAGATCTCGCAGCCTCGTGACGTCCTCGACCAGCAGCTCGGCCGGCCGGCGGGCGGAGGGAGGCAGCTCTTCCATGTGCTCGTTGAGCAGGGACGCCTCGCCGACAAGGGCCGTTAGCGGGGTGCGTAACTCATGGGCGACGTCTGAAGTGAACCTTCTCTCCTTCTGACGAGCCCTCGACAGCTCATCGATCTTCTCTTGCAGCGCTTGCGCCATCTCGTTGAAGGATGTGGCGAGCACACCGAACTCATCGTCGGTCTGAACGGGCAACCTCGTGTCCAGCAAGCCCTCGGCGAGGGAGCGTGCGGCTGAGCTCGCTTCCGACACCGGCTGCAGTGTTCGGCGGGCAAGGAGGGAACCAACCATCGCAGCGCCGACGACCACTGCGACCCACGACAGCAGGAGTGTCGTCAGAAGCTCGTGAAGGCTGTCCGAGAGAGCCTTCTGTGGATAGATGAAATACGCTTCGCCGGCTCCATCCCTAAGGCGCCCCCCGATGACGAGATAGGGCGTGGCGTCGATCGCCATCTTGTCGTCTGACAGGTTGGACGACGCTTGGATGCGCGTGCGTAGGTCCCTTGGAACGTCCTCCAACTGCACGCTCGGATCAGAGGAGAAGACCTTCTTTCCCAGCATCAGGATCGTGTGGAATCCCCCCTGGCGAACGAACAACGCCAATACCCCGGCAGCATCAGCAGATCTGGACAAGGATGACAGCCTGTCTCTCGTCAGCGCGACGTTGAGCCTTGCTTCGCGCGTCGCCCTCTCGAGCGCGGCACCCTCCCGATACTGGCGCACGATCAAGAAGGAGCCGATGGCGACGACGCCGGCCGATATCGCCGCCACGAGAACGAAGGCAACGGTGAGGCGCCACCGGAAGCGGTGCGTCGGGACCCACACATCACGCCGCTCAACTTCGTTCGAGTCGATACCCGATCCCACGTACGGTGCGGATGATCTCGGGCTCACCGGGATCGTCCTCGATCTTCGCTCGCAGTCGCTTGATCGCCATGTCAACGACCCTCGAGTCTCCCAGGTAGTCGTAGTTCCACACGCGATTGAGGAGCACGTCGCGCGTCAGGACATTGCCTGCGTTGCGAGCCAGTTCAAGAAGGAGATGGAAGTCGGTCGCCGTGAGCGCAACCTCGTCACCGCGTTTGTAGACCTTGAAACCGGCCGGATCGATCTCCAGGCCGCTCACCTTGACGATGGGCTCGGATGACGACATGCCAGACGTTCGCCGCAGCGCGGCTCGGATCCGGGCGACGAGCTCTCGCATCTCGAAGGGCTTCGTGACGTAGTCGTCGGCGCCCAGCTCGAGACCCGCGACGACATCCACGGTCTCGGTCTTTGCGGTGAGCATCACTATCGGGATCTGACTCTCTCGTCTGATGGTGCGACACACCTCCAGACCGTCGAGCGAGGGCAACATGATGTCGAGGATCAAGAGGTCGAAGCGCCCTTGGCGGAGCACGTCGAGCGCTCGGCGCCCGTCGCGCTCGCTTGTGACCCGAAAGCCACTCTCCGCAAGCCCGAGCGCCACTATCTCTCTTATGGATGGGTCGTCCTCGACGAGCAGAAGGGTCTCATCCACCTGGATCGACGGCTCCAGAAGAGCGGCGCATATATGCGAGTCTCGCATGCGCTCAACCCACAGTTCCGTCGACCCTGCCCTCTCTGTCGCTGTCGCTCGGCGAAGCCTTTCCTCCCGGCGGCTTTCGTCCTCGGAGTCGCGGGACCCTCCATTCGGCGTGCGCGAAGCACCGTGCCCTGCGGTTGTAGGTAGACAGCCTCGTTCGGCACTCGGGGACACTACAGATGCGTCCCTCCTCGGCCCTTGGAGATGATGGAGGGGCGGCCCTTAACCTCGCCCCCCTTATCGCAATGTCGTCGGCCATCACATCCCCTGTCTCCGCTGTGGGGACAGTAAGTCTGGCCCAGCCTCGTAACACCAAGGCGACCACCTCGTAACAACTTTGTCACGGTGCGGCCCCTTCAGCATCCCTCCGGCGAGGGGCGTGGCCCTGAGCATCTCGCTACTTCCTCGTTACCCGGTGGTGAAGGCCCGGGCGCGGAGCCCGAGGACAACGTCCCCTCGCGAACGTCCGGCGCGGGCACTAGACTGCTTGGTCGCAGTTCGCCTAACGAGGAGAGGGGATGCCGGAGCAAGCTGACTTTGTCACGTCGCGGGGAACCTTCAAGGTGCGGTTGATGCCGGAGCACGCCCCGACCACCGTGGCGAACTTCGTCGACCTCGCCCAAGGCAAGAGGGAGTGGCGCGATCCTCGCGATGGGCAGCGCAAGACCGAGCCCCTCTTCGACGGCACGATCCTCCACAGGGTGATCCCCGACTTCATGATCCAAGGAGGCGATCCAGAGGGGAGCGGACGAGGAGGGCCCGGATACCGGTTCGAGGACGAGTGCTCTCCGGGTGGCCCCAAGTTCGACCGCCCGGGACTGCTTGCCATGGCGAATGCCGGACCCAACAGCAACGGTTCGCAGTTCTTCGTCACCGTTGCATCAACGCCTTGGCTCAACGGCAAGCACACGATCTTCGGCGAGGTCATCGAAGGCATGGAGGTCGTCGAGGCCATCTCGAGGGTCGAGACCCGTGCGGGCGATCGGCCCGCCCAAGACGTGGTCGTCGAACGGGTCGAGATATCGGAGACCTAAAGGCGCGCCGCCTCACTCCCTCGGATCGGGGCCGCGTAGCGCTGAGACAGGCCGGCGCGACCGAATCAGAACCGAGGTCCCAGTCGTACGTCCGCCACAAGCGGGATGTGATCGGATGCCATCCCACGCACCGTCCAGGTCCGCTCGATCGACAGTCCCGGACCGATGAGGACGTGATCTATCTTCAGTACGGGTGCGGTGGAGGGAAAGGTCGCTCGACGACGGGGGTCGGAGCGCAACCCCGCTGCATGGAAACGCCTCAAGCTCTTGGGACCCTGGTTGAGATCCCCGGCCACCACGACCGGCATCTGGGATCCTGTCGCGAGCCGAGCGATCTGCTCTTCCTCGGCCTGCCTGGCAACGGCCTTCCGCGACAGATGCGTGGCGAGAACGGTGATGCCCTGCACCCGCCCGATGATGACGCCGTGTAGACGGCCCACACCTCCGTTGTCGAGGATCTGGAAGTCCGTCGACATCTCGCCGCGCGCAGCGAGGGCGAGCCCGAAGTCACCTCCGTCGAGGCGTAGCGTCGGCCAGAAATGCACGGTCAAACCCGTCCAGCGCTCCAGCAATGCGGGTTGATCCGTCGTGCCCGAGCGCTTGACGTTCCGGTCGACTTCTTGAAGCGCGATGACATCGGCACCCGTGCGAACCAGCATGCGGGCGGTGCGGCGCAGGCGAACCCTTCCGTCCATACCGCGTCCGTGTCTGATGTTGTAGGTGGCGACCCGAAGGAGACGGGTCATTGATCGCTGCGCGGTGACCTGAAGCTGTATCCGTAGCGCAGGAGCAGTGGAGCCGCGACGGTGCTTGCCACCCAGCGATCGAATCTCGTCTGCGAGGTCTGCCAGTCGCCGGTATCACGGATCTCCACGACGCCGCGGCTGAAGCGCGACGGATTCCCGGCGAGCGAGTGATTGGTCCCGAGGCGGATAGAGTGCTCATCAACGAACGGCGACTCGGCCACGGACTCTGCCACGAACGACGTCAGCCGACCGATCGTCGTGCGGGGCGCGTCGATGAACTCCTCGAACGGCAACGTCATGAAGGGAACCCGTTCGCTCGAGAGACGAAACATCTCGGCCTCCAGGTTCAAGGCGTTCCAGCGCAGCGTGCTGTCGAGGGCGCCTCGGCGCGCCACCTCGGCACCCGGCAACGCCGACGCGTACCTGCGGTGCTTCCACGAGAACGCGGAGGCGCGCGGGTCGCGCACGAGATGGACATAGTAGGGCGAGATCTCGGGGATCAATCTCAGCAGCGCCGCGTACGACGGCCGCTTCGACGAGTCGACTATCACTCGTGCACCGGTCACCGAGGCGAGGGATGCGTACACGTGACCCATCACTCCGGCGTATGCGTGCACAGGCGGCCCAGGTTGGAACGAAGCCCGCCCTTGTCGAAGAAGGGTTAGGAGCTTCCGCTCCTTGACCACCTCGCGCTGCCACACAGCCGCCTGATGCGCGTCGACGCCCTCTATCACGTGCGACCACACCGGGCACAGCTCGAGTGCTCGACCACACACGCAAGGGGCATCCGAGACCACCAACGGATCCCACAAGGAGCGGACCTCGCCCGCCGAGAAGAAACCGTCGAGCTCACCCAAGGCGTTGGCCAAGATCGTGCTGCCTCCGCGCCCGCGCCCCATGATGTAGAGGACCTTGACCGCGTCCGAACCGTCGGTGCGACCCATCGTCCCCGCTCGAACACGCACCGAGATTACGCCATCACCCGTCGGCGCAGCCGGCGAGCAGGGTCACACAGCTCACCCTCACCTCCGGCGCCATGTTGGACAACGCCGCCCGCGCACTCCGCAGCCGTGCAACCCCGAGCTCACGATGTCATCGGGCCGGTGACTCACTCTCGCCGAGCCGGCTCGCAAAGAGCGAGAGAGCGATCGCCCCGAGGAGCAACGGGACCACGAGGCCGAACGCGCTTTGGATCCCAAGGCGATCGGCATAGGCGCCGAGCACGAAGGGCGCGACCAGGATCGCGCCTCCGCCGGCGAGCGCCAGCCTCGCGGTCGCCGTGTTCGTTCGAGGGGCAGCCGCCACGCCCACCGAGATGGTCAACGGATAGACGCTGCCTACCCCAAGGCCCACGACGAACAGTCCCATGAGGGCGAGAAGGGGCGCGTGGGAAAGCCAGAACACCGGGAATGCCGCAAGAGCCACGCACAGGGTAACGAGCAGCAAGGTGTCCGTCTTCAGGGCGCGCGCCAAACGGCTGCCTTGGATCCGACCCACGAGCATGCCGACGAAGAAGAGGCTGAGTGCGGATGCGGCATCGGAACGGTTCAGACCGAGCGCAGCGTCGAGGAAATCCGCGCCCCAGTAGGCCATGCACCACTCAACCGAGACCCCGAGGAACAGGACGCTCCAGTAGATCCAGAAGGTCACCGGAAGCGCGCCGGAGGTCCCATCATCGGGGGACACGAAGCGCGACGTCAGTGTGAGCGACTCCCGGCCGAAGCGCGCGCCCAGCAACGCGAGCGCGACCACCGGCAAGACCAGCGAGAGGCGCCAACCGAGACCGACGGCGGCGAAGATGCCGACCGCGAGCGATGCAAGGATCGCGCACGCGCTGGCTGCGACATTGGACTCCGTTATCGCGACGGCCGCCCACTCTCCATGCCGGTCGGCCAGAACCGCCTGGGTGGTTATCAGCAAGAGCGAGCCACAGGATCCCATTACCAGGGCGCCGGTTATCGTTCCCGCCGCCATCGGGATCAGCGCCACGAGCAACACCCCCAAAGCCATCCCGGCGCCGCCGCCCCATAAGGCAACCCATCGCCCCCGGCGCGCCACGACGCGATCGCCGAAGACGCCCACGAGGACGCCGCCGAACGCAAACGCGCTGAAGTGCAAGCTCGCGATCGTGTAGCTGTAGCCACGCTCCGAGCGAAGGAACGGCATGAGTGGACCGAGGACCGTCTCCAGATAAGCGAAGTAACCGAGCAGCCCGTAGGTCGCCCACGTGCTGCGGTGGCGAACGAAGCCCTCCGTGTGCCGTGAACGCAGCTTAGCGGGATCCCTCACGCCCGACAGCGTGGCACGGATCAGGGATGGCGGTCGGTTGCCGATCGGGATCTTCCCGTCAGGGCCTCCCACACGCCCGCGAACCAAGCTGGGTGCGCAGGCGTCGGATGAGGTTGAGGGGCGGCCCGACGAGGCAGGGCCGGTCTTTGCCCACGAGGCCCGGCGGTGGCAGGCTCGCTCGAGACATGGAACTTCGATGCATCCTCTGCGCTGCTCTCCTCTTGCTGTCCTCCGGCGTCTCTTGCACTTCTCCCTCAACCCATGCGCGCGCCGGCGCGGGGTCATCGGTCACCCCCACAAGGTCTCCGGCACCCGCGCGGCCGGTCGCATCATGCCCCTCCGACAGGGATCCCGGATCCGACCCCTCGGTCCCCAAGACCGCATGGGAGAGGAAGATCGAGGCCATCGTCGGCGATCTCTCGGTGAGTCTGGCCGTCGGCGTCGGGGGCCGGCTCGTCTTCAGCCACGACGGTCGGAGGCGGCGCGTGCCTGCCTCCAACCAGAAGCTGCTGCTGTCGTTCGCCCTGTTGGACCGGCTTGGCCCCGATCATCGGATCCCGACGAGCGCGCTTGGTGGCAAGCTCGAAGATGGAACGCTCAAGGGCGATCTCTGGTTGATCGGCCATGGTGACCCGACCCTCACCCGCGCGGCGCCCAGCTATTGGGGCGACATCACCTCACCGACGATCGCCGAGCTCGCTAAGAGGGTCAAAGAGTCCGGCGTCACGGAGATCGACGGGCGAGTCATGGGCGCGACCGACTTCTTCGCCCACGACTTCGATGTTCCCGGATGGCAGCCTTACGTCCCCGATCGATATGTGCAACTTCCGTCATCGCTTGCGTTGGACGGCAACTACATGGTCGGCCACAGGCCCGAGCGAGCGGTCGCCCGCGCCCTATCGAAGAGCCTCGAGGATGTCGGCGTACGTGTGGGTGGTCTTCCCGGATGGGGCAAACGTCCCGGGGGCCTGTCTCGGCTGGCCACGGTGCGCTCACGCCCGCTCATCGAGATCGTTTCCTACATGAATCGCACCTCGAACAACTTCTTCGCAGAGATGCTCGGCAAGCTTCTCGGTGCGGAAGTCTTCGGCCCCGACGGAACGATCGCCAAGGGAGCTCGCGCCATCAAGGCTTGGACAAGAGGGTCCGGAGTACGCGCCGCCGTCTACGATTCCTCGGGCTTGTCCTACAAGAACCGGGTGTCGACCCAAGCGCTCGTGAAGCTCCTCGGCAGGGTCGAAGGAAAGACGTGGGGTAGGGCGCTGCGCACCGGCCTGGCGGCGCCGGGCGAGGGCACCCTTCGCTATCGACTGGCGGGACTGAGTGTGCGGGCGAAGACCGGGAGCCTCTTCAACGGTGCTTCTGCTCTGTCGGGATGGGTGCGGCCCGCAGGAGGAGAACGATGGGTGGAGTTCTCGATCCTCGACCAAGATGCGCCGCAAGCGATTGAGGATCGCATCGTCGGTGTCATCTCACGCGCCCACATCCGAAGGCCGCCCCTGCAGCGATCGACGTGCTCCACACAACCGTAGCGATGGCTCTACACAAGAGCAGGACACCTGGGGTGACTCCGGGCACCTCGATGGAGCGGAGGTGGCTCGCGGCCCGAGCGAGACAAGGTGGCGAGATTCACGTCAATCTCGCCGGCTCGATGCCAGTTGAGGGGGTCGTAGCCGACGGACGCTCGACTGCTCGCCGTGGAAAGGTAGCGGGTCTTGGCTCCAAATGAGTCGCCAAAGGGATCGAGCTTCCGCGCGGTCCCCCTTCGTAGCCTCCGCATGACTTCACGTCCACTACACCCGTCAGGCAGCCGACCGGTTCCATCGAAGCACCCCGGCCAGGGCGCCCGGGTTTCCCTTCCACCCGTTGCGTCCGAGAGCCTCAGAGGTCGCCGAGACGATCCGTGTCTAGAGCGCGAGCGCGTCGAGCTCCTTGCGTCCTCTGTTGTGGTAGAGCCATGCTCCCGCCACCGGCAGGCAGAGGATGGCGGTCCACTTCCATACGTACACGCGCGGGATGCCGCGCCGGGCCTGAAGGTCGGTGAGCCCGAAGAACGCAGGTGCCCACCATCCCACCGCCATGAGGCCGACGGCCAGCGCCTCGGTCACGACCCTAGGCAGGCGCCGTCTCGGCGCCCGACTCGGCCCGCCGCGGGGCTGTGTCTGCTTGCTCCCGGCCCGGTGTGCTGAGGTCGAACACCCGGATGGAGACGCTGAACAACACGAAGTAGATGGCTGCGAACACGAGACCGACGGGGATGATCAGCAACGGGTTCGTGGCGAGGCCGAAGCTCACGAGGTAGTCGATCAATCCCGCCGAGAACCCGAAACCGTGTCTGATGCCGAGGACCTCGGCGACCACGAGCGCAATGCCCGACAGCACCGCATGCGCCGCATAGAGGATCGGAGCGAGGAACAGGAAGCTGAACTCGATCGGCTCGGTGATGCCGGTGAGGAAAGACGTGAACCCGCTGGAGCCCATGACTGCGCCGGTCGACCTCTTGTTGTCCTCGTCGGCGGCGCGATAGATCGCATAGCAGGCCGCCGGGAGGCCGAACATCATCACGAAGTACCATCCGGCCATGAATATGCCTGCGTCCGGGTCGCCCGCGAAGAAGCGCGTGAGGTCCCCGTGCACGGCTTCCCCTCCCTCCGGCTTATACGTGCCGAACTCGAACCACACGAGCGCGTTGATGATGTGGTGGAGGCCGAAAGGCAGCAGCGCTCGGTTGGCGATCCCGTAGATGAACACGCCGAAGGCGCCCGCGGCCACGATCCAGTTGCCGAAGCTTTGGATCGCGTGTCCGATCGGCGGCCAGACGAAGTACGCGACGAGGCCGATGATCATGGCTGCAAAGGCAGTGATGATCGGGACGAAGCGCCGGCCTCCGAAGAACGCGAGATAGTCCGGCAGGCGGATGCCCTTGTAACGTGCGTAGAGCACCGCAGCGGTGAGCCCGATGATGATGCCGCCGAGCACACCCATGTCGACCGGCTGACCTGGGCTCACTTCGGATATCCCGTTGATCCCCTTCAACACGACGTATCCGACGCCGGCGGCGAGCCCTGCAGCCCCGGCCCCCTCCGTGAACCCGATCGCGACACCGATGGCGAACAGCAACGGCAGGTTGTCGAACACCGCCTGCCCGCCGGCCTCCATCACCTTCCATAGGGTGTTGCCCCAGGTGAGCCACGACACAGTCTGGAAGTAGACGCCGAGCCGCAACAGCAACGCAGCCGCCGGAAGCACTGCGATGGGCATCATGAGCGAACGACCGATCCGTTGGGCTACCGCGAGCATCTTCGCCTCCCCCTGGAGCACGTCGTGCTATCAGCCTCAAACTACTCCTTTACCGTGCAGGTTGTCCGCAAACCTCGGAGGGAGGTCTGATGCGGCTCGGGGTTAGGGATGTGAAGGTCGACGATCAGATCGTTCCCGGGGACATGAAGATCGAGGACGGCTTGGTGACAGAGATCGGAGTGTCGCCACGGGGACATAGGGGGCTCGCGGCGCCCGGCTTCGTCGACCTTCAAGTGAACGGCTTCGCCGGCGTCGACTTCCTCACATCGGACCCCGTCGGCTACGAGACCGCGGGCGAGGCCATCGCCCGAACCGGGGTCACTGCCTACCAGCCGACGTTCATCTCATCGTCCTGGAAGGCCTATGAGCGGGCTTTGGGGCTGGCGCGCAACCTGGATCCCGCGCCGGGAGGACCTCGCATCCTCGGGATCCACCTCGAGGGCCCTTTCCTCAACCGCGTCTGGGCCGGCGCGCACGATCCCGACAACATCATCGAGCCCGACGTCGAGGTTGCCGCGCGTCTCTGCAGCATGGGGCCGGTGACGTACATGACCCTCGCCCCGGAGCTGCCCGGTGGGCTTGAGCTGATCGACTCATTGATCGAACGAGGCATCGTTGTGGCATGCGGGCATTGCGACGCGGACACCTCCTCCGCTCATGCAGCGTTCGACCGGGGCGCGCGTGCTGTCACCCACATCTACAACGCTCAGCGCCGGTGGCAGGCGCGCGACCCGGGGATCGCCGGTGCGGCCCTGGTGCGTCGGGAAGTGACGGTGCAGGCGATCGTGGACCTCGTGCACCTCGCTCCCGAGGCTGCTTACGCCGCCTTCCTCGCAGCGCGCGGACGCTTCGCCATCGTGACCGACGCGATGATGGCGGCGGGGTTATCAGACGGCTCCTATCGACTCGGTGATCGAAGCGTCTCGGTGGCCGATGGCGTAGCTCGGATCGAGGACGGTACCCTCGCCGGCAGTGTCTCGACCATGGACGCCGCCGTCCGCAACCTCGTGGCGCTCGGGGCTCGGGTCTCGGACGCTCTCGACGCCGGGAGCCGGGTGCCGGCCGCCCTCGTCGGCCGTTCCGAGCTTGGAACCCTGCGGCCCGACACGCCGGCCGACGTCGTGGTGCTGGACGACTCTCTGGCGGTGCAGCGCACCCTCGTGGGCGGCGTCGAGGCGTTCGCCGCTCTCGCTTGAGGCCCGGGAGGTGAGCACGTGGCCCACATGACCTGCAGAGCCGTTCTCTTCGACCTCGACGGCGTCCTCGCCGACTCCACGGGAGTCGTGGATCGCGTGTGGCGCGCATGGGCGGACGAGCGCGGTCTCGATGGAGCAGCCATCATGAAGACCGCTCACGGGCGCCCCGCCGCCGAGGTCATCCGAGCCGTCGCGCCACATCTCTCCGCCGAGGCAGAGGTCGAGCTCCTCGAGAAGCGAGAGGCAGGCGACTCACGCGTGGTTGCGATCGCGGGCTCATCCGAGTTCGTCGCTTCCCTGCCGAGGTCGAGCTGGGCGGTCGTGACATCGGGCACGACCCCACTTGCCTCCGCCCGGTTGGTCGCGATCGGGCTCCCCGACCCTCCCGTGCTCATAACCGCCAACGACGTCGACAAGGGCAAGCCGAACCCGGAGGGCTATCTCGCAGCGGCGCGCCGGCTGGGGGCAGCGCCCCGGGACTGCGTCGTCATCGAGGACTCGCCGGCCGGGATCGAGGCGGCGCGCGCCGCGGGGATGGCGGTCATCGGGGTCACGACGACCTATCCCGCCGAGGAGCTCACCGGCGTCGACGCCCTCGTCGAGACCCTCGCGGCCGTGACCCTGGGGCGAGCAAACGACAAGGACGACGGGCCTCCCGAGCTCGAGCTGATCGTCGGGGACCCCGAATAGGATCCCTTCTCCTCAACCGAGCGCAAGGTCGACGGGTCCCCCTTTAGATGTCGCTTGACGCCGGGTCGGTCTCTAGAAGTGGATCACCGGCGTTGATCTCATCCGATGCCGTCACCCTGATCGTGTCGCCGGAGATGACGACAACCGGCGACACCATGTCGACGTTCAGCTCGCGCATCCGGTCGAGGTCGACGAGGACGATCTCATCGCCGGCGGTGACTTCGTCGCCCTCGCGCGCGGACACGGTGAAACCGTCACCCTTGAGATGCACCGTGTCGAGTCCGATATGAACCAGGACCTGAAGCCCTTCCGATGTCTCGATGGCGAAGCCATGCCCGCCTTCGAACAGCTTGCCGATCGTTCCCCCGACCGGAGCTACGACGCGACCCTCACTCGGGACCACCGCCACCCCGTTCCCCATCACCCGCTCCGAGAAGACATCGTCCTCGACGTCGTCGAGCGGTACGACGCGCCCGGTGAAGGGGCTCACTACCGCAGTCATCAACCCTCCATGATGCGGCGCATCTCGGCCTCGATGTTGTCGCTCTGCGTCCCCATGACGACTTGGATCGCTGTGCCCATCTTCATGACGCCGTGCGCGCCGGCAGCCTTGAGCCCGGCCTCGTCCACCTTGGTCATGTCACCTACCTGAACCCTGATGCGCGTGATACAAGGCTCCATATTCTTGATGTTGTCCTTCCCACCGAGTCCGTCGATGACCTGCTGTGCAACCTGTTCGAAGCCCACCTTTACTCCTCTCCTCTCCACGAGGCGCGAGCACCTCGTGCCATCCGGTTCCACGTGTGACGGATCCCTCTCATAGCGACCGAGTAGGCGTAGAGACTCTCGGGCAGCGCAAGTCCGGTGAAGCCCGCATCGCCGATATGATGTATGTCGACGCCGATGCGCTTGCCCGCGAGCGCAAGCCGACGCAGCGTGGCGGCATCTGCGCCCTCTTGCGACGTTCCGATCGTGCCGACCGCAAGAGCGTGGGCGGAGCGCACCTCCTCCACCATGTCGCCCGCCCGTTGCTCTGAGATGCCGGGGACGGTCCCGGGCAGAGGGATCAACGCGCCATCGGCACCCGCCGCGATCACGCGAGCGACCGTCTTGGGACCAAGCCGTTCCTCGGCTCCGGCATGGTGCATCTTGCCGGCCCAGCACTGCAACCCCGGAGCCGCGCCCGTCACCGTGCGAACCGCCGACTCGATGTCCTCGAGTCCGGCGCCGCGACCCGGGTTGGCCGTGACCACGACGAATGCTGCACCCATCGCCTCGGCCTTACGAACGTTGGCGGCACTCGCTCGATAGGCAGGAGGCACGGACTCCAGATCCGGTTCGAGGTTGAGCCCCACCGGGCGCCCGAGCAACATCGCCAGGCCGTCGAGGTCGCCGGGCGGGCGCACCACCTCCTCCAAACCCTTCACCGGGCATCCTTGTGCGGTTAGGTCGGCCAGGTTCAAGCAGATGAGATCTGCGCCGAAGGCCGCGACGATCTCGGCATTGGCCGTGCCGCTCAAGAGTGGCGGCGCCTTCGCCATGACCTCCGCCACCAGGGTGCGACCCTCGGAAGCGCGGATCGCGTCGGCGAGCTCGGACCCGCGCAGCTTCAAGAGTCCGGTCCCGTAGAGATCGAGGAGCCTTGTCACCGAATGAGCTCCGAGGCCACCCGGCGCGCCTCCCGAGGGTCGGCTGCGGCGAGGGCCGCGCGCGCCGCCGTCCGGCATTCCTCCCAGGTTCGCTCCCCGAGCGCCACGCGCACCTCGAGCAGGCTCCCCGCCCCCATCGAGAGCTCCGAGACCCCGAGCCCCACGGCCACCAACGCCCACGCCGGGTCACCCGCTGCCTCCCCGCAGACCCCTACCCAGGCGCGCTCGCCGGCGCCGACGCTGATGCTTTCGACCGCCCGCAGGAGGCCGTGAGAGAATGGGTCCTGGAGATAGGAAAGCGCTCCCTGTTGCCGGTCTGCCGCGTGGAGGTACTGCGCGAGGTCGTTCGTGCCGATCGAGAGAAAGTCCAGCCGCTCGGCCAGATCCTCTGCCGCGAGCACGGCGGACGGCACCTCGACCATGGCGCCGACCTCCACGCCCGCGCCCATTCCGCCGACCTTGTCGACCTGCTCGACGAACCAGTCGGCCTCCTCGGCCGTCGCCACCATCGGGGCCATGACTGCAACGCGCCCACCGCCCTCGGCGGCGCGCGCGAGCGCGCGCAGCTGCGTGGCGATGAGCTCCGGATGCTCGCGCGCGACCCGGATGCCTCTCACGCCGAGAGCGGGATTGGCGCCCGCCTCGAGGTCGATGAACGGCACTGGTTTGTCCGCCCCGAAGTCGAAGGTGCGCACGACGAGGCGGCGACCATCCAACAACTCGAGCATCTCCTGGAATAGAGCGAGCTGCTCCTCTTCGCTCGGGGGGTCGGCGCGGTCGAGATAGAGGAGCTCGGTGCGCAGAAGCCCGACTCCTTCGGCTCCCTCATCGAGCGCAGCGCGCAGCTCCGCGACGGCGCCGACATTGGCTGCGAGCTCCACCCGCCGTCCGTCCTTGGTCGCGACGGGTCCGTCCCTCATCCGCGACTCGAGCTCTAGGCGTCGCTTGGCGCGCGTCGATGCAAGCTGCTCGATACGATCGCGCGTGCGCTCGTCCGGATCGACGTATATCTCGCCCTCGTCCCCGTCGAGCGCGAGCGCGCCGTCCTCCGATACGGCCGCGCTCAAGCCTTCGACCGCGACGACGGCCGGGATCCCCAGAGAGCGCGCCACGATCGCGGTGTGGCTGGTCCGGCTGCCCTCCTGCGTGGCGATGCCCTTGACCAGACTTGCGTCGAGCGCAGCGACGTCTGCAGGGGGCAGCTCCGTCGCCACGATGATCGAAGCTTGCGCCATCTCCTCGACCGTCGCTTCCGGCGCGCCGAGGCTGCGGCGCGCGATGCGCTTGCAAACATCACGGATGTCCTCGGCGCGCGCCGCCATGTACTCGCTCTCGCTCGCCGCGAGTGCTTGCGCGTAGCTCTCCCCCGCGTCGACGATCGCTCTGGCAGCGGAGGCACCCGCGTTCTTGATCGCGCCCTCCGCCGCAGACGACAGCTCGGGGTCGCGTGCCATCGTCGCCTGCGCGTCGAGAACCTCGGCCAGCTCTCCCGATGCCGCAGCCGACTTTTCATCGAGGTCGCGCGCGACCGCCTCGACCGCCTCGCGCAACCGTTCGATCTCCGCTTCGCGGTCGTCGATCCTTCCCTCGGGTATGTCGAGAGCGGCATCGGTGTAGAGCCACGCACGCGCAACGGCGGCCCCCGAGGAAGCCGCCACGCCGCGCATTGTCTTCATAGCGCCTCGACCAGCTTCACGAGTTCCGCGAGTGCCTCGTCGGCGTCATCTCCCGCCGTCGAGATCATGATCTCGTCGCCCTGCTTCACGTCGAGCTTGAGCACCGACATGATCGACTTGGCGTTCGCTTCTTGATCACCCTTCGTCACGGTTACGTCGGCGGAGAAGCGGGCTGCGGTCTTGCTAAATACAGCCGCGGGCCGCGCGTGGAGCCCCACGTCGTTGGTGAGCTTCACCATTTGCTCGGCCAAGTCACCTCCAGGGCTAGGGTCACGTCGTGGGCGTCACCTTCGTCAGGCCCACCGGTGCATCGGGGTTCATACCCCGGACCAACGCCAACTCATACGCGACCTGTTGCGCGCGCACGGCCGCCGGGATCGGAGCCAGCGATTCCGGCACCCCATCGGGCAGCGGGAGGTCCGCCTTCGGGTCCTGGACGGCGCGCAGCACATGCGCGCCGCGCGCCTCGCGCAGCCACCGCATGAGCTCGGTCATGTCCGGCTCCGCCGGGCCCGCGACGGCGAAGGACAGAACCGGGAAGCCGCGCTCGACGACCGCTAAGGGGCCGTGGCGAAGGTCCGCAGACGAGTAGCCCTCGGCGAGCAGCGACGTCGTTTCCTTGAGCTTGAGCGCAGCCTCGAGCGCCACGCCGAACATGAACCCCCGTCCCACCGATATGAGGCCCTCCGCGTCTCCGAGGCTCTTGGCTGCGGCCTGCGCGGGATGGACGTCCTCCAGCACTCTGCCCACGACACCCGGCAGGCGCGCCCAATCCTCGCCGCCCCAGGGGACGTCCCCGAGCGCCTCGGCCAGGAAGGCGAAGGCCGCAAGCTGTGCGGTGAAGGTCTTGGTCGCAGGAACGGCGCGCTCTGCGCCCGCGCCGACGTCCAGGACCGCCCCGGCTGCACCCGCCAGCGGGCTGTCCGGCTCATTGGTCACTGCAACCGCGCGCGCCCCACCCCGTACGAGTGCTTCGAGCACCGAGACTATCTCCGGCGTGCGACCGGACTGGCTGACGCCGACGGCGATGTACCCCCGGCACTTCGGCTTCGTGGCGTAGAGCGTATGGAGGCTCGGGGCCGCGAGCGAAACCGGGAGCCCGGTGGCGGCTTCGAGCACGTAGCGACCGTAGATCGCGGCGTGGTCCGACGAGCCCCGCGCCACCAAGACGATGCCGACCGGATCAGATGGCAGGGCCGCGCGCATCTCCTCTACGAGCTCGGAGCGCCGGCGGATCAGCCCTGACAGCACCTCCGGCTGCTGGGCCATCTCGGTCGCCATGAGCTCGCCGTCCAACGCAAACGACCCCCTCCTGCGAAGCCCTCGCGGGAGCCCTCACTGCGAGCACCACGCGCGCCGTGCGCGCTTCTCCGGTAAGAAGGCTCCTGTGAGCCCACTCTAGTCGAGTCGGGAAGACACTCGGGGGCAAGCGACACACTGCAGTTCGCGGTTGAGCGCAACGAGCGAGTCGTCCTCCTGGTGACACCCAGCCCATGTTCCTTCGGTAGTCTGGTGCCATGACGGTCATCACGAGGCTGCGTTTCCGTGGGCTCGCGCAGTCGGCCATCCCACGGCCGGAGTTCGTCGCCCTGGCTCGGACAGCACTTCCTCAAGAGCCCTGACCTCGCTGCAACCCTCGTTCAGCGGGCGGAGTTGGCGGCGTCCGACCTAGTCGTCGAGATGGGCGCGGGCAGCGGCATGCTGACTGAAGAGTTGGCGCGGTCCGGCGCCAAGGTGATGGCGGTGGAGCTCGATGGCCGGCTCGCAACCACGCTCGCGGCCCGCTTTCGTACGCGCGCGAACGTGCTGGTCATCATCGGCGACTTCTTTGAGCTCCCCCCAGCTGCGGATCCTTTCAGGGTCTTCGGAAGCATCCCGTTCGGTGCGACGACACGCACCCTACGTCACCTCTTGAACGGAACGACTTCCATGCGGCGGGCCGACCTGATCGTGCAGCGAGGCGTAGCCATCAAGCGCGCACGGCGCAGGAACCTCCTCAACGCGACGTGGGGGCCGTGGTGGCGATTCGAGATGGGGAAGCGGATCCCGGCCCGCTGCTTCTCTCCACCGCCCTCGGTGGATGCAGCGATGCTCGTGATCAACAAGCGGAAGAGTCCCTTGCTGCCGGCAGGTGACAAGAGGGACTTCGCCCGCTTCGTCGGCAAAGCCTTCAGGGCAGCAGACCTGCGTCGGGCCATGACGCCATATGTTTCGAGTCGACGGCTCAGACGCGTGCTCCAAGCCCTGGAGCTACCTCCCGATGCCCGGCCACACGAGCTCGACGTCTCCCAGCTGGTCGAGCTCTTCAAGACCGCGCGGGAACGCACGTAACGACGTCACGATCTCCGTCCTGCCGACGAGCGTCCAGCAGCCCACAGAGCACTGCATCGGTCAGACTGCGATCGCCCTGCGCCTTGCTCCCTCCGATCACCGGGGAGGTCGCCGGCGTGGTCAAAGAGATCCTGCCCGCGGCCGAGATCGTCCGGCGGATGGTGGCGGACGCGGAGGTAGCGATCCGCAACGCGGCCACTTTGGCACGTTAGATCATGTCAAGTTGCCGGACAGATCGCTGCGACGGTGAGCGCCGACTCGATCCGTCGATCACTGCTCCTAAGAGAACACACTGCACGGAACCGCGTACTCGAAGCTGTCATGCGCATCCTTCCGACCCCCCGGCGGGCCGGGGAACTCGGACGCAAATGGAGGAAGACCCACCCGGGGATCAGCAGTCCCGACCTTATTGTTGCGGCGACTGCCGACCAGCTCGGAGCCGACCTCCCGACAGCAACGTGAGGCACTTCCCTATGTTCAAGATGTTGCGACTGCCGTATCAGGACTGATCCGCGTCGCGGCCGGGCGGCCCGGCGGATACGACCACCGGATCATGAGTCACTCCGTCCAAGGGCTAATGGGAGCGTCCTCAGCGGCGCTCGATGCAACGGTGACCAAGGCGGAGTCACTCGGCGGCAGCGTGATGATGCCGGCCGACGACTTCCCCTCGGCGGGACGCCTCGCGTGGTTGCGCGACCCCATGGGGGCCTCGTTCGCGATCATCAAACCTCTGCCCCCGCAGAGCTGAACGACATCAAGAGCTTCTTGATCAGATAGCTCTCTCGTCGCCCTCGCAGTGGGGCGCAACCCGGATCATCCCGGAGCACATCATCACTAACGTCGGCGCCTCTCCTCAAGGATGAGGAACCGTTCCCACTCCTTGCGGTCCTCGGCTCTGAGGGTCCTCCCATGTCGGACCAAGGTGAAGACGACGCGTCCAGCGACCAACCCGAGCTGGTCACCGATCTCGTGAGGTGGGCGGCCCTGCTCATAAAGGCGAAGGATCGCCTTGTCCCGTTGTCTCACTCCCATACTCTTCGGCGGGAGCCCTCTTCCCCTTGAAGTTGGCCGGGGCATCTGTTCGGCATCATGTCAATGAGACGTTCGTCCGAGGTGACTTGGTTCTCCCGTCAGCCGGTTCAGGATCCCTCCGGCTCCGGCTCTTGAAAGGGCACCACCTTTCAGAAGGCCGCGCGGAGGATGACCGCCAACGGACGCCTCTGAGGTGTGAACAGGTTGCCGTGCGAGTGCTGGGGTGACCTCGGCTGGATAAGCCCTCATGACAGCCGAACATGGGGACGCTCAGGAAAAGAATCAGAGGGGCCTATGCGCACGCGCCCTTGAGCAGCAAGGGCCCATGATGACGGTGCAGGTCCACCTGGACGCCCGAGGAGCTCGTGTAGACCGCTCTCTGACGAGAGATCAGCGTCATCGTGCCCTCGTCCTCGCTATAGAAGAAACGGGGAGGATCCCTCGGGGCATCGGGGTTGATAGGTGTCCAGAAGCTACCGTCGAAGTCGGTGTGGTGGTCGAGACCAGTCGCAGCCGAAAAGGCGTTCAGCTTCATGATGGTCCTTTGTGTCCTCCGGCGGGTGCATGCAACTCGTCTCTATCGGTGGTTCTCACAAGTGCGAGGCGGCCCTCTTAGAGCCTCATCTACAGTGGTGGTCGTGGAAGCTCCCTCGGTCGCCAGATGGGCCCGGGCGTACGCACGCGCCTGGGAGCAGGCCGACGCTGGTGCCATCGTCGGGCTGTTCACGCCGGATGCCTCGTATCGCTCGTTGATCTTCGACGAGCCGCACTCCGGCCGGGACGAGATACGCGCCTACTGGGAGCAGGCGACCGCCACTCAGAACGACGTACGCGTGTGGATGGGCGATCCGCTGGTAGACGGCCCAAGGGTGGTGTTGGAGTGGTGGGCGGTCATGAACGAAGTGGATGAGGGAACGATCACTTTGCCTGGTTGCCTCTTGCTGGAGTTCGACGGCGATCGGTGCGCTCGTCTCAACGAATACTGGCACCTGGAGCATGCGGCCGTCGAGCCTTATGAGGGCTGGGGTCGCGTCGGCCCGGGGGATACGACAGAAACGAGAGCAGGGGCGGGTCGGTGGATACGCGCATGGAAGGAGGGTTGGGAGGCCCTTGACGCGACCCCGATCGTCGCCGTCTATGCCCCGGAAGCGGTTCATCGTTCGGCACCTCTGCGCGATCCCGAGCCCGGAGGAGTCGCAGGTTACCTCGAACGTTGCTTCCCGGACGAGCGCGATGTTCGGGCCCGATTCGCCGTATGGGCCGTGTCGGGAAGCTCCGCTCTCACGGTATACAGAGCGTCGCTCACCGATGACTCAGAAGGTGGACAGGTCACGATCAGTGGTTGCGACCTGTTGCGGTTCTCCGACACGGGTGTCTGCCTCGAGCAGCGGGATTACTGGAACATCCGGGAGGGGGCACAGTCCGATGCCCGAGGGTGGCCACTCTGAGGTCTGCCTCGCCAGCAACACGGGCGGAGGGATGTGCCTTCGATGCTCACGGCAACTGGCTGAATCATGGATGCAATGGTGCTTGCTTGAGCCGTCTTCTTGCTCACCTTTCGTGGGCCTCATCACCACACGTCTCCCGGTCGCCATTCGCAACTCACTCCCGCCGACAGGTCGAGCTTGGGAGACGTCGGAGTCAGAAGGACGAGCACGCTGCCATCGTCCTCCTCGGTTCTAACCCTGCGGTCTTCCACGCGCACGAACGTCGGACCTGTCCACGGCCTCCAACCCAAGCGCTCGTAGAAGCGCACGCTGCCGGTACTCAGCGCGCCGAGGTCGTATTTCGCTCGGATGTGGTCGCCGACCGCGCGCATCACGATCGTGCCATGCCCACGCCTTTGATGCTGTGGCCGGCTAGCGACCGCCTCCACGTACCCTGTCACCAGATCGTGAGCGCCGGTTCGGAGCCGTCGCTCGACCACGGAGGCGTGCGAGAGGATGTCTCCTCCGTCACGAAGGAGGAAGTGCATACCTCCAAGGGCATGATTCCAGTCTTCGTCACCGAAGGTGCCGGACTTGTCTTCCCACGCAGCCTCGAATAGGGCTCGAAGCACCTCGGCATCGGATGTAGTGAGTTCCTCACTGGTCAGTCGCGTCACGGCTCCCACTGCACGACGATACTTGTGTGCCCGCAACCTTGGGCGTGGCGCTCCCCGTGGGCCGAGGGCTACGACCGGTCAGCGTCCGGAAGTTCCAGCCGCCTGGGGCTAGCCTTCGTCTTCTAACGATGAGGTGGTGAATGTGTCCGCTTCACTCTTGACCGGTAGATGGCGGGCGTTCCCGCACTCCCCGTTGCCGCGGGTCGAATCGTGTTGCCTCCTCAGGAAGCGCCCCGGATGGAGCGCGGCTGAGATCATTTGGAAATATCGCCCAAAGCCGACGCCGAAACTCCTCAAACCCAGCTCTTTTGGGGTGAAGGCGGTACCCCGCTTGAGGGTTGTTCCTTATGCTTTTCGCGTTCTAGTTTGGGGAACTTTCGAAAAATGGCATCGGAAGGGTGTAGGAGGCCGCAGTGGTCGACGAGCTGAGACTGTTGGGAGAGATGCCGGAGTGGCTCGTCGCCGTGGCCGGCGCCGAAGGGGTGCACGCCGCGCTGCAACGGCACATCCCGGAGTTCGCCTCCGGGCGGCTCACGCTGCGCCACGTAAAGGCCAAGCGCCTGCGCATCAAGCGCGACGCATGGACCGCCTCCTATGTGCTGACCGTCGACGGGCTGAACGGAGACGCGCGGACGCTGGCGATCAAGGGTTTCGTCCGACCGCACGACGCCGACCACCCGGATGCATCTTGGTGCGAGGGTGCTCTCGGACAGAACGGTTGGCGCTGCTACCTTCCGGAGCTTGGGCTCCTGCTGG
>JBHEMX010000074.1:0-2753 GCA_046262355.1 Actinomycetota bacterium | reverse complement strand
GCCTACCGCCAAGCGGTGGAGAGCCTTGGCGACTGAATTGAGCGTGGGACGCTCCTCCTCGTGAAGGCCGTCTGCTGCGGCTTGCCGTTTGCGCCTTCGCGGTCACCTCGGGGGCGATCGCCCTCGTCGATCTGCTCACGGGCGCGCTCGCTTTTGCTCTCCTCGTCGTGGCGGTTACCCTCGCTCGGGGTGTCGGTGCCGTGCTCGTCCGCATAGTGCACTGACGAAGCCTCCGATCCGAATCGTGACGGCGCGCCGCGCGCGACAGTTGCAGGGGACGCTCGAGTGTCTCTGGACGTTCCAGCCCTTCGAGACACGCCGTACCTCGCCTCAGGGTGCTGCGCCGTCTCGGCCATGAGCTCCTCGCCGAGGGTGTCGTGCGCTCCTGGCGATGCAGCGGCGCCGAGCATGAGCACCGAGCGCGACCCTCGCTTCGATAGGCGAGCGCAGGGTCCGGCCGCCGAACGGGGTACGGGCGAGGCCACCAGGACGTTTGTGGGGGCTGTCTTTCGCCGAGCCGGACCGTCGCCCGACGTGACCGGCCCTTGTCGACGCTGACGCGGGGTTGCGCTGTCGCACCTCCTGCCGCATGCCCACTCTCCTTGCCCGCTACCGCGTCACTGCCGGCGGTCAGTCGGCCGTATGCATGCTCGTTCAAGCGCTGTCACACCTCCCGGGCGTCACGGGCCTCTCGGTCTTTCTCGATGGTGACGTGCTGCTTGTCGCGGTCGAGGGGGACGACATCGCCGCTCGGGCTCAACAACCGCTCGAGGACAAGCTCGCGCCCCCAAGCGCTGAGCACCTGCCCCTGGAGCGGATGGGTCTCTTGAAGGCGGTTGTGAGTTGGGAAGCCCCCGACGCGGCGACTGGACTGAGCTTCCGTCCCGAGCCGGGACCCGGCGACTCCGGCGGGCGGATAGCCTTGTTCAATCGACCGGCGTGTCCATCGTTCTGTCGGCCAAGGCTGTGGACAGGACCCGAGCCTCGTCGCGCCCATCCGCCGTCAGCCAGAGGTCACCGTGCGGTCCTTTCCCGCGACGATGCCTCTGTCATCCGTCGTACCTTGAGTGACTGCGCCGGCAATAGCGAGACCGGTCACGAGGCCGAGGAGTCCTTGACCTTCGAGCAGACGCTCGAGCGGCTTGCCAGGCTCGTCAGCCTGCGCGTCGAGGCGGCGGTGCGAGCGCAAGGCGCGACGATCGTGGACGAGGTTCTCACCGCCAGCGGCCGACTTGTTGGCGCACGGGAGCTCCCCGATTGGCTTCGGGCGAAGCAGCCGGCGTTGCTAGAAGACCGACTTCGGTTCTCTTTGGACTCCGGAGCGGCGTTTGGGTCAGGCGCGCCGACTTCCTCGGCGCGAGCTGGTGGCCGCCAAGCCCTGTTGTACCGGCGGGGGAGATACTCCTCATCACCCTCGTCGGATGCGAGCTCAAGCTGGAAGCCGCGCGGGCGGAGGCCTGGCTCGAGTAGATCCGCTGGTTCAGCGGAGGTCGAGGCCCCGCCAGCAGCGTGGATGTGACGCCGCATCTCGCTACATAGACGGCGATCGGGTTGATCATGCCGTCGCGGGTCGGCGCACCCCAGCCCTCGGGGAAGCGAAAGGGATAAAGCGGGTCCCTCACGAACGTAGCAAGTTCAAAACTCGGCCTGCCTTGCTCTGCTTGCCGCTTCCACGGCCGAGGACCAGCCAGCCGCCTTCGACGACCACGGCCACCGTCACCCCGAAGACGAGGTGCGCGATGAAGGCGCGCAGATGCGTCGACAGCGGATAGGCGCGGTTAGGGGCACTGAAGCCGAACAGCGGCGTGATCCCCTCGTCGGCGATCAGGGACATCGCGCCGCCCGTGAACAGGCCGGCGGCGAGCGGGGTCAGACCGAGCCGTCGTCGCAGACCCATGTACACCGGTGTCCAGGAAAGGGGTAACGCGTAGTGTAGGCCCATCCCGGCCTTCTTCAGCTGGCCCTCCCGCAGTTCGATCCCGAGCGCGCCGGCGATCTTCTGCGCCGCGACTTGGGGGGCGGCCCGGGACGCACCTCCTGCTCTCGCTCTTGGTCTTCCGCGGGCTCAAGCGAGAACGTCGCCATGTTGAACTGCTCCATGACGGTGGTTCCTACGTAGGCGGCCGCACCGGCCACGGCCGCGTCCTTGACGACATCCTCGACGTCAGCGGTTCCCATAGGGATCGGCTTCCTTCTCATATAGACAACGCTTGATGGGAAGGCAACTACCCGCACTCACCGGGCATGTAACCGGGTCGCTCGGCGCCGTTAGCTCCGAGTGCGTGACGTATGCCGCGGAGCGCTGAGCTACAAAACCCGAGACGATCACCTCCGACGCTACGCGGCCGACTCGCTACGCGGCAGAATCCAGCAGGCGTCGGTTTCGCCGCCGCCGTGCGCGCCCGCCGGAGAGGAGGGACGCGAGCAGGTGAAGCGGTCTTCGACCTCTGGGTGGCCGAAGCCGGCCGCGGCGCTTGTGATCGACGCCGAGGCCTTCGGTCTCCCCGGGAGCGAGCGCGCCTACGGCGCCCGGCTCAACGCCTTCTTCGTCGGCATCGCGCCTCGCGGTGAGCGGGGGGAGTCGCGCCCGTGGGCAGGCTCTCGCCGAGATGGAGGCCTTCACCGGCTGCATCGCCGGCGCCCTTACCCGAGAGGAGTACGAGACGGGGCTCCGGGCGGCCGGCTCGTAAAGATCGAGGTTTGCGATACCCACCGGCTCCACCGAAGGCCCGGCTCGGGGATGGTGCGTGCAC
>JBHEMX010000073.1:0-24720 GCA_046262355.1 Actinomycetota bacterium | reverse complement strand
GCCATCGAGATACTCCTCGGCCGGTACCGCCATTACGCAAGAGCGAAGGCTCGCTCCTATTTCCTCGCCGGCGCCGATAAAGAGGACATCGTCCAGGAAGGCATGATCGGTCTCTATAAGGCCATCCGAGACTTTCAGGTTAGCAAGAACACCGCTTTCAGGGCTTTTGCCGAACTCTGTGTGACGAGGCAGATCATCACTGCTATCAAGACCGCTAGTCGCCAAAAGCACATCCCTTTGAATTCTTATGTCTCCTTGAACAAGCCGGCAAACGACAACGAAGAAGATGGCCATTCCTGGGGCGATGCGCTGGCGAGCAAGGCGGTGCTCGACCCGGCCGAACTCGTGATCTCAGCTGAGGAGATCGACGCGATCAAGGCTTCCGTCGGTAAGGTTCTTTCCGCGTTAGAGACGCAGGTTCTGCAGCACTACATGGACGGCAAGTCGTATCAACAGATCGCCGACATGCTGGGGCGCCATGTGAAGTCGATCGATAACGCACTTCAGCGCATCAAGCGCAAACTCGAGCACCACATGCTGGACCGCATCGCCTAAGAGAGGCGCTGCGTGGCCGGTTTGCGAAAGCCCTGCGGTACCCTCGCCGAGGACACCTATGCCGGGTTAGCTCAGCTGGTAGAGCACTCGATTTGTAATCGAGAGGTCGTCGGTTCGACCCCGACACCCGGCTCAGGGCGAAATGCTTGCTATTGGTCCCTCCCGCGGCCAGGATCGACGATCAATGGGTCTGTCGCCCCGCGACCGGGACATCCTTGATTTCGAACGCACCTGGTGGACGCAGCCGGGCTCGAAGCAGCGCGCCATCCCAGAGCGGCTCGGAATCTCGGGGACGCGCTACTACCAGCTCCTCAACGAGCTGCTCGAGAGGCCCGAGGCCGAGGCGCACGATCCGATCCTCGTCAAACGCTTGAAGAGGCTCCGCACCTACCGGCAGAGGAAACGCGTGGCGCGGCTGCTCGGCGCCGAATACTCGCCGGTCAGCAAGCGATAGGAGCACCCGCCTTGCGGCGCCGCGCTCGTCGAGCGAGCGTCCCGGCGGGGAGGTAGGCCGTGGGACGGCATTCCTCGCCCGATCAGGCGCCGTTCCTGCGTTCCGTAATGGGGTGGTTCCTACCGTGGGCACTCGTGGCCGCGGTCGCGGCGGTCGCTGTGTTCCTCGGCGTGAGCGCGCTCGGCCCCGACGACGTGCGAACGCCACCCGTTGGGGCTGCTGCGAACGAGCGCACACCCACGCCCGATGCGACGGAGCGCTCGACGCCGACCCCGACGCCGACCCCGAAGCCGACGAAGACCAAGAAACCCAAGCCGAAGCCGACGCCTACGAAGACGCCCAAGCCGAAGCCGACGCCGAAGCCGACGCCCGATCTGATCACCGAGGGCGTGACCGTCCAGGTCCTCAACGGAACGAGCTCGACCACGGCCGACGACGCGATGGCGGCCCGCCTGGAGAGCCTCGGCTACTCCATCGTCGCAGTGACGCCGGCCTCCGTCGACTACAGCAGGACTACCGTGTTCTGGTCCTACGAGGGCGCTCGAGAAGCGGCGAAGGTGCTTGCCGAGCGCTTCGGATGGAGGAGCGGACCCAAGCCCGCCAACCTGTCACCGACGGTGGCGCTGCACGTCGTCGTGGGCGCGGACGAGCTCTGAGCGCCGCATGTCCACCGAGGTCGAGCAGGTCGAGGCAGAGCTCGACATGACCGGATGCCCTCCCCCATTAGTCTGCGGTGATGGCGCATGCGCTGGCCCCGCTGCTCGCCCGCCCGCACGAGGCGGGAGTGTTCCTCGACTTCGACGGCACGCTGTCCGAGATCGTCCCCGTGGCGTCCGAGGCGCGCCCGGTCGAGGGAGTGAGAGAGTTGCTGGCCGGGCTCGCCACGTCCTTCGGGGTCGTCGCGGTGGTCTCCGGGCGCTCCGCGCGGGAACTGCTCGAGTGGCTCGGGCCCGAGGTCGAGATCTGGGGCGTGCACGGCGCGCAGCGCACTGTGCATGGCCGGGTGACGTTGTCGGCTGCGGTGCGTCCCTACGAGGAGCTCATGGGCCGCGTGCGCACCGAGGCGGAGCGGGCGGTGGCCGAGAGCGGCATCGCCGGGATCGCGGTCGAGGATAAGGGCGTAGTGGTGACCCTGCACCACCGGGCCGCGACCGATGGCCGCGCCGGCGCCGTCGTGGACGAGGTGGCGCGGGCGCTCGCAGAGGACCACGCGCTCGAGCTTGCGCCCGGGCGCATGAGCGTCGAGCTGCGCCCGCCCGTGGAGCTCTCCAAGGCGGCCGTGGTGCGCGATCGGGTGCGCTCGGCGCGCCTCGCGGCGGTGATGTTCGTGGGCGACGACACCGTCGACCTGCCGGCCTTCGACGCACTCGACGAGCTCGCCTCGGAGGGGATCGCCGCGGTCAGGGTGGGCGTCGACTCCGACGAGGCGCCCCCCGAGCTGATCGAGCGGGCCGACGTCGTCGTCGACGGCCCGACGGGCGTGCTCGAGCTCCTGCGCCGGCTGGCTCCCGAGTCCTAATCTGCTGAGCGGCGGCGCGGGGTCTGCGCCCGCCCGTCGTCGACGGCCCCGACGGGAGTGCTCGAGCTCCTGCGGCCGGCTCCCGGGTCCTAATCGCTCAACAGGGCGGCGTCTCGGGACTGCGCCCGTCCTGGATCGCCTTGAGGTCTTCGAGCTGGGCCTCGATCCAGTCCACCGGCTTGCGGCCGGATGCGTGCTCGCACAACGAGCGCGACATCCCCTCGCGCTGCGCGCGCGGCAGGTCGAGAGCCGCCTCGATGGCGTCGGCCGTCGCTCCGACGTCCAACGAGTCCTCGATCTGCACGGACTTGTCCCCGAGCTCTTCGAAGGAGCCCGCGCCCTGGGACAGAACCAGCACTCCGGCGCGCTTGTTGACGGTGGGCCCTTCCTTGGAGACGAGGTTCATGCCGTCCATGATCGGGTTCACGAGGAGCACGTCGTAGACCGAGAGGGCGCCGAGGGTGCGCTCGTAGTCGTCTTCCATGAACAGCTCGATCGAGTCGGGATGGCGCTCGTTGACGCGCGCCACGACCGCCTCTATCTCCTCTGAGTAGCGCCGGTACTCGGGCATCGATTGACGCGACGGGTAGAGGCACGCGACGAAGCGCAGCTTGTCGCGCAGCTCTTCTCGGCGGTCGAGCACCGTTCCGAACGCTTCGAAGCCGCGGACGATGTTCTTGGACGGTTCGGCTCTATCGGCGCGCACCACGAGAGGTCCGGCGGTGTGCTTCTCGAAGTGCGCGGCCCACCGCCGAGCCTCCTCGCCCGACGCTCGCTCGTGCAGGTCGTCGACATCGGTGGGGATCGGGTACTCGCGCACCCACGTGTGGCGGCCTTTGTGCTCGACGATGCCCGCATCGCGATCAAGGGTCGCGCCGATGCGTTCGCAGCACTCGTAGAAGCCGCGCACCCATTGAGCGACTTGGAAGCCGAGAAGATCTGCACCGAGCATCCCCTCGATCACGCACCGAGGTATCGGGGCGGGGATGCGCTCGAGGCCCTCGGGGCCGCAGAAGGACGAATGCGTGAAGTGGAGGATGACCTGGTCGGGGCGCGCCGCACGCAGGTAACCGGGCGTCATCGTGAGGTGATAGTCCTGGACGAGCACGAGCGAGTCGCTCTCGGAGATCTCCAGAACCGCGTCCGCGAAGAGCTTGTTCACGGGCTGGTACGCGGTGTTCCACGCCTCCAGCTCGGCCTTGCCGAACTCTTTGATGTTGAGCTCGTCCCACAGACAGTGGTTGGCGAACCACAGCATGCGATTGGACACGACGTCGTAGTAGTCGGTGTACATGTCCGGCTCGATCTCGAGGAGGTAGACGGTATAGCCGAGCTCCTCGGAGAGCCCGTCGGCCGCGCCCGCCTCGATCGCCTTGCGGTCCTCTTCCGAGGTCGCCGTTGCGATCCACACCGCGCGGTCGCCGAGTTGGCGCGCCACCGGGTCGAGCGCCCCCGCCATCCCTCCAGCCCCCCTGGTCATCTCGTAGCCGCCGTCTCTCTCGACGAAGGAAACCGGGCCCCGGTTCGAGACCATCACGACGCTGATGTCCTGGTTCACTGCTGCCTATCCTAGTGGCCGGCCGATGTGCGCAGGTCGGCTGCAACGCGAGGCGGGTATTGCATGCGGATCCTCATCGCTCCCGACAAGTTCAAGGGTTCCCTCGGCGCGCCCGATGTCGCGCGCGCCATGGCCGAGGGGGCGCGCCGGGCGCTGCCCGATGCGTCGATCGAGATGCGCCCGCTGGCCGATGGCGGAGAGGGGACGATCGACGCGCTGCTCGCGGCCCTCGGCGGAGACGTCGCCACGGTCGAGGTGAGCGGGCCTCTCGGGGAGGCCGTGCTCGCCCGGTGGGCGCGCCTCGCGGACGGACGCGCGGCTCTGGAGGCGGCCGCGGCATCCGGCCTAGTGCTGCTCGACGAGGCACATCGTGATGCGCTGCGGGCGTCGTCGCGCGGCACGGGCGAGCTCATCGCCGCTGCCATCGACGCCGACGGGGTGCGCGAGCTCATCGTCGGCATCGGCGGAACCGCGTCGACCGACGGAGGAACCGGTGCCGCGAGCGCCCTCGGTTGGCGTTTCCTCGACGGACGCGGGCGCGCCGTCGGCCCCGGTGGCGCTGCCCTGCGCGACCTGCGGCGCATAGACGGCGACGGTGTGGCGGAGCGGCTCCGGGATGTTCGGGTCCTGGGCGCCTGCGATGTCGGCAGTCCGCTGCTCGGCGAGGACGGAGCGGCGCGCACGTTCGCCCCCCAGAAGGGCGCGACGGGTCCCGAGGTCGAGGTCCTCGAGGAGGGTCTTGCGACGCTCGCCGAGGCGGCGCGCCGCGACCTCGGCGCAGAGGTCGCCGGCGCCTGGGCGGCCGGGGCCGGAGGGGGGCTCGGCGCGGGCCTGCTGCTGTTCTTCGGGGCGACGCTGCGCGGCGGCTTCGAGCTGCTGGCGAAGGCGTCGGACCTCGAAGGCGCGATCGCCGATTCGGAGATCGTCGTGACCGGCGAGGGCCGACTCGACGATCAGAGCGCAGCCGGCAAGGTGCCGGCGGGGGTTGCGCATCTCGCTCGGGCCCACGGCGTCCGCTGCGTCGCGATCGCAGGAGAGGTCGACGTCGACGTCGCGCATGCCCTTGGGTTCGACGACACCGCGTCGCTCGTGGCCGAGGTCGGACGCGCGCGCGCCTTCGAGGAGCCCGAGGCCGCGCTCGCCGAGGTGACCGAGCGACTGCTCGGTAACGGTCCCCGGCACAGCGACCTCTGATCCCGGCGACGGGTTGGGCCTCCTCCGTGCGGCGCGCCGCGACTCCCTCGGCGGCCCCCTCGGACCGGCCTGAAGCGGCGCGCGGCGGGCATACTGGCGACGTGGCCACTCCCTCGACCCCGCGACTCCCCGCCGGCGAGAGGCTGCGCCGCGCCGGCATCGCGGCCTGGTCCATCATCGGGCTCCTGATACTGGCTGCGGTGACGGTGTGGGCGCTGCTCAAGATCCGCATCATCTTTCCGCCGCTCGTCCTCGCGCTGCTGATCATCTACCTGCTCAATCCGATCGTGGACTGGCTCGAGCGTCGGCGCGTGCCGCGCATGGTGGGAGCGATCGGCACGTATGTGGTCGTGTTCGGGGGCGTCGCGCTGATCGTGATCGCACTGATCCCGATCGTCTCGGAGCAGGTGCGCCAGTTCAGTCAGCAGTGGCCTGCCTTCAAGACCGAGACCGTCGCGTTCGTCGACGACACGGCGCGAGGGGTGGAAGAGCGCCTCGGCATCGAGATCGACACGGCCCAGGTGGACTGCCTCTTCGGAAGCGATGAGGCGCCGTCGGCCGCCGAATGCGACCAGGTGACTCAGGACTTTAGGGACCAGATCGGGGCGCAGGCGGGGCGCCTCACCGAGATCGGCTCCTCACTGCTCGAGGCCTTGCTGGTGTTCATCCTTGCGCCGCTGATCGCCCTCTACCTCATCATCGACCTTCCGCATCTGCGGCGCGACCTCTACAACCTCTTCCCCGCGACGCATCGGGCCGAGATCGCCGTCCTCGGCCCCAAGGTCAGTCGCGCGATCGGAGGTTTCTTTCGCGGGCAGCTCTTCGTTGCTCTCATCGTCGGGGTGTTGTCGAGCATCGGCTTCAAGATCATCGATCTCCCCTTCTGGCTCGTGATAGGTGCGGTCGCGGGGTTCTTCAACCTCGTCCCTCTCATCGGGCCCTTCATCGGTGGAGGGCTGGGCTTCCTGACCGGCGTCATAAGCGGCAGCGTGTCGCTCGGTCTCAAGGCCGCGCTCGTCGAGCTCATCGTGCAGCAGCTCGACAACCACATCATCAGTCCCAACGTCATGAAGAGGACCGTCAACCTGCACCCGGTCACCGTGATGCTGGCGCTGCTCGCCGGCGGAACCCTCGCAGGGTTCTGGGGAGTGCTGCTGGGGGTCCCCGCGATCGCGGTGATTAAGCTCGTGCTCGGCCACGTGTGGGCGACGCGCGTGCTCGGGGTGGCCGTCTCGCCCGGCGCCCCCCCCAACTCCGGCGCGCCGTCCCCGCCCTTGCCCGAGGAGAGCCGCGCGGACTCCGAGGTCATGGGCGGCGAGCCGGCGGCCGACACGCCCGAGGAGGGCGCCGGCCCCTACCCCGTCCCGGATCGACGGTCCTAGGGGTCCGAGGCGCGGCGCGGACGGGTCGAACCCGAAGGGCGGCTCGGCCCGCACGCGACCTTTGGCCCAGGACCGTCGCCGAGCGGGGGTGGAGTGCATCTGGTCGTGGATCAGACCGGCCCCCGTGCCCTGGGTCGCGACGAGTAGGGCTGTCGGCCCTCCTGCCGAGCTCGAGAGCGGGCGCGCGTGGGCGCCTCAGCCGGCGCTCACGAGGAAGCGCGCGGCGACCCCGAGCGCCCGCTCGAGCGGAGCCAGCTCCAGCGCCGCAGCCCATTCGACGTCGCGCAGGCGCTCGAGCCGCGCCGCCGGCCACCCCGCCGCCTCGACGACCTCCACCACGGCGCGCGGCGGCGTCCCGGAGCTCAGCGGCAGCTCGGCGAGCACCGCGCTCGAGTAGGAGGCGTGATGGTCTCGGCCTCGGCGCCCCAGCCTGCGCACGAGGTCTCGGGCGCGCCCTCGCAGCGTCTCGACCGGGTCCGCTCGTCCCCACAGGCTCTCGAAGAGGATCAGGCGGCCCGCGGGCGCGACCGAGCGCCACGTCGCCAGCGCGGCGACCGGGTCCGCCAGCGTCCACAGGAGGTGGCGCTCCATCACCGCGTCGAAGGGACCGGGTGGGGGCTCCTCGGCCCGACCCTCGACGGCCTCGATCGCGAGGCCCTCAGCCGCGGCCGCGGTGCGCAGGCGTGCGAGCATGCCGCCCGAGAGGTCGAGCGCCGTCACACGATGACCGAGGCGCGCCGCGCCGAGGGTGAGGAAGCCGGTCCCCGCCCCGACGTCGAGGACGCGCGCCGGAGGTGACGGAAGGTGCCGAGCGAGCGCCGCGCTCCACGCCGCGCGCTCGGCTGCGCTACGCGGGCGGTGATTCGGGGCGTCGTCGTAGGTCGCGGAGTCAACGTCCCAGAAGCGCCGGATCTCCTCCATCGGAGTGACCGGACGCGTCACGAAGCGTCCGCGCGCGGGGAGCCGAGCACTTCGTCGGCGTTCGAGAGGCCTGAACGGGTCACGCATACGAGACTAGTGCTCCTGCGCGGAAGTAGCGTCAGCAACCAGGGCGGCACTGCGCGGTGAGGACAAGGCGCGAGGAATCGTGCGTACCCGCAGGGTACGTGCGCGACGAGCAACGCAGCCATCGCCGATGCAGGGCCGTTCTGGGGCGACGGGACTTACGCAAAGGTGCACTAGCCCCCCCCGGCGGCGCACCGATCGCCGCGCCCCGTCCTCGATCGGCCGGCCGTGGCCTTCGTTCTGCCACGGGGCCGGGGAGGCTCGACCTCAAGAGGTCGGGGAGGCTCGGGCTCCAAGAGAGCGTGGCCGCTCAAGGCCCTGTGGCTCGGAGCCGATATCACAAGGGGCATCCCTCGACTACCGGAGGGGCATCCCTCGACTAGCGGGAGCACCTGGCATGGGGCGGATCTATGTCGTCGACGACGACCCAGACGTCAGACACGTGGTCATCTACTCGCTGATGGACCTCGAGCACGAGGTCACGGTTCATCGGGACGGTGAGGCCGCCATGGAGGCGTTGCTGTCGGACCCGCCCGATGCGCTCGTCCTCGACGTCATGATGCCGGGCCTCGACGGCTACGAGGTGCTGGCGCAGATGGCGAGCTGGGGTCTGCAGGACGTCACCCGCACGGTGGTGCTCACCGCACGCGCCACCGCCACCGATCGTAAGCGCGCCCTGAAGCTGGGCGCGGACGCCTTCATTTGCAAGCCGTTCGATCCCGAGCACCTCGCCGAGACCGTGCAGGAGCTGCTCGAGCTCTCGCCCGAGGATCTCAGGCAGCGCCGCGCCCGCGCGGTAGGTGCCCTGGCGGGCACGCTCGGCGACTCGTAGGCAAAGTACTAAGCGAAGAGCGCTCAAGGGCTCCCGTAGCCCTGACGATTCAGGGGTATGGGGACATCCCGGCGGGACGCTGGAGGGATCTGAATGGCTCGCATCCTCGTGGTCGACGACGACCCCGACATAAGACGGCTGCTGAACGTGATCCTCGTCGGCGAGGGTCACAAGGTCAACGCGGTCTCCGACGGCGATGAGGCGCTCGCCATACTCTCGAAGGACCCACCCGATGTCCTCGTGCTCGACGTGATGATGCCGAAGAAGGACGGTTACATGGTCCTCAAGGAGATGAAGGCGAGCGGCGCTCGAGATACGACCAAGGTCTTGGTGCTGACGGCGCGCACCGCCGAGGTCGATTGGGTCCGAGGGTACAAGCTCGGCGCCGACCAGTACCTGACGAAGCCGTTCGACAACGATGAGTTCGTCGGCGCCATCGAGACGCTCTTGGGCATGAGCAAGGCCCAGCTACGCGTCCGCCGCCAGCAAGAGCTCGATCGGGCCCAGCTCCTGTCGCGCCTGGAGACGCTGTTCCGCTCGAACTGAGCTAGCTTTCGGCGGCCGGTAACCTTTGCCGCGGTGAGGCGTCCTAAAGACAGTCGGAGCGACGCGGTCAAAGAGCTCGTTCCCGCCGAGCTCGTCGAGCGCTGCAAGAACGGCGACGAGGCGGCGTGGACGCAGCTCGTCGAGTCGACGTACCGGGAGGTGTATTCGCTTTGCCTTCGGATCCTCAGAGATCCCGACGACGCCGCCGAGGCGACCCAGGATGCATACCTCAAGGCGTGGCGCGGGCTCAAGGGGTTCAGAGGCGATGCGCTGTTCACGACATGGATCTATCGCGTGGCGACGAATGCGGCGATCTCGAAGCAGCGTCGTCGCAAGCGCCGCTGGGAGCACGAGGCTGCGCCTGCCGACGACGAATCGATCGAGGGCCCGCAGAAGGCGTCGACGGAGGTCGTGGCGGGAGCGAGGCTCGAGTTGCGCGAGGTCGAGTCCGCGCTCGCCCGGCTGCCCGAGCACTATCGCTCGGCCGTCGTTCTGCGCGACGTGTACGGCTTTTCGATCGGGGAGATCGCGAAGCAGGTAGGGATCACGGAGACTGCGGCCAAGGTCCGTGTGCATCGAGGTCGCAAGAGGTTGCGGGAGATCGTCCTTCCGCCGGGAGACGAGTGAGGAGTTAAGGGATGAAGTGCGCGGAGGTTAAAGAGGCGCTCCCCGCATATGTCAAGGGTGAGTACGCCTCTCTCGCGCTGCGCCGGCATGTTGCGGGATGTGCGGGCTGCGGCGCCGAGCTGGCGCGCTACGAGCAGCTCGTCGGCGCACTGGCCGGGTTGCAGGCGGCTCCGGTCGAGCCTCCCCCCGGCTTGCTGCGAGCGCTCTCGGCCATCCCGAGCGAGGCGACCGTCGCCGGTTCGCTAAGAGACCGCGCCGAGGTCGTCAAGGGACACGTCGCCCGCAACCGCGGCGCCTACCTCGGTGGAGCCGGCGTCGCGCTCGCGGGAGCGGTCGGAGCGGCTCTGTGGCGCACCCGAGCGCGCCGCTTCGCCACGGCGTAACCGCGCTCGGAGCGCCATGAGCTCGCCGAGCGCCATCCGTCTCACCCTCGGTTGAGCGGATCCCGAGTGATAGCGTTTGCCGTCCTGTGAGACCACGTCCGAAGCACCTCTCACGCGTCGGGGTTTGGATCATTCTGTGCGCGCTCGCTTCCCTCACCCTGTCGGTGGCGCCGTCGGGCGCCGTCGGAGCGACGACGGAGCTCCTTCCCGATCTGAAGGCGCTGCGATTGCGCAAGATCTACCTCGAGACGACGGAAGATGGGCAACGACGGCTTCGCTTCAACAGCATCGTCGCCAACGTGGGAACGGGGCCTTTCCAGGTCATGGGAACGCGCAGGTCGACGAGCGTTGCCAGGATGAAGTCGGTCACTCAGCAGATCGTCGCTGCCACCGGAGCCGTCGCTCGATCGCTGCGGACCTCTGCGGCGATGTACCTCGGGCGAGACGGTCACGATCACTGGCACCTTCGAGACCTGGAGACGTTCCGGCTGATCCGGACCGACGACGGCACATGGAGCGGCGTCGCAGAGAAGCACGGCTTCTGTTTCTACGACAACTACGTCTTCAACCCGGCGCTGCCGAACTCGCCACCCGCGGGGGTGCATCTCGGCTGCGGCGGCGAGGGTGATCTGCGCGTCGTCGCAGGTCTGTCCGTGGGTTGGGCCGACAAGTACAGCCATCTGTTGCCCGACCAGTACATCGACGTCTCGGACGTCGCATCCGGCCGTTACCGACTCGTGTACGGGGTCGACGTCCAGGACCACTTCGTCGAGAGCCGAGAGGACAACAACAGATCGTGCGTGAACCTCGTCATCGGGCAAGCGTCGGTCTCGGTTTCGAGCTACGGATGTGGCCTCTAGCCGAGAGCTCACCGGTCGACCTATGGACGCCTTCCCGTCAGCGTCCGGGCGGAGCAGAGCCCGCCGAGACGTTCCGGCTCGCCCTCAACGCCGGCCGGGGGCCTCCACCGTCGCCCCGCAGCGGTACAGGAGCAAAGATCCGTCGTAACCGATCGCTGCGGCGCCAACCGCGGCCCCACCCCGACGCCGACGGAGAACGAAGCTGCCGTGCTCCGCAGATGGTGGTCCGCAGATGGAGGTCCGCACTGTCGCCGGCAACGGGCCTCGCAACCGTTCTAGACTGGGGACCCGCTAGGGCGGTAGCTCAGCTTGGTAGAGCGCCGGTCTCCAAAACCGGTGGTCGGGGGTTCGAGTCCCTCCCGCCCTGCTAGTAAAAGGCGCAGGTCAGAGGCCCTGTAATGCATCGAACGCATGTTCATAGGGTCACCTTCGGGCCGCGGTTTTCCAACGTTTTTCTAATGTCTGCTGCCGGAACCGCTCGGTGCTTGGGCTACTGCACCGCCTACATGGATCTGAGTCCCTCGAAGTGTCTCTACTTCTTGCTACCAGCTACGAAGTCGACCGGCGCACGGATCTTGCAGGTGCCGTCCCGCCTCCACCGCCGAGCGCTGGGAGACCGCCTCCTGCGCGGCACGATAACGACTGAAGCCATTGGGTTGGCTGGGCAGTGGAGACGCAGAGGGTCCAAAGCAGGCAGGCTCGGAATGGCGCACTCGATTCGACCGAGATCCGGAGGGGACGAAGGCAGCCCTCTTACCGCTTGAGCCGACCTTCCGACGGACGTAGTTCGCGGCTCTCAGCGAGGAGATGGGACACGAAGGCTTGAGGACCCCTGTTCGCCCTGCTTGCCTGGCCGCCCAGGACGGGAGGAAGCTAATGACGACTCGCCGCAGTGAGCGGAGATTGGCGCGAGGGAGGGGGATCAGTGGCGAAGTACTCGGACACACAGAAAGCCGCGGCCTCGAGGGGGAATGGAGCGTGGACTGGCGTAGCGGCCCTGATGGGCGCAGCCGCAATTGCGTGTGGTGTCGCCGCAGCAGTAACGGGAGTCACCGTCGTGGGCGGGATTGCAGGAGCAGGAGCGGCGGCTGTATTCGGGCTCTTGGCGGCTGGGGCTACCGCTGCTGCCGGGCAATCTCAAATGATTGCCACTGATCCGCCAAGATTCGACTATCAGACGATCAACAGAGCTGACATCGATCGACCGGCTATCACATTGGCCGAGAACGAGCAGGAACAGGCTTGGCAGCGCTTCGGGAAATCCCTCATGACAAGCGCCAGTGGACTTCAGGCACTGGTCGAGACAGCCGAACGACACGATGGCGCGCTCTTGACCATCCAACGATTAAATCGACTGGGTCTCTCAGAGCAGTCGAGTTTCATGCAACAGCGTTTGCGAGCGGTGGCGGCACAGGCAAGTGCTGCAGCCGAAAATGCTGCCGCGTCTTCGAAGGCCGTGAACACACTCGTAGACCTTGCGCCCGACGTTAACAACGCTTGGAACAGCCTTAAGGTCGACTTGGAAAGAATTGATTTGCGAAGCGAGGATTACTCGAAAGGGCGTGATGAGATACTTCGCCAACTCACTTCAGGGATAGATCAGTGGCCCGCTTACTTCGGCGTAGTAGATCGTGATCTAGAGGCCCCGTTTGCGCATCTCGACGAGAGTTTGGCTTGGGAAGCCGACGAGCTCCTGAGGACGAAAGACATCATTGAAGGAATACCACCGTACTCGACAATCATTTTGCGTTCGTTTGCTGCAGTTCTTGGTGACTTGAGCTTCAGCTATGGCAGTGAAACCCGGTAGATGGGAACAGGCTGTGAGAATCGAGAAAGGGCCTCGGCGAGTCAGGGGTGAGTGGGCTTTGACGGAAAGGCGGAGGACAGGCTGGCGCAAATACAGGATCCTTTCCGACGCCTACCCCCGATGCCGCGAGCTGTTCGCTCGTCCGCTTCCCAGAATGAGTGCAGCGACGCTGTTTGCGGCCTCCTCCGCCAGCTCCGGGATGACGTGCGAGTAGGTGTCCAAGGTGATCCCGATGTTGCTGTGGCCGAGCCGTTCCGACACGACCTTGGGATGCACTCCAGCGGTCAGAGCGATGGTGGCGTAGGTGTGGCGGAGATCGTGCAGGCGGATGCGAGGGAGCCCCGCCGCCTTGACTCTGCGCTCGAAGGCGTCGCTGAGGCTCTGCGGGTGCAAGGGCGCTCCGTCCTCGCGCGTGAAGACGAGGCCCGACTCCTGATACGCGCCTTCCCAGGCGAGCCGTTCCTCCAGCTGCCTTGCACGGTGGGCTCGAAGCGCCGTGACCGTCGAGGGATCGAGGGCGAGCGAGCGACGGGACCGGGCCGTCTTCGGCGCTGAGAAGTGGAGCTGGTAGTTGACCACGACGAGCGCCTGTTGCACATGAAGACGTGCTCCCCCCATGAGATCAACGTCGCTCCAGGGCAGCCCGAGCAGCTCGCCTCGTCGCATCCCGGTTGTCGCTGCGAGCTGGTAGCAGGCGGCGAGGCGGTCCTCGCTCACGCTGTCGAGGAACGCTCGCAGCTGTTCGGCGGTCCACGTGTGCATCTCGCTGCGAACCTGGCGAGGGGGATCGGCAAGCTGGGCGACGTTACGAGCGACCCGTCCCCAGCGGACGGCATCTTGGAGTGCTACATGCAGTGTGGCGTGCACGATGCGCACCGTCCGTGCTGAGAGCCCTCCGCCGCCATCCTTACGCCCGTCTTCGAGCAGGTCGGCATAGAACCTGTTCAAGTGGGCGGGCGACAGCTTGGGGAGAGGAATGTCGCCGATTCGAGGTTTGATGTGCGCGTCGCTGTTGGAGCGGTGTGAATCCCACGCCGAGAGCTTGAGGCGGGTGCGCTTGGCGGCTACCCACTCGTCGAGATACTGGCCGAGGGTCTGCTTCGTCGGCTCGACATAGAGTCCTCGCTGCACGTCATGCAGCAGGCGGACCTCGACCGCCTTCGCTTCCTTGAGCGTCTTGTATCCGCCGAATCCATACTTCGCCTTGGACTCGCCGGTTTGCGGGTCGACCTCTCGCCTGTAGGGGTAGTAACGGCCGCCCTTGCGGGTGATCCCCACCTAGTTCCTCCTCTTCCTCGTCCGTCGCCTCGATTCCATGTGTTTTTTCAGCTCCTCGAATAGCTCACGAGTTGCATGTCCTCGGAGTGCACGCCGTCGCTCCGGAGGGTCGTCGGAGCCTTCGGCTAACCGGGCGTCTCGCTCGTCCGACAGCGATCGCCCCCACAGGTCGTGGGACGCCAGCACTACTTCGAAGGCGCTCACGTCGAGGCCGTAGCGCTCGGCGAGGCTCTTGGGAGCCTTGCGCTCGGCTTCTCGAAGCGTCGCCTGGGCCATCCGCTGCAGCGTCGCCTCGTCGGTCGCCTGTCCGTAGCTCTTGGCCAGGCGCTGCTCTTCTCGGCTGCTCGGTCGCACGCTCCAGCGCAGCTTTACTTCGACGCCCACCGGGACCGATGTGTCGCCACGAGCGAGACGATCGAGCCCTTCACTGCTTGCGAGCACTCCGCCGAGATCGATGTCCTCGTCCGCTTGCAACAGGATCGGAAGAGGAGCGCCGAGGAGGTGCTGGAGCAGCAACATCTCGCCCTTGGTCACCTTGCGCTTTCCGGTCTCGATGCTCGCCACGGTCCCCTGCGTCCAGGGGAGGCCAGCCGCCCTTGCTCGCTCGGCGAGGTCGTGCTGCGACAGGCCCCGTTCGCCGCGGATGAGCTTGATGTTTCCTGCTATCAGGTCGTCGAGCGTGCTCGTGAGTGCCACCGGGTACATGCTACAGGGTTCGTTCCTATGATTTCTAGTGCTTGATCCAGCTCGTACGGCTCTCTGGGTGTTACCGTCATTCCCGTGATCTCGGCGGCTTGAGGAGGCCAAAGTTGAGCAACGACGTGGTGGCGGACGAGGCCACGCACCTCGACGACATTCGAGGGCGGGCGGTCATCTCGGTCGAGGAGGCGGCGCAATACCTTGAGATCGGCAGGTCGGCGGCGTACCGGGCGGCGAGGACCGGCGAGCTGCCGACTCTGCGCCTCGGGAGGCGGCTACTTGTGCCCGTCCCCCGGTTGTTAGCACTCATCGGCTCCGATGATGAGCGCTGAGATCGTTAGAACAGCGTTAGAAAACGCCGCAACGTCCCTGGTCAGCGGCCCGCCACCGGTCATCCGGACGGGCGACCCGGTGGCGAGATGACGACCAAGTATGGGCGGGCCGCCCTCGACGGCGAGGTCGAACGGGTCCGCAGTGCCGCTGAAGGCGTCCGCAACGGGACCCTCAACGCAGCCGCCTACCGGCTCGGTCGTCTCGTTGCCGCCGGTGAGGTCGAAGAGCACGATGCCGAGGCAAGTCTCCTCGACGCAGCTCTCGCGACCGGCCTGCAACGGCGCGAGGTCCGCCCCACGATCCGCTCCGGCATTCGGGCCGGTAGGAAGCGTCCCGCCGAGCCACGGTCCCGTCCGCTCTCGCCACCTCCTCCTCCGCCCGTGTTCCGGCTGCGCGAGGCCATGCGTCCGCTCCTCGGCTCGGCGACGTTTCCGGTCACGTGGGCACTCGCCAAGGAGATGGCGCAGCTCCCCCCGGCCGTGTGGAAGGCGGACGTTCTCTCGGCATGGGATGCGCTTGCCGATCGTCTGGACATTCCAGCCCTCGTCTCGACTGTCGAGCTGCTCCAGCAGGTCGCCGAGGCCCGAGGCGTGAGTCCCGCTGCTCTCGTCGAGGAGTTGTAGTGGACGGCATCGGGCGGGAGGCCGAGGAGATGCTCCGCCAAGAGGGATTCTTCGGCGGCCTCACCCTCATCGGCGCAGCGAACGTCACGCCACGGGCCGTTGCGTGGGCGTGGGAGGGACGTGTTCCGCTCGGTGCGCTCAGCTTGCTCGTGGGTCAGCCCGCCCGGAACAAGAGCACTCTCGCAAGCGAGCTTGTTGCGCGCATCACGCGTGGGCAGCTCGACGGTGCCCTACATGACAAGCCGTCCGAGTGCTTCATTGCGTCGGCAGAGGATTCCAGAGAGCACACCCTTGTCCCGCGCCTCATCGCTGCGGGAGCCGACCTCTCGTTGATCCACTTCGTCACGTACTCGATCGACGATCTCGAAACAGGTTTGCTCCTGCCCGCCCACGCTGAAGAGTTGGAGGCGAAGATCGAAGCCGAGAGAGCAGCACTCGTGGTCATCGATCCAGTCACGGCTCATCTGGAGACTGCCATCGACTCGCATCGGGACGCGTCCATCCGTACCGCTCTCGCACCGCTGCATCATCTCGCCGAGCGCACCGGAGCGGCCGTGCTCGGTCTCGCACACTTGAACAAGGCGGCGAGCAGTGACCTCTTCACGAAAGTCGGCGGCAGCATCGGCATGTCGGCCGCCCCTCGCTCGATCATGCTCATGGGCAGCGACTCCGAGGGCGAGGAGGGCGGTCCCGACCGTCTGCTGGTGAACGGCAAGAACAACCTCGGACCCGCCGCCACCACTCTTCGCTTCCGAGCGGAGACTCGCGCTATCGAGGGACCAGACGGCGAGACCATCGACACGGTTGGCCTCGCCTGGCTCGGTGAGGCTCCCGACGTGAAGGCGAGCCACGTCCTCGCTCCGGCCGGTGAAGAGGAGCGCTCCGCCCTAGAGGAGGCCGTCGCCTTCCTCTCCGATCTGCTCGCCGAGGGTCCTGTCGAGGCGAAGACCGTGCTGCGTGATGCGACGAGCAACGGCATCGCCGAGAAGACGCTGCGTAGGGCGAAGAGCACTCGTGGCGTTGTCATTCGGAAAGAAGGTGGCCACTTCGGCAAGGACCGCCAGCGGTGGGTCTGGAGCCTGCCTGACCCTGAAGATGGCCAAGATGGCCTGAAGGTGGCCAACTCTCGGACAGGGCCATCTTCAGGCGAGGATGGCCATCTTCAGCCGGAACGAGCGGTGGAGGGCGCAGAGCGGATCATGCACGAGCGCGCCGTCGAGCTCGTGCGCCGCAGCTTCGACGCCGACGTGGTCGAGGTCGTCGACAACGAGGGCGAGTGATGGGCGAGTGATGGAAGCCTTCGAGCCCCGCTTTTTCTGCGAGTTGGAGTGCGGCGGGTGCGGCGCACGAGTCCAGGTCTACGGGCCGCCGTGCGGTGCATGGTGCTCCCGCTGCGACAGAGTGCTTTCGATCCTGTACTCGGCCAAGTGGCGATCAAACGACCGAGTCTCGGTAGCCGACGAACCGACGGGTGACGCGCGATGACCCACTCGCCACGCTCACGGAGGGGGGACGACTTGCTCGCCTGTGCGCTGGCGGAGGGGCTGACGGTGGCCGCCGCCGCCGAGCGCGCTGGCGTGTCCCCTAGCACCGTCACTCGGCGTTTGAGAGACGCGGCCTTCCGAGCACGCGTGACCGACGCGCGCGCTCAAGCTGTCGAGCGCGCGGCTGCGAAACTGACGGCCGCGTTCTCCGGAGCGATATCCACTCTCATCGCCCTACTCCAAAGCCCGAACCACTCGGTCGCAATAGCGGCAGCGACGAGGATCCTCGACTACGGAATGAAGCTCAGGGAGCACGTGGAGCTTGAGGAACGGATTGCGGCACTGGAAGCCGAACGACGACGACCGGTGCTGCGGAGCGTGGGCCGTGAGTGATCGCCAGCGACAACGTGTCGACCGGCTCCATGCGCAGCCCGAAACTCGCTTCGAGGTCGCCGACGAGGCGAGCCTCATCCTTACCGAGAAGTTGCGGCACATGTACGCGGCGATCCAAGAGCGCATGGACGGGCGATCTACCGTCGCATGGCAACCGCCGCCGGTGACGAATCGACAGCGAGCCCACGAGGCCCGCGGCGCGGCGGACGTCGCCCGCTCGTGGTTCAAGATGGACGACTTCGCCGAGGCGTGTGAGCAGGAAGCCGCCGAACACGAAGCCCGAGCGAACGCAGAGGGCGAGCCGTCGTGGCACCAACTCTGTTGGCCCAGCCCCCGCCGCTGGCAACCGCCCGGCGTCAGCCCGGTCCAGGCCTTTATGGAGCGGATAGTCGCAACGAGCAAGGAGGACGACACATGAACGAGCCAAGATGGAGCGAGCCTCTGACGAGTGCGTCGGGCATAGAGATCGCAGCCCTCCGGCGCGCCGATCCGAGATCGTGGCCTCGCATCGCGCGCGAGCCCGACCGAGCGAAAGCCGCCGAGCTAATCGACCGGTACAGCGACGCGGACAGCGAGACGCTTGCCGACTTCGAGTGGCGATTCGGCGAGTTGCAAGACGACCGCCGATCGTGGGAAATGGCCTGGCACCATTACTTGGCCGATCCGAATCTGCCTACTCGGCAGTTTTTGGACGTCCAGCGGCGCGCAGCCCAGGGCACACCGGTCGCCGCTGCCCCTTCGATGCCGTCGGTGACGCCGACCCGCCCGTCACCGACCACGTCGCAGCGAGTAGCGGTCGACGCACACGGAGCGCCGGTCAAGAGTCGATCGGGCGGCCGCACCGTCAAGGTGAGAGTGAAGCGGAAGTAGGCGTGGGCAGCGGGCCGTGTCGAGTGGTCCTCTCCGGCGCTCGGCGCGGTCCGGCCCTCACGGCAACCGAGGCGACAATCGCCCCGAGTCGAACGTGGTTCCACGTTTGACCACTTCCTCCCACTCAACCCCGAAATCGGGCCGTCCGGAAAAGGAGGCGCGGGAACCTTTACTTCTCAGCTACGGCATCTCGTGGCGGGCTCCTAACGAGCGAGGGGCGGCCCTATAGGTCGATGACGGGCGACTCGCCGATCGCCTCCATGGCAGATATGTAGGCGTCCACGTCTCGGTCCTTGAACCACTCGAAGGCGGCCGCGGGGTTGTGGGTCACATCTTCTACTTGCTCGCGGCGCTGGTCATAGATGAGAACACGCCGGTCGCTGGTGAGGTAGACGTCCACGCCGGATCGAGTGGCCTCGGCGATAAATTTCCCGGTTATACGCCCGATCACCATGGAGCCCTCCGGGGTCTGGATGGGGACTTCATACGACTCGATGTCGCTAAGGGTTTCCGCCACTCTTTCTCTCCTCTCTAGTTCGGCGTGGACCGCCCCCCGCAATAGCTGCGAGAAAGGCAGCCCCGCCTCCTTGGCCCTCTTTCCGATGTCGTCGGGCAAGTACACGGTGATGTCCACGTGCGCTCCCTCCACGGGGTCGCCTGACTGTACACGTGGAGTCTATGTTTTGCAAGGGTATTAGTCAAAGTACCCGTGTACAAGGGGGCTGTTAGCCATCGCTCCCCTGGGGAGCCGTACTCTCGTCTGACCCCGGACCGAGGGAGGTCGCTAGGGCATCTCGCTTGCTGCTCGTCGTCGTCTTCCTGCTGGCGGGTGGCGAACGCTCCAGAGTCCCACCGGCCTGCACGTTCGTGCCCAGAGCCAGGCGATGCCTACAGGTAGAGTCAGGGGCATCCGTCGCTTGACAGCAGGAGGGCTCGCTGGCCAGCGTTGAGGAACTGCTCTCGCGTCTTAGCGATGATCGCAACATCCGAGGCGATCAGTTCGAGCGCATCTGCCGATGGTTCTTGACGAGTGATCCTGTTTATCGACGCAAAGTTCGGCGAGTGCGGCTTTGGAAGGATTGGCCCGGGCGATCGGGTCGCGACCTCGGGATCGATCTCGTGGCCGAGACTTGTGATGGCAGCCTTTGGGCGATACAGGCTAAGGCCTACCAGCAGGATGAGTGGATCAGCAAACGGGATATCGACTCATTCCTTACTGCGTCCGCCCGGAGAGAGTTCGCTTTCCGCCTCTTGATCGGGACTACCAACCACGTTGGACGCAACGCCTGGGACATGATCAAGGCTCAGGAGAAGCCGGTTGGCCGAGTACTTCTTGCTGATCTCGAGAGGTCCGCGGTTGACTGGCCTTCGTCGCCTGAGCGTCTTTACGCCAGGCATCCCCAGCGGAAAAAGCCCTTCCCGCATAACCGTCAGGCCATCTCAGCAGTCGCCAAGGGCTTCCGGGAGTCAGCCAGGGGACAAGTGATCATGGCATGTGGCACAGGAAAGACACTCGTGGGGCTCTGGGTTGCGGAGCGGCTAGAGTCGAGGAGGACTCTGGTCCTCGTGCCCTCGCTATCCCTGTTGTCTCAGACATTGCGGGAATGGACGCACAATTCGGCTCGCGACTTCTCGTATCTTGCTGTCTGCTCCGATGACACGGTACGAGGCCAGGACGACTTCATGTCAAGAACGGCCGATCTGGGGCTCCCCGCTACGACGGACCCCGACGAAATCGCGTCGTTTCTGCGGAAACGGAGTGTGAGTGTCATCTTCGCCACGTATCATTCGTCGCCGCAAATAGCCGCGGCATTCAACCGTAATCGTGTGCCGTGGTTTGACCTTGCAATTGCAGATGAGGCACATCGATGCGTGGGACTAGTGCGAGGCGACTTCGCCACGATTCTTGATGGAGGCCGCATTCTGGCGAGGCGTCGCCTGTTTATGACCGCCACGCCGAAGTACTTCACGAATCGTATTCGTCGCGAGGCGGGGGAAGCAGAACTGGAAGTGGCGTCAATGGATGATGAAGACGTATTTGGTCCAGCCTTCCATACGCTTGGCTTCTCTGAGGCGATAGATCGGAAGCTCTTGTCGGATTACAGGGTGCTGATCGTGGGAGTCGATGACGACACTTGGAAGGAGTACGCACGAACGGGCCGTTTCATCGTTCTAGGGGATGAGGAGATCAAGGACGCCAGGACGGTGGCATTACAACTCGGCGTTATTAAGGCGATGCGTCGGTATAGCCTGCGACGCGTAGTGTCATTTCACGGCCGCGTTGCGAATGCCCGTCGGTTCGCGACTTCGCTCCCGTCGGTCTTCAACTGGCTCCCACCGCGAAAGCGACCTAGAGGTGTGCTGTGGACCCGGTACATATCTGGAGAGATGCCAAGTGGAGACCGTGATGTGATCCTCGGCGGCTTCCGTGACCTCGGCGCTCTCGAGCGTGGAGTCTTGTCGAATGCTCGGTGCCTGACGGAGGGTGTAGATGTTCCCAGCATCGATGGAGTGGCGTTCGTAGACCCAAGGCGATCACAAATCGACATTGTGCAGGCGGTGGGGAGAGCCATCCGTAGGGCAGAAGAGAAGACGCATGGCACCGTAGTTCTTCCCGTGTTCGCGTCCCGCTGGGACAACGCTGACGACGCTCTAATACAGTCCGTGTTCAAGCCCGTGTGGGATGTGCTGAAGGCGCTTCGAGCCCATGACGACAGTCTCGCCGAGGAACTCGATGAACTGCGCCGCTCACTCGGACGACGAGGCACGACTGGGCGAACGCCTCGAAAGATCGAGATTGACCTTCCCACAAGCGTCACCCCCGAGTTCGCGGACGCGTTTCATGTGCGCTTGGTGGAGAACACGACCTCTGAGTGGGAATTCATGTTCGGGCTCCTGGCTCGGTTCGTGGCGCGAGAAGGTCACTCGAGGGTCCCATCCATGCATCTTGAAGCCAACCGACGCCTTGGGACTTGGGTCGCCTGGCAACGGAGGCTCTTTAAGCGAGGAGAACTTCTTCCCGACCGCATTGAGCGCCTGAACTCACTCCCAAAGTGGGCTTGGGATGCTGTTGCAGCGGAATGGGACGAGGGTTTGGGACATCTCGTCCACTACATCGAGCGAAAGGGTGACGCGTACGTGCCGGCGACGTTCATCGATGACGACGGCTTTCCTCTGGGGTCTTGGGTTCATAACCAAAGGGTGTTTCATCGGAAAGGGCCGTTGAGTGAGGAACGAGTGTCTCGACTCGAGCAACTGCCTCATTGGGTCTGGGACGTTCGGGCGGAAGCATGGCGTGATGGCCGGGCGCGCCTTGCCGGCTATGCCAAGCGGCACGGCAACGCTCTTGTGCCTCGAGCACATATCGAACCAGACGGCTTTGCCCTGGGCGCGTGGGTTATCAACCAGAGAGCGCGCCGAGTTAAGGGGACCTTAACCAAAGAGCAAATCTCGGAACTATCAAGTGTGGTGGGCTGGCAATGGAATGCTCGAGACGCAAGATGGGAAGAGGGTTATGTGGCATTGGAACGATTCGCGCGTCGGGAGGGACATGCTGATGTACCTAAAGGATGGATGGAGGACAGCTTTCCCCTCGGCACGTGGGTCAGCAACGTAAGGCGTCGCGATCGAGTCCGGCCTGAGCGGGTTACTCGCTTAGAAAGGATCACGGGGTGGACCTGGCATGCCAAAAATGCAGCATGGGAACGGGGCTTCATCGCGCTGGAGCGCTTCGCTAACCGGGAAGGTCATGCATCTCCGCCCCGAGATTGGGTCGAGAACGGAGTGGAACTGAGAGCGTGGGTTAACAATGCGCGACATCGTGATCGTGACGATCCAGAGCGAGCGCCGCGTCTCGATCAGATCAAGGGTTGGGTGTGGAATGCGAATGATGCCGCTTGGGAGACAGGATTAAGGGCTCTCACGCGCTACGTGCAGCGATATGGGGACGCGAGAGTCCCTCGCGACCATGAACAGGACGGCGTAAGACTCGGAAGGTGGCTCAGCAACACTCGGGCTCGGGCTCGACGAAATGAACTGAAGCCAGACCGCCTCCGTTGCCTACGCGCCCTTGGCGTCGAGGGTCTGTAACTCTCAAGTGCAATGCGCTCAATAAGCCCACCACTCCTGCCGGGGCGTGTCCCGCTGCCCCGAAACCTGGGCGCTCAACGAAGTGGCGGTGGGTGTCTACGTGAACGGGGCGCAGTACAAGCCCTAGCAAGCGTGCTGAGGTCGCCGCTGCGACGTCACGATCGGCCTCAAAAAGTCTCGAGCGATTTGCTCGAGCGAACCGACGACGGGACACCGACCCGCCCGGTTTAGCCCGTTAGGTTTAACTCCCCCTCGGTGGGCAGCGCCCGGTTCGAGTTGGGCGACAAGGCGCTCCAGATTGCGCCGATGAGCGAGCACGGCGGGGCCCGTTCAAGCGGGCAGCGCCCGCTTGAAGCCTTGGAGGGTTTCGCCAAGGAGATAGGCGTTCAAGCCTGCCGCGCAGGTCTGGAAACTCGGGAGGTGAGGGGAGCGGCGGAGATCGTCCGTGTTTGTGGAGTTGCGAAACGAGCCCAGGCGGAAGTCTGGCCTTGCGAGTCAGAGCCCTTCGGGTAGGCAGTTCTCTGGCGCTGCGAGATCGAGGCTGATTCCGAAATGACCCCTGTCCTTCCCTCTCTTACGCTCCCAGCCGCCAGCGATGTACGCGTTGCAGACGCCGACCATCCCTAGCTCGGCGAGGTGCTTACCGACCGGCTGATATGCCTCCGCTGCCGTGCGCGGGAGGTGGCCTACGCGCTTTCCGTTGACTTCGACGGACACGGCGTTCGGATCCCAAGTGTTGTCGGGGTTCAGCACCAGGGCCGCGATCACTTCTTCGCTCGCTCCTTCCTCACAACGCCCTCCGCATACCTGTTCAAGGGCGTCCTGGTAATACGACTCGCCTACGACCTGGAGGGCCATGCCCCCGTTGAGCATCACGGTCGCGGGCTCCCGTGAGGGCGGAGGGGGAGGCGACGACGAAGCAGGGGGAGGAGGTGGCTCGGCACGAGAGCGCCCGTGAGCGGGCTGGTTCCCTCTGAGCCTGTCGAGCCAGTCCATAAGTACGGTCCCCCTCCACGGAGCGGGACAGGAGGCACGGCCGTTCTCGGGGCCTCACGGCGGAGCGCCTCGGCCCACGCCTCCCGTCCGCCCGATGACGAGGGTACCGCCTGCCGGAAGTACATCAGCAAGCGATGCCCCCCCAACTGGCCGAGCGAGTACCGTTTGCTGGTGACCTGGAATGACCTCCAGATTCTCGGTAACGTCCTGCAGTTCGCCGGGGTCTGTGTCCTGATCGGCGGCATGGTCAAGAGCCGCAAGGACCTCGGGCTCCCACCGACGAAAATCGGTCGCCGCGTCAGCCGCGCACGCCAGGCAGTTAGCCGAGCCCTTGGTCGTCAGCGGGGCGTATCGATCAACGTCGAAGCGACCGATGAGGTGAACATGGCATCAGATGCGGATGCTGTCCTCAGCGTGGCCCCGTCCTGGGATCAGCTTGACACCGAGGGCAAGCTCGTCCGGCTCCAGGGTCACATCAAGGAGTTAGAGAGGGGAGACGAACGGTTGCACAAGTCCGTGCAGCAGGAAGCTCGCGAACGAAAGAAAGGTGACCAAGACGAGGCGGTGGCCCGCGAACAGGAGGACAAGGCGATGGCCGAGCGTTTTCAGGCGGTCACTTGGTCGGGACTGCGCCCTCAGATCATGGCCGCGACCCTCATCCTTGGTGGGCTCGCCCTCAACATCGTTGCCTCATCCAACGCGTGAAGCCGAGTCTGAGACCCACCCGCCCGTGCGCAGACGCCCTGAGTGCGCCCCGCTGTGCGACTGGGGGGTCCCCGTGGTTAGCTCGGGCTTCATTCGTCCCGCCATGGAGCGAGCACGTTTCCAACGGGATTTCCAACGAATCGAGCGCCACGGGATGCTCCAGGTGACCACGGGACGACATGACTGCCGGTCGGAAACAGCGGCCTTCCAGGACCGATGCGCATGGCCCGGAACGACGAAACACGGCGACCTCAGACTCCAAAACCGGTGGTCGGGGGTTCGAGTCCCTCCCGCCCTGCTACATAGAAGACCAGCGGCGATGCGCAAAAGTCCACGTCAGAGGCTGTCGCAGAAATAGCTCAGTGAGGGCCGGGACAGCGAAATACCCGGGCGATCCGTTGTTCTCGCAACGCGGGGAGTCGGGTGCGCGTTTTCGGTGCCGCCCAACTGCCCGAGGTCCTGATCTTGAGCAGGTTGTGGACCGCGTGCTCGAAGCGCCACTCACAGTTACACGCCTTCAGCCCGCGT
>JBHEMX010000072.1:0-53286 GCA_046262355.1 Actinomycetota bacterium | reverse complement strand
CCACGATCTCGCCGGTGGCGTCGGTCCAGCCGTCCTTGACGATGCGGAACGCCCGGACCGAGGGCGGCGCCGCGGCGAGCGACACGATGACGTAGGGAACGTCCTCGGCGGCGAGGCGGACGTCCGTCGGCGAGGGATAGGCCTCGGTCCTCGTGTGGGAGTGGAACACCCCTCCGAGGTCCCAACCCTCTTCCTCGATCTTGTTGTAGGCCGCTAGTTGCTCCTTGGGGTCCAGCGAGTAGCGTAACGGGCTCGCAGACGCGTTCGACATCCGGAACACCTTGACGATCTCTCCCGAATTCGCCGCGAGGATCCCGCAGGCCTCGTTGGGGCGGCCGGCGACGCAGTGCGCCACCATCTCGTCCACGATCGGGCGCGAGAGGCGGAGCCGATCGGTCATCGCGTCACCCTCACCGTGCCGTTCCCGGTCACGAGAAGCCCGATGAGCGCCACGGAATCGACGCCTCGCGCCGCAAGCCCGTCGAGCAGCGCGGTGGTGCGCTCTGGATCGACCGCGATGAGAAGTCCCCCCGACGTCTGCGCATCGAACAACACCGCGATCTCCTCGGGGTTGATATCCCGAGCATCGACATCCCCCGTCAGCGCGTCGAGATTGCGCCTGCTGCCGGCAGACAGTACGCCCGCCCGCGCCAGCCCGATCGCATCTGGGACGACCGGAACGGAGTTCCAGCTCAGCTCTGCGGAGACGTCTGGGCCCAGCATCTGCAGAAGATGACCGATGAGACCGAACCCCGTGACGTCGGTGGCGGCTTCGATGCCGACCTCGAGCATCGCCTCTGCTGCAGCAGCATTGAGCCTCGACATCACACCCACCGCCAGCTCGACCGTCTCCGTGGACACGCGGCCCTCCTTGATGCCGCTCGAGATGATGCCCAGCCCGAGCGGCTTCGTGAGGACAAGGTCGCAGCCCGGCGGCGCGCCGGACCGGCGCACGATGCGGTCGGGAGCGATCGTCCCCGTGACGGCAAGGCCGAACTTCGGCTCGGGATCGTCGATCGAGTGGCCACCCACTATCGCGACGCCGGCCTCCTCGCATTTCTCGCCGGCTCCCTCGAGGACCTCGCCGAGCGCTTCGAAGTCGAGCGTGCGTGGCCATCCGACGAGGTTCAGCGCGGTGACCGGGCGTCCTCCCATCGCGTAGACGTCCGAGAGTGAGTTCGCCGCCGCGATGCGACCCCAGGAGCGAGGGTCGTCGACTATCGGCGTGAAGAAGTCGACCGTCTGAACGAGCGCTACTCCCGGCGCGATCTGATACACCGCCGCGTCGTCGGGGACGTCGAGACCGACGAGCAGAGCGGGGTCGCTTGCGATGGTCTTGACATGGCGCAGGACCTGCGCCAGCTCGGTGGTGCCGAGCTTGCAGGCTCAGCCGCCGCCGTGCGAGTAGGACGTCAGACGCATCTCCTCACGCACACCGCCACCTCCTTTCGGGTGGTTGAAGTGACCCCGTGTCGATCCGGCACGATGGGAACCATCCTGCCAGGGGAACTAGTGCGCACGGACCACCTCAACCCACCCGGCGCCTAGTCCCAAGTGAGGGAATCGCACCCGCGGCACGTCACTCGATTCATCCCAGGGCCGCCGCTGCCGATATCGCGTTCGTGAGCCCTGCCTTCGAAAACGCCACGCAAGCCGCGGAGGTGCGCCTGGTCAACGACCTTCTCCAGCGTCAGAGGCTGTTCGAGAAGCTCACGCGCATCCAGCGCTCGATATCGCACCGGGCTCCTCTCCAAGAGGTCCTCGATGCGATCACGACCGGCGCCGGCGAACTCCTCGGCGATGAGGTCGTCGGGCTGCGCACGATCGACGAGAAGGAGCCCACCCAGTGCCTCCTTCTATCCAGCTTCGGCGTCAAGGAGCACCTGGTCGAGGCGCTCCACCGCACGCCCGTGGGGCGCGGCGCCGGCTGGCGCGCGATCCGCGAGAACCGCCTGGTGGTCATCGAGGACTATCAGGGAGACGATTGCGCCCTGCGCAAGCTCGCCGAGGACGGCCCCCGAGCCGCCATGGCTGCCCCCGTACACGAGAACGGCGTCGTGATGGGCAGTCTGACGGTGGCCTCTTACCGAGCGGGGCGACGCTACAGCGCCGGGGAGCAGGAGGCTCTCACCGCGCTCGCCGAGCATGCGAGCCTGGCTGTCGCCGACGCCAAGATGGTGGAGGCGATGCACGAAGCTCAAGGCGCGCGCGACCTGTTCAACGCGATGGTGTCCCACGAGTTGAAGACCCCGCTCACGGTCATCACAGGAACCCTGCAGACCCTCGGCAAGCATCACGCGCGGCTGCCCGACGAGACGCGCGACAAGATGATCGCCTCGGCGCAGGAGCGCGCGCAGGAGCTGCGCAAGATCATCGATCGCCTGCTTCAGGGAGCCCGAGCCGAGCTGGCGGGGACGACCGAGGAAACGTTGCTTCCGGACCTCATCGCCGGCGCGATAAACGGCTTCGACCAATCCCGGCGGCTTTCGATAGATCATGTTCCCCCGATGCCCGTCACGGTGGATGCTCCCGCAGTTCAGGAACTGATCGGCATCCTGATGGAGAACGCGGTATCGCATTCCGGCGCCGGCAACCCGATCTCGATCTCGGTCCAGGTCGTCGCGGACGACGTGAGAGTGACGGTAGGCAACACAGGGTCCCTGCCCGCAGACCTCGACCACTCGTCCCTCTTCGCGCCGTTCAACCGGGGCCCAAAAAGCAGCTCCTCCGGGGTCGGGCTCGGCCTCTACATCGCGTACCGGCTCGCCCATTCCCTGCACGGGGACATCGAGGTGGCATCGACCGAGGACTCCGTCGACTTCACGCTTCGCTTCCCCCGTACTCCCCCGAGGACCAGGCAGCTGGAGCGCGACCTGACCGCCGGGTGGGGGCGAACTCCGTCATGAAGATCCTGCTCGTAGACGATCATTCATCGATCCGCCGCACGCTGCGACAGCTCATCGAGCTCAAGGAGCAGTTCGAGGTCGTCGGCGAGGGCGCCAACGGGCTCGAAGCGGTCGAACGCGTCGACGAGCTTCATCCCGACATGGTTCTCATGGATATGAACATGCCGGTGATGAACGGCGTCGAGGCGACGAAGACGATCAAGCTGCGCCACCCCGGCATCAAGGTGCTTGCACTCACGGCGTTCGCCGACATGTCGCTCGTCTCCTCGATGGTACGAGCCGGCGCCTCCGGTTACCTGCTCAAAGGTGGTTCGGCCAACGAGCTGCTGGAATCCCTCGATGCGGTGGCGCGCGGACAAGGCGCTCTGGACAAAGAAGTCACTAAGGGCGTCATGGAGGACGTCGCCGAGCTCTACAAGAAGGAACAGGAGAGGGCCGACGCGCTCGAGGAGCTTGACCGCATGAAGAGCGAGTTCGTCTCCGTGGTCTCCCATGAGCTGAGGACGCCGCTCACATCGATCAAGGGGGGCGTCTCGACCCTGCGCGCGAGCTGGGATTCGATCGAAGAGAAAGTCAAGTTCGAGTTCCTCGACTCCATCGGCAAGCAATGCGACCGGCTGTCGCGCATGGTCACGCAGATCCTCACGGTATCCGGCATCCAGCGCGGCGGTCTCGGTCTTCATCCGACGACGTTCTCCCTCGCGTGCGTGGCACGCGAGGCGATCGAGCTCCTGGCAGCCAGGGCGCTCGGCAGAGACGTCGTCCTCGAGATCGACTCCGAGGCCGAGGCCGCCGGCGACCGCAGCCGCGTCGGCGAGGTCGCGGCCGCACTGATCGAGAATGCTCTCGCGTTCACCTCGGGAACCGTAACCGTCCAAGTGACCTGCGACGACGGCGCGCCGAAGCTACACGTCGAGGACGAGGGCCCCGGGCTCGAGCAGGAGACGCTCGCGCGGCTCCTCGAGAACCCGTTCACACAGGCGGACTCCTCGAGCACGCGGGCCGTGGGCGGTCTGGGTCTCTCCCTCTATATCGCGCGCCAGGTGCTCGTTGCTTCGGGCGGACGCCTCGAGGTGACCACCGACCCCGAGGAGGGCTCGACGTTCACGATGGTTCTACCCCCGCCTGCGGCGATCTGACCCGTCAGTCGTCGAGGTCGACGTTCCTCACTCCCTCGACGCGGGTCATCTCCTGGGCCAGCAGATCGAGAGAACCCGACGCCGGCAGCTGCAGCGTCACCACCACGTGGCGGCGGCCGTCATCGTCCGCGATGAGGTTGAACGACTCGGTGCGAGCGTTGGCGCGCTCGACCACCTTCGCGATGTCGGACAGCCTCAGCTCCGGCTCGATCTCGAGGATGAACCGATGATGGCCTCGGCGCAGCCGGCGGAACAGGCGGTGGCCGAGCGGCTTCAGCCCGTACAGCGCCGCCACGGTCGTCACCGCCGTGACGACTGCTCCCCCCCAGTAACCGAGTCCGACCGCGGTGCCCACGGCCGCCGTAACCCACAGCGAGGCGGCGGTGGTGAGCCCCCGGACGTTGACCCCCTGTTGCAGGATCGCCCCGGCGCCGAGGAACCCGATGCCCGTCACGACCTGCGCAGCAACCCGGGTCGGATCGAAGCGCACCGCTTGGTCTCCACCGATGAAGGATTCGACGCCGTAGGCCCCGACGATCGTGAACAGAGCAGCGCCGACGGAGACGAGGATGTGCGTGCGGAAGCCCGCCGGCTGATCGGCGAACTCGCGCTCGAACCCTATGAGGCCGCCGAGAGCTGCGGCGACGAGGATGCGCGCGCTCAACTCCCAGAGGTCGAGCGACACCGTTTCGGCCAAAGAGACACCTCTCTCGCGACCGTCGGAACGCCGCCGAGCATAAGCCGTGGTTCGACGTGGAGCCGCACCAAAAGCTCCGGTACCATAGCCCGACATGGACGTACCAATGCCCCGTATGTGAGCTGCGCTTCACCAACGCTCCCGAGTTGGACTCCCACCTGAGGAGCGACCATCCCTCCTTCCACGCCGAGTGGTCGTCGGTGAACGAGTACATCGCCGCTCGTGCCCATCGTCGCCGTGACGACCGTGCCCGCCGCCCTCATCCCCAGGACGACCGCTAGATCGCGCCCTGCTCCATCGGGCTCTCGAGCAACCAACAGATGGCGTAGATACGGAGTGCATAGGAAGGGTTAGCCGCGACGCGACCACGCCGCCATAAGGCAAGCTCATGGGCCGGCGGGAGGGTGGCGCTAGCGTTCACCTACTTCTCGTTCGGGCGCATCTGGGGCTCGTTAGGGAAGCAATCCGAAGGCAGATGTATGAGCCGGTCTGACGACGGAGAAGTGTCGACGATCCAGCGTCGCGACTTCCTGGATACCTAACCGCTCGCCGGCCGTCACCACCGACGCGTCGACGGTGCCCAGCGAAAGATCTCGGTATTCCCAGATTAGTTCGGCTATACGCAACCAATCAGCCGCTCCGACCGGCTCGGTCATGAACGTTCCGGATGCGAGGTCCCCGAGGAACCGGACTTCTGCTTCGGGTCCGAGGCGCGTCTCGATCAGATACGCAACCTCAGTGACGACCAAGATCGGAGCTACCAACGGCCCCGGATGGGACCACAGCAGATCCAGGCACGCCTCGTGGTGGCGATCGTCCTGGTCGACGTAGGCGTACAGCGGCCCAGAGTCGACCAAGAGCGCTATCGCCCAACCTCGTTTCGGAGGATCTCCTCGATGTGTTCGGATGTGGTCTTGCGCCCGCTACGACCCGCCTTGGCAGCCATCAGTCGGCGTCCTCGGCCTCCAAGATGCGTTTCGATCGCTTCGCGCGTCAGGTCGGAGATGGTCGTGCCACGGCGCGCGGCTTCATGCCGCAGGCGTGCATCCAGGTCTTCTGGGAGCTTGACCGTTGTTCGCTTCATGGTATGTCAGCATACCAAGATTACATGCTTGTGATGCGTGGAGTTGACCGGTGCGAACCACGGAGCTAGGAGGATCAGGCCTTCTTCCGCACGATTCGCGCCTCCACGACGGCAGGATCGCGGAATCCACGTATGAAGAGCCCTTCCCGTCCTCGGTTCACACAAGGGCTCGATGGTGGAGCTGCCGGGAATCGAACCCGGGTCCTCCGACCCCGCGATAGGGCTTCTACGAGCGTAGTCCGCAGTTGAGGTTCGGCTCCCGACCGGCCTACGGACGGCCCGGCCGGCGCCTAGCTCGAGAAGGAGTCCCATCCGTCGCCTCGAGCATGCTCGGGATGGCAAGTCTGCTGATGACGCCGGAACCCGAGCCGCAGACAGAGCCCGGACCGACGACGCTACTTAACTAATTAAGCAGCGAGTGCGAACTCGTTAGAGTCGGCATTTGATGTTTTCCGAGAGGTTTAACGAGGCAAACTCGGAACCTCGGCTCGCTTCACCTACCCCGGTACGATCAGAGTCGATACCAGTTCAGCCCCATGTGCAGTTGTCAAAGACGCTCGGCCACACTACAACCCTCCCGAACGACGGCTATTCCCCGTCGCCTTCGCCTGCTCCGCCCGTGGAGCGCGATCCTGGAACCGGAACCTAGACCTATCGGCGACGGCCCACCTGCTGGCGCATCCGGCGCTCGGCGTCGCGCTCCGCGATCGAGGCTCGTTTGTCGTAGGTCTTCTTGCCTCGAGCGACCGCAAGCTCCACCTTGGCGAGGCCGTGCCTGAAGTAGAGCCGCAGCGGGACGACCGTCCTGCCCTCCTGCGCGACCTTCTGCTCGAGCCGCGCGATCTCGTTGCGGTGGAGCAGGAGCTTGCGCGCCCTCATCGGATCGTGGTTCTCACGGTTGCCGTGTGAGTAGGGGCTTATGTGACACTGCAACAGCCACGCCTCTCCGTTGTTGATCGACGCGTAGGCTTCCGTCAACGAGACCCTTCCGTCGCGACACGACTTGACTTCGGTGCCCATGAGCGCAAGTCCGGCCTCGACCGTGTCCTCGATGTGGTACTCGTGACGCGCCTTGCGATTCTGCGCGATCAGCTTCGTGCCCGAAGCCTCGGCGCGCGCCATGACGCCTAGCCCTGGGCGCCCGTGGTGGAGATAACTATCCCCCTCAGGATCTCCACGGCGCGATCCCGCTGTGCGGTCCGGCTCGCCGCCACCTCGACGTCCGGCTCGATCCCGTCGCCGGTGATGTTGCGCCCATCGGGGGTGAAGTAGGCGCCGGTGGTGAGCTTGAGCGCCGACGCATCGGGCAGCGGAAAGACGTCCTGCACCGATCCCTTGCCGTAGGTCTCCTCGCCCACGAGGATCGCTCGGTCGCGGTCCTGGAGGGCCCCCGCGACGATCTCGGACGCACTCGCCGTGCCCTCGTTCACGAGCACGACGAGCGGTATCTCCTCGAAAGCGGCGCCCTCGGCTTCGTACACCCGTTCGGGCTCGGACCTGGCCTTGTAGGAGACGATCTTTCCGTCGTCCAGGAACACGCTCGCCACGTCTATCCCCTCCGAGAACAATCCGCCCCCGTTGTCCCTGAGGTCGAGGACGATCCCCTCGGCCCCATCGCGCGACAGCTCGGAGACCTCGCGACGGAGTTGCTGGCCGGCACCTCGTGCGAACCCGAGGAGGCGGATGTAGCCGATGTCCTCGTCTGTGACCCTGGAGACGAGGTTCGGGAACTCGATCGATCGGCGCGTTATGGTGAAGTCCAACGGCGCGCCGTCGCGTGAGACGTCGACGGCTACATCGGTGCCGGGCTTCCCCTTGATGCGCGCCACCGCTTCGTCGACAGACATGTCGGCCACCGCCCGCCCGTCGATCGCCTCGACGATGTCGCCCCGCTTCAGGCCTGCCTCCAGGGCCGGCGTCGAGGGCAGCACCGAGACGATCTCGAGGTCTTCGGCCTTCTCCTTGAGCCACACCCCGATGCCCGAGAAGCGCCCGGTGGTCAGCTCCTGGAAGGACTCGTAGCCGCTCGGTGTGTAGAAGAAGGCGTAGGGATCGCCGCTCCGGTTGACGACCCTGATCATGCCCTTGACCGCCCCGCGCGCGAGCTCGTCGTCCCCGGGCGGATCTACCGCGGATGTGCGGATGAGCCCGAACGCGTCACGCACGACCGAGAAGCCGTCGGTCTGCTCGCCCCCGGCGCCGGCGGCCGAGGTCTCCGAGCGTCTGTCTCCCATGGAGAAGCCCAGGGCGAACACGCCCAGCGCTGCCACCAAGGCGGACAGCGCGACGATCGAGATCTTCTGCCAGCGATCCATCGAGCTCAAGGTTAGTGGCTTGGAGAGGTCTAGCGGAGATACGCCATGGGATCGACCGGAGTGCCGTTGACCCTCACCTCGAAGTGAAGATGGGGTCCGGTGCAGTAACCGGTGCAGCCGACCGCCGCTATCTGTTGTCCCCGGGAGACGTGCTCGCCTCCGACGACCTCGTAGGCAGACAGGTGGTTGTAGGTGGTGGCAAGGCCGCCGCCGTGCTCGATCACGACGGTGTTGCCGTAGCCGCCCAGGGTGCCGGCATAGGTCACCACGCCGCCGGCTGCAGCCCACACTGGGGCCCCGTAGGGGGCGCCGATGTCGATGCCCGTGTGCATCCGGCTCTCGCCGAAGATCGGGTGTATGCGCGGGCCGAAGCCCGAGGTCAGGGGGCCGCTCGCGGGCCACGCGAGGCGTCCTCCAGGGGGCGGAAGCACAGCCCCCGCCGAGCGGCTTGCCAGCAGAGCCCCGATCCGGTCCGATTCTCGTGCGAGCTGACTCTCGATCGCCGCGAGCTTGTCCGTGCGCGCTCTCACGTTCGCGAGCAGGGACTTCTTCCGAGCCACGGCGGCCTCGCGCGCTGCCAGAGCGTCGGCCCTGTCGTCGCGGATCTGGGCGACTGCGAGGCGCTGCTCCTGGAGAGCCGCCCTGTCGGCGGCGATCTGATCCTTCTTGCGCTCGACGGAGTTACGCCGGCCGAGGACCTCGTCCTCGAGCAGCTCGATCTCCTCGATCAGACTCGAGTCGGCGTCCAGGGCAGACTCGTAGTACTGCGCACGGTCGAGCAGGTCCGACAGGGTCTGGGACGACAGCAGCGTGTCGAGCGCGTCCGTCGGACCCTCCATGTAGACGGTAGCCGCTCGCTCCTGGAAGAGCCGCTCGCTTGCGTCGAGGCGCGCCTGGATCACCGCGAGCCTCTCCATCAACAGAGCGAGCTGGCGCTGAGCCTCCTCTAGCCGTCCCTCGACCGTGGCGATCGAGCGGTCGAGACCATCGATGCGCTCGGTGAGGTCCTCGACGCGGCGCTCGACGTTGGCCCTTCTGCGATCGAGTCCCGCGACGGTGGTGGCGAGATCGTCCCCTCTGGCGCGTACGCGCTCGAGCTTGTTCTCGATCCTCGAGCGGTCCCTGTCGATACGCTCCAGGCGGTCGCGGGGCCCCGCCGAGGCCGGAAGCGTCAGGGCGCCGACGAGGATGAGGGCGGCGGCCGTCGGCCGTCGAGCCGGCATGTGCATCTCGGCATCCTAGTTGACAGGCGTCACATCAGTAACAGAGGGGCACAGAGCCCACGGAGGGGCCGTCGGCTGCGGCGGGCTTCATCTTGAAGTCGACCGGGGAGAGTCCCCTGCGCACTAGACCTCGAGGAACCGGCGCAGCGCCAGCGTGGAGCCGAGCAGCCCCACGAGCGTTCCCACGCCCACGAGGATGATCAGCACCGAGGCGATCTCGCCCGCCGTGAAGGAGAACACGGGCCCGAGGAAGGGCAGCGCCTCGCCCATACGGGAGAACAGCAGCGCGTTCGCGGCGATCACTATGGCGCCGGATACCAGCGCACCGACGAGCGCGGCGAAGACACCCTCGAGCATGAACGGGATCCGGATGAACCAGTTCGTTGCCCCGACCAGCTTCATGATCCCGATCTCGTCGCGCCGCGCGTAGATGGCAAGACGGATCGTGTTCGCGATCAGCGCCGCAGACGCGACCATCAGGACGAAGGACATCGCGAGCGTGATCGATCGCAGCAGCGAGTTTACCTGTATCAAACGCTTGATGACCTCTCCGCCGAAGCGGACCTCATCGACGCCGGGCGCGCCTTCGATCGCGGCCGCGACGCCCTCGGTGTACTTGGCATCCGTGAGCTTGATCCTCAGCGACGCCGGGAGTTTGTTCGGAGGCAGGTGCTCGTAGAACTCTGGATTATCCGGATAGAGCGCTTTGAAGTCCTCGTAAGCTTCTTCCTTTGAGACATAGGTAACCTCTTCGACCTCGTCGTATCGAGACACCTGCGCCTCGAGGTCTTGGATCTCGCCCGGCGCCGCGTCGTCCAGCAGATACACCGATATCTCGACCCGCGCCTCCCAAGTGGCCGTCACGTTGTTGACGATCATGCTGAGGATCTGCACACCCCCCAGCAGCAGCAAGGAGATCGCCACTGTCGAGATGGCAGCGATGGTCATCAACAGATTCCGACGCAGATTGGTTGCCGTTTCGGTGACGAAGTAGTTGACCCTCATACATCGCCTCTCTACGTGCCGACGCCGTAGATGCCGCGCGACTGATCGCGCACGACGGTCCCGTCCTCGAGCTCTATCACTCGCCTTCGCATCGAGTCGACGATCGCGTGGTCGTGGGTCGCCATCACGACCGTTGTGCCCGTGCGGTTGATGCGGTCGAGCAAACGCATGATCCCCACCGACGTAGCCGGATCCAGGTTCCCGGTGGGCTCGTCCGCAACGAGGATCAGAGGACGATTCACGAATGCCCGCGCGATGGAGACGCGCTGTTGCTCTCCTCCCGAGAGCTCGTCCGGGAACCGGTCGAGCTTCTCACCGAGACCCACGAGCTCGAGGATCTGCGGCACCTGACGTTTGACGACCGCACGCGGCCGGCCGATCACCTCGAGCCCGAAGGCGACGTTCTCGAACACCGTCTTGTTCGGAAGCAGCTTGAAGTCCTGGAACACGCACCCGACGTTGCGTCGCAGGTATGGAACCCTCCAGCGCGGCAGCGTCGAGAGATCCTTGCCGGCGACGTAGACCTGTCCCTCGCTCGGATCCTCTTCCTTGGTCAAGAGCTTGATGAAGGTCGACTTGCCCGAACCGGACGGGCCCACGATGAAGACGAACTCGCCCTTCTCGATCTCGATCGAGATGTCATCGAGGGCGTGGATACCGCCCTTGTAGATCTTTGCGACGTTCGTGGTCTTGATCATGGTCTCCTCAGGCTAACCATCCGGGGGGAGCCATCAGCAATGATGGCATCTCGCCCGCCCGATATCCCGGAACGGCCGCGGACACGAGCTCGCTCAGCCGGTGACGGCGTCGTGCGCCTTCCTCCTCAGCTCGGCCTCCACGAACCTGTCGATGTCGCCGTCGAGCACCGCCTGAACGTTGCCGACCTCCACCGCGGTCCTGTGGTCCTTGACCATCTGATAAGGGTGCAGCACGTACGAGCGTATCTGGGACCCGAATCCGATCTCTCGCTTCTCGCCCGTCAACGCCTTGAGCTCCGCCTCACGTTCCTCGAGCGCAAGCACGAGGAGCCGTGACTTCAAGATGCGCATCGCGACCGCTCGGTTCTGCATCTGCGAACGTTCGTTCTGGCACGACACGACGATTCCCGTGGGGAGGTGCGTGATCCTGACCGCGGAATCCGTGACGTTGACGTGCTGCCCACCCGCTCCCGACGATCGATAGGTGTCGACGCGCAGATCATCCGGATCCACCTCGACCTCCACGTCCTCGGCCATCTCCGGCGTGACGTCGACAGATGCGAACGACGTATGGCGTCGCTTCGACGCATCGTACGGAGAGATCCGGACCAGCCTGTGCACGCCTCGTTCGGCGGCCAGCAGTCCGTACGCATGGCGGCCGTCGATCGTCGCAGTGGCGCTCTTGATGCCGGCCTCGTCTCCAGGGGTCAACGCGACGAGCTCCGCCTTGAATCCACGTCGCTCGGACCAGCGGAGATACATACGCAACAACATGTCGGCCCAGTCCTGAGAATCCGTGCCCCCCTCTCCTGCATGCACCTCGAGAATCGCCGGGTGCTCATCGAAGTCGCCACCCAGCAGCGCGACGACCTCGAGCGTTTCGAGCTCTGCCTCGAGCCGGCCGACCTCCCTCGTCACCTCTTCGAGCGTGGCCTCATCACCCTCCGCAACCCCAAGCTCCCATAACAGGCGCGCGTCGGCGACACGAGCAGCGATGCGGTCGTAGGTACCGACGTCCTCTGCCAGTCGAGACATCTCCGACATCAGCGATTGAGCGGCCGCTGCATCGTCCCAGAGATCGGGCGCGGCCGATCTCTTCCTCAACCTCTCCAGCGCCGTCCTCTTGACGTCGGCGTCAAAGGTAGTCCTTGACTCGAGCGAGCTTGTCTTCGATCGAAGACAGCCGTTGTGTGACGTCGCTCACATGCTCACGGCTCCGGGACGACCGTGGCACTGCTTGTATTTCTTGCCGCTTCCGCATGGACATGGAGCATTGCGGGGGATCTTGTCGGACCTGGCTTGCTCGATCACGACGCCCTCGCTGTTGGGCGGGGGATGAGCTTGGCCGTCGACTTCAGCCTCGGGCGGCGTCGCCGCGAACTGCGCCATGGGGATCTGGCGGCGCTCCTCGCGCACGCGCGCCGGGCCGGCGCGCCGCTCGTCGCTGACCGCTTCGACGTGGAACATGTAGCGAGCGAAGTCCTCCTTGATCGTGTCCTGCATCTGCAGGAACATGTCGAATCCCTCGCGCTGATACTCGACGAGCGGATCCTTCTGTGCCATCGCGCGCAGACCGATGCCCTCCTGGAGGTAATCCATCTCGTAGAGGTGCTCACGCCAGCGATTGTCTATGACAGAGAGGAGCACGAGTCGTTCGATCTGACGGATCTGCTCGGCGCCGAGGTCCTGCTCACGCGTCGCGTAGTAGTCGAGGGCATCGGTAAGGAACGTCTCCAGGACTTCCTCGTAGGTCGTTGTGGTGGCGTCGAACGAGTCTTCCTTCAGCGAGATCGGATACACCTCGCGCAGGCGGGCGAAGAGTTGGTCCCAGTCCCATTCCTCCGGCGGGAGGTCCGGGTTCGCGTTCTCGGCCACGGCGGTTTCGATGACGTCGGAGATCAGCTCGAGCGCCTGGTCGTGGAAGTCCTCGCCGTCGAGGATGTCGTGGCGTTCTGCATAGATGATCTGGCGCTGCTTGTCCATGACCTCGTCGTACTTCAAGACGTTCTTTCGTATCTCGAAGTTCATCTGCTCGACCTGGGTCTGAGCGCGTTCGATCGCCTTGGACACGATCTTGGCTTCGATCGGAACGTCGTCGGGGATCTTGAGGCGCTCCATCATCCCGGCGATGCGGTCCGACGCGAACAGCCGCATGAGATCGTCTTCGAGCGAAAGGTAGAAGCGGCTCTCACCCGGGTCACCCTGGCGTCCGGAGCGCCCTCGCAGCTGGTTGTCGATGCGGCGTGACTCGTGGCGCTCGGTGCCGAGGACGTAGAGCCCGCCCGCCGCAAGCACCTCGGCTCTCTCTCCCTCGCACTGCTTCTCGAAGCGCTCGAAGAGCGGCTCGAAGTCGGCCTCGTAGTGGGTCATCTCCTGGGCCGAGTAGAGGCGCAGCAGGTATGCGTCGTTGTCCCATCCACCCGCCGCCATCTCCGCGCGCGCCATGCCCTCGGGGTTGCCTCCAAGGATGATGTCTACCCCTCGGCCCGCCATGTTGGTTGCTACCGTCACCGCGCCGAGCCGTCCGGCCTGGGCGATGATCCCGGCCTCCTTCTCATGGTTCTTGGCGTTGAGGACGGTGTGCGGGATGCCCCGCCTGCCGAGGACGCCCGAGAGATGCTCGGACTTCTCGATCGAAACCGTGCCTATGAGCACCGGCTGGCCCTTCTCGTACCGCTCGGCAACATCGTCGGCCACGGCCTGCCACTTCGCGTCGGCCGTCTTGTATATGAGATCCTGCTCGTCCGCGCGGATCATGGGCATGTGCGTCGGGACCTGGGCGACGTCGAGCTTGTAGATGTGCCCGAACTCGGCGGCCTCCGTCTGCGCCGTGCCCGTCATGCCGGCGAGCTTGTCGTACATGCGGAAGTAGTTCTGCAGCGTGATCGTCGCGAGTGTCTGGTTCTCCTCGCGGATGCGCACGCTCTCCTTCGCCTCGATCGCTTGGTGGAGCCCCTCGGAGTAGCGGCGGCCCGGAAGCATGCGACCCGTGAATTCGTCGACGATCTTGACCTCGCCGTGTTGCACGACGTACTCGTCATCCCTCTTGTAGAGCTCTTTGGCTTTGAGACACGCCTCGAGATGGTGCACGAGATCGACATTGACGTGGTCATAGAGGTTCTCGACGCCGAGGATGTCCTCGACCTTGGAGATGCCCTCCTCGCTGATCGCGATCGTCCGCTTCTTCTCGTCGACCTCGTAGTGGGTGTCGCGATGCAAGCGCGGCGCGATGCGGGCGAACTGCTGATACCACTTGGTGGCTTCCTGCGCTGCACCGGAGATGATCAGCGGCGTCCTGGCCTCGTCGACGAGGATGGAGTCCACCTCGTCGACCACGGCGAAGTGTTGACCCCTTCGCACCACACCTTCGATCTCGGTGACCATGTTGTCGCGCAGGTAGTCGAAGCCGAACTCGTTGTTGGTCCCGTAGGTGACGTCGGCTCGGTAGGCCGGCCTCCGCTCTTCCGGAGGCATCTGTCCCTGGATGAGACCCACGTCGAGACCGAGGAAGCGGTAGATCTGCCCCATCCACTCGGAGTCGCGCTTCGCCAGGTAGTCGTTGACGGTAACCACGTGGACTCCCTTGCCGGGGAGCGCGTTCAGATACACCGCGAGCGTCGACGTGAGCGTCTTGCCCTCACCCGTCTTCATCTCAGCGATCCACCCGTTGTGCAGCGCCCCTCCGCCCATGAGCTGCACGTCGAAGTGCCGCTGACCGATCGTCCTCACGGCCGCCTCGCGTACGACGGCGAAGGCCTCGGGAAGCAGATCGTCGAGGTCCTCCCCACGCTCGAGCCGTTGCTTGAACTCCGCCGTCTTGGCGCCGACGTCGGCGTCGTCGAGCTCCGCGATCTCCTCGGACCACGAGTTGACGACGGGGACGAGCGCCTCTAGGGCTCTCAGCTTCTTGCCCTCGCCGGCCGCGAGGATCTTCCTGAATACGCTCATAGCCCTCCATTATCCCCCGGGCGGCCGGAAAGCCCGTTGTGGGAGGCAGGGGAGCCCTCGGGGGCTACTTGATGTCGAGCAGCTTCTCGCGCACCGCGTAGACGACGGCCTCCATGCGCGAGTGCAGGTGCAGCTTCTCCAGGATGTTGCGAACGTGGTTCTTGACGGTGTTCTCGGAGATAAAGAGCTCTCGTCCGATGTCGCGGTTGTTCATACCCTTGGCCACCAGCTTCAGCACCTCGAGCTCGCGATCCGTGAGCCGGGGACCCGGCACCTGGTCGCGATCGTCGCGCCGCTTGACCATCGCAGCGAACTCGGTGAGCAGCTTCGACGCCATCGAAGGCGAGATAAGCGATTGACCCTGGTTAACCTTTCGGACGGCGCCGGCGACCTCCTCGATGGAGATCTCCTTCAGGAGGTAGCCGGAGGCGCCGGCCTTGATCGCCTCGTAGAGGTCGGCCTCCTCGTCGGAGATCGTGAGCATCAGGATCTTCGTGGACGGAAGCGTGTCCTTGATGGCCCGGGTCGCCTCTATGCCGGTGCGCCGCGGCATGCGGACGTCCATCAACACGACGTCGGGTAGGGCCAGCTCGGCCCGCTCGATCGCCTCGTGCCCATCGCCCGCCTCGCCTACGACGTCGATGTCGGCCTCGCCCTCGAGGACCATCTGAAGCCCCCGCCGGAACAGCGCATGGTCGTCCACGATCAGAACCTTGATCGGGTCCCCCTGGATGACATTGTCTGGGTTACGAACCACCGCTCACCTCGCTGCCCGTTTCGGCGGGCTTGCACCTTGTGCCCGGCATCTTAGCCCGGGACCAGTCCCCCTGCCCTAAGCACAAATGCCTAGATACCTCATGGTCCATTCGACCAGCCCTCGTTGCGGGTTGAGCGCATTTCTCCCGGCGGGCGATCACGGCCCCTGCGCGCGGTCACGGCGTCCACCCGCACGGCGCCCTGCGCGCGGTCACGCCCTGCACGCGGTCACGGCGTCGACCCGCACGGCGCCCTGCACGTCCAGAACCGAGGCACACGAGCGCACGGTCGCCCCGGTCGTCACGAGGTCGTCGACCAGCAAGACCCGCGCCGGGCAGGACCGAGCCCGAGCCCGGAACGCACCTGCTGCGTTGGCGCGTCGCTCGGCGGCGCCGAGAGAGGTCTGGTCGGGCCGGGCGCCGGTGCGGCGGAGCAGGCCGCAGGCGGGAAGGCCGAGGCGACGAGCGACGCCGCGCGCCAGGACCTCCCCGTGGTCGAAGCCTCGCCGGCGGATGTCCCGCCGCCGCCCGGGGACCCAGGAGACCACTTCGGCCGTCACGCCGTGCGCGAGGGCGAGGCGCCACATCCCCTCGACGAGGGGCTCGGCGGCCGCCCGCGAACCGCGCGCCTTGAGGGCCAGGATCAGGGATCGAGCGGTCCCCTCGTAGACCCACACGGCCATGACGCCGTCGGGAGCTGCGGCGCCGGCGCGCCGAAGGAGCAGGGCGCACCGGCGGCACAGCGCCGCGCCGGGCGCGCGGCACCCGAGGCACCGAAGGTCCCCCAACAGCGGCTGCACGATCCCAGCGACCCGCACATCCCAACGCTAGCGACGGCCTGTGACACCCGCGGCTCGAAAGCGCACGGAAGCGCCCCAAGCCTCGCTGCGACGGACCGACACCCGGCCCCGGCGACCATGTGACCTCCACCTCACTCCCGCGGGGGTACAGGCAACCAGATGCCCTCCGCCAGTCGCTCCCGCGGGGGTACAGGCTCACAGTCCGCCGAACCGGAGAGCGCCGGCGCGCCGCACAACTCGCTCGGACCGACCAGATGCCCTCCACCGTCGCTCAGCGGGGGTACAGGCCCAAAGATCCGATCGCTCCGCCCTGCCCGGGAGCGCCGGCGCGGCGTTCAACTCGCTCGGGCCGAGAAGATGCCCTCCACCCTCGCTCAGCGGGGTACCGGCTCAAGTGGGCGGCCCAGGACCACAGGTAGCCGAGATACCTCGATCCGGGGGCGTCTCTAGGTTCCCTCTTCCCAGTCCTCCAGATAGGACCTCTGCTCCGAGGTCAGATCGTCTATGCGCACGCCCATCGTCTCCAACTTGAGACGCGCGACCTCCCGGTCGATCTCCTCCGGCACCGGGTAGACCCTCTTGTCGAGAGAGCCCTTGTTGCCGGCGAGCCACTCGCAGCACAGGGACTGGTTGGCGAAGGACATGTCCATGACCGCGGCCGGATGTCCCTCCGCCGCAGCAAGGTTCACGAGCCGGCCCTCGGAGAGCACGTAGATCCGCCGGTCCCCCGGGAGCGAGAACTCCTCGACCTCGTGGCGCACGCGCCGGCGCCCGGACGACATCGCTCCCAGCGCGTCGAGGTCGATCTCGACGTTGAAGTGTCCGGCGTTCGCCAGGATCGCGCCGTCCTTCATAAGCTCGAAGTGCTCGGGACGCAGCACGTGCTTGTTGCCTGTGACTGTGACGAAGACATCGCCCTGCGACGCGGCCTCGGCGCCGGGCAGCACACGGTAGCCGTCCATCGCGGCCTGCAGGGCATTGAGGGGGTCGACCTCGGTAACGACGACGTCGGAGCCCATGCCCCTGGCACGCGACGCCAGTCCTCGACCGCATTGCCCATAACCGCAGACGACGAAGGTCCTCCCGGCCAGGAGGATGTTCGTGGCACGCAGGATCCCGTCGATGGCGCTCTGGCCGGTGCCGTAGCGATTGTCGAAGAGGTGTTTGGTCTGCGCGTTGTTAACGCTCACAACCGGATAGCCGAGAATCCCACGCGCCTCCATCGCGCGCAGCCGGATCACTCCGGTCGTCGTCTCCTCGGTGCCGCCGACGATCTCGATCAGCTGGTCTTGACGTTGCTGGTGCAGCATCGTGACGAGGTCTCCGCCGTCGTCCATCGTGATCATCGGTCTGCGGTCCAGCACGGCCTTGATATGCGAGTAGTACAGCGAGTCATCAACGCCGCGGATCGCGAAAACCGGGATGTCGTACGTCTCGACCAGCGAGGCCGCAGCATCGTCCTGCGTAGAGAGGGGATTCGATGCGCACAGGGCGACGTCGGCGCCGCCGCTCTTGAGCGTCCTCATGAGATTCGCGGTTTCCGTCGTGACGTGCAGGCAGGCAGCGATCGTGAGGCCTTCGAGCGGACGATCCTTCTCGAAGTGCTCGCGGATGCGAGTCAATACCGGCATCTGGCGATCGGCCCACTCGACGCGCAGCCGGCCCTCGTCGGCGAGCTTGGGATCGCGGATGTCTGCTTCCACACTCATGGCGCTCCTTCCCCTTCGGCCAGCTCGCGCTTCAGTGTCTGTATCGTCTCAACAGGGCCCGGATCGACGCCGTTCGCGAGTCCCACATATATCGCGGCAAGCTGGGTGACGAAGACCAGCGAGAGGATGCGCGCCAGAGGCGATCGCCCTCGCGCGCGCACCTGTACCACCTCGGCGAGATGCGGCTCGATGAGGTTCTTGGTTATCTCGATCCGTCGAGCGATCCTGGGATGCTCCTCGACGTCGCGCAGCATCACGGCCACGCAGCTCTGAGTGAGCTCCGAGAGTTGATCCCACCCGACGATCTCGTTGTGGTTGAGCTCGGGGAACCGATGCCACCCGGCCGGCACCTTGCCGTACTCGTTGAGGTCGCACTTGAACCTATAGGCGGCGGTCGCGGCGAGGCCTTCGGCGCCGTACACGAACGGGATCCTTCCGACGAGATGCGCGGCGACGGTCTTGGCCGGGTTGTCGGCGGTGGCCACAGCGCGACCGCAGTCGCGACCGAGAGCTTGCACGACCGCGCATGCCTCATCGACGTCCTCTCCGAGAGGCGGGATCAGCTCGACCTTCTCGAGCACCGCGAGCACCGGAAGCATGAGGTAGCCGAGCGAGGCTCGTGGCTGAAGGCCCGAAGGGATCGCGACGTGGGCTACGCCGCGCTCCGCGGCGAGCTCCCCCAGTCGACCCCCGGACGAGATCGCCACCGCGCGTGCCCCCCGGTCGAGGGCCTCGGTGAAGGCCGCGATCGTCTCCTCCGTGTCGCCCGAGTACGACACCGCGAACAAGAGCGTGTTACGGCCGATCCATTCGGGCAGCGGTCCATAGCCCTTGATGGTTCGCAGGGGCACCGGAAGGCGGGGCTCCACCACCGATTGCACGACGTCGCCCGAGACGCCGGAGCCGCCCATGCCCAGGACCACCATCGACGAGACGTCCGTCGCGTCGGGAAGGCTCGTCGCCGCCACCCCGATCGCCCATGCCTCGCGACACTGCTCGGCGAAGCGCTCGACGGCTCCGAGCACGTTCTCGCTGTCGAGATCGGCGAAGGCCGCGGCGTCGTCGAGATCCGAGCCGTCTCGCTCTGCGGACCTCCTCAGAGGATCGCTCGCGGGGATGACCATCACGGCTTCTCGGCCTCATCGATCAGCATCACCGGGATGTCGTCGCGCACGGGATAGCGGAGGCCGCACCGTCCTCGACAGACGATCACGGCGTCCCGTTCGAGGTACTCGACGTCGCCGCGACAGTTGGGACACGCCAGTATGTCCAGCAGTTGATCGTCGATCGCCATCGCTCTCTCCTCGCCACGGTGCCGGCCGCCACCCGCGGGAGATTACTGCAGGGACCCGCGGGGGACGGCCGACCGGAGCGGAGGAGGGCGACCCTCTGGAAGGGCGACGGCTCTAGAAGAACGAGACGAAGAAGGACGTCCGTTGGGTGGTGTCTGCGCCCGTGGGGAACGTCACCAGCGCGTCCCGGAAGCCGGCGGAACATGCCGCGTCCACCCGAGCGGGATCCGCGGTCGCAAAGGGTCGCGCGCTCGAGGTGAGCGATCCGTTGGGCGACACGAGGTCCGCCGTCACCTGGATGAGCTGCGGCGCCGACTCCATGTCGAGCTCGAAGCAGTACGTGCCGACCCCTCCGCCGAGAACGGCGACGTCGACCACGTTGGAGGCGGAGATGAGCATGCCGTCGCTCTTCACATGCGCGTAGGCGGTGGGGCCCGAGCCGTCGACGCCGTCGGCGAGCCCGGCAGGCACGTTCTTCAACCTGCTCCAATCGAGCGGATTGGAAGACTGGTTGATGACGCCTTGCGCCGCCAGCTTGTCCTTGAGCGCGAAGCGAGAAGAATCCATGCCGTCGAGACGGTCGGAGTCCAGGACCTTTCCGATAATGCTGCTCGGCAAGCGGCCCGTCTTGGGGCTCGTCGCCACCAGCTTCCCCTTCCGCTTGGCGACGCTCGCCGCGGCTCCAACGGCATGCTTCCCGTCGACCTTGTCGGCGTTGCGAGCGAATGAGACGACCGCGCCGGCCATGGCCGGCGCGCCGGCGGTTACGGCAGCAGCCACCACGGCGATGACGATCGTGCGTATCTCTTTACTCCAACGAGTGAGCATGGACATCCTTTCGAGGGGCTCTCGTACCTCATCTTGTGTCGTCTCCTCGACCCTCGAAGTTCATACGCAATATGCGCGATCCGCCCACTTCGGCGTCAGCCGCGGATGTGGCCCAGCACCTCGTCGCGTTTGGTCTCCATGAGCTCGCGCGTGCGCGCCTCGAGGTTCAGGCGCAGCAGCGGCTCGGTGTTCGACGGCCTGCTGTTGAACCACCAGTCTTCGTACTCGACGGTCAGCCCGTCGGTACGGTCCTGGTTCCCGTCCTCGTAGATCGATGCCAGCTCCTCGATCGAGGCGTCCTGGTCCTGCACCTCTGAGTTGATCTCACCGGAGGCGCAGTAACGCTGGTAAGGCTCGAGCACACCGGAGAGCGGCTGAGCCGTTACCGACATCGCCTCGAGGACGAGGAGGCCGGCGATCATCCCCGAGTCGGCGCGGAAGTTGTCCCGGAAGTAATAGTGGCCCGAGTGCTCTCCGCCGAAGACCGCGCCGGTGTCGGCCATGACCTTCTTGATGAATGAATGGCCGACGCGCGTGCGGACGGGCCGGCCCCCGTTCTCCTTGATGACCTCCGGAACGGTCCAAGAGCAGATGAGGTTGTAGATGATCGCCTCGCCGGGATGCTTCTCGAGCAGGCGCGCCGCGACAAGGGCCGTGGTGAGCGAGCCCGACACGAGGTTGGCCTGCTCGTCGACGAGGAACATGCGATCTGCATCCCCATCGAACGCGATGCCCATCTCGCACCGGTTGTCCAAGACCGCCTTCTGGAGGTCGGCGAGGTTCTCGGGCTCGATCGGGTTTGCGGGATGGTTCGGGAAATTGCCGTCGAGCTCGAAGTACAGCGGCACCACCTCGAAGGGCAGCCCGTCGAAGACCAGCGGAACGGTCTTGCCGGCCATGCCGTTGCCGGCGTCGATCGCCACCTTGATCGGTCTCAAGGCGTCGACGTCGACGAACGATCTGCAATGAGTCGCGTACCTGTCGAGGATCTCGACCGACTCGCGGCTACCGCGCGCGGCACGAGAAGGCGTCTCCGGACGCGCGGCCAGGTCTCTTATGTCCGTGAGCCCCGATTCCTCGCCGATCGGCGCGGCCTTGGCCCGACACAGCTTGATCCCGTTGTAGCGCGCGGGATTGTGCGATGCGGTGAACATCGCGGCGGGAACCTCGAGCAGGCCCGAGGCGAAATAGAGGGCGTCTGTCGACAGGAGCCCGACGTCGGCCACCGACGTGCCCACCGCCATCACGCCTGCGGCGAAGGCGTCGGCCAGCTCCGGCGAGGAGGCGCGCATGTCGCGCCCCAGGGCCACGCGTTCCACCTCGAGGAAGCGTGCGAACGCTGCGCCTATGCGGTGAACCGTCTCCTCATCGATCTCGGACGGATACACACCTCGAACGTCGTACGCTTTGAAGATGCCGCTCAGATCGGTCGTCACGGGGGGCATCCTATGCGGACGCCCGAGTGCCTCCGCGGCCCAGGACGCGGGAAAATGTTGACGAGACGGCACATCACTGGAAGCATCGTGGCTATGCAGGAATCCGTAATGACCCCACAGACCGAGTGGCGGCAGCAGGCTGCGTGTCTCGCCTATCCGGCCGTGCTGTTCTTCGGTCTCGACGACAGCGAGACGCCGGTCGAGCGTCGCACGCGCGAGGACGAGGCCAAGACGGTGTGCTTGACCTGCGGCGTCAAGCAAGAGTGCCTCGCCTATGCGCTCGCGACGCGTGAGCCTTACGGGATCTGGGGCGGCCTCACGGAGATAGAGCGCAGGGCGAGACTTCACCGGCGCTCCAACTGAGGCCCCGCTCGGGCGCCGACCCCGAGGTCCGGTCCTCGCCCGGCGAGGTCCTCCAGAAGCTGGTGGCCCGCGTGAGGGCGAGGGGCGGCGGGGAGCTCGCCTCGCTGACCCTGGGGCGAGCGCGGGAGTTCGTTGCCTCGGCGGCTCGCCTGGTCGTCCTCGCCCGGCCGGCGCGCCCTGCCGGGCAACCGCCGGGGACCGTAGGCGCCCACGCGCACCCGAGCGGATCTCTCGAGCTGCGCCTCGCCGCGCCGGCGGACGGAGCCTCTTATGCGCGCGACATCGGGACGGACTCCCCGCTCTCCTTCGGCCGCCGACTGTCGCCCGCCACAGGATGCTTCCTCGTCCTCGACGGCGGCCGCATCGTCCACGCGACCTGGATCACTCGCTCGGCGGTCTGGACGCGCGAGCTACGGCGCTACGTTGCCCCTCCGCCTGGAGACGCGTACGTCTACGAATCGTTCACCCACGCCGACGCGCGCGGGCGCGGGCTGTATCCGTGTGCGCTGCGCGCGCTCTGCGCGCAGCTCGCGACGCAGGAAGTGCGCACGGTGTGGGTCGCCGTGGAGAGCGACAACCTGCCCTCGCTGCGAGCGGTCACGAAAGCCGGGTTCGAGGAGGCCGCGCAGATCCCCTACCGGAGGACGCTCGGACGGGTCTTGGTGAATCCCTCGGAGCGTCCTCCGGGCGACGCCGGCGACGGCTCGCTTCGCCTCGCACGCTCACTCGAAGATCTCGCCTAAGCTGTGCATCTGGCGGAGCGGGTGGCGCAAGCGATGCAAGCGCGGCATAATGTGCACGACGCCACGGCGTCGAACTTGGACAGATCCGATCTGCGAGCGCTCGGGAGGCCGTGATTCGAGAGCAGCGCTCTGCGTTGGGCATGCCCTTTGCAGAGTCGTACCGGCACGACCCCCTCAACTGGCACCTGTTGCCGGGCACGCGGCACTCCCCGGCCCCGAGCGCTCGCAACCTCACCGGCTAACGCGCTTCGCTTTCGGCCGTGAGGTTCAGGACCTCGTCGAGGTCGACCGTGTCGCCGTCGCGCTCCCACCACTTTCCCTCGCAGCGCCGGCAGGAGAAGAACTGGAGACTCTCTTCGCCCTTGAGGTTTATCTCGATGTGGATGCAATCCTCACCGTGACAGAACGGACATCGCATCGCGAGCCCTCCTTACTTCATGCCCCCAAAGGCGCGAAGAATGATAGCGGATAGGAGCGCGACGTCCACTTCGAGGGCAGAAAACAGCCCGGCGGCGAGGATGGCGGGGCCTGAAAGCCGGAAAAGAAGATGTGCCCCGCAGTGGCTTTCGGCCGGAGCCTACTTACCTCTGCGAGGCACGGCGTCATCCTAGCCAGGACGATCGGCCCGGCGCAATGGCTGCGCCCGAGATTTCTTCGCGCCTCCAAAAGCCGGCCGTGTGCCCCCCCACCGCCCCGCAGGAGAGCGGCCACAGGCCCGAGTCCGCCCTCGTGCCGCTCGCTCGGGACCCTCTAGGCCGGCGGATCCGAGAGGTAGCTTCGCAGGGCCCACAGCTCAGGGTAGAAGCGCTTGTCGAGCGTCGTGCGGAGATACGACGCTCCGGTGGAACCACCGGTGCCGGCCTTGCTGCCGATCTGGCGCTCCACCATCAGCACGTGCCGTAGCCGCCACAGGGAGAAGAGCTCGTCGTGGGTCAGCAGCGCCTCGGACAGCGCGAACTCGTCTCCGTAGGAGGACCTCTCGGACGCCACCGTCACCAGGCTTCGGCGCCGGCCGGTCTCATCGCCGGCAGGCATCGGCAGCCCCCGGCTCTCGAGGTGGGCGCAGAACGAGTCCCACAGCGTCGGCTCCTCGGCGCGCCGGATCAAGCGCGCGACGCCCACCTCCGAACCCAGTCGGGTCAGATAGACCTCGTCCTTGAGGCCCGAGATGAACTCGATCTCCCTGAACTGCACGGACTGGAAGCCGCTGGCGGGAGCAAGACGTGTGCGGAACTCGAGGAAGTCCTGCGGCGACATCGTCTCGAGGACGCTTACCTGCTCGATCAGAACTCGCTCGATGGTGTGCACGCGCTGCAGGAGATGGATGCCGCGACCGATGTCGCCGTCGGCGACGAGCGCGCGCGCCGACTCCAGCTCCCGAAGGACATCTTTGAACCACAGCTCGTAGACCTGATGGATGACGATGAACAGAAGCTCGTCGTGCGCGGGAGGATCGGAGAGCAGGTCCTGCAGCGAGAGGAGTTCCGGCACCCTGAGGTAAGACTCGTAGGACAGCTCCCTGTCCTGCTCGCCGAAACGCGGGGCGGGCGGCTCAGGTCGGTGCTGCTGCGATCGCTCGCTCAGGCGCTCTTTTTCTTCTTCTCGTCCCGGCCGGATCGTTCGTTCTCGGCCACCGGAGTCGGGTCGGGGGCCGAGACATACAGGGGCTTCAGTGATCCGGCTCGGAGCGAAACGATCGGCGTTCCCACGTCGATGAGGTCGTAGAGCTCGATGACCTCGCCGTTGGACATCCTGACGCAGCCGTGAGAGGCGTTGTAGCCGAGCGAGTAGGTCGCCTCGGTCCCATGGAAGCGGATCGCCGGTGCCGACCAGTTGATCGCCCGAACGCCCAGCGGGTTGTCCGGTCCGGGTGGAATCTCGACCGGCATGTCGGACCCCCACGTCGTCGGCGCGGGATTGATCCAGGTTGGGAGATAGCGCTTCTCGGTGACCTCGTAGAGGCCCGTGGGCGTCATGTACTCCGGCTGGCCCGTCGCGACGTCCCAGCTACGAGCGATCTTGCCGTTCTCATAGAGGTAGAGACGATTCTCCCCGATCCTAACGAGCAGCACCTGATCGAACTCGTCGGCGGTCACCTCCGGCTCGAGGACCTTGACCGGCAGGGCGACCTTGGGCCCGCCGCTTCGCAGCGCCTTCATCAGCGACCGCCGAGCCTCCGGCACGCGCACCTTGCGGCCGTTCCGCTCGTCGCTGAACTCGACCCATCCGGTGGAGTAGTCGATGGCTGCATCGCGCGGCGAGAGCTCCACCTTCGACGCGACGTCCGCGACGAACTCGCGCACGCCTCGTTGCGGATAAGCGATGCCTACCGAACGCTCGAAGTTGAGCTTGTCTCCCAGCACCCTCATCTGCATCTTGTCGAAGAACGACGTTTCTGCGCTCGCGAGGAGCGCGGCGCGCACCGCCTTGCGGGCGTCGCTCCGAGCACCCAGCTTCCTGGGTGTCACCGTCCAGCGCCGTTGTTGGTATGTGACCCTGGTCTTGCGCGTGAGCTGAGGTTTGACCGCGTCGCGCACGGCGCTGAGCGCTTGCTCCTGGGTCATCCCGCTTACGTCCACACCGGCGATCTCGGCCTGCGGAAGGATCCGGTCCTCGTAGTCCGCCGCGTAGCCATATGTTGCATAGGCGGCACCGGCCACGCCGAGCGCGACAACGACCACGATGACTGCGATGGTTACCGAGATCCAGCGGCCGATGCTCCACGAGAAACGGCGGCCCTCCGACGCGAGGTCTCGGTTGCCCGCGGGGTGGTCGCTCAACTGTTCTGTGGACATGGGTTTGTCATCGTAACGAGGATCGGACACTTGAGTGAATAGACGCCTCGGCGCGCCGGATGGTTGCACCTGGAAGCGGATGGGGCGCGATCGGGGCTTACGATGCTCCCGTGGACGTCTACGACTCCCTGCTGAGTCTCGTCGGCAACACGCCGCTCCTGCGGCTGGCCAACATCGGCCGGGGACTCGAGTGCACCCTGGTCGGCAAGCTCGAGATGCTCAATCCCGGCGGCAGCGTCAAGGACAGGATCGGCATCAGGATGATCGAGGCCGCCGAGCGCGCCGGGAAGCTGAGGCCTGGAGGCACGATCGTGGAGCCGACCTCCGGCAACACCGGCGCCGGGCTTGCCATCGCCGCAGCCACTCGAGGCTATCGCTGCATCTTCACGATGCCCGACAAGATGAGCCAAGAGAAGATCTCGCTGCTGCGCGCCTACGGAGCCGAGGTCGTCATCGCTCCCACGGCGGTGCCCCCCGAGTCACCCGAGTCCTACTACCGCGTCGCCGACCGACTGGCCGAGGAGATACCTGGAGCGTTCCAGCCGAACCAGTACTTCAATGCAGCGAACCCCGAGACGCACTACCACTCGACGGGTCCCGAGATCTGGAGCCAGACCGAAGGGCGCATCACCCATCTCGTGACCGGCGTGGGAACCGGAGGCACGATCACCGGCACGGGACGATACCTGAAGGAACAGAAGAGCGACGTGGTGATCGTCGGAGCCGATCCCGAGGGCTCGCTCTATACGGGACACGACGCGCGCCCTTATCTGGTCGAAGGCATAGGAGAGGACTTCATCCCGGCCACGTTCGATCCGGGCGTCGTCGATCGCTGGGTGACGGTGACCGACCGCGATTCGTTCCTCACGGCGCGCCGCGTCACCAAGGAGGAAGGTCTGCTCGTGGGTGGCTCGTGCGGGACGGCCGTGTATGCAGCCCTGGAGGTCGCCGCCGAGCTCGGGCCCGACGCCGTGGTCGTCGTGATCCTTCCGGACTCCGGACGGGGTTACCTATCGAAGGTCTACAGCGACTCCTGGATGCTCGAGCACGGCTTCGCCGACCGCCCCGGCACCCACGCGCGCATCGGCGAGGTCCTCATCGAGAAGCAGCGCGTGGAGCACGCGATACCCGCGCTCGTGGCGGTCCCGTCGCACGAGACGGTAGGCCGCGCGATCGACACGCTGCAGGCCTACGGCATCTCCCAGGTTCCCGTGGCCAAGACGGATGCCCCGGACGACGTCGCACAGATCCTCGGCTCGATACACGAACGCAGCCTCCTCGACCGCGTCTTCCGGGATCGCGATGCGATCGAGCGCGACGTCGTCGAGATCATGGACGCGCCGCTGCCGGTCGTGCAGTCGTCCGCCGGGGTCGAGGAGATGTTCGCGGATCTCTCGCGCGGAGCGGAGGCGATCGTCGTCGCAGACGGTTCCCGGCCCACCGGGGTCCTGACGCGCGCGAACCTCCTCGAGTTCCTCGCCCACCAGGGACGAAGCTAGCGCTACGACGGGGAGCTAACCGAGCGCGCGACCGAGGTCGGCGATGAGGTCGTCGGCGTTCTCGATCCCGACCGAGAGCCGCACGAGCGCCGGCGACACCTCCCTTCCGGAACCTTCGAGGCTCGCATGCGTCATCTTGCCGGGATGCTCGATGAGCGACTCCACGCCTCCGAGCGACTCGCCGAGGAAGAACAGCTCCGTGCCGCGACAGACCTCGAGCGCACGAGCGGCGGAGTCGAGCTCCAGCGTGATCATCCCGCCGTAGAGCGGCTCGCCCGCGGCCGACATCTGCTTCTCCGCCAACGCATGCCCTGCGTGATCCGCCAGACCCGGATACAGCACGCGCTCGACGGCGGGATGCTCGCCGAGGAACGACGCGACCTCCGTGGCGTTGCCGCAGTGCGCGCGCATCCTGAGCGCCAGCGTCTTGAGTCCCCGGAGCAGCAGCCACGAGTCGAAGGGTCCGGGGATCGCTCCTACCGCATTCTGCAAGAAGCGCAGGCGCGCGGCCAGCTCTCCATCCGATGTCGTCACCGCGCCTGCGACTAGATCCGAGTGTCCGCCGAGATACTTGGTCGCGGAGTAGACGACCGCATCGGCGTCGAACTCCAGTGGTCGCTGTAGGTAGGGCGTCGCGAAGGTGTTGTCTACCGCGAACAGGGCCCCGGCCGCATGGGCCAGTTCACCGATCGCTCGAAGGTCGAGGACCTTGAGCATCGGGTTCGTCGGCGTCTCCACCAGCACCAGTCCCGTATCGCCCCGCAACGCAGAGCCGACCTGGTCGAGGTCGGCCATGTCGGTCATGGAGTAGTCGACGCCGAGACGCGCCATGACCTTGTCCATCACGCGATAGGTCCCGCCGTAGCCGTCGTCCGGGATCAGGACCCGTTGCCGGTCCGGCTCCAGGGCCATGACGAGCATCGAGATCGCCGCCATCCCGGACCCGAACGCTACCGAGTCGCGCGCGCCCTCGAGAGCGGCGAGGCAGGTCTCCAATGCGCGGCGCGTAGGGTTGTCTGTGCGCGCGTACTCGAAACCCATGTGCTCGCCTACAGCTTGCTGGACGAATGTCGATGTTTGATAGATCGGAACGACCGCGGCGCCGGTCGCGGGGTCGGGTTCCTGCCCGGCGTGGATGGCGGCGGTTTCGAAGCGCATACGATCGGTCATAGGCGGAACTCCGAGGTTAGAAGCGAGAAGTGATGCGAGCTTGAGCGACCTGGATACCACGAGCGCGGCGCTCGACACGCTGGCGACCGGCGGCGGGGGTCGCGTCGCGATCTCGTCTCCGAAGCCGCGGGAACGCGCGTGTGGACGCATCCCGGTTGACTACGTCACCGCCTTGCGGCGCGCCGGCGGCGCTCCGTTCGTCGTGTCGACGTTCGCCATCTGTCCCGACGAGCCGGAGGTCGACGACCTCGAGGTCCACTCGGGGTTGGAGCCCGGCGATACGGCGTTGCTCGACGAGGCTGCGGGTCTCTTGCTCACCGGCGGGGGCGACGTGGATCCCGCGCGCTACGGGCAGGAGCGGCATGCGCGCACCTACAACGTGAGCGGTCGCCGCGATGCGTTCGAGTTCGATCTTCTGGAGGTTGCGCTGGAGCGCGACATGCCCGTGCTCGCGATCTGCCGCGGCATGCAGGTGCTCAACGTGTTTCTCGGCGGCACCCTCGAACAGCATCTGCTCGACTCCGCGGGGCGCCTGGAGCACGATCGCGACCGCCCGCGCGCCGAAGCTGCGCACGAGGTGAGGTTCGCTCCGGGGAGCGCGCCGGCCGAGTGGTTCGGCGCGCGCGCCGCGGTGAACTCGCACCATCACCAGGCCCTCGACGTGGTCGCGGATCCGTTGCGGGAGGCGGGTCGCTCCGAGGACGGCGTGCTCGAGGCGGTCACCTCCTGCGAGCACTCGTGGGTGGTCGGTGTCCAGTGGCATCCGGAGGCGATGGTGCCCGTCGACCACGCGCAGCTTGCCCTCTTCTCGGCCTTCGTGGAGGCCGTGCGCCGGCACGAACGCGTCACTCGGTGGTCGGCGTGACCGGAGAGCCCATCACCGCCGCCGCGTCGGAGTCCGCAGCCGAGTAGGCGACGCGCTCGGCGATCACGGGCTCGCTCGAGCTCAAGACCACCGCGACGGCATCGCGCCCCCTGGTCCACCTCTCGATGCGGACCGCCGCCCTCAGCCCCGCCGGCACCGCGATCGATCGCAGACGCGCCGGCATCAGCGGCTCGCCGCCGGCCCGGATCAGCTCCAGCGACAGCGTGGCGTCGCTCGAGCCGGGGTTCAAGACGGCCACCGCGTCCCTCGTCGGGTCGAGCGACGCGGGCCCCAGGAGCCAGGCGCGCGCGGCCTCGCTCGCGCCGACCTCCGACGAGACTCCGGTGCGCTGCTTGCCGTCGTAGCGCACGGTGCGCTCGGCGACGACCGGCACGCCGTTCGTCGCGGTGACCCACGCGCTCACACCCTGGGGCTCGGTGGGCTGCGACGCCACCTCCGCCAGAGACACCGTGCGAATGGTGTGCGGAGCAACGGCCAGCTCCACGAGCTGGGGGGGTTGCACCACCTTGTCCGCCGACGCGAGCGTGATCGTGACCACGGCCTCGTCGTCGGACGGGTTGAGCAACGAGATGGTTTCGTCGTATCCCTTGCCCACCCCACCCTCCGGGAAGTACCAGACGGGCGCCGTCGCGCGCGCTCCGAGCGTCATCTCGACCCCGGGCCTCTTGCGGGTGGCCGGAAGCAGCTCGCGCCAGGCGACCACCCGCCCGCGGGTCACCAGGACGGCGGCGCCCAGACGAGGCTCGCGCAGGACGAACTCGTTGACCCGCACCTCGACCGAGCGGCCGGCCGGGACCGCGACGTCGGCGAGGTTCGCCTTCGACGACGTCCCGGACGGGGTGAAGAAGACCACTCGCACCACCGCCTCATCGAGGAACGGGTTGAACAGCAGGAGCCGCTCGTCGGAGCCGAGCGCGCTCGTGCCCGCGGGCAAGTACCAACGGTCCGACGCGGCGCTCGCACAGGTAGCAGCCGCGGCGCCCTGGGTTGGAGGCTCAAGCGATGCGGACGCGCTCGCCGCCGCCTGCGCGCCGAGGCCCGTGACCGAGGAGGCGGAACGCTCGATCACCGGGGACACGAGGAGCCGGTCGGGCGATACCTCCACGGCCGCGCCGGGCTCGACGTCCACCGGGATGGACTCTTCTCCCGCGACGGCTATCGCGATGCGCGCCCGCCCCCCGCTGCGCTCGGCCGGGGGCGGGCAGAACGACGCCCGCTGGACGAAGCGCGTCGGGGACGGGGCGCTGCGCACCGGAGCCGTGAACTCGGACGCGGCGTCGAACGCGATCCCCGCCGCCGCGGCGATCGCGATGAGCGCGCCTGCGACGAGCTCGCGCGGGAGCCTCACGCCGGCGTCGCCTTGCGTTGCGGGCTCGAGAAGGCCGCCCCCACCGCCACGATCCATCCGAGGCCGAGCAGCACCAGGCCGGCGACCTCCCCGGCGGAGTACGGATAGGACACGGTCAGCGTTCCCGGGGCGCTCGAGGGCACCCGGAACGCGTTGCCCCAGACGACCTCGAGCCGCTCGAGCTCGGTCCCGTTCAGGGACGCGCTCCAGCGCTCGTCGCCGCTCTCGGCGAGCCACGCGACGCCCGGCCCCACGACGTCGCCGGCAACGTAACGGGAGGCCGACCGCTGCACGGCCGTGGCCTCCGGAGCCTCGACGGCGGGAGCGACGAGCGTCGGATCGCCGCCCGCGAGCGCTCGCACGTAGCTCGGAACCTCTTCGAAGGTGGCCGCTCGAGGAAGGTTCGCGCCGTTGCGAAGCAGCAGATAACCCGGCTCGGAGCGGATGATCTCGAGGTCCCGCTGCTCCAGCCAGCGATGCGCTTGGGGCGCCCGCTCGAGCACGACGTAGCCGATGTTGAACCCGCCGAGGAGGCGCCCCCCGGCGTCGGTGGCTCCCGACTCCACGGACCCCACGGCGCGTTCGAGCTCGTTCGTCGCGGCCGCGTCGCTGCGGGCGAACGCGTCGACGAGGGTCTGGCCGCGCGGGCCCGTGACGAGGTGGTCGGACGCGACGCGTGCGCCGGCCGGTCCCCACGCCGCCCAGCGCGCACCGACCCACAAGGCACGGAACTGGCCCCTCTCGTGCGCCTCCTCCCCGAGCACCGAGCGGATCTGCGCGATGACCTCGGCGTCCGCCGCTCCGACGGAGCGGCCGGGGGTCCACGCCCCCCGCCACAGGGCGGGAACGAGACCCACGACGATCAGCACCGCGGCACCGGCCAGGCCGGCGAGTGCGGCGGCGTGGATCCATCCCAGCCTCCGCCTCGGAAGATCGAGGCGGAAGGCGCCGACGGCGAGGCCAGCGAGACCGGCGAAGGCGGTCGACGCCAGCACACCCGCCTCGAGGGGCGAGGCGACGAGCGGAGGTATCGATCCGGCCGAGGTCGCCGCCACGAGCCAGCCGGTGGCCACGACCACCGCCGTGAGTGCGAGCCCGAGAGCGCGTCGCCGGCCGGCGCCGAGGGCAAGGGCGACGACGGCGAGCACGACGAGGCCGAGACCCACCAGCGCCGGTCCCTCGGGGGTCTGCCCGAGCAGGACCGTGAGCATCCCTTGGGATGCGAAGGCCTCGTCCCGACGCAGCGCCTCGAGGGCGCCGCCGGGAGCCAGCCAGCTCGCGCTCCACGGCAGGAGCAGGAGCCACGCGCCGCCGAGCCCGGCGACGACGGTGGGGCCCGCCGAGAACAGGATGCGGCGGGGCCCGATCAGAGTCCGCAGCGCGCCGAGAACGAGCGCGGCGCCGGCGAGCAACACGAGTGCGCCGGGAACGAATGCGCCCGCCACAGCCGCCCCCAGCGCGAGGCGCGCCGCGGCCCTGCCGCCGTCCCAGCCGGACGGTCTCATCCACCCGGTGGTCCCCAGCAGGGAGTGCAACGCGAACGGAGCTGCTGCCCCGAAGGCGAGCGCGGGCAGAGCCCCCTGGCGCATGCCGGCGAACCCGACCGCCCCGAGCACGTAGACGAGACCGGCGACGAGGCGCGCCGGGCGGTCGACGACGTCGGACACCAGACGGTACGCACCAAGGAAGGCCGCGACGCCGAGGAGCCCGATGAGCAGCTTCTGGGCGACCGCTACGGCTCCGAACGCCACCAGCGGGACCGCTCCGAGCAACAGCAGTGCCGGAGACGTCGGGCCCGAGTGGCCCAGTCCCGTGCCTTGCCACGGCGACAGGAACGCGGTCCACAGCGCCGTGGCCCGATCGGGATAGGGCAGGAGCTCGCCGACCGTCACGGGCGGCGACAACAGGAAGTGCCGGAAACCGAGGGCGAGTCCGAACACCGCGACTGAGGCTGCGATCAAAGGCCAGCCGCGGAAGCTGTGCGACAGCTCGCGCACGCGCGAACTCCGCTGCGCCACCACCTCGGTTCGTCTCCCCCATGCCTGCTCGAGGCGTTCGGCCTGGTTCGACACGTAGGCGCGCACCCGCGTCGACTCGCGCACCGTGAGACGGCGCAGCCGCCGGTCGGCGACCTTCCTCGTGCGCTGCACGCGTAATCGCTCGGACAGCGTCTGAGGTGACGTGAACAGGTTCCAGAGAAGGGCCTTGAGGAGGTTGAAGATCTCGGCGGGCTGACGCAGGACGATGAACCCGAGCATCTCAGTGAAGCTCAACAGCACGAACTGCGGCAGCAACGCGATGAGCCGCGTTGACGAGACGTTCTTGGCCACGGTTCTCAGCCTGTTGCGCCGGATGTAATAGCGCGCAGGCGTGAAGCGGGAACGACGCTGCCCCGTTGCAAGCGCTATCGCGTGGCGCGCCTTGGCCTGAGGCTCGACGACGACGCCATGACCCGCGACGCGCGCGCGCCAGCAGAGATCGAGGTCCTCCGAGAACGCTCGCATGGGCGCGTCCCACCCGCGCAGGTCTCGGAAGACCGTGTGGCGGATCAGCATGCATGTCGAAGTGACGTAGAAGACCTCGGCGGCTGCATCGTGCTGACCGAGGTCTATCTCGCCGCGCTCGAGTCCCTTGTACGGATACCCGAAGCGATCCACCGCCATCCCAACTTCCTCGAGCCGCTCCGGATCGTCCCACGCCACGACCTTTGGACCGACGATCGCGGTGTGCTCGTCCATCGTCATGCGCGTCGTCATACGTTGGACCGCGCCCGGATCGAGGACCGCGTCGTCGTGGATGAACAGCAACAGATCCGCATCGGTGCGGATCCGCGACAGCGCCCAGTTGATCGCGCCGCCGAAGCCCAGGGAACGTCTCGTTCTCAGGAAGCCCCATCGACGTCGCCGGAGGTGCCGCTTCACGAGGCGCTTGAGGTGGGGCGATGCTCGGAAGTCCGGAGATGCATCGTCGACCACGAGGACGTCGAGCAACACATAGGTCTGGTCGGCGAGCGCGACGAGGCACTCCTTCAGCCACCGCCGCCCCTCGTGCGTCACGACGATCGCGAGCACGCTCGGCGGCGCGCCGTCGCCCACCTCGGGGCGCGGCGGTGCGGTCGTGATCGCGGTGGCCATATGACGGAAGGTTAGTTGGGCGTCGCTGCCGGTGGAGCGCTCTTAGACTTCGGCCCCACGCGACCGGCTCGGCGGTCGCCAGACAATAGGTCACCGGAAGGAGACCGCAAACGGAGGAAAGCATGCTCGTGACTGCCCTCGCCGGGGGTATCGGAGGCGCCAAGCTGCTCGTGGGGCTCCAGGCCGCGCTGCCGCCGGGGAACCTCGTCGCGATAGTCAACACCGCGGACGACGACACGATCTACAACGTGCACGTCGCTCCAGACGTCGACATCGTCACTTACTGGCTCGCCGGACGCGCGGACCGGAGCAGAGGATGGGGCCTCGAGGGCGACTCCTTCGCCATGGTCGAGGCCCTCGAGCGCCTCGGGGCGGAGTCGTGGTTCCGACTGGGGGACGCGGACCTCGCCACGTGCATCTTCAGGACCACGCGGATGGCGCAGGGAGCAACGTTGTCGTCGGTCGCGGACGAGATCCGGCGCGCCCTCGGCGTTGCGACGCGCGTGCTGCCGATGACCGACAATCGTGTGCGCACGCTCGTGGACTGTGCCGACGGCAGGACCCTCTCGTTCCAGGAGTACTTCGTGAGGGAACGCACGCGCCCGGAGGTCGCGTCCGTGCGCTACGACGGGTGCGCGGACTCCAAGCCGGCCCCGGGGGTGCTCGAGGCGATCGACGCGGCGGACGCGGTCGTCGTCTGTCCCTCGAACCCCGTGCTGTCGGTGGCGCCGATCCTCGGCCTAGCCGGGGTGCGAGATGCGCTCGCGGCCCACCCGAGCGTGATCGCGGTGACGCCGATCGTCGCCGGCGCCGCGCTCAAGGGCCCGGCCGACCGCCTGCTCGTGAGCCTCGGCGGCTCCGCGAGCGCGGCGGGCGTCGCGCGTCTATACGCCGACTTCTGTGACGTCTTCGTGGTCGATGCGAGCGACCCAGGGGAGCTCGAGACGATCTCGGCCCTCGGGATGCGAGCCGAGGCCGCCGACACGATCATGAGCGACCAGGACGCGTCCGAGCGGCTGGCCCGCTTCCTGCTGGCGCTGTGAGCGAGCTGCGCGTCATCCCGGTGGAGGGACTCCCAGAGGTGCGCGCGGGCGACGACCTCGCCGCGCTCGTCAGCGCCGCGCTGGGGGCGACGGCGCTCGAGCCCGGCGACGTCGTCGTGGTGGCCCAGAAGGTCGTCTCCAAAGCCGAGGGACGACTGGCGCCCGCCGGCGACCGGGGCGCGACCGTGCTGCGGGAATCGGCGCGCGTGCTGCGCAAGATGGGCGACATGCTGATCTCGCAGACGCCCCACGGCTTCGTGTGCGCCAACGCCGGCGTCGACGCCTCCAACGTCGAAGGCGACAACGTCGTGCTGCTGCCGCTCGATCCCGACCTCTCGGCGCGCCGCATCCGCAGCCGACTCGAGCGCCTCTGCGCCGTCGAGCTGGGCGTCGTCGTGAGCGACACCTTCGGGCGCGCGTGGCGGCTGGGGCAGACCAACGTCGCCATCGGCGTCGCCGGTATCGAGCCCTTCGCCGACCTCCGCGGCGGCACGGACCAGCAGGGCCGCCTGCTGACCGCGACGCGGATCTGCACGGCGGACGAGATCGCCGGCGCCGCGGAGCTCGTGATGGGCAAGGCCCGCGGCATCTGCGCCGCGATCGTGCGCGGCGCGTCGGTGACGTTCGGGCGCGGGACCGCGGCCGAGATCGTGCGCCCGGCGCGCGAGGACCTCTTCCGGTGAACCTCGCCGATGCCGTGCGAAGCAGGCGCAGCGTGCGCGCCTTCACCCAGGAGCCTGTGCCGCGCGCCGTCCTGGAGCGGGCGATCGGCCTCGCGGTCCAGGCGCCCGCGCCGCACCACTCGCAGCCGTGGCGCTTCGCCGTGCTCGAGGACCCGGCCTCCAAGCGGAGTCTGGCGCACGCGATGGGGTCGGCGTGGCGCAGCGACCTGGTCGCCGACGGCATGGCCGAGGAAGACATCGAGCGCATCACTCGCCGGTCCCACGAGCTCCTGACGGGCACTCCCGCGCTCGTCGTGTGTTGCGCCGACACGGCTCGGGCGCACTCCTATGGAGACGGCCGGAGGCGGCTCGCGGAGTGGAGCCTGTTCGCTCATTCGGTGGGCGCTGCGCTGCAAACCTTCATGCTCTCGCTCGCGGCCGACGGGGTCGCGTCCTGTTGGTTGTCGGCCCCCGTCTTCTGTCGCGACGTCGTGCGCCGCGTTCTCGACCTCCCCGAGCACGTCGAGCCGCACGCGCTCGTGCTCGTCGGCTACGCATCGCCCAACTACGAGCCCCGCCCGCGGCCCGAGCCCAACCCAGCCGAGTTCACGATCCCCACTGTTAGCCTCGAACCGTGAGCAGGAAGCTGCAGGAGAAACAAGAGCGCAGGCTTGCCGACCAGCGCCGGCGAGACGCCCAGCGCAAGGCGACGCGCCGTGGCAACCTCGTGACGATAGCGATCGCGGTGGCGGTCGCGATCGCCGTGGCGGTCGTCATCGTCCTCACGAACCGCGCCGAGAACGCCCCCGTGGGCGGGGATGTGGGGACGGCCGGCTGCGGCGCCATCGAGACGCAACCGATCGAGGGCAACGACCACGTCGCCGGGGGGACCGAGGTCGCCTACGAGACCTCGCCGCCGACCTCGGGCGACCACTTCGAGACCCCTGCCGACCCCGGCTTCTACGCCGCCCCGGTCGCCGCGGAGACCCTCGTGCACAACTTGGAGCACGGCCAGATCGTCATCTGGTACCGGCCGGACGCGCCGGAGCAGACCCTCGACGAGATCCGGGCGATCGTCGAGCAGGAGCCGGTCGCGACGCTGGCCGCGCCGTACGAGGACCTCGGCGGCTCGGTCAACTTCGCCCTCACGGCGTGGGGGGCGTCGCGCTCCTGCACGAACGTGTCGCAGAACGTGGTCGACGGGTTCCGCGCGCGCTTCCAGGGCCGCGGGCCCGAGAGCGTCGGCGTGCCGCCGTTCAGCCCTGAGTGACGCTCAAGCCACACCGGCGCGGCCGTCGATGGATATCTAGGGTGGACATGCCGTGAAGCTCAGGATCGTCGTCGCCGCGCTCGCGCTGGCCGTCGTGGTCGGCGCGCTCACCGCCTATGTCGCACTCACCGCAGGCAGCGAGCTCCTCGCCGCAAAGGGGGCTCTGGCCGGCGCGCCGCAGGACCTCGGCGAGGACGCCCTGAGCGGGGCGCGGGCGCATGTCGAGCGCGCCGTCGACCACCTCGACTCGCTGCCGGCGCGCGCTCTCGGGCTCGTACCGGTGGCGCGCCAGAACATCGCCGCCGTGCGGGCGGTGGCCGAGGCAACGCTGCCGGTGCTCGACTCGGGACTCGAGCTCGACCGCCGGCTCGACATCGTCCAACGCCGGGGTCTCGTGGAGGACGGCGCCGTGCGGCTCGACCTCGTGGCCGAGGCTGAGCCGCCGCTGCGCGCCGAAGCCCGCGCTCTCGAGCACCTCGAGCGCGACATCGAGCGGCATCGCTCCGGGTGGCTCCTCCCACCCCTGTGGAGCCAGCTCGACGAGCAGCTTGGCCGCACGCGCACGTTGCAGAACTCGGCGGAGCGCGCCGCGGACGCAGCGCGCATCGCCCCCGCAATGCTCGGGGCCGACGGGTCCCGGCGGTACCTCGTGCTCATGCTGAACAACGCCGAGCTTCGAGGGGCAGGAGGCATCCTGTCCGGCGTCGGCACCCTCACGACTGCCGAGGGCGAGATCGAGGTCGGCGACTTCGAGTACTACAAGGACCTCGCCGACGATCCGCCCTACCGCAAGGTGCCCGCGCCCGAGGATTTCGCCGAGCACTTCGGGCGCTACCACGCCGACACGACGAGATGGCTCGCGACCTCGTCGACCCCGGACGTGCCCGACGCGGCGCTGGTGGCGGCGCGTCTGTATCGGCTCGTCACCGGGGTCGACACCGACGGTGCCTTGGTCGTCGATGCGCGCGGCCTCACCGCGCTCATGCCGCGCGGGGCGCGCGTGGCGGTCCCGGGGACCGACACGATGCTCGAGCGGGACGACCTCGCGCCGTTCGTCTACTCGCGCGCCTACGAGCAGCTCGAAGGCCAGTCGGCGCGCCGCGACGCACTGATCGCGCTCGGCAACGTGGCCCTGGAGTCGGTTCTCGAGCGCGGCCTCGGCGACAAACGGAGCTGGGCGGGCGTGGGTGAGGCGGTCGCCGGAGGCCACCTCCGCTTCGTGTCCTTCGATCCGTCGGAGGAGGCGGCGCTCGAGAGCCTCGGCGTCAGCGGCGAGCTCGGCACGCCGGCCTCGGACGGCTCGCTGGTCACCGTGCAGAACTTCGGCGGCAACAAGCTCGACTATTGGGCGCGCCGAGACGTCCGCCACGCCTGCGACCTCGGCGACGGCGACGTGGCGGAGTGCGCCACCGGCGTGGGCATCTCGAACCGCGCGCCGGAGGGCCTGCCCAGGTTCGTGTACCAGTACCGTCCCTACGGTCTGTTCAAGAACTACGTCGAGGTCTACGTCCCCCACGACGCAGACATCACAGGCGTGGACCTCGACGGCGGCGCGGCGCGCTTCTTCGAGAAACGCGAGGACGGCTACACCGCGGTGGGCGTGTACGCCGAAGTGCCGCGCGGGGAGCGCGCCGAGGTAGAGGTGCGCTACAGGCTCCCACTCGGCCCCGACGGCTACTCGCTGGAGGCGCTGCCCCAGCCCCAGACGCACGACGGCGACCTCAGCGTCGCCCTCACGGTTCCGGCGCGCTGGACGACCGAGGGACCCGGCACGGTGAGCGACGGCATGCTGCGCCACAGGGGCACATTCGACGAGGCACTGCGCTGGCGGGTGCACCCGAGCGACCGCACGGGAATCCCGGCCCTGTGGGCGGGAGTGGTCAATTTCTGGAGAGAGCCACTCTTCTACGGCTCACCTAGGGCTCACCCCTTCTAGGGCTCACCCCTTCTAGGGCTCACCAGGGTCCCGGCTCGGACCCGGGCGGGCTAGCGCTCGGCTTTGGCGGCGCGCGTCCGGCGCACGAGCAACGACCCTGCGGCGATGGCGATCACCCCCGCCCCGACGAACAAGGTGAGGTCGGCGCCGGTCAACGGCAGCGTCGAGGCCCCGGGGCGTCCCGGGAACAACGTGCCGAGGACGTCCTCGCCGGGTTGGTTGTTGTTGTTGTTGAAGATGTCTCCCTGGACCTCGTCCTCGGGGAGCTCCGACGACCCGGTCTGGGCCAAGGCGGACCCCATGAGGGCCATGACGCCGACAACCACGGCGATGACGAGGATCGTGCGGATGCTCCTCATGGTGACTACCCCTTCCCTCCCGTGCTTCGATGCTGTAAACTTTCCAGTTCCTGGGGTGGCTATTCTACAGGGCGCTCTCCCGCGGGGCAAGGATGCATGCGGCCCCGGGTTGGGAAAGTGGGCCCTGCTTCTCAAGGTTGGAGCCTCTGGGTACGATGCTCCAGAGGTTCCGGTGGAAAGCATGCACGGAAAGAGGGCAGGGCTCAAGAGGCGATGAACGAATTCCAGATGAATGACGACCGGCCGGGGTTCCAGCTACGCGAGTACCTCACGATCCTGCGGGTCCGCAAGTGGTGGATCGTTCTCGCAACGGTCCTGGTGGTGGGCAGCGCGCTCGCCTACTCCCTGCAGCAGACGCCGATCTACGTCTCCGAGGCGCAGGTCTTCGTCGACCAGACCGCCCTCACCACCGACGGCGCGACCGAGGACACCCTCAACCTCGAGACGGAGAGCAACCTCGCGACCTCTCCGGCGGTCGCCGAGATCGCAGCAAAGGACCTCGGCGACGCGGACGTCGTCGAGAGCGACCCCAACTACGTCTACACGCTGCTGGCAAACCTGACTGTCGAGGTGCTGCCGGAGACGGAGATCCTGACCTTCCAGTACTCGAGCAGCGATCGCCAACTGGCAGCCGATCGTGCCCAGGCCTTCGCCACCGCCTATCTCGACTACCGAGGCGGCAGGATCCGTGAGAGCTTGCTCACTCAGCAGGAATCCGTCCGCCGGCAGATCGACGAGTTGAGGAGCATCCTTACCACGACCACGGACGAGATACAGCAGGAGTCCCTCAAGGGGCAGATCGTCACGAAGCAGCAGGAACTTGCCTTGCTTTCCGCTCCGACGGAGACGCTCAACGTCGGCACGGTGTCTCAGCCCGCGGGCGTGCCGTCCAAACCGACCAGCCCGAACCACCTGAAGACGGGGATCCTGGGGCTGCTCGCGGGACTGCCGCTGGGGGCGGGGCTCGCGTTCCTGCGGGAGCGCTTCGACGATCGCCTGCGCGGCCGCAACGACCTCGAGACCCACGCCGGCGCCGCCGTGCTCGCGGTCGTGCCGCGGATCCACAACTGGAAGAACGCCGACGACAGCCCCGTCGTGACGATGGCGGAGCCGAAGTCGGCCGCGGCCGAGGCCTACAAGACCCTGCGCACGAGCGTGCTGTTCGCCTCGGCCCAGCGCGGCCTCGAGACCTTGATGGTCTCCAGCGCCAACGCCCAGGAGGGCAAGTCGGCGACGACCGCGAACCTCGGCGTGGCGCTGGCACAGTCCGGCAAGCGCGTGATCCTGGTGTCCGCAGACCTTCGCAAGCCGCGCCTGCACCGCTTCTTCAAGGCGCAGAACGGCATGGGACTCACGAACGTGCTGGCGGGCGAGAAGAACGCCCTGGAGGTGCTCAACTGGGTAGGGGTCGAGAACCTGCGGCTGCTGCCCAGCGGCCCCGTTCCGGGCAACCCCGCGGAGCTGCTCGGCTCGGACGCGATGGAAACGCTCCTGCGCGAACTCCAGGAGGCGGCCGACTTCGTCGTCATCGACGCCGCTCCGGTGCTGCCGGTCGCCGACGCCATGACGCTGACGCCGCTCGTCGATGCGGTGTTGTTCGTGGCCGACGCTCGACGCACCACGCGCGGTTCGATCGACCAGGCCCGCCAGCAGCTCGACCAGGTCAACGCCCGCGTGATCGGGACCGTGCTCAACAACTTCGACCCCTCGAAGGCCGGCTACGCGCACCAGCAGTACGGCTACGACTCCTACCGCGTGGACGAGCCGATCGTGCGCCCGCGCAGCCGGGTCATGACCTGGGGCAACCGCAAGCAGAGCTAGGGTCGAGGGCCTAGATCCAGTACCCGTAGCGGGCCAGCATCGGAAGCGTCATCCCGGTCGTGAGCGTCTTGTCGAAGAGGCTCTGAGCCCTCTGCCACTCGTCGTCGGAGTGCAGCCCGACCGCGCCCCTGCGGAAGCGGCTGGGGTTGCCCGCAACCGAGTGGTTGACCCCGAGGCGGGCGGTCCCCTCGTCGTCGATCGGAAGCTGCGTGGGAGCCTCGCCGACGAGGGCCGCGATCCTGCGCACGGTGGCGGCCGGCCGCTCGACGAAGTCCTCGTAACGGATCAGCAGCGAGCGGTCCCGTGCGTACCCATGCCGCACGGCCTCGGCGGCGAGGTTCAACTCCAGCCATGTCGTCGCGCTGCTGATCGTGCTGCGACGGGGCATCTCGGCGCGCCCGTCGTGATCCAGCTCGCGCTTCGCCCGGCGCCACGAATACGCCACCGCGCGCGGATCGCGCACGAGGTGGACGAAGTAAGGCTCGACCCCGGGAAGGAGGCCGAGCACCGCGGCGTCGGACGCTCGCTTCGACGAATCGATGACCACCCTTGTTCCCGTCACGTCCGCCACGGCGCGGTAAAGGTGCGCGAGCACGTTCTCGTAGGCGCCCAGCGAGGGCGGCCCGCCCGCCTCGGCGCGCGTCCGGCGCATGAGCTTCCAGGTGTGGCGCGCCCGCACCGTTCGCTGCTGCCAGTCCACGACCTCGGCCGGCGCGGCGCGCTCACCCTCGTTCGAGACCTGTGCGAGGATGCGCGACCACACGGGGCAGGCGACCACCGTGGCGCCGCATCCGCATCTGCGCCGATCCATCACGCCCCTCTGCCACAGATAATGAAGCTCCCCGGTGGAGAAGAAGCCGTCGAGCTCGCCGAGGATGTTGTCGAGGATCGTGCTGCCGCTGCGCGTCATGCCGATGATCGCGAGCACCTTGACGGGCGCGACCGCCGGGCGCGACGGCGAGTTCCGCTCCGGCACTTCGACCTGGTCCGATGTGATGCTCCAACACCTCCCGACGCCCGCCACTGCCAAGCCTTCCCAGACTCGCAACGCCCTAGACATCGAATCCTAGAGATGGCAAAATCTGGGTTCAATATCGGGGCACGGGGAGAGGCGGCGATGGTCGAGGCTCCGGATCCGGCGGCCATTCGGCTCGAGGTGCTGAGCCGTATGCTCGCCGGCCGAGAAGGCTGGACGCGGACGGGGAGCAGCTGGCGGCTCGGTCCTTACGAGCTGATCCCCCGGATGAGCCCGGGGCTCCCATACGAGCTGTGGAAGGGCAAGAGATGCGTGGCGGCGTTGATGGTGCCGCGCGACGCGATCGCGGTCTGCGAATGCCTCGCGCTGGCGGCGAGCACGCGCCCGCCCTCGGATCAGAGCCTCTTTCGAGCCCTCGCGATCCCCGCCCCGCCTCCGGGCGACTGACGGGACGCCGGCGCAGGGGGCGGGTGGCGCCCCCCAGGCGCCACGTGGGACTAACCTCAAGTAGCTCGCCGCGGCAGTCGAGAACCACTCCAGCGGCGGACCGCCCGCGTCGCCGAAAGGGGACGCCCAAGACATGCCGGAGGTAGCTCGACAACATGCTCGCTCTCGGGCTCTGGACCCATGCGCTCTGAGGCGTTGACCGCCTCGACACCCGGGGACGGCGAACTCTCGGCCGGCAGCGCCGACGACACGTCCAAGATCGCCAAGGGCGGCGCGATACAGATCGGCGGGCAGATCGCGGCGCGCGGCCTCCTGTTCCTGTTCGTGGCCGTGGCCGTCAGGCGGCTCGGCGAGGCCGGCTTCGGAGTCTACCGGCAGGTCTTCCAGATCCTCCAGGTCGCGAGCCTCATGGCTCCCATGGGCTTCAACTTCGCGGCGGTGCGCTTCATCACACGCGCCCGCGCGCTGGGGCGCCACGGCGAGGTGCGGGGAACCGCGCGCGTGACGCTATGGGGCGCCGCGATCTTCTCGTCGCTCGCGGCGGGCGCCATCTTTCTCGCCGCCTCTCCGCTCGCGGGGCAGTTCGCCGACTCGCCGGCGAGCCGGGCGGACCTCGCGGACCTGCTGCGCCTGGGATCGCTTTACGTGCCGCTCTTCGCGGTCATGCAGGTGCTGCGGTCCTGCACGCAGGCCTACAAGACGATGGTCCCCTCGGCGATGATCGGGCAGATCATCCTGCCGGTCGGGCGGCTCATCCTGGGCATCGGAGCGCTGCTCGCGGGCTTCGCCGTGGCCGGCGCGGTCGCCAGTCTCGTCATCAGCGCGGCGATCTCGATGGTGGCGGGCTTTTGGTACTTCCACCGCATGCTCACGCCCACGGAGCGGCGGGCGAAGCCGGCCGCGCCCGTCGGCGAGATAGTGCGTTTCGCGCTGCCCCAGGCGGGTGTGGCGCTGTTCAGCGTCCAATCGCTGGGGATCAGCGTCCTGCTCCTCGGGCTGCTCTCGAGCGACCACGCGGTCGGCATCTTCAGCGTTGCGCTGTCGCTGCAGGGCATCGGGGCCGTCTTTCTGACCGGCGTCGTCGCGATCTGGGCACCGCTGGTCGTCGACCTCTACGAGCGGAACGAGATCGCGCGGCTCGAGTCGCTCTACCAGACCGTCAACCGCTGGGTCGCAACCTTTGCCTTCCCGGTCTTCGCCGTGCTGATCCTGGCTCCCGAGATCCCCCTGCGCCTGCTGACCGGAGGCGTCGATCCCGAGACCGCCAGGCTCATCGGCGTCCTCGCCGTAGGCAACCTCTTCTTCGTCGGCTCGGGGCCCTGCAGCTACCTCATCTCGATGACGGGCCGCGCCGGTCTCAACCTCGCGAACTCCGTGGTCTCGGTGGTGCTCTACGTCGCACTGGGGCTCTGGATCGTCCCGAGGTACGGGGCCGTGGGAATGGCCGTGGTCGACGCCGCGGTCACCGCCCTCCTCAACATCGCTCGCCTCGTGCAGGCGAAGGTGCTCATCGGCGTCCAGCCGTTCGGCAGGTCCTACGCCAAGCCCGTCCTCGGGACGCTCGCTCTGGTGGTGACCCTGCTGCTGTGGCGCGCGCTCACCCCCCCGGAGGTTGCCTTCGAGCTTGCGGGGCTGGTCGCAGGCGCTCTCGCTTACCTTGCGATCTTGCGCCTTGCCGGCATGGATCCAGAGGAGCGCCACGTCTACGACCTCATCCGCTCGAAGATGCTGCGCCGCAAGCGACGTTAGCGCCGGCTGGGGTGCCGACGGCCCCCGAACAGCCTTAAGTTAGACACCTCTCACCCGATGGAGAGACAGTGATCCAGACCGCTCGACAGACGATCCGACACGTGCTCTTCAAGCACAAGGCGCTGCGGGGGCCCCTCGTGCGCTCGCGCTACCGGGGTCTGGGCGCCCACGACGCGTTCCTCGCCTCGTACCCACGCTCCGGCACCACGTGGCTGCGCTTCCTGCTGTTCGAGGCGCTCACCGGAGAGACCGCCGCGTTCGGCGCCACCAAGCACGCCGTGCCCTCGATCGGGAAGCAGGACGAGGCACGTCCGGTGCTCCACGGGGGAGGCCGCCTGATCCAGACGCACGAGCCCTTCTGCGACGGCGACCGCAAGGTGGTCTACGTCGTGCGCGACGCACGCAGCGTGGTCGTCTCCGAGCACGCGTGGCAAGGCAGATCGGGCTTCTACGACGGACCGCTCGACGATTTCGTGGCCGCCTTCCTGGCCGGCGAGTCGAACCCATGGGGCTCGTGGGGCGATCACGTGGCCTTCTGGCGCCACAGCCCTCCCGCCGCCGGCGAGCACCTCCTCGTCGTCCGCTACGAGGACCTCCGGGCCGACACCAAGAAGGTCTTCGCCGAGGTCTTGCGCTTCTTCGACGTGACCCTCGAGGACGCGGTGCTCGAGGACGCGATCCGGCACAATTCGCTCGAGGCCATGCGCGCCAAGGAGGACGAGGCCAAAGAGCAGGGCTGGCGCAGCTCGGCGAACCAGGACATCCGCTTCATCAATAGCGGGACGGTCGGCGGGTGGCGCGAGAAGCTGACCGCCGAGCAGGCGAGCGCGATCGAGGAGCGCTTCGGCGACACGATGGCCGCCCTCGGGTATCTCGGCCGGTGAGCGAGGTGGCGCTGAGCGCGGTGGCGGAGTCGCCCGGGCGACACGGCGCGCCGGACCGGGACGTGAAGGTCCTCTACATCATCGGCTGGGGCCGCAGCGGCAGCACGATAATGGACAACCTCCTCGGCGAGCTCGACGGATTCTTCTCCGCGGGCGAGCTCACCTACCTGTGGGAGCGCGGGCTGCTCGAGGGACGTCGCTGCGGCTGCGGAGCGCTCGTGCGGGCGTGCCCCGTGTGGTCCTCCGTGCTCGCGCGCGGCTGGGGCGAGCCGTTCGACGCCGCCCTCGACCCCGATGAGGTCGTGTCCTGGCAACGCGAGGCGGTCCGGGTTCGTCACACGCTGCAGCTCCTGCGGCGCTCCCCCGCCGGCGCCGGCCGCAACGATGCGCTCGGGCGCTACGTCACCGTCACGAGCCGCCTCCTGGCCTCCATCGCGGACGTCACCGGCGCCCGCGTCATCGTGGACTCCTCCAAGCGGCCGTCGGACGCCGCGCTGTTGCGCCTCGTCCCCGGCGTCACGCCCTACTTCGTGCAGCTCGTGCGCGACCCGCGCGCGGTCGCCTACTCGTGGCGCCGCCGCAAGGCTCAGCCGGATCGCAACCGGCCCGCCGAGCTCGTCCAGCACGCGCCCGTGGACAGCACCCTGAGCTGGCTCGGATGGAACCTCGCGGCGGAGGCGTTGCGCCGCCGCTACGATCCGGCCCGCTCGCTGCTCCTGCGCTACGAGGACTTCGTGGCGCGCCCGCGCGACGCCCTGCTGGCGATGGCGCATCTCGTCGGCGAGGATCCCGCGGACCTCCCGCTCGAGGGAGCGAAGACCGCTCGCCTCGCCCCCAACCACACCGTCTCGGGCAACCCGAGCCGGTTCAAGACCGGCACGGTCGAGCTGCGCGAGGACACCGAGTGGACGGGATCCCAGCGGCGCGCGGACCGCATCACCGCCACGACGTTGTCGCTGCCGCTGCTCGCCCGCTACGACTACCCGCTGCGGCCGGGCAAGGCGTCCAAGGCCGGCGCGCGGCGCGGGTAGCGGCGGTGCGCGTACTCGTCGCACATAGCTTCTATCGACTGCCGGGAGGAGAGGACAGCTACGTAAGCCAGCAGGTCCCTCTCCTCCGGCGGCGCCACACCGCGGAGCTCCTGAGCCGCAACAACGAGGAGCTGGCCGGAGGGGTCACCACGGCGCGCCGCATGGTCGGGTCGCGCGCCGAGCAGCGCAGGGTCGAGGAAGCCCTGCGCAGCTTCCGCCCCGACGTCGTGCACCTGCACAACGCATACCCGTCCTTGGGACCGGCCGTCCACCATGCGGCCGGGCGAGCCGGCGTCCCTCTCGTCATGACGGTGCACAACTTCCGGCTGCGCTGTCCCAACGGCTACATGTTCACCGAGGGGGCCCCCTGCCGTCGCTGCGAGGGCGGCGTCTACACCCACGCCGCGCTGCACCGCTGCTTCCCGTCGCGCACCCAGGCGGCGACCTACGCGGCGGCGCTGTGGCTGCATAGGTTCGTCCTGCGCCTCGAGGACAAGGTCGCGCTGTTCCTGACCCCGAGCGTGTTCGTCCGTGGCCGGCTGCTCGAGTGGGGCATCGCACCGGAGCGGGTCGAGGTCGTGCGCAACTTCACGGCTCTGCACCAGGACGCGTCGCCCCCCGGCGCCTATGGGCTCTACCTCGGGAGGCTGTCGGGCGAGAAGGGGGTCGACGTGCTCGTGCGCGCCCTGCACCAAGCCGGCGATCCCCCCTTCCGCATCGCGGGCGAGGGGCCGCTCCGCGGCGCGCTCGGGCACCTCGCGCAGGAGCTGGGACTGCGGCGCACGGAGTTCCTCGGGCACGTCGCCGCGGCGGAGGTGCCGGCGCTCCTGCGCGGCGCGCGCTTCCTCGCGCTGTCGTCGGTGTGGGATGAGAACGCTCCGATCGCGGCTCTCGAGGCGATGGCCGCGGCGCGGCCCCTGCTCGTCACGAACACGGGCGGCCTCCCCGAGCTCGTTGCCGGCGGCGAGGGCGTGATGTGCGAGCCCGGCGACGTGGACGGCCTTGCAGATGGTCTTCGCCGGCTCTTTGACGACGACGAGCTGTGCGGCCGCGCGGCCGGGCGAGCACACGCACGCGCGCGCGCCGAGTTCTCGCCCGAGCACCATCTCGAGCGCCTCGAGGCCGCCTACGCCATCGCCCGTTGAGGCGGCTCCCGCCTACGGCGACAGAGGACGTTGGTAGGCCAGGACCGCGTTCCGCTGAGTCGTCGTCGGGCACTTCGCGGCGTCGACCATGAAGCGCAGGTAGCCATCGGTCTGCCGGATCACGTTCGGCCACGCATAGTCGCCGCCGTAGGAGGCCGTCGCCGCGAGCTCGACGCGGTCTGCGCTCCACGTCTGGCCCACGACGGCCTGACGGGAGACCACGCTGCGCTGCGTCGCGCGCTTCACCATGACGACATAGGCGCTGGTCCCATCGGTGGCGATCGTCGGGTCGGCATAGCCGATCTCGGTTGTGAGCAGCGTCGTCGCGCTGCTGCCCGTCGACGAGAAGCGCACGACCTTCACGATGTGGTCATTGGTGTTGCTCTCGACCGCGGCCAGGATGTCGGCGCCGAAGGCGACCGCGCTGACGCGCGACTTCCCCGACACGGTGGTGCCGGCGGTGCCCATCGACCACTGGGTGAGCGGAGCCGCCACGGCGTGTGAGAAGACGCGCAGCTTGCCCGCGCGGGCGAGCACGCGCATGCCGTCGGGCGTGGGCGCCAGACTCGGGAACATCGTCGAGCTCGAGCCCGAGAAGAGCACGGAGCGATCGTGGAACGCCGGACGGTCGCCGTCGAGATCGCTGAACCAGGTGGTGACCAGCGAGTAGGTGGTGTCGCCGGTGCGTTGGAGCCACGCGATCGTGGCTCGGTTGCCCTCGAACGCGACGTCCACGCCGACGTTGCCCATGCCGGCCGGCTCCACCGTGACCTCCGGTCCGACCGTCGGCCCTCCCGGCGCATCGAGGTTGCTGAGGCGGCGGAGCTTGACGGTCGCGATCCTCGTGAACGTGTAGCCGCTGTACACGACCCAGGCGTGCTCCACCCCGCCGGAGTCGCGTGCCAGCACGATGGACGCGGTCCGGTCGTTGAGCGCTTCGTCGGCCGTGGGGACGAAGAACCCATCGATCACGGTACCCGCGGTCGTCCGCTTCCACTCGCCGCCGGGATCCTGCCACGTGAGCTGCTGGCCGCTGCCGTGCGGGTCGTACAGCGCCAGGGTGCGCCCGCCGGACGTCACCACCATGCGGCGGTTCGTGCCGTACAAGGTCGGGTTGCTCGAGCCTTCGCACGGCTCCGCCATCGTGCTCGGGCCCGCGACCGTCTGGGCGCCGAGCGGGGCGGGAGCCGTGAGGGCCGCCGCGGCCGTGAGTCCCACGAGCACGCTCGCGCGCGCGCCGCGTCGCCCTCGCCGAGGCTTCTCGCTTGCGCTGCTCCCACCGACACCCATCACACCGACCCCCAACTGATCCGCCTGCGAGCACCCGCGCTCGCCTCCACTGTCTTCCATATTCTTCCACAGAGGCAGGGGCGGCTTCAAGGTTTTTCGCGACTTCGAACCGTTTTCGCGTCCATTCGAGCCGCGTGATGGTCTTCGCGGCCCCCACGCCCTCGCTACGGTCTGCGGGGGCCGACGCTCCCGGCGCCGTCGACACGATGGTCGACGGCTGCGCGCCGGAGCCACTCGCGCCGGTCGCCCGGAACCCTGCGCTTGTGCTTGCCGATCGTCTCGAGGACGAGGCACCTTCCTCCCGGTCCGAGCCGGGCGCGCGCCCGAGCCACGAGCGTCGGGAGCTCGAGGACACCCCGGGCCGCGGCCGAGGCCTGCAGCACGAGCACCGCCCGCCGGTCCCAACCGCCGTGGGCCATGCTGTCCGCCGCGGCGACGAGCGGCCCCCGAGGGAGGGCGAAGAGTTCCGCCGCCACACGCACGCCGTCCGGGTCCTCGGCCAGGAGCCGCCCGACCCGCTCTGCCTTGGCACCCTTCCACTTGAGGCCCCCGCCCCGGGCGAGCCCGTTGGGCACGAGCTTCAACAGTCCGGCGGCACCCGCTCGGACCCTGCGGTAGCCGTCGGGCGCCGTCTCCAGCACCGGGCCGAAGTCCTGCGCGACGTAGAGGGTGCTGCCCTTGAAGAACCTCCGGGCGCGCGCCTCGAGCTCGAAGAAGGGGGCGCCCTCATCGGCGAGGGCGACGAGGATCAGCACCCCCGCCCGGTGCCGGCATGCGACCACGGGACCGAGCAGGGAGCGGCGCGCCCAGGCGTCGAACTCGCGCTCGAGCACCGCCCACTCGCTCTCGGGGACGAGGAGATCGACGTCGCCCTCGCCCGCGAAGCCCTCAGCGACGTGGCCGTGGACGGCCGCGCGCGGGCAACTCTGGGTGACCCGGCGCATGAGGTCGAGCCACAGGGCCGATCGGTCCAGCTCCCGCGTGGTCACGGTCCTGCTCCCACCTCCTCTCGGGGACACTAGCGCGCCGGGCGCCACTTCAAGATGACCGACGCGTTGCCGACTATGACGTGAGCGCCGCACGGCGCCGGCACCCAAGAACTGGAGGATAGGGTCAGGACGTGAACGACAACGAGGGGCGGCTCGACGCCGTAGACGGGGCCGTGGACCTGGCCACCGGCGACGCGCGCGCGCTGCGAGGCGGCGGAGTGGTGGCCGTCGGGGGGCCCGACGGTGTGGGCAAGACGACTCTGTGCGAGGCGCTCATGAACGAGGTGCTGGCCGACCTCCCCGTCCTGCACGTTCGCTTCCCAGGCTTGCTGCCGCGCCGCGATCCCGTCGAGCGCCGGGCGATCCGCCTCGGGGTCGGGCAGGAGCCCGACCTCACGCGTCTGCGCGTCTACCCCCCGACATATCCGTGGCTCAAGACGCAGGTCAAGATCCTGTACACCTGGGTCGACTACCTGCTCGGATGGCACGTGCGCATCCGCCCCTTCGTGCGCCGAGGGGGCTGGGTGCTGCTCGAGCGCGGCTGGTGGGACCACGCGGTCGACCCGCGCCGTTATCGTCTGAAGCCGCCCGCCCATCTCGTGGGCTGGATGGGCAGGGCCCTGCCGCGCGCAGACCTCGTGATCGCGCTCGGCGCGCCTCCGGAGGTGATCCGGGCGCGCCGGCCCGAGCTCACGCTCGACGAGCTCGACAGACAGATGAGCGCGTGGCGCCGGGTGCTGCCGGCGCGTCAGGCGCGGCTCCATCTCGACACGTCGCGTCCGCCGGAGGAGCTCGTGGCCCGGGCGCGCCGCGAGATCGCCGACATCGGCGCACGGCGCCCGAGGAAGATGCGATGAACGAGCGCCCCTGGGTTCTCGTGACCGACGGGAGCAAGCGGGCGGGTGGGCAGGGCCGGGCGTCGCTCGCGGCGGTTCGGGCGCTCGGCGTCGCCGGTTACCGCCCCGCGGTCACCGTCGCAGGCGGCACCTCGCTCGCGGCCGCCTCGCGCTTCTGCGAGCGGCGCGTGCCGATACCCCCCGTCACGGACGAAGGCTACGTCGCCGCGGTCCGCAACGAGCTCGCGGCGCGCCCCTACCTCACGTGCCTCCCCGCGAGCGACGCGGCCCTACTCGCACTGGGCGCGCCGGTCGATCACCTCGTGGACAAGACCGAGCTGCAGCGCCACGCGCGCGCCGCGGGCATCGAGATGCCGCCGTCGCGCGTGTTCTCCTCGACCGAGGAGCTCCTCGCCGCCGCCGGCGAGCTCGACTACCCACTCGTCGTGAAACCGACGGTCCATCGTTACAACCCCTATCGCGTCGAGTCCCCAGAGCTCCTGACGAGCAAGATGCTCGGAGAGGGCGAGGTCGTGATCCAGCCGTACCTCAACGAGCCCATCCGCGTCGTTGCCGGGCTCGTATGGCGCGGCGAGCTCGTCGCCGCAGTGCACCAGCGGTGGTTACGGATCTGGAAGCTCGACTGCGGCAACGCCGCGGCCGCGGAGACGACCGCCGTGGACCCCGACATCGAGCAGCGCCTGCTGGCGATGCTCGAGGGCTACGAGGGCATCTTCAACGCCCAGTTCATCGGGCCCTACCTGCTCGACATCCACCCGCGCGTCTACGGCACCCATCCCCTCGCGGTCGCCGCAGGCGTCAACCTCATCGGGGCCTACTGCGACCTCCTGAGCGGCACGCGCGTGGCGCCCATGAGGGCGCGCCCCGGCGCCTTCTACCGATGGATCGAGGGCGACCTGCGCCACGCCTACGCAGCCGTGCGACGGGGGCGCATGAGCCCCCTCGCCGCGCTCGCGTCGCTGCGGCCCCGGCGAGGCACCGCACACAGCACGGAGTCCCTCGGCGACCCGGGTCCGATGCTGTCCCGGCTCCGCTTCGGCTCGGGCCGCGTGCACATGTCCGAGGACGCACGGCGCTCCGCCGGAAGGGTCCCCGCGGCCTGACCCAACGGCCCGGCGACGGAATCGAGGTAGAATCGGGGCCACCGAGCAAGGCGGGCAGACTTCTTGAACTGCGGTAAACACGTGCCGGACATAGCAGAGGCGCAGAGGACGTGACCTTGTCGGCACGCTCGGACGGGCGTCTGGATCCGGCCGAGTTCGATCTTCTCTCCAGCCCTTTGCTCCGCGCGGAGATGCCCGGCGTCGAGCTGGCCTTCGACGGTGCCTCGATGCGCCGGCATCTACAAGCGGCGCTTCTGGACGGAGGCAGGTACACGATCGAAGGATGCCTCCCGGGTCACGCCACCTACATCGCCGGCAGCTGCTCCCTCATGCGCTACGAGATCGAGCTGCGCGACAACGACAGCGGCGAGGTGATCCCCAAGCTGGTGAACGCGCGGGTATGGCGGAGTCGTTCCGACGCGGCGGCGTACTTCACGGAACGGCTCGCCCCGGTGGCCGAGAAGATGTCTTCGCGCGTCGAGTCGGTCCCACTCGCCCACTCCGCAGCCGTGATCGAGCCGCTCAACATGACCGTGTCCGTGTGGCCGGTCGACGGAGAGCTACCGACCCTCATCGGCGCCACGGATCCACCCGCGATCCTCGAGCTGTTGAGCCGCGCCCTGCCCGCGGCGCGCGCCGGAGACTTCGTCCCTCGGTCGTGCTCGGTGAGCCTCGGGCACTACGGCCGCCAGCATCGCTGCCTGCTGAAGTACGAGCTCGAGGGCGCGGATGAGCGCTCCCTCCTGATCTACGGCAAGGTCGCCGCCGACGGCCGCGGTGCGCTGACCGAGCCGGTGATCGCGGCGATCCGCGACGAGGTCCTGGCGCACACCCCGGACGCCTTCGCGATCCCGCGCTCGTTCGGTTTCTTCTCTCACCTGCAGCTCGTGTTGCTGGAGTCGATCCCGGGGGTCCCCCAGGTGGCGCAGTTGCTGAAGGCGCGACTCAGAGGAGAAGGCGGGGAGCCGGCGGCGCCGAGCTTGGAGGAAGCGATAGATTCGTGCGCCCGCGTGGCCGCGCTCCTGCACTCGTCGGGGATATCGGAGGGGCGGCCTCGGCGCCTCGACGACGAGCTCGCGATGCTGCATGCCGCGGAGGTCGCCATTGGGACGGCCTCACCCGGCTTCGCGCTTCGGTTCGGGCGCTGGATCAACGGCGTCGAGCGCCACGCGTCGTCGTCTCGCCCCTCTCCGCCGTGCTTCAGCCACGGAGACTTCAGCTACACACAGCTCATCTTCGCCGGCCGGGACTGTGGGCTCGTCGACTTCGACACGATGTGCCGGGCCGAGCCCGCCCTCGACCTCGGCCAGTTCCTCGCCTACCTGCGCGTCGCCATGATGAAGTCACAGAAGACGGCGACGCCGGAGGACTCAACGATGGTCGAGGGCCTCTGCGCTCGGTTCCTCGGGACCTACGTCGAGGAGAGCGCACCCGAGCATGCGGCCGCGGCGCTGGAGCGCGTCCCAATCTACGAGCTCATCAGCCTCTTGCGCCTCGCCTTCCACAGCTGGCAGAAGTTCAAGCCGAGCCGGCTGAGCGCCGTAGCGCCGGTGATCGAGGAGAGACTGAGGCATCACAGCATCGGAACAGTCGAAGATGGAGGCAGCCGTGGTCGATGAGCTCAGAGCGCTGGGAGAGATGCCGGAGTGGCTCGTCGCCGTGATCGACCCCGAAGGGGTGCGCGCCGCGCTGCAACGGCACATCCCGGAGTTCGCCTCCGGGCGGCTCACGCTGCGCCACGTAAAGGCCAAGCGCCTGCGCATCAAGCGCGACGCATGGACCGCCTCTTATGTGCTGACCGTCGACGGGATGAACGGAGACGCGCGGACGCTGGCGATCAAGGGTTTCGTCCGACCGCACGACGCCGACCACCCGGATGCATCTTGGTGCGAGGGTGCTCTCGGACAGAACGGTTGGCGCTGCTACCTTCCGGAGCTTGGGCTCCTGCTGG
>JBHEMX010000071.1:0-10655 GCA_046262355.1 Actinomycetota bacterium | reverse complement strand
GACGCCCCACTCGACAGCCTGACGGCCGGGCCGGGCGGGCCTGCGTAGCTCACGTCGCTCTCCGCGACGCGCAAAGTCCATCGATCATCCGGTCGACCATGATTTCCTCGCCCACGTCAGTCCAGCGGGATCCGCCCGATGGCCGCGGCCGGCACGCCGGTTTCCCCGCAAGTCTCGCGTAGCGTTGTCTCCTCCGGTGTCTCTCCGCCATCGGGGCGTCCTTTGGGCAACCTCCAGACGTAGCCGTCGAAGTGACCGGATGGCTCTCGCAGCAGGATGCGCCCCTGCGGCATGCATGACAACTCCACCGTAGGCGGGCTTCTTGCCGCTCAAAGCTCACCCCTTCTGGTCATCACCAACGCCCGGAACTGGCGTTTCACGGTGCTTCCAACTTTCCCTATATCACGGAGTCCGGTAACGGACCCGAGGTCTATTGCGCTGCGGCGAGGTCGATGCGGAAAGCTTGCACAGCGAAACGGGCCACCGACTCCTCGACGTCCCCTTCAGAGTGACGCCGTCCCGAGTAGCCGCCGCCTGAGGCAGAACCACCGAACTCCAAAGGTGCCTTGGAGGCGTGCCGGCGCGGCCGCCACAGTGCCTTAGGGTCAAGAAGGCTAGTGCGCCGATTGCTCATTCCGACAGGACATCACTTCATCGTCCTATGAGCCCGATGGCGTGGTGATGGGAACTCAAGAGGAAACTCCGGTCTCTACGATTGTCAAGGCTGCTCGCCAGTCTCGGATAGAGCCCCGGCCCATCATGCTCTGCCGTCGGTGCTCTTGAGATGGGCGATGGGATCGAGGGAGGTGCCGGCACTCACGTCCGGGCCTCGGACGGATCTACCATAAGCGCCGGGAGTCCTCCGCCTCGTAGGCGGCGACGGATGCGTCGGCGTCCGCAGAGGGCCGGAGCCTCTCGAGGACGTCACCGAGACGTGCGCCGCGGATCGCGCACGTCATCTCGTCGGGCGACATGCCCCGTGCGGGCTCGACTGAGCATGCCTCCGACGCTCGCCGCGACATGCCCATGCTCCCCACCGCAACTATGTGGCACTCGGGTTTGCCGCCGATCTCGAGGCCCGGCCACGCGTCGGAGATCATCATGAGTTGCTCGGGCTCACTCGGACGAGCACGACGTCGGGACCGGCCACGGTCTCGGACAGGGCCCGTATGTGATGCAGCCCCGGAATCCTCGACGGGTTCGGTTTGAACCGGATTAAGGAAGGGGCCAGGAGCAGCGCTTCGAATCCTCCGCCCGCACGCCACCGGGACTGCTCAGTTACACTTGGCATCCAATGGACGACATCTCCGATCGCTTCCTTCACGTCTTCTCCGAGCTCGAGGAGATTGCCTCCGGTGTGACACCCGAAGAAGCGTCTCGTTCACTCGAGGAGCCCACCCTGCAGTTGTTTTGGCGTCAGTGGCCCGAGGTCAGCTCGTGGGCCGGCTCTCTCTGGAGACTGCTCAACGAGGACACGGTCGACACAGCCGCGCCTGCATCCGATGAGTTCGACGAGGTCGGCGGCAGCGGCTGACTCGAGGCGTGACGAGAGTGACTAGTCTGAGCGACATCATGACCGGTGACGTCTTCACGACGACGTCTGAAACCTCTGTGGTGGATGCGGCGCGCGGGATGGCGAAGGGTCGGCTTGGCTCCGCACTGGTGATGAACGGATCCTGGCTCGTCGGCATCATCACCGAACGTGACGTGCTGCGTGCCGTGGCCTCCGGAAACGACCTCAACAGGGTCCCTGTCAAGGACTGGATGACGAGAGATCCGGTCACCTCGAGCCCCGAAACCGACACGGAGGAAGCTGCGGGGATCATGCTTGCTAACGGCTTTCGGCACCTCCCGATCACGGAGGGCGCCGGCGTGGTAGGGATCGTGAGCCTGCGTGATGTCCTCAGTGCGCGCGTTCGGCGCCGTCCTCGCTGATCCGCCGTCTCGGCTTGTTGAAACGCTGGAGAAGTCTCTAGTGGTTCAAGCCGGCGGCTAATCTCAGTCGCCAGCATTCTTGCGCGATCGACACGCTTACCCCTCATACACCGCACCAAAACGATGCTCTGTGACCGCACCGTAGTGCGACTCCGATGCATGCGAGGAATTTGGATCCGTCCTACTGCTTCGGCAACTCGGCTGTTGGTCTCCATGAGTTCAACCGAAGTTGGTGGCGACGACTGAGCAGAAACGGGCCCCGGCATACAACTTGCGATCGCCAGGCAAGGTGGGCTCCGCAGCACCCACGATGCGGAGCCTAGGCGGAGGAGGTGCGGTCGCCATCCGAGTGAGTGAAGACTGCATGGGGCCAAGACCTGTCCCCTGCTTCAACGAGCGCTCCGCCTTGAGCGGGTCGCTGTGGCGCACGACGAGCAGAGCTTCGAAACCAACCTGTTGGCCCCGCAGGTAACTCATCACCTGGGCCGCGCTTGACGAGTCGAAACGCCTTAGCCATCTCGCCATTCCCTCGCCGTTCCCGAGGTCGAGCCCACCCTCTACCGCTACACGAATCCCTCGATCATGACTCGGGTCGGGGTCGCCGTCGTCAACCTCCCGTACTACGCGCCCATAGTGCTGGCCAAACTCCTAACGACAATCGAAGGCGACTTCTATCGAGTTCCGCGGTCGCGGGTCGAGCCCAGACCGGTTCAGAAGCCGCATCCACCGCTGCTGCTGGGTGGGACCGCCGAGGGCGCGCTTCGTCGGGCAGGACGGGTTGCTGCCGGCTGGATCAGCAGCAGTCGAACCGATCTCAACCGGATCGACCGATCCATCGCGATCGTGCGTACTGCGGCGATGGACGCCGGACGCGACCCTGACGAGCTGCGCTTCGTTTGCCGAGGCGTGGTCAAGATCGCACCGGGGAGGAGCGGACACCACTGGTCGGCTCCTTTGAGGAGGTACGCGCCGACCTGAACGACTTGGGGACCAAGGGCATCACCGAAACGTTCATCGACCTAAACTTCGATCCTCAAATCGGGTCCGTGGACGCAGACCCAGCGACGTCGATGCGTCACGCGCACGAAGTTCTTGAGTCGCTCGCTCCCGTCCAATGCCGCGCGGGCAACGAATAGCTGGCCGCGCACAGATCCTATAGGGGAAAGTGACTCCACCTGATCGGGAGGGCACGGTTGGTCTGATGGGGGCTCAAGCGCAAACTGGGGAGAGAAGCTCATGTCGCGGCCGGTGCCGCGGTAGACGTTGATCTCGGTAAGGAAGGGCGCAACATTGACGTGCCATTCCCACCCGGAAAAGCACTGCTGGGGGACCGGGAGGGCGAGCGGGTCTTTCGAGTCCAGGTCCTATAGGTTCTGAGGATCGCTCGCTAGCAATCGCATCGCTCGTCCATCCTGGCGCCGCGTCCAACGTGAGTGCCTGTCGTTTCGCATCTCCACGACTGGGCATTGGGCATCGCACCGCCGAGGCGGCCGGACCGTTCGAGGGCCTGGCGCTTCGCTACGGCGGGTTCTACAGCCCGGGCTCGTCGCTCGCGCAGATCGGCCCGATCGCCAACGCGGCGCGCCGCCGGCGCTTCCCAATCGTCGGCTCCGGCGCGGGCGTGTGGTCGTTCGTCCACCTCGAAGACGCCGCCGAGGCGACAGCGCTCGCCGTCGAGCGGGGGGCGCCGGGCGTTTACAACGTCACCGACGACGAGCCGACGCCGGTCCGCGACTGGCTGCCCGCGCTCGCCGACGCGCTCGGGGCACCGGCGCCGCGCCGCGTCCCGGTGTGGGTCGGGCGCCTCTTCGGCGGGGAGCTCGCGGCCACGATGATGACCGAGCTCCGCGGCGCGTCGAACGCGCAGGCGAAGCGCGAGCTGGGATGGACGCTGCGGTACCCGAGCTGGCGCCAGGGCTTCCGCGAAGGGCTCGTGTGAGCGTGAAGAAGGGCGTCGTCGCGACGAGGGACTAACCGCGCACCTGCCAGTACTGCGCGATAACGACGCCCTTCGTCGACGCTCACTCGTTCTCGCCTCGCTGCGACCTCGGGCGGCAGGTCGGCCCTCGGCGAGGGGACGACAAGGCCGTTTCAAAGGAAGTCCTCAGAACCGATGAGTTTGTCTGCGTAGCGACGTCTGCATAGATAGGTCGATCAGTAGGGCGATCAGCCATCCAGAGCCAGAAAAGGAAGGAAAGTAAGGAACAGGAGAAGCGATGTCTGCAACCGTTCTCTACATGTCTATGTCCCTCGACGGGTTCGTGGCCGGCCCCAATGAAAGACCGGACAACGGCCTCGGTGACGGCGGGGAACGCCTGCACGATTGGGCGATTACGGGCGGCGGCCGGGTCGACGCCCTAGAGGCCACCCTTCGTTCAGGTAGCGTCAACGGCAAAGTCATCGACGAATTCATGTCCACCGGCGCAGTCGTCGCCGGCAGGGCGACCTTCGAGCCTGCCGACGGCTGGGGCGGTGACCACCACGGCGGCGCGCCGATCTTCATCCTCACCCGCCACGACGCCCACCATCTGAGGCAGTGGCCGCTGGTTACCTACGTGAACGACGTCACGAGTGCGATGACTCAAGCCAAGGAGGCTGCGGGCGACAAGAACGTGCTGGTTCACGGCGTCGGAACCGCGTCGCTCGCACTCACCGCCGGCGTCCTCGACGAGATCGAACTCCATGTCATCCCGGTGCTATTCGGCCAGGGGCGCCGTCTGTTCGAGGACCTTGCTCCCGAGCAGATCGAGCTGGCGCGCACCAGGATCCTCGAGGGGGAGAAAGGCGTCACCCACATGCACTACAGGGTCAGGCGCTGACGTCAGCGTTCCATTCGCCATCCTGGCGAAGGTGTTTCTTGACGGGTGTTCGTCCTCATCTACCAAACTGCTGGATGTGAAAGGAGGCTCGTTTGGCGACATTCGTGTTGATCCACGGTGCGGCCGACAGTGCGTGGTACTGGCATCTCGTTGAGCCTGAGCTGCGTGAGCGCGGTCACGACGTCGTCGCGGTCGATCTCCTCTGCGATGACGATTCGGCTGGATTGGCTCAATACGCCGACACGGTCGTCGATGCCATCGGAGGGCGAAGGGATCTCGTCCTGGTGGCGCAATCATTCGGCGGTTTCACGGCGCCGCTCGTGTGCGAGCGCGTGCCCGCCAGTCTTATGGTGCTGGTGGCCGCGATGATTCCATCGCCCGGTGAGGCGCCCAATGACTACTGGGCGAACACCGGCTACGAATCTCCAAATTTCGGTCCGTTGGAGGAGGCCGAGGGAATGAGCCAGGAGGACGCGTGGACGGTCGCCGCATTCATGCACGACGTTCCACCGGAGCTCGCCGCCGAGGCGTTGAAGAGAGTACGGACCCAGTCGGAGACACCTGGGAAGGAACCGTGGCCGTTGGACGCATGGCCCGACATACCCACGAAATTCTTGCTCTGCCGCGATGACCGGTTCTTCCCGGCGGAATGGCTAGGCAGGATCGTGAAGGAACGCCTGGGAATCACCCCCCATGAGATCGATGGAGGTCACTGCATCGCCTTGAGCCGGCCGAGAGAGCTCGCCGATCGACTGGATAGCTACGTCTCGTGATCACCTGCGCTCCGGTGTTGGGCTGCCATCGTTCGAGGAGCTTGCCGACCGGCCGTCGTTGCGCGTCGGGCGGGATCCGCGGAGGATGCGCCATGGACGTGCCTACTGAGAGGTCTGGCTAACGCTCTCGGAGGCCGCCGAAGTGGCTGGTTACACCAGGGACGGCGTGGACGTGCGATGACATCCGCGGGACGCCTCCCGCCGGCGTCTTCCGTGCTTCCACTTCTGGGAGCGGCGACGGGCGTAAACAAAGAACTCGATAGTTCGATCTCGTGGTCAAGGTCCGCAATATTCACTGCTTCCAGGTTCACGACTCGCTCGTCCTGCCGGAGCGACCCGACAAGCTAGACGTGGCCCACATCTACGGCGTGGACGCGTCGTGCCCCTGCTTTGAGGAGAGCTCTGGTGAAGCCTCCGGCCGCGGCGCCGGCATCCAGCGCCACTCTGCCCTCGACCGTGACTGCGAAGTTCTCTATCGCTAGAGGTTCTCGGTCGTGTCGTGTCCAAACGCCACCGCGCTGACTTCGACGTGGTCGTGGATGGCTCGCGCGCTCACGTCCAACGAGCGCGCCCAGACGCCGAGCAGCAACGGGGACGGCCGGGGCCGCGTCTCCGGCAGTTGGAGGAAGAGCTGCCCTCTCCTAGAATGACCCTTCGCTGCCAGAAGGGAACCGCCGTGCAGGAAACCGTCGTTTGTCCCCAGTGCCACCAGGACAATCCGGGCACTCAGCGGTTCTGTGGAAACTGCGGATACTCCCTGCTGCTGACCTGTTCTCAGTGTGGGGAGGCGAACCCCCTCGGTTATCGCTTCTGCGGAGGCTGTGGCAACGACCTCCAAGCACCCTCTGAGGCGGTGTACGGACCGTCCGAGGAGAGACGCTGGGCCACCGTGCTCTTCGCCGACCTCTCCGGGTACACCACCCTCTCGGAGACCACCGACCCGGAGGACCTGAGGGCGATAGTCGACCGCGCCATGGCTAGGGTGGGTGAGCTGGTCGTGTCCTTCGGAGGGATCGTCAACGACGTGATGGGTGACGGCCTGATGGCCCTCTTCGGCGCCCCGACGGCTCACGGCGACGACCCCGATCGTGCTGTGCGCGCGGGGCTGGAGATGCAGGCATTCATCCGTGATGAAGCCGATGCCTTCGGAAAGCTGCCTCTACGGGTTGGTGTGAACACCGGGGAAGTCATGTTCGCTCCGGTCGGACCGGAGAGTCGGCGCCACTTCACGGCCATCGGGGATGCGGTGAACACCGCGGCGCGTCTGCAATCCACCGCTCCGGGCTCGGGCGTCCTCGTGGGAGAGGAGACGTACCGAGCCACCAAGCAAGCGTTTCGCTACGAACGAGTCGAGCCGCTCGAGTTGAAGGGCAAGCGGGCCCCCGTTCGGGCATGGCTCGCGCACGAACCCATCGGCGCCTTGGCGGAGCGGCCCCTCTCCGGGGCCCCGTTGACCGGAAGGGATGCCGAGCTCGACCTCCTGAAAAGGATCTGGGAGCGAGTCGTTGCCGAGAGGCGGCCGCAGCTCGTTACGGTCCTGGGCGATCCGGGCATCGGCAAGACCCGTCTCTGCCAAGAGCTCATCGAGCTGATCGCTACAGACGACGCTACGATCCTGCAGGGGCGATGCCTCCCCTACGGGGAGACCTCCGGCTACGGTGCTCTGGCTCAACAGGTGAAGCGTCTTGCCGAGATCTACGAAACAGACGCAGGGGACGTCGCGAGGAAGAAGCTCCACGGCGTGATCACGAACCTCGTGGACCCCGGCGAGCAAAGGGAGTCGGAGGATCATCTCGCTACCCTCGTGGGCATCAGCCAGAACGGCGCAGTCGCCGACAAGCAGGGCCTTTTCTTCTCCGTCCGTCGCTTCGTCGAAGCGGTTGCGGCCAAACGTCCGGCAGCGTTCGTTTTCGAAGACATCCATTGGGCCGAGCCGAGCCTTCTCGAGCTTCTCGAGTCGATGGCTGCTCGGGTCCGCGACGTTCCCACGCTGTTGTTGACACTGGCCCGTCCACAGCTTCTCGAACAGCGCTCGGGTTGGGGAGGCGGCCTTCCCTCCTATACGGCCCTCCCGCTTCAGCCCCTGTCTGCCGACGCCTCCCGAAGCCTGGCGCGCAGCCTCCTGACCGATGGAGCGTCGCCGTCCGTCCTGGACCAACTGGGGTCCACCGCGGAAGGCAATCCGCTGTTCATCGAGGAGCTCGCCGCATCGCTCAGCGAAAGAGGCTCCGGGGAGATGCAGCGACTACCTACCAACGTCAAGGGGATTATCGCGGCGCGGCTCGATGCCTTGCCTCGCGCCGAGAAGTCCCTCATCCTCGATGCCTCCGTCGTGGGGAAGGTCTTCTGGAGAGGGGCCCTGCAACGTCTTCAGCCCGAGCGCGACATCGACGAGTCGCTTGACCTCCTCGAGAGGAAGGATTTCGTTAGGCGGGAACGGACATCCCGGTTCCACGGCGATTCCGAGTTCACCTTCAAGCACATGCTGATCCGGGAAGTCGCCTACTCGATCCTTCCCAGAAGGGCGCGTCGTGAGCGCCACGCCGTCATCGCGCGCTTCATCGAGTCGGCCGCATGGCAGTCGGCGGAGGCCGCCTCGGTTCTGGCCCACCACTGGAAGGAGGCGGGCGATCTCGAGAGGGCCGTCGAGTATCTGCTCATTGCGGCGGGCAACGCGAGAAGGGCATGGGCGAAGGGAGAGGCGATCGCTCTCTACGGCGAAGCGCTAGAGCTGGTGGGAGACGGCGACCCGGAGAAGGCTGGGAACATCTGCCTGCAACGAGCGCTTACGTTGCAGGAAGCGGGGGACCACGCGGCTGCCGCCGAGGAGCTGCGCCCCCTTCTCGAGCGCCTTGACGGCGCCGATCTGGTGGAGGCGGAGATCGCTCTGGCCCGATCGGGGTATTGGCTCGCCGACGCGGCCACCACCCAAGAGCATGCCGAGAAGGCGCTGGCCATGGCGGAGCGATTGGGGACAAGCGACCTCATAGCTCCTGCCCTCGGGCTGCTGTGTTTCACCGCGGGGATGAACGGTGAGCTCGAGCAGGCAGCCGCCCTTGGTGAGCAAACCCTGGAGGTGTGGCCTCCGGAAAGCCTGCAAGGAGAGCTGAGCTCGTTCCTCGCCGTCGCGGGCATGCAACGGTACTGGAGAGGCGACCTCGACAAGGCGATCGAGTTCATGCAACAGGGCTACGAGTTAGGTCGCGAGGTCTTCCACGTCGAGGGCCTGATCGGCAACGGCTGCCAGATGGGCCTGGCCCTCGCCGCAAAAGGCGAGATCGAACAAGGGCTCGCGCTCATCGAAGAGGTCGTTCGGCGGGGCCAGGAGATAGGAGTGTTGCGCTTCACGGCCCGAGCCATGTGCATGTGGGGCGGCGTCCTGCGCGACGTCCTCTCTCTCCCCGAGGCGCGCGAACGACTCCAGGTGGCCATCGACATGGGGGCCGAGGCCGGCTTTCCGATGACGCCGGTACAGGGAGGCATCGACCTCGTCTACCTCGACCTCCTCGAGGGCGAGCCCGGCCGTGCTGGGGGGGAACTGCCCCGGCTCGCCGAGGCAGCGCAACAGCTCAAGGGCTTTCACCAGTGGCTTGCGGGAGGACGCGTGGCCGAGGCTCAGGCGCAGGTGGCGCTCGCGACCGACACACCGGAGGCAGCGGCCGAGAAAGCCACCGCCGCGGTGATGCAGGCGCGAAGGTCCAGCCGGCGCAAGTACGAAGTGGGGGGACGCCTGGTTCTCGGTGCAGCGCTTCTCGAGATGCACAAGGAACACGGACTCGATGAGATCAAGGGGGCGCTGGCGACGGCTCGAGAGGTGGGGAGCCCCGCCTTGGTTGCCCGTGCGGCAGGAGATCTCAGCCGAGCGTTGTTCGGGCGCGGGGACGACGCCGGAGCGGAGAGCGCACACCTCGAGGCGAGGAGCGCTGTGGACCGGATCGCGTCCGGTTTGTCTTCGGAGCGCAAGGCTCGCTTCTTGTCGGCGCCGCAAACGGAAAGGCTGCTCGCCCCTACATCGAGGGAGTGAGCCCCCGGATCGGTGAATTCGTCCGGCGTTGGGGCCTCATCGGCGACGCGGCGCGGCGCTGACGTTTCTCCTCTTTCCGTCTACGTCGCACGAGCCCCTCAAAGGAGGGAAGGCGACATCAAATTGGCCGGTAACAACGCCGCTCGGCGGTTTCTTGTCGCCAACCACCTCGTTGGATCGGGGGCTCAGGACACCCGCGATCGTCGCCAAGTTTGCATGGAACGGCATTCTCGAAACCGACAACGGATCCCCCAGGGCCGACCCTCCATAGTCGCGAACTGGCACGGACGATGCGCGGTCAGGCCGCGGGCTGGCCGTCCTTGTGAGCGCGCATCAGCCGGGCTGCATGCTCCGGCTCCAGGTACTTGACGACCTCCCGCATCGTCACTCCTGAGGCTCGATCCGTGCGCGGAGCCATCCACTCGAAGACCTCGTCCGGCCGCTTCTTCGACATCTCCCGAAGCACCCACCCGATCGCTTTGCGGATGAAGAACTCCCTCTCCCCGAGCATGGCGTCGGCTCGTCGAGCGAAGGGTTCGAAATCCTGCCCGCTCTGGAGAGGCTTCAGCTCCGCCAGAAGCGACGACCGCCGGATCCAGAAATCATCGTCTTTGGCCCACTTGTCGAGTATCTGTCTGAAGGGCCGGCGGAGCGACATTGCTCCCAGGACGTGGACCGCAAGTACGTCCACCAGCGCCCAGGTCCGGGAGTCACGGATGAGCCGCTCGATCATCTCGACATCACGTGTGTCAAGTTGCGTGAAACGTATCTGGAGGAGGATCGCCGCCGCCATTCGCAGGTCGAATTCTTTCGTGCTCCAGAGGTCCTCGACCAGTCCCACGAGGTCATGGTGCTCTAGGTGGTTGGTGTTTTTCTCGCTTTCAGTGTTCGCGATCTGAACCGGGACTTGAGAGAATTACACGACGATAATTCTTCTCTCTCGGAGGACTTCGTGACACTTGGCCTGGCAGAGCGGCAGACTGATCTCTTGGACGACGCCAAGCGCTTCTGCGATGAGGTGGTGGACCGCAGCTCGATCTATGCATTGCTGCACCGCGAGCGCGACAAGCTCTTTCCAGACGAACTGTTCGAGGACCTCTTCAC
>JBHEMX010000070.1:0-8107 GCA_046262355.1 Actinomycetota bacterium | reverse complement strand
GTGGTCGACGTATCGGCGAACCGAGCGGTGTTGGAGCTACGCGGCCCCGAACGGCACGAGCTGCTCTCCAAGGGCTGTTCGCTCGACCTTCGAGAGGATCGATGGGTCCCGGGGACGTGTGCGCAGAGCTTGCTTGCGGGGATCGCCGTGATCCTCGAGGAACGTCCCGAGGCCACGCGCATCTTCGTCCGCCCCTCCTTCGGCAACCACCTCAGCCAGTGGTTCCTCGATGCAACGGTTGAGTACCGGCTGCTCTACGAAAGCCTCTCCTGACAGGCCCGATGCGGCCGTGCAGCCCAACGGCGCATACAGGTACGCTGCTGCAACGGCTGAAGCTTCCAGATCGGGGGAGGGAACGTGACCCAAACGAATGCCGCTCCACAGATACTTCTGTACTCGAGGATCCGGAAGTCCCCCTACTTCTATTCCTCTCGCCGCCACGGTCCGGTCTCCTACAGCGTCTACAACCACACCTACCATCCGAGACACTACGGAGACCCGGTGGAGGAATACTGGGAGCTGCTCAACGGGGTCACGCTGTGGGACGTCGGCGTCGAGAGACAGGTGGAGATAACCGGCCCGGACGCATTCGACTTCACCAACATGCTCGTCACGAGAGACCTCAGCAAGTGTGCGGTGGACCAGTGTAAGTACTGCTTCCTCACGACCGAGGAAGGTGGCATCCTCAACGACCCGGTGCTCTTGCGTCTCGATCAGAACCACTTCTGGCTCTCTTTGGCGGACAGCGACGTGCTCCTTTGGGCCAAGGCCCTCGCTATCAACTCGCCCTTCAACGTAAGCATCCGCGAGGCCGACGTCGGGCCCGTACAGATCCAAGGTCCCAAGTCCAAGGACGTGCTGGTCGAGCTCTTCGGAGAGCGCATCCTCGATATCCCCTACTACTTCATGACCAAAACCGAGCTCGAGGGCATGAACGTCGTCGTGTCGCGCACCGGCTATACCGCCGAGATCGGCTACGAGATCTTCCTGACCAACGCAAGCCGCGACGCCGACAGGTTATGGAACACCGTGCTGGAGGCGGGCAAGCCACACGGGCTCAGAGTCATCGGGCCATCACACATCCGTCGCATCGAAGGCGGGATCCTTGCTTTGCCGGCGGACATGTGGATCGACACGAATCCGTTCGAGGTCGGCATCGGCTATGCGTGGATGGTCGATCTCGACGGCGAAGCCGACTTCATCGGAAAGGAGGCCCTTCAGCGCGTGAAGGAGGAGGGGATCAAGCGCAAGCTCGTGGGAGTCGAGATAGGCGGCGACAACCTCGGCTCTTACAACGACGGGGCGATGATCGACTTCTTCCCCGTCTTCGCCGACGGAGGACGGGTTGGAGACGTCACCTCCGCGTGCTACTCCCCCCGCCTGGAGAAGAACATCGGTTATGCCATGGTGCCGATCGAGCTCACCGAGCTCGGCACCGCGATGGAGGTCGAGACCCCACACGGCCGGAACTCGGCGATCGTGGTCGAGAAGCCCTTCGTCGATCCCAAGAAGGAGACGCCCAAGGGATAGGCAGCCCCCCGGGGCCGGCGCGCCGCCCGAGCTCGGTCACCCAACCGTGGCGGCGCGCCGCCTCGCCTGCGTGCGCGCCCGCCGCGCACTCCGCAGACGGTCGTCGCCGGGATCGCGATCCCTCAGGTTGATCAGCACGAGCTCGGCGGCCGCGGCGGCACCTGCGGCCGCAAGCCACACGGCCGTTAGCGCATCACCTCTCAGCTTGGGATCGCCCTCGTCGACAAGCCGCGCGGCCATGTCGCCGACCTCCGCGCCGACTTGTGCGATCGCCAGCGGAACGTCCGCCGCTCCGGACAGGGCGTCGTCGACGCGCCGCCGGCGCGCCTCCGGATCGGGCCCCGCAGGTGCGGCGAGGGCATCAAGCACCTTCCGGTACGCAGCGGCGTCCTCTCCCGCCAACGACCCCGCGCGTAGGCGCAGCTCGTCTGCCCTGTGGACCAACTTGGCCGCTTCGGTGAGCCGCTCCGTCGATGCGCGCCCGACCATCGCGGTGAGGGCTGCGGCGAGCCCGACCCCGATCGCGGCCGCGGCGCCCCCAGAGGGCGCCGGAGCGCGCGCGGCGAGCTCGTCCAGGAAGCGACCCAGCGGCTCGGCGAGGTAGTCCGGCGCCTGCACGACCGTCTCCTTGCCGTCCGCTCCCCGAGCGCCGTCATGCAAGCCCGATGATCTCTTCTTCGTCGTTGAGGTCGATGCGCTCGGCTGCGGGCGTCGAGCCGAGCCCCGGCATCGTGCGCATGTCGCCGCAGATGAGATAGACGAACCCGGCACCGACCGAGGCACGGGCCTCTCTCACGGGAAGCACCCAGCCCTTCGGCGCGCCCTTCAAGGACGGGTCCGAGGAGATCGACAGATGCGTCTTCGCCAGACACACGGGGAGCCCGCCGAAACCGTTGCGCTCGAACGCATCGAGTTGGCGCGCGGCGACCGGCGAGTAGCTCACGGCCTCGGCGCCGTAGACGCGCGTCGCGACCGCTTCGATCTTGGCCCGCAGGCCGGCATCGCCGGGGTAGAGCACCCTGAAGTCACTCGGCTGTGACGCCGCCTCCTCGACGGCCTCGGCCAGCTCGACCGCCCCCCTGCCGCCCTCGGTGAAGTGGTTGCAGACCGCCGTGCGCACGCCGAGCTCCTCACCCACGGCCCGGATCGCCGCGTGCTCCGACGGGTGATCGGTGGGAAAGGCGTTTATCGCCACCACCGGCTCGATCCCATGAATGCGGATGTTCTCGATCTGCTTGCGGAGGTTGTCCGCTCCCGCGACGACATCGTCGGGGCACTCGGCCGTGAGCTCCTCGGGCAGCGGGCGACCGGCGACGACGCGATGGCGGCCGGAGTGGGCCTTGAGCGCCCGCACGGTCGCGACGAGCACTGCAGCATCCGGCTCGAGCCCCGATGTGCGGCACTTGATGTTGAAGAAGCGCTCTGCTCCCATGTCGGCTCCGAAGCCCGCCTCCGTGACGAGGTAGTCCCCGGCATGCACCCCGATGTAGTCGGCCACGATGGAGGAGTTCCCGTGCGCGATGTTGCCGAAGGGACCCGCATGCACGAGAACGGGCGTGTTCTCCATCGTCTGCATGAGATTCGGCTTTATCGCATCTCGCATGATGACCGCCATGGAGCCCGCTGCACCGAGCTGCTCCGCGGAAACGGGCCTGCCCGAGCGATCGACCCCGACGACGATCCGTCCCAGCCGCTCCCTCATGTCACGCAATGAGGTAGACAGCGCCAACACCGCCATGACCTCGGATGCGGCGGTGATGTCGAAGCCGGTTTGGCGAGGCGTCCCGTCCTCCTTCGAGCCGAGACCGATCACGACGTTGCGCAGCGTGCGATCGTTCACGTCGAGCGCTCGGCGCCACGTGACCGCGTGTGGATCGATGTCGATCTCGCTGCGACGATGGAGGTGGTTGTCGATCATCGCCGCGAGCAGATTGTTCGCTGCGGTGATCGCGTGCATGTCGCCGGTGAGATGGAGATTGAGGATCTCCATGGGCACGACCTGGCTGTAGCCGCCGCCGGCCGCTCCTCCCTTGATCCCGAAGGTCGGTCCCATCGAAGGTTGACGGATCGCGACCGTGGCTCGTTTGCCGATGTGCTTGAAGGCTTGTCCCAGCCCCACCGTCGTGGTGGTCTTGCCCTCCCCCAAGGGAGTTGGCGTGATGGCCGACACGACGACGTAACGGGCGGTGGGGCGATCTCCGAGCTCGTCGATCGCGGCAAGCTTGATCTTGGCCACTCCCTCGCCGTACGGCTCGAGAAGATGTGGACCGATGCCCATCGCGGCGGCGACCTCGTCGAGAGGTTTGAGCGCCGCACCTCGGGCGATATCGAGACTGGAGGGCAGGGGCATGTTCATACTCATCTCCTTCCGTGCGGCGGAACCTTCCGCCTCGCGCATGATTCAACTCCGCGCGGCGCTGCTGTCCGAAGGTCCCGGCACCGCGTCCAAAGATCCCTTCCTCCAACGCTCTGTGGGGGCGACCTGATTGAAGGTGTTGATGTGGTACCCCGCGACCTTCAAGCCGCAATCCATGACATGCGGGGCCAGTCCCTGCACGAGCTCGTTGGGGTTGTAGCCGCCGCGCCGCACCAGCCGGGTCACGAGGTTGCCATGCTTGGTGAGAAAACGGGTCGAGGCTCCCACGCCGATGCGAAGCGCGACGCGCATGAGCTTGTTGCGCTCGACGACCCCCGGGAAACCCACCCACAGCGGCAGGTCGATGCCGCGCCGCCGAACCTCGCCAAGCCACGCGACGATCCGGACGGGATCGAAACAGATCTGGCTCACTATGTAGGTGGCGAACGGCTCCTTGTCGCACAGCGCCCGCCACACCTCGTCCGCCCCGATCAGCGGATGCGCCTCCGGATAGGCGGCGATGCCGATGGCGCCTTGGTATCCAAGCGCCCTGATGACAGTCAGCAGCGACAGGGCCGAAGCGAAGGGACCGGCGGGCCGCTCCACGTCACCTCCGATGACGAAGAGATCGCCTATCCCCCCATCGATCACGCGCCGCACTATGCGCTCGGCGCGGCCTTCGTCCTCTACGAGTCGCGCCGAGATGTGCGGGATGGCCGCGAACCCTCGGTCCTGCAACCTCTCGCTTAGAGCAAGAGTGTTGTCGATGCCTCGGGTCGGAGAGCAGGTCACGGCGACGTGCGCCCCGGCCGGGAGGTGGTCGATCTCTGCATCCGCCCCCTTGACGGGCACCAACTCGAAGCGAGGACGTTCGAGCATCTCGCGCGCGCCTCGAGGAAGCTGCGCGCTCATGCCCCGCTCTGCGGCCATCGGATGCGGCGCGGTCCCGGCGCTCGCCTCGAGAACGCGCGCACGCGCAGGTGCAACCGGCGAACAGGAGCGAGCGCCGAGCTCGAAGAAGTCGTCTCTCCCACGTGAATGAGCACCTTACCAGCCGCTTAGGAGCAGCTTCGTGCCGGTCTCGTTGGGCTAGACTGTTGCCAGCGAGGCAACCACACAACCGGGGGGATTGGAACGAACGCCCGCGCGCAGGCACGCGACTATCCGATGCACATCGCGGGGTCTTGGACCAACGGCTCATCTGGACCCCGCATGGAGGCGAGTAGCCCCGCGACCGGCGAAACCATAGGCACGGTTCCCGAAGGCACCCGCTCCGACGTCCGGCGCGCCGTCGCGGCGGCGAACGACGCGTGGAGAGATTGGGCGGCGCGCTCGCCGTTCGAGCGCGCCGCCGCGCTCGAACGGGTCGTCGACCTGATCGAGGAACGCAGAGACGAGCTGGCTCGGACACTCACGCTCGATCAAGGAAAGCCTCTTCACGCGGAGTCCTACGGCGAGGTAGACGAACTCGCGCAGTACTTCCAGATGGCCGGAGAGGACGCCAAGCGTCTGGAGGGATCGATGCCACCGTCCACGGACGCCGGCAAGCGCATCCTCGCCTATCGGGTCCCGCGCGGCGTCGTCGGAGTCATCACACCGTGGAACTGGCCCTACACGATGCCCGGCGAGCTGATCGCGCCGGCGCTGGCATGCGGCAACTCTGTCGTGTGGGCGCCTGCGCCGACGACCTCGGTGTGCGCCGTGGCACTCAGTCGTTGCATCGTCGACGCGGGCTTGCCCCCCGGCGTCTTCAACATGGTCACCGGGCTGGGGCCCGTGGTCGGCGACGAGATCGCCTCCAACCCGGGCACCCAGACCGTCGCCTTCATCGGTTCGATCGCGACCGGCCACAAGGTGGCGGAGCGCGCCGCCGGCAAGGGACTGTTGCTCGAGATGGGCGGCAACGGCCCCGTCGTCGTGCTCGAGGATGCGGACCTCGATGCAGCCGCGCGCGCGAGTCTCGAGTCGGCTTTCTTGTGCGCCGGACAGAGCTGCACCGCCGGGGAACGTTGGCTCGTCCACGAAGACGTGCACGGCGACTTCATGGGAAGGCTCGAGGCGGCGATCAAGGAGAGCGTGCGCCTGGGTGACCCCGTCGCACCCGAGACCACCATCGGACCGCTCAACAACGAGGCCACCGCCGAGAAGATGGACCGGCACGTGGCTCACGCCCTCGAGGGAGGGGCCGAGGTGGTGGTCGGTGGGAGGCGCGCCGAGGGCTTCCCCACCAGCCTCTACTACGAGCCGACGGTCCTCGACCTCGTCACGCACGGCATGGAGGTGGCGCGCGAGGAGACCTTCGGACCGGTCGTCCCGGTGACGACGATCACCTCGGAGTCCGAAGCCCTCGACGTGGTGAACTCGTCTCCCTACGGACTGCTGACCTCAATATGGACAAGGGACCTCGGGCGCGGTCTCCGCTTCGCCGAGTCGGCCCAGGCAGGCTGGGTGAACATCAACGAATCGTCGAACTACTGGGAGAGCCACCTGCCCTTCGGGGGCCGCTCGGGCTCTCGCTCCGGGGTCGGCCGCGTCGGGGGGCGCCACGCCATGGAGACCTTCACCGAGCTCAAGACAGTTGTGGTGAACCTCGGCGCATGAGCGCTCTTGCTGTAGTGACCGTGACGGCCCGGAGCCGGAGCCGCTGTGTGTGGGGTCCGGCGGCGTGAGCGAGATCCAGGCCGACGTCGTGTCCGAGGGCCGTCGGCTCGTGGAGCGCGCCGCACGGGACGGATTGTCGCTGCGGCTCCTGGGCGGGGTTGCGATCCGGCTGCGGGCGCAGGGCGAGCTCCCCGCGGCGTTCGTGCGCGACTACGGCGACCTCGACTGGGTCACCGCCAAGGGCACCTCGGCCGCGACGCAGCGTTTCTTCACAGACGCCGGCTACTCACCTCAGACGCGCTTCAACGCGCTCAACGGCAAGGAGCGTCTGATGTTCTTCGACGACGTCAATGGACGCCAGGTCGACGTCTTCGTCGGTACCTTCCGCATGAGCCACGAGATCCCGATGGGCGACAGGCTCGAGCTCGACCCCGTGACGATCCCTCTGGCCGAGCTGTTGCTCACCAAGCTTCAGGTCGCCCAGTTGAACGAAAAGGACGTCAGGGACGCTCTAACGCTGTTCCATCAGTACGCCGTTGGAGACGGTGACGGCTCGTTGATCAACGGGGCCCGTGTAGCGTCTCTGTGCGCCAACGACTGGGGCTTGTGGCGCACCTTCACGGCGAACCTGGCGACCTGCTCCGAGCGGATCGACGATCTCGAGCTTCCATCCGACGACAAGACGAAGATGGCGGAGCGCCTGAAACAACTAGAGGAATGGACCGAGCGCGAGCCCAAATCGCGCAAGTGGCGTCTGCGGGCAAAGATCGGCGACCGCAAGCGCTGGTACGAGCTGCCGGAGGAAGTGACAGGAGGCCGGGAATGATCCTCTCCCACAAGAAGAGCTCGAAACAGCGAGTCTTCTTCGCCACAGACATCCATGGTTCGGAGACGTGCTGGCGCAAGTTCCTCAACTCGGGGAAGCACTACGAAGCAGACGTCATGGTGCTGGGTGGCGACATGACCGGCAAGGCGCTCGTTCCGATCGTCGATGAGGGCGGCGACCGGTGGCATGCGAGCTTGCTCGAGGTGCGCCAGGAGATGACCGGCGAGGACGAGGTAGTCGCGTTCGAAGACTCGGTGCGCCGTCGGGGCTACTACCCGTTCCGCACGGATCCAGATGAGTTGGGGGAGCTCGAGTCGGACGAGCCGCGCAGACATCAGCTCTTTCACCAATGCATGCTCGCGACCGTCGAGCGCTGGATGGAGCTCGCCGATGAGCGACTCGCCGATACGGACATCGGCTGCTTCGTATGCCCCGGCAACGACGATCAGTTCGAGGTCGACGAGATAATCGCCAACGCGAAGCGGGTGGAGCTGGCCGAGGGCCGCGTGGTCGACTTCGGAGACTTCGAGATGGCTTCAACCGGCTGGGCGAACCGGACGCCGTGGGACACCTATCGAGAGGAGGACGAGCCGGAGCTGGCACAGCGCATCGACAAGGTGGTCTCTGCGGTTACGGCGCCGCCTGAAAGAACGGTCTACAGCTTTCATTGCCCTCCCTACGGTTCCGGTCTCGACGACGCTCCCGAGCTGACCGCGGACATGCGACCCAAGTACGCGGGGCGGTCGTCGATGCCGTGCGGCTCCACGGCGGTCCGTGAGGCGATCGAGAAGGGC
>JBHEMX010000069.1:0-9801 GCA_046262355.1 Actinomycetota bacterium | reverse complement strand
CGGCAGCGTCGCCGAGGAGCTGACGAAGCAGTTCGCGACCTGCGTCGCCTCGCTGCTCGAGACGGAAGCCCCTCCGCACCATCCGCCAGCGTCAAGCCGGTCGGGGGGCTGCGCCTGCTCTTCGGCACGCTCTGGCGCCGCGCCTTCCGCCGCGGCAAGCGTTAGCGAGCGAGCCTCAGACCGCCGAGCGGTGGGGCGTCTGCGCTCGGCGGGTCGGGTCTGAGCCTCGCTCGGGCTGGGGCGCGAGCACCGGAGGGCGACTTGTCGGGGTGGTCACGGGCGCCTCCGCCTTCTACGTTATGCCCTTTCAGGGCGGCAACCGTTCCCGGTAGCCCAAGGAGGCGCCCTCGCCTCGCTCGCCGCCTTCAACCACCTGCTCGAGGGCGTCAGCAACCGCGGCCTGCGCAGCCGCGTCGCCTCCTTGCGGCCGGGCTACACGCCCCGCCAGATGACCTACGACCTGCGCCGCCTCTGCCGCAACGGCTTCCTCATCCGGATCAAGGGCAGCCAGCGCTACGCCCTCACCCCCGGGGGCCGCCGCCTCGCCGTCTTCTTCGCCAAGGTCTACGCGCGCGTCCTCACGCCCTCACTCGCCGGGCTCGACCCCACCTTGCCCGAGGAGATCGCCGCCCGCGAACCGCTCAGCCGAGCCTGGAGAGCCTACGAGCGCGCGCTCGACACCAGGATCGCCGACGCCGCTCTCGCGGCATGAAAAAAGATGACTCAACTGTGCACCTTCTTCGGACCAAGCGCTGCTAGCGCGGCTCGGTGAGGTCGGCTGCCGCGAGCGCGAGCACCTGGGCGATCGTGAGCGCCGCCGCTTCACCGTCAGGAGAGGCGAACTGCGCCGCACCGTCGTCCGTGTGGAATGACCACCCCCCTTCGCGCCCCACGCCGATCAGCGCAGCCGGGCACCGGCGCGAAATGTTGCCGAAGTCCGTTGCGAAGGGAAGTGGGGGAGGGTCCGAGACGAAATCCCGGCCTAGGATGTCGAAGGCGCCGGCCACGGCCGCGGTCACGTGCTCGTCCGGTCGCACCGCCTCGACGACTCGGCCCAGCTCCCAGCGTGCCTGCGGGACCGCGTCTCGAAGCGCTGCGATACGCGGCTCGATGTCGTCCTCCGCATCGGCGAAGACGAGAAACGTCGCACGGAGCACGAGCCCGGTTCCCTCTTCCACGTCTCCGTCCAGCACCAGGCGTTCGAGCATGAGGTCGTCCGGCACGTATGCGCGTGCGGACTCGAGGGCAGCGAGCGCCGCCTTGAGCGGAGGCTGGTCTGCGGTGGCCAACGAACGCGAGCCCGAAACCGTGGCCGTCGCCCGCTGCATCCAGCGCGACTCGAGCGAGACCGTGTCGATAAACTCCGGGTGCGCATAGAGTGCCGCGTTGATGTCGTCCCAGAGCCCGGCTTCCGCGCTGAGCGCCTTGCCGCCGCCGCGCGCGATCGAGCCCGGCGCATGTATCTCGTCCGAGGGACAGCCCACGACGACGACGGTGCCCGCAAGCACCTCGCGCAGCTCGGTGAGTGCAAGTGCAGCACCGACGACGGCGCCGGCGATCGGGCCGTGTCCACAGGAGTGGAGGGGCTCGACGCGTCCGTCCGGCCGCACAGCGGTGACGGCATCGTAGAGGCAGACGAGACCGACCGCCGCCCCGGGGCGCTTCCCGCGCAGGGTGGCGCGAAAGGCGGTCTCCATTCCTCCCACGCCCGGCTCCACCTTCAGGCCGGCCGCCGCCAGGGTGTCGCAGAGATAGCGGGAACACTCGTGCTCCTCGTGGCCGAGCTCCGGGTGCTCGTGGACGAAGCGAATAGTCGCCTGGATGGCGTTCGTCTGCCGAGCGATCGACGTCAGTACGTCTTGACGGTCGATCATGCCATCGCATCCCGGAAGGTCCGCTCGACGAGTACGCGTACGAGCTGCGCCTTGTACTCGGCGGAGCCCGTGGCGTCATCGACCGGCGCTGCATCCTCGGCGGCACGCCTTCCTGCCTCCGCGACCACCGAGGGATCGAGCTCGCCCGACGGCAGCTCTCTCAGCAGCCCCTCGGCCGCCGCGGAGCGCACCGGCCGCGCGCCGACCGACCCCACCGCCACGCGCGCCTCGACCACCGCGCCGTCCTCAACGCGCGCGAGGCACGCGACCGTGGCCGTCGGCCGCTCGTGGAAGGCGAACTTGGCGTGCGCCACGGCGGCGCCCGGTGGAAGCACGGGGATCCGCACCGAGGTCAGTACCTCGCCCTCGCGAAGCGCCGTCTGATACGGGCCCGCGACGAAGTCCGTGATCGGGACGCGCCGCGCGCCCTCTCCTCCGCGGCGGCACTCGACCTCCGCATCCAGCGCAAAGAGGAACGTGGCCGGGTCGGAATGCGGATCCGAGAAACAGAGATTGCCGCCGAGCGTGCCGACCTCGCGCACGCGGATGTTCGCCACCTTGCGCTCCATGTCGGCCAGGGCCGGAAGCCGTTCGCGGACGAGCTCGGAGCGCTCGAGCTCCCGGTGCGTGACCGCTGCGCCCACGACGAGGCATCCGTCCTCCGCCCGCACTCCCGCAAGCTCCTCGACACCCTTCAGGTCGATGAGATGCCCGAAGGAGGCGAAGCCGAGCTTGAGAAGCAGCAGGAGCTCCGTGCCCCCGCAGTAGAAGGCCGCGTCCTCGTCGTAGCGGTCGGCGAGCTCGGTTGCCTCCTCCAGCGACTGCGGCCGGTGCAGGTCAAAGGGCGGCAGCGTCACGCCACGCCCACCGCCGCGGTCTCGGAGAGCACCTCGAGCGCCGCCTCCATGCCCTCGCCGAGCCTCACCGGCACACCGAGGTCGGCGATGGTGCGCCCGAGCGCGCCGAGCCCGATCACGGGAAACAACGACCTCGCGGTCGGTCCCATGTGGCCGATCCGAACGAGGTTGCCCGCCCCTTGACCGCTGGAGATCATGACGCCGTAGCGCTCGCGGCAGTGCGCGCGCACCTGGATGTCGGTCAGCCCCTCCGGGACGGCGATCGCCGTCACGCAGGCTGCGGTGACCTCCTCGCTGCGCGGCCAGAGCTCGAGGCCCATCGCCCTGACGCCCGCGCGGCAGGCGCGCGCGGCGAGGTCGTGACGAGCGATGGAGTTGTCGAGCCCCTCTTCGAGCAGCTCGTCGCAGCACGCCTCGATCCCGTGCATGTCGACGACGGACGGGGTGAACGGGAATACGTCGCCGTCGATCCACTTGTCCTTCCAATCGAGCATGGAGAGAAAAGAGGCCCGGGGCGCCCCGGCGTTGGCCCGGATTCGCTCCCAGGCCGCGTCGTTGACGGTCATCAGCGTGATGCCGGGCGGGCCGCCGAGGCACTTCTGCGCCGCCGCCACGGCGATGTCGATCTCCCAGTCGTCGGTGCGCAGCTCCATCCCGCCCAGCGAGGAGACGCAGTCGACGAGCATCATGGCGCCGTGGGCGCGCGCGATGGGGCCGATCGCCGCCAGGTCGTGCTGCGTCCCCGACGGCGTCTCGGAGTGGACGACCGTCAGCAGGTCGATCTCCGGGCGCTCGTCGAGGTAACGCTCGACGTCGGCCGGATCGACGGAGTCGTTGTAGGGAACCTCGAGCTCGTGCAGCTCGGCGCCGAAGTCCTTCAGCCAGTAGCCCATGCCCTTGCCGAAGACGCCGGAGACGAGGCTCAGCACGGGGGTGCCAGGTCGGACGAGGCCGCGCGCTGCCGCCTCGAGCCCGAGCACGGCCTCCCCCTGCATGAGCAGGATGTCGCTCTTCGTGAGGAAGATCTCGGCCAGCATCCGCTCGGTACGGCGGAACGCCTCCATGAAAGCCGGGTCGTAGTGGTAGGTGATCTGCTTTCCCTGTGCGGCGAGAACTCGGGGCCACGCCATCGTCGGCCCGGCGCTCAGTGTGAAATCGGGATTGCGCATGACGCTGTCTCCTTCTACTAGCGGGTACCGCGCTCGTACGGAAGCGCGAGAGCGGCGGGCAGGTAAGCCCGCCGCCCAAAGACGACGAGAACGAAGAGGACGAGCAGGAACGGCAGCATGAACACGAAGTCAGTCGAGATGTTGATCTGCGCTACCTGAGCCCAGTCGGCGATCGAGAGCGAGGCGCCGAACAGCATCGCGCCGACGACGGCCCAGAGCGGCCGACTCCTCGCCAGCATGGCGAGCACGATAGCGATGAACCCACGCCCGCCGACGATCGTGTCCTGGAAAAGACCTGCGCCGACGATGGAAAGGAAGGCGCCGCCGAGGCCCGCCAGCGCGCCCGCGAACAGCACGGCCCACGAGCGCGTCGCAAACACGCTCACACCCGCGGCGTCGAGCGCGCCCGGTGCGTCACCAGCCGCCCGGACGTTGAGACCCATGTGCGTGCGACGCAGAATCCACGCGACCAGCAACGCGAGCGCGAGGCCGAGGTAGACAACGAGCGGCTGCGTGAAGATGCTCCCGTTCGACTCCCCCTTGCCGCCCACCACGGGCAGGTCGGCGAGCCCCGGAATCGCAACCTTGTCCGTCGCGCCGAGGGTCGGCCGGCTCTCGGCGAACTCGGCCTCGAAAATGAGCGCAGTCGCGCCCTCGCACGTAAGCGTGATGGCGATTCCGGTCACGATCTGGTCCAGGCCCCAGCGAACGCAGAAGAGCACCATCAGCAACGAGACTCCCGCGCCCGCGAGCAGGCCCGCTCCGAAGCCGAGCCACTCGCTGCCGCCGTGGTACGCGGCCACGAAGCCCACGTAGGCGCCCATGAGCATCATCCCCTCGAGGCCGATGTTGAGCACGCCCGCCCGCTGGGAAACGAGCTCCCCGAGTGCCGCGAACATGAGTGGCACACCGGCGAGAATCGCCCCCGCAGCGAGCGCCGTAAGGGCTTGCTCGGAGAAGACGCCGGTCGCTGCGAGGACCGTCGTCACCCGGCTCCTTCCGCTCGGTGCCGCCGGTAGGACGCTCCCGGGAGGTAGCTGCCCCCTGCGGTGCGGCGCGCGATCCATTCCGTCAGGGCCATGAACAGAAGCGTCAGGCCCACGAGCAACAACGTGAACTGCGGTGTCAGGCCGGCGTTCTGGGCTGCGTAGTCGCCGCCGATGGAGGCGAGCGAGAGCAGCACGACATAGGGGATGACGCCGATCGCGTGCAGGCGCGCAAGAAAGACGAGCGGTACCACCCAGAGCCCGAAGGCCGGATTCCAGTCGGCTCGCTGGTAGCCCTTGACGCCGAGAATCTCGGTCGCGGCAGCGAGGCCGACGAAGAACCCCGAGAGCAGGAAGGCGACGATGATCAGCCGGGGAACGTCGAGCCCCATGTGGCGGGCCGAGCGCATCGAGGCGCCGAGCACCTGGAGGCGCAGCCCGAGCGAAGTGCGGCTCATCAGGAACCAGACGACGAACGCGGCCGCCGCCGCGACGAGAAGGCCGACGTGGACACCAGGCCAGCGGCGGGAGGTCGATTCCGTGCCCGGGATCGACGGGAGCAGCGCCGTGAAGTCGAACGCCCACGTCTGCGGCGTCGTCGTCGACGGGTCCTGGAACGGCCCCTTGACGAGGATCTGCGCCAGGTTAATGCCGATGAAGGTCATCATCAGCGTCGTGATGATCTCGTTGAGCTCGTATCGGGCCTTGAGCAGTGCGGGCACGACTGTCCAGGCGGCCCCCACCACACCGGCGATGACGAACAGCAGCAGGAGGTTGATCGTGTTGGGCAAGTGCTCCTCCAACCTCGAGCCGATACCGGAGATCACGGCGGCGGCGAGCAAGAACTGCCCGTCGATGCCCAGGTTCCAGATCCCGGCCCGGAAGACGACGATCAGGCCGACGGCGATGAGCAGGAGCGGCGCGACGCGCATGAGCGAGTCCTGCCACGCCGCGAACTGGACACCGCCCGAGTAGACGTCTTTGTAGTACTGGATCGGGTCGACGCCAATCGCAGCCAGGATGACGGCGCCCGTACCGAGCGCGAGAACCAGCGGCAGGATCGAGCGCAGGAAGAAGTCGCCCACGCGCCCGAGCTGAGCCGGTCTGCCCGTCACCTCGCCTGGGCGCGGCGGCTTACGGCGCTCAGCGGCAGCGGTCGTCTCGGTCATGTTGCCTTCCCTCCGACCATCAGCTCACCGATCCGCTGCTGCGCGCTCGGCCCGTTCTCGACAATGCCGGTGATGCGGCCGCGCGAGAGCACCGCGATCCGGTCGCAGAGGTCGAGTAGCTCTTCGAGGTCGGTAGAGATCACGATCGAGGTGACGCCCTCCCGGGCCTGCTCGCGAATCGTCTGCCTCACGCTCCTCGTCGTCCTCACGTCCAGGCCGTAGGTCGGTTTGCTGTAGACGACCACCTTCGGGTCGAACGACAGCTCGCGGGCGAGCACGACCTTCTGGATGTTCCCGCCCGAGAGCGCGGCGACGCGCGTGTCGGGCCCGGGCGTCCGGATGTCGAAGCGCCCGATCAGCTCACGCGCCTTGCTCTGTATCGCCTCATAGCGAATGCGGCCGCGTCCCCAGAAGGGCGACTTGCCGATCTGCTTCAGCACGATGTTCATCGCCACCGAGAGCGAGCCGACCGTGCCTTCGTGGATACGGTCGTCCGTCACGTAGCGGAGCCCGAGCTTCTCGCGCTGTGCGACCTTGAGCCTCGCGATCGAGTGGCCGAAGAGGCGGACGTCGCCATCCGCGATCGCCCGCTGCCCGGCAATCGCCTCGGCCAGCTCGCGCTGACCGTTCCCGTCGACGCCCGCGATGCCCATGATCTCGCTCTTCAGCACCTGGAGCGAGAGGTCGTGGGCGCCGATCTCGCCGGGGCCCGGCTCGACGGTGACGTCGTCCAGCTCTAGCGCCGGCTCGGCGGCGAGCGTACGCCGCGGGAGGTGCGGCTCGACGCCGTCCGTCAGCTCCGCGACGCCGGCGGCCAGCGCCGCCTGGCTGCCGAACATGAGTGCGATGATCCGTTCCTGGAGCTCGTCGTGCGTCGCCGATCGGAGCTCAGCGGGCTCGATCGCCCCGACCAGGCGCCCCTGGCTGAGAATGGCCACCCGATCGCCCATCGAGATCGCCTCGTGCAGCTTGTGCGTGATGAAGACCACAGCGAGCCCTTGCCCCTTGAGGCGAGCGACGATGTGCTCCAGCTCGGCGACGCCCTCGGGCGTCAGCATCGACGTCGGCTCGTCCAGGATGAGCACCTTCGAGCCACGCCAGAGCGCCTTGATGATCTCCAGCTGCTGCTGCTGCCCCAGGGCAAGCGTCCCGCTCGTCGCCTTCGGGTCGACGTCCAGGCCCAACGAGCTACCGAGCTCACGGAGACGCTCTCCCGCGCGGGCGGCATTGAGCCGGATGCCTTCCGCCTCGCCGAGCATGAGATTCTCGAGCACGGTCAGCTGGGGCACGAGCGAGGTGTGCTGGTAGACCATGCCGATCCCGAGCCCGATGGCGTGCTTTGGAGAGTCGATCTCGACGACGCGCCCGTCCAGCTTCACCTGACCCGCGTCCGGACGCACCATCCCCGAGAGGATGTTCATCAGGGTCGACTTCCCGGCGCCGTTCTCGCCCAGCAAGCAGTGCACCTCCCCGCGGCGCACCGTGAGCGAGACGCGGTCGTTGGCGAGCACGCCGGGGAACTCCTTGGTGATCCCTACGAGCTCGACGGCCTGCTGCTCCGAGCCGTCGGTGGCGGGTGTCGTGGGGCTCCCGGTCGTCATTTCCCGTGATCGCGCTGGCGGGGCGGCCCTCTCGAGCCGCCCCTGCCGTGCGCTACGCGTTGCTCAGCACTTGCAGTACTTCTTGACCTTCGCCTCGGTCGCGGTCGAGATGACCTTGATAGACCCCTTGGCGATCCTCTTCTGCGCGGCGGCAACCTTGGCCCAGACCGAAGCCGGCGCCTTGTTCGTCTTCAGCAGCGAGAGGCCATTCTTGGCGTCGAGGATGTACGTCGTCCCGAATGTGCCGGTGTTCACGGCCTTGATCGCCCGCGTGTAGATCGGCGCGAAGTCCCAGAGCTCGGACGAGAGCAGGACGCCCTTCTTGTCGATCCTTCTCTTGTCACCGATGACGTCGATGAACCAGACCTTCTTTGCTCCGGCCGGTGCCTTTGCCGTCTCGACCGCCTGGAGCATCCCGAAGGACGAGCCGTCGCCCATGCCGAACACGACGTCCGCGCCGGCGGCGATCACGGTCTGCGTGATCCGCTTGCCCCCCGCGGCGTCGGCGTACGAGGCCTGGCCGATGCGGCCGTACTTGAACTTCACGTTCTTGTTGATCGAGCGCGCGCCCTGGACGTAGCCACCCGCCTGCTTGAACCAGTTCTCGTCAGACGCCGAGACGACGATGCCGAGCGTGCCCGTCTTCGACATCTGCGCCGCGAGCACGCCGGCCAGGTAGGCACCCTCCTGGGCCTTCGTGAGCACGTTGGAGACGAGGCCCTTCTTGACAGTTCCCGCCTTGGCGTCCCAGACGACCACCGGCACCTTGAACTCCGCCGCGATCGCAGGCGCTGCCGAGTTGTACCCGGATGCGTGCGCGATGATCAGGTCGGCGCCCTGCTGAGCGAGACGACGGAGATTCGGCTCCACGTTGTCGTAGCCGCTGCCCGTCGCATCTAGCACCTTCGCCCCGGTTGCCTGGGCCGCCTTTTTGGCGCCTGCGAACCCCTGCTGGTTCCAGCCGTAGTCGGTCGGTTTCTCAGGCGCCGCGAACCCGACGCTCGTGACTTTCTGGGCGCTTGCCGCGCCTCCCGCTACGACCACGAGTGCAGCGACTGCCACGAGCAGGAGGCCCGCGACGCCACTCACTCTTACACGTCTACCCATCTTTCCTCCTCTTTCTCGTCGTGACCTTCCGTCCCGCGATTATCCCACCGCTCCTGCGCTCGTCACCCCCTCTTCCTTGACGCTCGCCTGGCCGAGAAAGAGCATGCGGCTGTTTCCGCAGAGGACGCGCTCAAGCTCCTCGGGCCCGAGCCCGCTCACCTGGACACGCAGGATCTCGACCGCCGGATGGTGGAAGGGGGCGTCCGAGCCGTACAGCACGCGCTCCACGCCAACCCGCTCGACCGCCTCTTTGATCTTCGTGTGCATGGGCATTCCCGACGTCTCCAGGTAGACGTTCGGGTTCCGCGCCGCGATATCGATCGAGGCGTTGATGTAGACGATGTTCCCGTGGCCCATGTGCCCGATGATCACCTTCACGCCGGGGAAGGCGACCGCGAGCTCCTCGATCGACCACGGCAGCGTGAAGATCGGGTGGCCGGAGTGAATGAGAACCGGGAGGCCGCCTCGTTCCAGGAGCAGCTCCATGAGCGGATGTACGGCCGGGTCGTTCGGGTGGTATCCGTCGATCAGCGGATGGAGCTTCAGACCGAGGAACTTCGGGTGCTCGAGAAAGCGCTCGGCCTCTTCCAGATACCCCGGCATCCTGGGATTGGCCCATACGAGCCCATATGCCTCCGGGATCGACTCGATGACCGTACGGACGTACTCGTTGTCGGGGTGAAAGACACAACAGCCTTCGTAGCCGTGCTCCTCGATTAGCGCTGCGAGCCCGTCGCGGTCGAGCGAGACGTTGAACATCGGGCCGAAGTCGCCGACGTGCGAATGAGCGTCGAAGATCATGCCGTTCCCTTCACGGGTCGCCCGCATCGTTCGGCGAGTGTTAGGGTCGGCTGTAGACCGTTGACACTCAACGGAGCGTTATAACCCTTCACCGAGGCTCGATGCAAATGTCCAACATCGCGAATGTCGAGTCGGAGTCGTCGGCAAGGCCAGCCGCCCTCGACCAGCGGACGCTCTGGCAGCGGGCGCACGAGCACCTCCGCGACGAGATCATCTCGGGTTCTCTGACCCCCGGTA
>JBHEMX010000068.1:0-74059 GCA_046262355.1 Actinomycetota bacterium | reverse complement strand
CGTCGGCCGCGTACCGGATCGTGACGAGCTTGCCGGGCTTGACGATGTCGTCTTCGTCGCCGTGGATGATCTCGGCATTCTCGATCATCTGTCGGATCTGCCGGATGCGCGCCTCTTGCATACCTTGCGTCTCGCGCGCGGCGTGATACTCCGCGTTCTCGCTGAGGTCGCCGTGCGCGCGCGCCCGGGCGATCTCTTCGATGATCTTCTCGCGGCCTTCACCCTCGAGATGGGCCAACTCCGCCTCTAGGCGATCGAAAGCCTGCTGCGTAAGTGGAGCCTTCTTCTCTTGGTCTGCCATAGCCACTCAACCGCCTCGACCGATTCGCTTGTTGAACATCTTTCCGAAGCCAGCGAGCATAAGACGCGCGCCCGCACATAGGATGCGTCTCATGAGCAACAGGCTTCGCGGTAAGTCCTGCATAGTAACGGGTGCGGGACAAGGTATCGGCAAAGCGGTCGCGCTTGCCTTCGCCGCAGAGGGAGCGCGTGTCGTCGTCAACGACGTCAACAGACGGGCCTGCGACGACGTCGTTGCGGGGGCGGCCGCACTCGGCGCGGATGCTGCGCCCAACTACGACCCCATCGGAAGCGTCGAGGCCGCCGAAGCGCTGCTGGACACCGCGCTCGCCGGCTTCGGAGTGGTCGACGTGCTCGTCAACAACGCCGGGATACTGCGAGATCGCATGGTCCACAGGATGTCGGAAGAGGAGTTCGACGAGGTGATCCGGGTCCATCTCAAGGGCACTTGGGCGTGCGGCCGCGCGCTCATCCAGCACTGGCGCCCGCTCGCGAAGCAGGAATCGAATGACGGTAAGCCGAAGGCCCGAAAGATCGTCAACGTCACGTCGGCGTCCGGACTGATCGGCGCGATCGGCCAGTCGAACTATGCCGCCGCGAAGATGGGCATCGTGGGGCTCACGAAGAGCTGGGCCAAGGAGGTGGGGCCGCTGGCCATAAACGTGAATGCGATCGCCCCCGCCGCACTCACCGCGATGACGGAGCCTCTCATGCAAGATCCCGCCGGCGCAGAGAAGCGACTCGCTCGGTTCGCATTGGGCCGCTACGGAGCGCCGGAGGAGATAGCTCCCGCGTTCGTGTTCCTCGCCTCGAAGGACTCCGACTACGTGACCGGACAGGTCCTCTGCGTCGACGGCGGGCTCGTCATCTAAGCCCCGCCGTCTCGCTCCCTCTATCGTGGGCGTGCGACGTGGATGCAACCACGGGTACGGTTACGGCGCGCCGAAGGCCCGCGCGGAAAGGATCATGCATGGCACGGACGTGGCCGTTCGAGGGCTGGGGGGATCCGGAGGAACCGTTCCACAGCCCCGAGGACTTCACGCGCCGCCAGGGTGCGGGGGTCGAAGCGGTGATCGTGCGGATCGGGCTCGGCGACGCCCAGCTCGTCCTCGTGGATGCTCACGGGCGCTGGGAGCGCTGGGTCTACGCGTCGCCCGACGAGGCCCGGGAGCGAGCGGCAGGGCTCGGCGTCCCGGTTCACCTCGGGGGCTATCCGGAGGATCTGCGCGTGCGGATCAACGCCAACGTCCGGCCGCCCGAGGACTTCGCCCGAGCGGCCTACAGAGAGCAAGGGCGCGTGGGACCCGTCATCCCGTATCCCGAGAACCGCCCTCGTCCCCCGGTGCGACGCGCCGATCGACCGGTTGCCGAGGAAGAGGAGGAGGACTCGGAGGAGTTCCAGAAGCGCCATCCGGGACTGTCGCCCTAGTTGCCGTCGTCGCATGGACGTGCTTGGTCGGTCCCCCGACGCGGCGCTCCGCCCACCGTGACAGCCGCCTCCTGGAGACGCGCTTGACAACGGCCCTGGTGGGCGGCACGACGAACAGCAACCCGACGAGATCGGTGAGGAAACCGGGTGTCAGCAGGAGCGCTCCTCCGAGCAGGATCAGAGCTCCGTCGGCGATCTCGCTCGTCGGCATCTGGCCCCGACGCAACACATCCTGCAGACGTCGCCACGTCGCCAGACCTTGCTGCTTCAGCAGCCACGCACCGACGATCGAGATGAGCACGAGGAGCCCGAGCGTAGACATCAGTCCGATGCGCTCCGAGGCCTGGACGATGAGCCACAGCTCTGCGATCGGAACCGCGAGCAGCAGCACGAACAGAGACGGTCCCATGCCCCCAGTATCAAGCAGCGGATACGCTACGCGCTAACGACGATGCTGCCGACCACGACGCTGAAGACGCTCGACCTCGACGAAGCTCTTGCTCGTGTGGACGACGGGGCGGCTTTCGTCGACCTCCGTCCGATCGACGACTACCTCCAGGTACACGTTCCCGGTTCGATCGCTCTCCTCTACGAGTTCGGTCCGGGAATGGCGGGCCGGGCGCGCGATTGCCTGCCCCTCGAGCTGCCGCTCCTGCTGCTGTCCTCGGACAACGCTCACATGGCGAACACCGCCGCCGCGCTGCGCGGCAAGGGCTTCACCGTGCTGGGTCGGGTGGATCATGGGGTCAACGCGTGGGCATCGGCGAAGGGGGCGCCCGCGTCGACCGAAGTCGTCACGCACGCTGCGGCGCCCGACGGCACGCTGCTCGACGTCGGAGATCCCGGCGCGCGCCGCCCCGACTCGGCACTTCACATCCCGATCGAGAAGCTGTGGTCGCGAGCCGCCGATGTCGCGCGCGACCGCGCGGTGATCGTCGTCGCCGGGTTCGCCGTGAGAGCCGCTCTCGCGGTCGGCATGCTCGAACGCTGCGGCCGTCGCGACATCGTCTTCTGGAGGACCCGAGACAAGGTCCGGCTCCTCTAAGCGTCCTCCATGCCCTTCGCGATAAGGAACCCGCGCGCCCGTTCCGTGAGCGGATAACGGTCGACGAGGCTCCAGAAGCGCGCCGAATGATCGGCGACCACGAGGTGAGCCAGCTCGTGAACGATCACGTAGTCCCTGACCCAAGCGGGGTAGTCGGCCAGGGCCAACGACAGCTTGATGACTCCCCCGTCGACCGCACACCAACCCCAGCGGGTCCGCAGGCTCGAGGTCCACGCGATCTCGACCGGGCGGATCCCATCGAGGTAGCGGTCGGCGAGCTCCGTGGCCCGCCGCTCGAGCGCCCCATCAGAGTTGAGACGGTCACGCCTGCGCCGCTCGGACATCCGTTCCGCCATGCGTGCGACCCATTCCCGCTCGTCGGCGCGCGACATCCTGTCCGGGACCGAAACGATCAGGGCGTCGCCCACGACCTCGGCCGAGATCGTCTTCTTGCGCCGGGCCGAGCGTCGCACCTCGATACGATCGAACTCCCGCTCGAGGCCGGGCGCGTCCAGCGGCAGGCGGTTGAGTCCCATTGCGGCATCCTATGGCGGGCCTGGGAAGAGTGGCCGTTTTGTCCCCCGGGCACAATTGAGTCGCTCATTCGTTGCCTGTCGAAGGGTTGAGAAACCTTGTGAAACGGCTCACAATCTCCTTGAACCACAAAAGCACGGCTTGAGCCCCCTCCGTTTTTTCGCCCATTCCCCCCGGCGGAGGGGGCTCTTCCATGTGCGCCGCGCCGGCGCATCCCCCCGAACCGCGCCGGCCACACACGTGGGTCGAGTTCGGGCCTCGCATCATGGGTCCTCCACGGTCGCTCGAGGCCGGGTGGGGATCCACCGGACCCTTCCCCGGGGGGCGCAGCGGACCGCATGGCCCAGCTCAGTCGGCGAGGATGCCGCGAGCGGCGTCGAGCGCCACGCGCGCCCCGTCGCTCAAGGTGCCCCAGCGCTGCCCGGTCGCGGTGACCCAGCCGAGGGCTCGGTACCCGAGCCCGAGGCCGGCGCCGAGGAGGGGGCCCACGCGATCCCATGCACCGGCGCAGGAGGCGGCCGCGTCCCGCATGAAGTCGTACACGAGCGTGCGGGCGGCGTTCGAACGCAGTATCGAGCTGTGGCCCCAGACGCCCGCCGGCGCCAGCACTCGTCCGGAGGATCCCCGCAGCGATGCGCGGTCGGCCGGCACGAGCAGATCGTGCGGCATCGCCAGCGCGAGGACCCTCGTGCCGAAGGCGACGTCCTCCTGCGCCAGCGCGCTCATGAGGGTCGATCCGGTGGCGAGCTCGGTGACCGCCGATGAGCGCGGGTCGGGGAGCGGAAGATCGCCCGAGCGGATCGCGCGCGCGACCGCACCGAGCGCGAGGGCGCCGACCGGCCCCTCGTCTATCGCTCCCGGGAGCGTCGCCGCGGGCGTCCCGGTGTGCGGGGTGGCGAGCGTCACGAGGTGCTCCACGATCGGAAGCGCCGGCTCCCAGGACTCCGACAGCTTCTCGAGAAGGACGCGCGCGACGAGCCCTCCCTGCGAATGAGCCACGAGATCGACGCCTGCGCCGGGATGCCGCCAATGGATCCGTTCGAGGAGCCGACGCAGGCGCGCCCCCGCATCCGCGAGACGGCCCACGGTGTCCGCCCGTGCGTAGCTCGTGTGCAGGCGCTCCCCCTTGGAGCCTCGGTAGGAAAAGGCGTAGGTGCGCTCGGCCGGATAGCCGAGCCCGTCGCTGAGCCACCCGTCGTAGAGGGCCGGCACGTTGCCGTTGTCCGTCTCGGTCGCGATGCCGGCGATCGCGATGGCGACGTTGTCGTTCGGAGGCGGCGGCATCGACCCGAGGGTCCGCGGCCTTTCGCAGGGGCGCCGCACGCTGCTTCGCAGCCGTTCCACCTCCTCGTCGTTCACCCCGTCTGCGTAGGTCTCGGCGAGAGGTGCGAGGTGCAGCGCACGGGTCACGTCCACTGCGCCGAGATAACCCCATGGATCCACGTAGCGCCCATCGAGCTTCACGCCGAGATGCAGGCCCGAGGCGTCATCCGGATGGCTCCTCGCGGTGGACCCGATCCAATGACCCTGACCGATGCTCTCCCCCTCGGTGACGTAGATGTCCCCGAGGATGGAATAGGTCGTGACGAGACCGCCTGAGTGCTCGAGGGACACGGCGCGGGATCCGGCGACCGTGCCGGCGAAACTGACGGTTCCGGCCGCCGTCGCCCTCACGGGAGTGCCCGGCGAAACGTCGTAGTCGACCCCGCGATGGCCACGTCCGTAATCGCTCTCCGGCGCCTCGAAGTGGCGCTCGATGGCTGCATCGACCGGCGGGATCAGGATGGGCGAGCGCGCCTCTGCGGCGCCCGCGGACGACGCGACGAACAAAGCTGCGTTCAGGGCTGCGAACACGGGGCGGACGGGCATCGCCCCACCGTCGTGGAGCGCTCGACGGCGCGCTGTGGCGCAAGCCACGCGCGCGGTCATCGCGCTCCGCTGAACCGCGGTACAACGTTACTGTAGCGAGACTGCAACGAGCCCACTTGCCCAAGTCGGCTTCGCTCCTACACATGAGACGCACGACCGGGTCCGAAGCTTGCCGCGCATCGAGACGAATATCCTGACGCCATGACGACCGTGACCCTCATCCCCGGAGACGGGATCGGCCCGGAGGTTACGGAGGCGACGCGGCGAGCGGTCGATGCGCTCGAGGCCGGGATCGAATGGGAGGAACATGAGGCGGGAAGCGCCGCGCTCGACCGGCACGGCGAACCGCTTCCGCCGCACGTCCTCGAGTCGATCAAGAGGAACAAGGTTGCGCTCAAGGGACCGGTCACGACGCCCGTGGGCACCGGGTTCCGTTCGATCAACGTCGCGCTGCGTCAGGAGCTCGACCTCTTCGCGAGCGTCCGGCCCTGCCGTCTCTACGAGGGTGTGCCGTCGCGCTTCACCGGCATCGACCTCGTGGTCGTGCGCGAGAACACCGAGGACCTCTACGAGGGCATCGAGTTCGAGAAGTCGTCCCCAGAGCTCGAGAAGCTGCGCGGCTATCTCAAGTACATGCACGGGTTCCATGTAGCTCGTGACGCCGGCATCTCCGTCAAGCCCCTGTCGATCTCCGCCACCATCGCGATCGTGAGGTATGCGTTCGAGTACGCCAAGGAGCACCGGCGGCGCAAGGTGACCCTCGGCCACAAGGCGAACATCATGAAGTTCTCCGACGGCGTGTGGCTGCAGACCGGCGAGACGCTCGCCGCCGAGTATCGTGACGTCGGCTTCGAGGCGACCCAGGTGGACGAGCTCGCGATGTGGCTCGCATGGCGTCCCGACGAGCTCGATGTCATCGTGCTGCCGAACCTCTACGGGGACATCATCTCGGACCTGTGCGCCGGTCTCGTCGGCGGACTCGGGGTCGCCCCCGGCATGAATCTGGGGCGGGAGTACGCAGTGTTCGAGCCGACGCATGGCTCGGCGCCCGACATCGCAGGCCGCGGCCTCGCCAACCCCGTCGCGATGATCCTGTCCGCGGCCTTCATGCTGAGACACCTCGGGCTCGGCGAACAGGGCGATCGGCTGGAGCGAGCCGTCGCCGAGGTACTGGGGCGCGGAGAGGCCCGGACCGCCGACCTCAAGCCGTCCGGCCCCCCGGCGAAGACCGGTGGTGTTGCGGACTCGATCGTCGCGGCAGTGCAGCGCAGCGCGTGACCCTGCGGCGCGCCGTGTGAGGATGTGGACATGAGCGATCCTCGGGAACACCATCCGGAGCGCCTGGTCGACAAGCTCGGCCGACCGGTGCGCGACCTCAGGATCTCTGTGACGGATCGGTGCAACTTCCGCTGCGTCTACTGCATGCCGAAGGAGGTCTTCGGGCGCGACTACCAGTTCCTCGAACGGAGCCAACTGCTCACCTTCGAAGAGATCGACCGCCTCGCGCGGGTCTTCGCCGCGCACGGCGTCGCCAAGATCCGGCTCACCGGCGGGGAGCCTCTGGTCCGGCGCGACATCGAGCGGCTGATAGAGAAGCTGGCCGCCATAGCCGATCTCGACATCGCGCTGACGACGAACGGATCGCTGCTCGCTCACAAGGCTCGATCCCTGCGCGATGCGGGGTTGCGACGCGTGACGGTCAGCCTCGACTCGCTCGACGATGCCGCCTTCCGCACCATGAACGACGTGGACTTCCCTGTGCGCCGAGTGCTCGCCGGCATCGACGCCGCCGCGGCCGTCGGCTTGGGGCCCATCAAGGTCAACATGGTCGTGAAACGGGGAGTGAACGAATCCAGCATCGTGCCGATGGCGCGCCACTTCCGGGCCGCAGGCCACACTCTGCGCTTCATCGAGTACATGGATGTGGGCCACACGAACGGCTGGAGGATGGACGACGTCGTCCCGGCCTCGGAGATCGTCGAGACGCTGTCGGCCGAGCTGCCCATCGAGCCGGCCGATTCCAACTATCGCGGCGAGGTCGCCCGCAGGTGGCGCTACAGCGATGGCTCGGGCGAGATCGGCGTCATCGCGTCGGTCACTCAGCCGTTCTGTCGGGACTGCACGCGCGCCCGGATATCGGCCGAGGGCTCGCTCTACACGTGTCTCTTCGCCACGGCCGGCCATGACCTGCGCGCGCTGCTCCGCTCCGGTGCCTCGGACGCGGACCTCGCAGAGGCGATCGCGCGCGTATGGCGGGGGCGAGGCGACCGCTACTCGGAGATCCGCTCGGCGCACACCGGGACGCTCCCCAGGGTCGAGATGTCCTACATCGGCGGCTGATCCCCGGCGCGCGGCTACGATCGCTGACATGACCGAGGTAACAACCGGCATCAGCACGGAGCCGCTCGACGTCTCGGACGCCCTGGCGACGGCTTCTGCGCCGAGCTGTGGGGCACTCGGGATCTTCGTAGGAACGGTGCGCACGAGCGCTGCCGTCGCGGGCAACGCGGACAAGCCGGTGGTGAGGCTCGAGTACGAGGCTCACCTGCCGCTCGCCGACTCGAGGCTCAGGAGCATCGCCGAAGAGGCCGCCTCGAAGTGGGACCTCGGGCGCATCACGGCGCGGCACCGGATAGGAGCATGCGAGGTCGGTGAGCCGACCGTTGTCGTCGCATGCGCGGCCCCGCATCGCGCCGATGCTCTCGAGGCGTGCCGCTGGATCATCGACACGATCAAGTCGACGGTACCGATCTGGAAGCTCGAGGTCTACGCGGACGGCTCCTCGTGGCTCGGAGCCGAAGGGTCGACGGACGACGCGACAGAGAGCGCGACCTGAGGGTCCTGCGCATCTCCGACGGCGATCTCGAAGTCGTCGAGCGCGACACCCCGATCCCCGCGGCCGACCAGGTGGTGGTCGAGGTTGCCGGCGCAGGCATCAACCGCGCCGATCTCATACAGAGAGCGGGAGGTTATCGCGGCCCTCCGGGTGCGCCGCCGGACGTTGCGGGTCTGGAGTTCGCGGGCACCGTCGCCGGCGTGGGGCATCAGGTTCGGTCGCTCGTCGTCGGCGACCGCGTCTTCGGCATCCTCGGCGGAGGCGGCCACGCCACGCATGTGCTGACGACGGAATGGCTCTGCGCGCGCGTTCCGCCTGCTCTCGACCTCCGGCACGCCGGCGGCATCCCCGAGGTCTTCCTCACGGCACACGACGCGCTGATCGTGCAGGCCAACCTGCGCCCGGGGGAACGCGTGCTGATCCACGGCGTAGGAAGTGGAGTCGGCAGCGCGGCCGTGCAGCTCGCGCGCGCCGTCGGGGCGGAGACCGTCGGCACCTCCCGTACGCCCGACAAGCTCGAGAGGGCGCGCGCGCTGGGACTGGATCACGGGGTCGTTGCGGGTGACGAGATGCTCACGCAGATCGGCGAGGTCGACGTCGTCCTGGATCTCCTCGGGGGACGCTACGTCGAGACCGACGTGGCCGCGTGCCGCTCCGGCGGGCGCATCCTGGTCGTCGGCCTCCTCGCGGGGAGCTCGGCGGAGCTCGACCTCGGACGACTGTTGCGTGAACGCATCGGCATCACGGGGACCGTCCTGAGGACGAGGCCCGACTCCGAGAAGGCGGCGGCCACCGCAGCGTTCGAGCGCGAGGTCGTGCCGCTGCTCGAGCGCGGCATCCTGCGGCCGGTCGTGGACCGGGTCATGCCGCTCGAAGAGGGAACCGCCGCCTACGACCTCGTGGGCTCGAACGCAACCTTCGGCAAGGTGATCCTCGTACCGGGAGGCTGAACATGGACCTGAGACTCGACGGCAAGGTCGCATGGGTGCTGGGGGCTTCCTCGGGCCTCGGCAGGGCGAGCGCCACCTCGCTCGCGGCCGAAGGGGCGGCGGTCGCACTGTCGGCGCGTAGGCCCGAGCCCCTCGACGAAGCGGCCGCAGAGATCGGCTCCACCACCGGCGGCCGTCTGTTCGCGGTGCCGCTGGACGTGCGCGACGCGGAGGCGATCGGGCCGGCTGCAGATCGCATCGCGCGTGAGCTCGGCCCGGTCGACATCCTCGTGGCGAACGCGGGCGGGCCGCCTCCCGGTCCCTTCGAGTCCTTCGACGATGCCGCTCTCGTCGATGCGTTCACGCTCACGACGGCGTCGGCGTGGCGCCTGGCGCACGCCGTCGTGCCGCACATGAAGCGACGCGGGGGCGGCAGCCTCCTGTTCATCACGTCGTCGTCGACCAAGGAGGTCATCCCCGGCCTTCTGTTGTCGAACATGATGAGGGGGGCCGTCGTGGGGATGGCAAAGACGCTATCCAAGGAGCTCGGGCCTCACGGGATAAGGGTGCTGTGCGTCGCTCCGGGCCGGATCCGAACGCCGCGCGTCGAGTCCCTCGACGCGCGCCAGGCCGAGGACTCGGGGAGGTCGCTCGAGGAGGTGGTCGCAGAGAGCGAGGCCCGCATCCCGCTGGGACGCTACGGGAGCATCGAGGAGTTCGGAGACGTCGTGGCGTTCCTGGCCTCCGAGCGGGCCTCGTACATGACGGGAACGTCGGTGGTCGTGGACGGGGGGATGCTGAGCGGCGTCCTGACATAGGCGCGCCGCTCGCGCCGGGGGCTCGGGCGCACGCGCGGGTGGGGCATCAGCCCCGCCACAGCTCCTCGTATTGCTCCCAAGTGTCGACGTCGCCGAGCGGCTCGGGGCCCATGTCGAGCTCGCCGACCTCGGCGTCCGAGCGCTCGAGGGGACCACGTGCGCCCTCGTCGCCGCGCGCCGAGCGCAGGACGTCCCAGGCCGAACGAGCGGCCACCACCGGATGACCGGGGACGCCGCCGAAGGTGGCGCGCAGGACCGCCGCGTCGGCGTCCCGCCATGCCGCCACGGCGCGCCGGATGTGCTCGGACGTCATGCGGGGCTGATCTCCGAGCAGGATCACGGCGGCCTCTGAACCCGCGCTCAGTGCGTCGAGCCCCGCGCGCAAGGAAGACGACTGTCCGAGGCCGAAATCGGCGTTGGTGACGATGCGAGCGCGAGACGGTAGGTCGATGCGGCCTCGTATCGCGTCGGCGGCGTGGCCCAGCACGACTATCACCTCGTCTAGACCGGCGCCCGTCGCCGCGTCGATGACGTGCTGCAGCAGCGGGCGCCCGGCGACTTCGAGCAGCTGCTTGGGACGCCCGAGCCGAGACGAGGTGCCGGCGGCGAGCACGACGCCGGAGATCACCCGCCCGGCGAGGACCGGCCCAGCAGTCTCCGCACGAAGCGCCGCAGCGCTGCCACCAGCGCGCTCATCATCAGCGAGAAACCCTTCACCTCGCCGCCGCGCGCGACGAGGGGGGACCCGCTCGAGGGCGGCTCCGGAGAGGGCTCCGCCGCCGAACCGGCCGGAGAGGGCGCCGCCGAACCGGCCCGAGAGGGCGCCGCCGCGGCGGCGGGTTCCGTCTCCTGGTCGGCGCGCAGGTTCGCCTCGAGGCAGTCGGCGAACTGCTTCGTCAGCTTCGACGAGACGTCCTTCATCATCCCTCTGCTCATCGACGCGACCTGGCCCTGAACCTGAAGGTCCTGTACGACCTCGACGCGCGTCCCGCCGGCGCTCGGCGCGACGGTCGTGGTGATCGTGACCGCGGCGCGCCCCTTGCCGCGCTGCTCCATGCCCGAGCCCTTCAGCACCACGCGGTGGGCGTCGTCGTCGCGCTCCGCCAGCGTGACGGTGCCGGCGAACGACAGCGACACGGGACCGAGCTTGATCTTGACCTTGCCCTTCCAGTTGGTGCCGTCGATCGTCTCGGTGAGCTCGGCGCCCGGCATGCACACGACCACCTTCTCGACGTCGAGCAGATAGGCCCAGACGCGCTCGACGCCTTCGGGAACCTCGAAGGAGTTCTCGATCAGCATGGCCGTTCCCCTCTCTAGGTGGCCGCCAACGGCTCTCGGCGGTGGATCGGTCCCGGCCGGTCTCTGAGGAACCCCGCCGATCTCCCCCTGCCGACGGCGAGCACCTCGGCGACGATCGCAGCGGCGATCTCCTCCGGGCCCTCTGCACCGACGTCGAGCCCCGCGGGCCCGTGGATCCTCGCCAGCTCCTCGTCCCCCAGCTCGCGCCCCTCGGTGCGCATCTCGCCCAACAGCCTCTCGAGGCGCGCCTGCGGACCGAGCATGCCGATGTACGCAGCTGCGCTGCCGAGTAGGACGCGCAGGTAGTCGCGGTCCCTCAGGTAGTTGTGGCTCATGACGACTGCGTACGTGCGAGCATCGACCGAAGCCGCGCGCGCGAGATCGCCGGGGGCGCACCGCAGGAAGGAGGCGTCGGGTCCGAAGCGGTGGTTCGTGAGAAGCGCGTCCCGGTCGTCGGCGACGACGACGCGCCACCCCAGTTGAGCTCCGAGGTGGACCAGCGGGACGGCGTCGTGTCCTGCGCCGCAGACCAGAAGCCGCGGTGGAGGCTCGATGGACTCGACGAACACGCGCGCGTCTCCCGCCGGGAGCATGAGCGGATGTGTGCGCGCGCCGCTCAAGCCGCCGACGTCGGCCAGGGCAGACAGCAACGCATCCTCGAGCTCCCGGTTCCCGATGCCGCCGCTGCGCGCCCCGTCCTCACCCAGGAGCAAGCGGGCGCCCCGCTCGAGCCCGGGGATGCTCGTTTCGAGGACCGTCACCACCGTCACCGGACGCTGCTCCTCTATCGCGCTCCGAAGAGCTGCTGCGATCTCCGCGGCCTGCGCGGCAGGCTCGATGAAAACCTCGATCGCTCCGTTGCAGCCCAGGCCCCAGCCCCACACGACCTCGTCCTCGGCGGTGAGGTCGTAGAACTCGAGGCGAGCTCGTCCTTGGGTCATGACCTCCCGGGCGACAGCCTCCACATCGCCCTCGAGGCATCCGCCCGAGAGGTTGCCGACCGCCTCGCCCGCGTCGGGCACGAGCAGACGCGCGCCGGCGCGCCGGTAGGTCGATCCCTTCACCTCGACGATCGTCGCCAGCGCCATATCGCGACCCTGCGCGCTGAGGGAGCTGATCGCCGCAAGGACATCCGAAGTCTCGCTGAGGTTCACTCCGGCCCTTTCCAAGATGCCTCTTGGGTTCTGCAGAGGCCGAGTGCTACCTTAAGCGGTTGAAGGCTTCAGCGCGAAGTCGGTTGGTGTCGGGGGGAACGTGATCGAGAGCCGGTCGCGTCGACGCGCGGGTGGCTCGGCTCCCTTGCGGCACCGGGACAGGGAGGTGGCCCTTGAGGCGGATCTCGGTCACGGTCAACGGCGACGAACGGGAGGCCGAGGTCGAACCTCGCCAGCTCCTCGTCCATTTCCTGAGGGAGACGCTTGCGCTCACCGGCACCGTGGTGGGTTGCGACACAACCTCGTGTGGCGCCTGCACGGTGCTGGTGGACGGCCGCTCGGTGAAGTCGTGCACGATGCTCGCGGTCCAGGCCGACGGCAGCGAGATCACGACGATCGAAGGTCTCTCCCGCAACGGGGAGCTGCATCCCATGCAGCAGGCGTTCCACGAGAATCACGCGCTCCAGTGCGGGTACTGCACGCCGGGGATGATCATGGCGGCGGTCGGTCTCCTCCAGGACGGTGGTGCGCTCAGCGAGCAAGACATCCGCCTCGGGCTCGAGGGCAACCTCTGTCGGTGCACCGGCTACCACAACATCGTCAAAGCGGTTCAGCAGGTGGCGCGATCGTCGAGCAGCGCGTCGGCGTGACGGTCCGTTCGTTCACGCCACGGTCCCCGGCCAAAGGAGGAAGGCGAACATGACTCAGACCGCCGAGCGCGCGGAACGCTACGTCGGTGGCGGCGTGGCCCGCAAGGAAGATCCCGCCCTCATCACCGGCCAGGCTCGGTTCATCGACGACATCGTTCTCCCCGGCATGGCGTGGATCGGCGTCGTTAGGAGCCCGCTCGCGCACGCGCGCATAAACAGCGTGGATACCGGGCGCGCCGTGGAGCTTCCAGGCGTCATCGCGGCTTTCAGCGGAGCCGACCTCGCCGACTCGTGGGCGGGAGGCCTTCCGTGCGCGTGGCCGCTCGCGACGCGCTCGTTCCCGGCCGAGCCCACCACGGCCGATCCTCGTCTACCGGACCATTGGCCGGTGGCGAAGGACAGGGCCCGCTTCGCGGGCGACCCGGTGGCCGTCGTCGTCGCCGACAGCAGGGCGCATGCGAAGGACGCGGTGGAAGCCATCGACGTCGACTATGAGCCGCTTGATCCGGTTCTCGATATCGAGAGCGCGCTGGCCGAAGGTGCGTCTCTGATCCACGACGAGTTCGGCGACAACGAGGCCTATACGTGGTCCCTCGCGAACGGCGACGTCGACAAAGTCTTCTCGGAGGCCCCGGTCGTCGTCAAGGAGCGCTTCCGCCACCCACGGCTCATCCCCAATGCGATCGAGCCGCGCGGTGTCGTGGTGCAGAGCGAGCCCGCAAGCGGAGATGTGACGCTGTACTCGGCCACCCAGATCCCGCACATCGTACGAACCACGCTCTCCCTGACGCTCGGGATGCCGGAGCAGAAGCTGCGTGTGGTCGCGCCGGCGGTCGGCGGGGGGTTCGGCTCCAAGCTGAACGTCTACGCAGAAGAGGCGATCTGCGTCGCTGTGTCGCGCAGACTCAACATGCCGGTCAAGTGGATCGAAGAGCGCTCTGAGAACTACGTCGCGACGATCCACGGCCGCGGGGTGATTCAGGACATGGAGATCGCGGCGACCAAGGCGGGCAAGACGCTCGGCTTCCGCGTCAAGCTGTTCGCCGACATGGGCGCGTACCTGCAACTGGTCGCACCGGGCATCCCCCTGCTGGGCGCGTGGCTCTATCACGGCGTCTATGACGCCGAGGCCTATCGTTTCGAGGCGACCGGCGTGTTCACCAACCGCACGCCGACCGATGCCTATCGCGGCGCGGGGCGGCCCGAGGCGACGTACGCGGTCGAGCGCGCGATGAACACGCTGGCGCGCCGCGTCGGAAAGGATCCCGTCGAGATCCGCAGGATGAACTTCATCCCACCCTTCGACGAGGCAAGAGAGATCCCGTCGGGTCTGCAGTTCGATTCAGGGCGCTACGAGCGGACACTCGACAAGGCACTCGGCCTCTTCGGCTACGACGAACTACGACGAGAGCAAAGAGAGCGCAACGAAGCGAACCACGTCAAGCGCTTGGGCATCGGCATCTCGACCTACATCGAGATGTGCGGGCTCGCGCCCTCCCAGGTTCTCGGGGCGCTCAAGTACGGAGCAGGAGGATGGGATGCGGCCACGATCCGGTGCCATCCGACCGGGAAGGTCACGGTCATCACCGGCACGTCGCCCCACGGTCAGGGACACGTCACCTCGTGGTCCCAGATCGCCGCAGATGCACTCGGGGTGCCGTTCGAGGACGTCGAGGTGCTTCATGGAGACACCGCCATCTCGACCTACGGGATGGACACCTACGGGAGCCGCAGCGTCTCGGTCGGAGGCGTGGCGCTTCATTACGCGGCCGAGAAGCTCATGGCCAAGGCGAAGAAGATCGCCGCCCACGAGCTGGAGGTTAGCGAGGAAGACCTCGAGTTCTCCGACCGCGCCCTGCGCGTGAAGGGGGCACCGGACAAGGCCAAGACGATCGCCGAGGTTGCGTTCTCGGCGTGGACGGCCCACGGCTTGCCCGACGACGTCGAGCCTGGGCTCGAGGCGACGTTCGTGTTCGACCCGCCGAACTTCACGTTCCCGTCGGGTGCTCACCTCTGTGCGGTCGAGGTCGACACCGAAACGGGCCAGTCGACGATCCTCAAGTACGTCGCCGTGGACGACTGCGGCAAGGTCATCAATCCCACAATCGTCGAGGGGCAGGTACAGGGCGGCATCGCGCAAGGCATCGCAGAGGCGATGTACGAAGAAGCGCTCTACGACGAGTCGGGCAACCTCACGACCAGCCACATGGGCTACTACCGGGTGCCGTCCGCGGCCGAGCTGCCTTCGTTCGTCACGGACAGGACCGTGACGCCCTCGAGCACCAATCCGCTGGGCGTCAAGGGCGTCGGCGAGGCGGGCACGATCGCCGCTCCTCCTGCCGTTGTGGGTGCGGTCATCGATGCGCTCGGACCTTTGGGCGTGACCGACATCGACATGCCGGTCACGCCTGAGCGGGTGTGGAGAGCGATCCAGGACGCGCAGGGAGGAGAGAGATGATCCCGGCCGAGTTCGACTACGAGGTTGCGGAGTCCGCGGACCACGCCGTCGCGCTGCTCGGCGAGCACGGCGAGGACGCCAAGCTCCTCGCCGGGGGCCATTCCCTGTTGCCCCTGATGAAGCTGCGGCTCGCATACCCCACGACGATCGTGGACATCGGTCGTCTACGAGATCTGTCCTACGTGCGGGATGAAGGCGACCACATAGCGGTGGGTGCACTCACGTGCCACGAGGATGTGCACCTCGACGAGAGGCTGCGGAGCAAGTGCCCTCTGCTCGCCCACACCGCAGGCGAGATCGGCGATCCACAGGTTCGTCATCGCGGCACGATCGGTGGATCGATCGCACACGGCGATCCCGCCTCCGATCTCCCGAGTGTGCTCCTCGCGCTCGAGGGGGAGTTCGTGATACAGGGGCCGAACGGGAGCAGGACGGTTGCCGCGCGCGACTTCTTCAGGAGCGTCTTCGAGGTCGACCTCTCGACACAGGAGATGCTCACTGAGGTCCGGGTGCCGAAGATGCAGGGCCGAGGCTGGTCCTACGTCAAGTTCGCCCATCGCGCCCAGGACTGGGCCACCGTCGGCGTTGCGGTCGTGGCGGGCAACGGAGGTGGCACCAGGGTCGCGCTCACGAGCATGGGCGCGACTCCGCTGCGGGCCACGGCCGTCGAGGAGGCCCTCGCCTCGGGTGCGGATCCGGCCACCGCGGCACAGAGCGCCGATGCGAACACCAACCCGGTCACGGATCCACTCGGCAGCGCGGAGTACCGCCGCGCGATGTCCAAGGTCTTGACGAGACGCGCCCTGGAGCAAGCCCTATCCCGCTGAGCGATCCGCCGCGCGGGAGCCAAGCTCCCGTGGGGGAGGCAGCCGGGGAGCCGGGCGTGAGCTTCGGCTCCGTCGAGGAGTTGCGCCGGGCTCTGGCAGGCCACGCGTACCTCGCCGACGAGGGCCTGGCCACCGCTCTGTTCCTCGCGCTCTCGCTCGACAAACCTCTGCTGCTGGAGGGGGAAGCGGGCGTCGGCAAGACCGAGGTCGCCAAGGTCCTCGCCGGGCTGCTCGACCGAGAGCTGATCCGGCTGCAGTGCTACGAGGGCATCGACGCGTCTCAGGCGCTGTACGAGTGGGACTACTCGCGCCAGCTCCTCGCGCTCAGGATGGCGCAGATCGGCGATCAAGATGCCGCTCGCGATGTGTTCGGAGCCGAGTTCCTCATCGAGAGGCCGTTGTTGGCTGCGATCCGGGCCGGCGCAAGCGCCGTCCTTCTGATCGACGAGCTCGACCGCGGCGACGACGAGTTCGAGGCGTTCCTGCTCGAGGTCCTATCCGAGTTCGCAGTCACCGTCCCCGAGGTCGGTCGCGTCGCGGCCGAACGTCCTCCCGCAGTGATCATCACTTCCAACAGGACGCGTGAGTTGCATGATGCGCTCAAGCGCCGCTGTCTCTACCACTGGATCGACCATCCCGATCTCGAGCGCGAGGTGGAGATCGTGCGGGTGCGCGCTCCGGAGGTGCCCGAGGGTCTCGCGCGCAGGGTGGCAGGTGCGGTCGAGCGCCTGCGCGCCATGGACATCGCCAAGCGGCCGGGGGTGGCGGAGACGATCGATTGGGCGAACGCTCTGCACTTTCTCGGCGCTCCGGACGTGAACCACGACGACGCCTCGGCGACGCTCGGAACGGTCATAAAGGACCACGAGGACCAGTTGCACGTGCGCGCGAGGCTGAGCGAGGTGCTCGGACCGGAGTGAGCCGCGCGGGCCCCCTGGAGCATCTGACGGCTTTCGGCCGGGAGCTGCGCGCCGAAGGCCTGCCGGTGGGCACAGGAAGGATCGTGACCTTCGTGCGCGCGACGGCGGCGCTTGCGCCGCTCGACCGAGACTCCCTGTACTGGGCGGGGCGGACGGCGCTGGTCGCGCGACCCGAGCATCTCCCGCTCTATGAGCGGATCTTCGACTCGTACTTCGCGCCTTCCGCCGTGGGGGACGAGGTCTTCGAAAGGATCGCGCGCGCCCTGGATCGCACCCCACGAGACGCGGCCCCCGGGGCCGCGGACGAAGACGAGGTCGTGTCCACCATCGCCGGACCGGCCGACGAGCGCGAGGAAGCCGAGGGCGAGACGACCGTGAGGCTCGTGGCGAGCGCCCACGAGGTCCTCAAGAACAAGTCCTTCGAGGAGCTGTCCGAGCTGGAGAGGTCGATCGCCACCATGCTCATTCGCGACATCGCGGTGCGCATGCCGGCCCGCCGCTCGCGCCGGCTCCACGCCGCGCGCACCGGCCGCAGCTTCGACATGAGACGCACGCTGCGCTCGTCGCTAAGGACCGAGGGCGAGCCGTTCCGGCGCGCGTGGCGGGCGCGCCGGAAGCGACCGCGCCCGCTCGTCCTGATCCTCGACATCTCCGGATCCATGTCGGCGTACTCGCGCGCCCTGATGCAATTCGGCTTCGCGACGCTGCGCGCGGGACAGCGCGTCGAGGTCTTCTGCTTCGGAACGAGGCTCACGCGCATCACGCGTTCGCTGCAGGTCGGCGACCCCGACCGCGCGCTCGAGGGCACCGCTGCCGCGGTGAGCGATTGGGAGGGCGGCACGCGCATAGGGGGGTCGCTCAAGCAGCTGCTGGACGCGTGGGGACAGAACGCCGCCGTGCGCGGTTCGGTAGTCGTTGTCTGCTCCGATGGTCTCGAGCGCGGTGACCCTGCGGTACTCGCGGCTCAGACCGCGCGCCTCGCCCGCCTGGCTCATCGAGTTGTGTGGGTCAATCCCCTCAAGGGCAGCCCCCGCTACGAACCGCTCGCACGCGGCATGGCCGCCGCCCTGCCCCACGTGGACGTCTTCCTTCCGGGTCACAACGTCGCCAGCCTCGAGGCGCTCGCCGACGTCCTCGATCGCTGCGGCTGAGCGTTCGCTCGACCCCACGGGGGTCACTGGGTCCTGCCTCTAAGTCATCCCGTCCGGCGCGGGTCGCGCTCGGCGCGCCGCTCGGACGCGACAATCGGTCCATGGCTTCCTCCGCGCTCGTGCTCACCGTCAGCGACGGCGTCGCGGGAGGCACGCGCGCCGACGCCTCCGGCGACGTCGCGAGCGAACTCCTCGAGCGCGCCGGCATCGCTGTGAGCGAGCGCGCCGTGGTGGCCGACGACCGCGACGAGATCGTGGCCCGCCTGCTCGCCGCGGTCGAGCGCCACACGCCGCTCGTCGTGACGACGGGGGGCACCGGGTTGGCTCGACGCGACGTCACGCCCGAGGCGACCCGGGCGGTGATCGACAGAGAGGCGCCGGGGCTGGCCGAACTGATGCGACGGGCGGGGCTCGCTCACACTCCCCAGGCCGCGTTGTCGCGCGCGGTGGTCGGCGCGCGCGCTGCGACCCTCATAGTGAACCTTCCCGGCAGCCCCAAGGGGGTCAAGGAAAGCCTCGAGGCGATCCTCGTCGTCCTCCCCCACGCGCTCGAGCTGCTCGCGGGCAAGACGGAGCACCCATCCCAGGCACCGGAGCACGGCGCGGATCCCGACGGCTGAGCGGCGCGTCGCCGGATGCGTAGCAGTACGCTCGAGAGAGAGGCAGACCTTCTAGCTTGGGGGACGGGATGGTCGAGAAAGAGGTCGAGAGAACGATCGAGGCGCTGCTTCAGGAGCGGCGCGAGTTCGAACCGCCGGACGAGTTCTCCGCGCAGGCCAACGCCAACGATGCCACGATCTACGACGACGCGCGCAACGACCCGGACGGCTGGTGGGAGTCTCAAGCACGGCGACTCGACTGGTTCGAACCGTGGAGCAAGGTCTTCGAGTGGGACGCTCCTCACCACTCGTGGTTCGTGGGAGGAAAGCTCAACGCCTCGCACAACTGCCTCGACAGACACCTCGAGGAGAACGGCGATCGCATCGCCTACCACTGGATCGGAGAGCCGGGCGAGACGCGCGCGCTCACATATCGCGAGTTGCATGAAGAGGTTTGCAGGCTCGCGAACGTGCTGAAGGACTACGGCATCTCCAAGGGGGATCCCGTCGCGATCTACATGCCGATGATCCCGGAGCTGCCCGCGGCGATGCTCGCCTGTGCTCGCATCGGCGCGCCGCATTCGGTGGTCTTCGGGGGCTTCTCCGCGGAGTCGCTCCGGGAGCGCATCAACGACTGCGGCGCCAAGGTGCTCATCACTGCCGACGGCGGCTACAGGAGGGGCCAGGTGGTCGCGCTGAAGGAGGGCGCCGACGAGGCCGTCGACGGCTGCCCCACGATCGAGAAGGTCCTCGTCGTCAAGCGTACCGGCGCAGAGGTGCCGATGACCGAGGGGCGCGACGTCGTCTATCAGGACGTGGTGGCTCTTGCGTCGCCCGAGTGCGCAGCCGAGCCGATGGACGCCGAGGACATGCTCTACATCCTCTACACGTCGGGGACCACGGGGAGTCCGAAGGGCATCGTCCACACGACCGGCGGCTACATGGTCGGGGTCTCCTCGACGCACCAGCTCATCTTCGATCTCAAGCCGGAGCGAGACATCTACTGGTGCGCGGCCGACATCGGCTGGGTCACCGGTCACTCGTACATCGTCTACGGGCCCCTGGCCAACGGATGCACATCGATCCTCTACGAGGGAGCGCCCGACTTCCCCGACAAGGACAGATGGTGGACGATCGTCGAGGAGTATGGGGTCACGATCCTGTACACGGCACCGACGGCGATCCGCACGTTCATGAAGTGGGGTACCGACTACCCCGGCAAGCACGACCTGTCGTCGATCAGGCTGCTCGGCACGGTCGGCGAACCGATCAATCCCGAGGCGTGGATCTGGTACCAGGAGTTCATCGGAGCCGGCAAGACGCCCGTGGTCGACACCTGGTGGCAGACCGAGACCGGAGCGATCATGATCAGCGCGCTTCCGGGGATCACGACGCTCAAGCCGGGATCCGCAACGGCGCCCTATCCCGGCGTGTTCGCCGACGTCGTGGATGAGGCCGGTAGATCCGTCGGCAAGGGCGGTGGCGGATACCTCGTGCTCACGCGTCCGGCGCCGGCGATGTTCCGCACCATCCTCGGCGACGACGAACGCTACGTCGAGACCTACTTCAAGAAGTACGGCGACGAGGTGTACTTCCCGGGGGACGGAGCGAAGCTCGACGACGACGGCTACTTCTGGTTGCTGGGCCGCGTCGACGACGTCATGAATGTCGCCGGGCATCGCATCTCGACGTACGAGGTCGAATCGGCCCTGGTCGATCACAAGGCCGTCGCGGAGGCCGCGGTGGTCGGACGCACAGACCCCAAAGAAGGCCAGACCATCGTTGCGTTCGTTACTCCGAAGGTGGGCCGCGAGGGCGACGACAGCCTCATGAACGAGTTGCGCGCTCACGTCGCCAAGATCATCGGCAAGATCGCTCGCCCCCACTCGATCGTGTTCACCGATGATCTGCCGAAGACCCGCTCCGGCAAGATCATGAGACGTCTGCTGCGCGATGTCGCCGAGGGCAGGGAGCTGGGCGATGTGACGACGCTGCAGAACGCTCCCATCCTCGACGAGATCCGTGCGAAGGCCGACAGCGGGGCCGGCGAAGAGGGATAGGCCCCTACTCGATAGGACAGAGGCCCGGGTTGCCCCGGGCCTCACCTGGTGCTGCGCAGAGAACGCGGGAAGCTACGAACGCTGCCCGAGCTGGACGAGCAGGGTCTTCGAGAAGGCCTCGAGATCGTCCGGCTTGCGCGAGGTGATGAGGTTGCCGTCCTCGACCACCTCCTGATCGACCCAGTTCGCTCCGGCGTTGACGAGGTCGGTCTTTATGGACGGCCACGACGTCACGGTCTTACCGCGCGCGATGTCCGCCTCGGCAAGCATCCAACCGGCGTGACAGATCGCCGCCAGGGGCTTGCCCTCTTCGTACAGCGATCGGGTGAACTCGACCATCTTGGGGTTCGTGCGGATCTTGTCCGGCGAGTAGCCGCCGGGGATGACGAGACCGTCGAAGTCCTCCGCCGATACCTGATCGATGGAGACATCGGTTGTGATGGTCTCGTTTCCATGCTTGCCCTCGAGCTTCTTGCCACTCTCGAGTCCTATCACGACCGCCTCGTGACCCTGTTCCCGAACCCGATCGTAGGGAAGCTTGAACTCTGAGTCCTCGAACATCTCGTCCATGATGAAAGCAACTTTCGCCATCCCATACACCTCCGAAGGTCTACCTCGAACTCTTTCCTGGTTCGAGATATACCTACCCTGTGACGCACATCACAACCATCTCCTTCCCGGTTGAGCTCCCCGCCGTCAAGCGGGGGGAGCACTGGTACGCGCGCGCAGACCAGCGCGAGCTGCGCCTGTCAAATCTCGACAAGGTCTACTGGCCCGACGAGGGATACACGAAAGGAGACCTCCTCACCTACTACTTCAACGTGTCGCCGACGATGCTGCCTCACGTCGCCCAACGTCCCCTGACTCTGAAGCGCATGCCGAATGGGATCGCGAGCGAATACTTCTACGAGAAGAACGCTCCGGCGCACACGCCGCAGTGGATGCCGGTCATCCCCGTAAGAGGCGAAGAAGAACGCAAGCTCATCCGGTACCTCTCCGTTCGAGACGCCGCAGACATGCTATGGATCGCCAACCTTGGATGCATCGAATTCCATCCCTTGCACGCGCGCGGAACGAGGCAGACGCATCCCAGCTATGCGTTCTTCGATCTCGACCCCTTCGAACCCGCAGGCTGGGACGAGGTCCGGCACGTCGCAAGCCTGATCCGACTCGTGCTGACCCGTCTCGCGGTCGAGTCGTACCCGAAGACCTCGGGGGCTACCGGCATGCAGATCATGGTTCCCCTCGACGGCACGCACGACTACGACGACGTCAGGAGATTCATCGGATCGGTGGCCGAGCTCGTGCATGCGGCCGATCCGGACACCACGACGATGGAGTGGGAGGTGTCCCGGCGCGCCGGCAGGGTGTTCCTCGACGTCAACATGAACCGAGAGGGCGCCAACATCGCGGCCGCTTACTCCGTGCGGCCGGAGCCCGGCGCGACGGTGTCGGCACCGTTCGATTGGGACGAGCTCGACGACATAGAACCCCGGCTGTTCGACATGGGCACAATCTTCGACCGCATCGCCACGCGCGGGGACCCATTCCTGCCGGTTGCGAGAGGGCCCGGCCAGTCGCTGCGCGCCGCCTTGACCGAGCTCGACGGTCAGACGCCGCGCAGAGCGCGGTGACACTCTACGTGGGGACGTCGGGATGGGCGTACGACGAGTGGCGACCCGATTTCTATCCGCCGGGACTGCCTTACGCGCGCTTCCTCGAGCACTACGCAACAAGCCTCGGCGCGTGTGAGATCAACTCGACGTTCTACCGGCGGCAGTCCGAGGCGGCCGTGAAGCGCTGGAAGAGCTCAACGCCGACGTCCTTCCGCTTCACGGCGAAGGTTCACCGTCTAATCACGCATGCAACGAAGATGGCGAGCTGGGACGAGCGACGCGACTTCATGAACGCCTTCATGTCGTCGTTGAGCCCCCTCGGCCGGCGGCTCGGCGCGGTTCTTCTTCAGTGCCCCGCGCACCAGTCGCGCGCTGCGGCGACGCTCGAGCGCATCCTCGCACTAGTTGCACCCGGCACCCGCTTCGCGATCGAGTTCACCCACGCCTCCTGGGACGACCCCGGCGTCCGGCGAGAGGTGGCCGGCGCCGGAGGGACCGTCTGTCTCTCGGATGCCGGCGGACCCATCCCCGAGGCGCTGCCGCCCGGTCCCCTCGCATACGTCCGGCTCCGGCGCGACCGCTACACACCCGTGGAGCGAGAGGAGTGGCGCGCGCTGCTCGCGCGCGCGGCAGAGGAGCGCCACGTGTTCGCTTTCGCCAAGCACAAGAGCATCCCGGCCGCAGATCCCTTCGGAGGCGTCGGCCTGGCACGCTGGCTCGCCGGCACACGCGTGCGGGCGGGACGCGGGCGCCTCGACCGCTAGGCGGATGCAGGGATGGTGCCCCTGCGGGGAGCGGCCTCGGCCCCGCGTCCCTGCACAGGCTAGGCATTTCCAGTTCTGGGACCATCCCCCATCCCGGTGAGGTCCCTCACCCGCGCGGGTGAGCGCGTTCGCGGCGCCCCTCCCGCCTTGTGCCTCGGGCGGGCTTTGTCGTAGAAAGACGACGCGGACATGTTCGAGGAGGATGCACGTATGACGAGGGCCGATCGACTCGCCGGTGCGCTGGACGATTTCCTTGCGGTCTCCCCCGACGTGGAGGGAGCGGCGATCGTCAGCCCGGATGGATTCCCCATGGCGTCGGCGCTGCCGGCACACGTGGAGGAGGACCGGCTCGCCGCCATGAGCGCGGCCCTGCTGATACTCGGCGAGCGCAGCGCGAGCGAGCTCGGAAAGGGGAGCCTCGCCCAGATCTTCGTGGAGGGGCCCTACGGCCACGTCGTGATCATGGCCGCCGGCGAGAGCGCGGTTCTCGTGGGCGTCACCTCGCGCAGCGCCAAGATCGGCTTGGTCATCTTCGAGATGCGCCAGACCGGGCGACGGATCGCCTCGGTCATGGGCTCTCCGGCCTCTCCGGAGGATGGTGGCGGCGCCTCCGACACGGGGGGCGCGCCGGTCGCCGACAACCCCCACGAGCTCGACCGAGAGCCGCAGCCGGCCACGATCGGGCCCGACGGCGGGGCGGAGTTCATCGACATCCGCGATCAGCCGGCGCACCAGGCCGAGTAGGCGGGGGCGACGAGGCGCGCGTGCAGTGGGGTGTGCTGCGCCGGGGCGCCGCTGCTCGAGTCGCAGCCTCACGTGGTCGCTTCGAGCGCCGGTGGCATGATTGATCCGTGGCCGGCAAAGAGACCTATGCGGACAAGCGCTCCTTCGACAAGACCCCAGAGCCCGTCGCGCCGGTGGCCGGCAACGTCGATCCCGGACGTGCACCGGTGGGGCAAACGTGGCTCATCCATCAACACCAGGCCCGGCGGCTCCATTTCGACCTGAGGCTCGAGATGATGAACGGGCCGACCCCGGTGCTCGTGTCGTGGGCGATCCCTAAGAACCTGCCGACGCGCCGCGGCCGGGCACATCTCGCGGTGCACGTCGAGGACCACCCGTTCGAGTACGGCTCGTTCTCGGGCACGATCCCTGCCGGGAACTACGGCGCCGGCGAGGTGCGTATCTTCGACGCGGGCACCCTCGAGCTCCTCGAGCAGGCCGACGGCAAGCTCACGTTCCGCCTTCGGGGCGAACGACTGCGGGGCGTGTATCACCTCACGCGGACCAAACGTGCAGAAGACAAGGACGAATGGCTCGCGTTCTTGAAGGCCGACGAGCGGCAGCCGTTCGAGGAGACGCCGCCGCTCACACCGATGCTCGCGACCGCGGTGCGCGACCCCTTCGACGACGACGCCTACCTGTTCGAGCCCAAGTGGGACGGCGTTCGGGCGCTCGCCGTGTGCCTCGACGAGACGGTGCTGATGTCTCGCACGAAGAAGGACATCACCTCCGCCTATCCCGAGCTGAGGCGCCTGCACGAGCAGCTCGTGACGACCGGAGCGATCGTGGACGGCGAGATCGTGGCACTCGACGCGGGGCGGCCGTCGTTCGAACGACTTCAGAGCCGCATCAACCTGCAGAACGAGCGCGACATCGAGCGCGCCGCCAAGGCGACCCCGGTCACGTTCATCGCCTTCGACCTGCTCTACCTCGACGGCCGCGCTACGATCGACGTTGCGCTGGAGGAGCGTAAGCGGGCCCTCGAGGAGCTCGTCGTCCCGAACGACTTCGTGCGCGTCTCCTCCCCTTGCGTCGAGGGCGCCGGCGTCGCGCTGGCCGAGGCGGCGCGCTCGTCGAACCTCGAGGGCATCGTCGCGAAGAAGATCGGGTCGCCGTACCGTCCCGGCAAGCGGACGCGAGAGTGGCTCAAGATCAAGGTGGTCCACGAGGGCGACGTCGTCGTGGGCGGCTGGTCCAGAGGCGAGGGGTCGCGCGCCGGCGCCTTCGGCTCGCTCCTGGTCGGCGCCTACGACGAGGGCGTCCTGCGCTTCGCCGGCGCGGTCGGAACCGGCTTCGACGACAAGGCGCTGCGCCAGATCCCGCCCCTGCTGCAGGAGTGCGCGCGCGACGAATGCCCCTTCGCGGAGCGCGCGGAGCTGCGCTCGGGACGCTTCGGCAGCGCGCTCCGGGATCCTCGCTGGGTGGAGCCGGCCCTGGTCGCGAAGGTCGAGTTCCGCGAGCTCACGTCGGCCGGCAAGCTCCGTGCCCCGTCGTTCAAGGGCTTGCGGAGCGACAAGAAGCCTGAGGACTGCCTCGTGGCGGATCTCGCTCCGCCGCGCCTGCCCTGAGCTGCCGAGACCCGGGGGGCCGACGGGAGGGGAACCGTTCTCCTTGCAGGGGCACACGCCTGGCTGCGTGGATGCAACCGGTTCGGCGCCCCGGAGGAGGCCGAGAGGCGCTCGGGCCGGTGTGGCCGTTCTCCTTGCAGGGGGACACGCCTGGCGTGCGTGGATACAACCGGTTCGGCGTCCCGGAGTCCGGCTTGGGAGGCGGGTCCGAGTTTGGGGCCCGGAGCCGGGTCCGGCGCCCTTACGCCACCAGGCGGACCCGCACGTTGCAGTTGAGAAGAAACTCTCGAACGCTGTGCCAGCCCTCGTAGGTCTCACCCTCGGTCACGACCTCCGAGATGCCGGAGTTGGCGATCAGCTTGGCGCAGCCGAAGCACGGCACCCCCGTGATGTAGATCGTGGCTCCGTCGCGCTCAGTCGGCGACGAGTAGAGGATCGCGTTGGCCTCGGCGTGGATCGCGATGCAGTTGTCGTGCCCCCAGCCGCTCACGGCCTCCGAGCGGGCGCGCGGGCAGGCGCCCGTGTCGCAGTGGGCATGTCCGGACGGGGGGCCGTTGTAGCCGGTCGAGCAGATGCGGCGCTTGTGGACGATCACCGCTCCATGCCGGCGCCGGACGCAGTTCGAGCGCGTCGCGGTCTCGGTGGCGATGTTGAGGAAGTAGCGATCCCAGTCGGTGGTCCGGCGCAGGTCTATGTGGTCGGCGAGGCTCATGGCTCCCCCTCTGGTGAGGACGCGATCGAAGAGGTCGCGGGGAAGCGACCCCGATTCTCCCGGCGCGGGGCCGCCGACGCAAGCACCGCCACCTCACACGGTCGCAGGATGCCTCCGGGAACCAGCGGCGCAGCTCGCCAGGCGGTGCGGGGCCCGCCTCCCGCCTTATCCTCGGCGCTCGTGACGCAACGCCCGGAGCTTGCCGCCGACATCGTGAGAGACCTGTTGCGCTCGGCGTGGATCGTCGAGGCGGCGCGCGCCGCCGTCTTCGAGGAGTGGGGAACCACACGGGAGCGGTTCTTGCCGGCGCTCGAGCTGGCGCGCCGGCGGGGCGAGATCGTTGCCCGCGCCCTGGCGGCGCATGCGACGAGGCCCGACACCTCGATCGCGGCCGCCCATGCGCTCTGGATGAAGCGCTGCGTGCCCGGGCCGGACGAGCCGTTCGCCGATCTCTTCCTCGCGCGCCTCGGCGGATGGGTGGACGCACACGCCGGCGCCTACCTCGGAGACGACCCGGACGGCCTGCAGGCGCTCGGGGAGCAGGAACGCAGCACCCTTCAGTGGCCCTCGGAGATCCCGGCCGCTCCGCCGTTCCGGCGACTCACGCCGCCCGCGCTCCCGGTCCCCGCCGAGGCCCGCATGCGCATCGGGGTTCTCGGGGACCTGCACATCGGCTCGCCGCTCGGCGAGGCGACCGCAACGGCGGCGATCGCGGACCTCAATCGATCGGGGTCCGACGTCGTCGTCCAGCTGGGAGACATCACCGACCACGGAGAGGAGCACGAGTTCGAGCGCGCCGCGGCCCTGCTTGCCCGGCTCGAGATGCAGTGGGCCACGATGATCGGCAACCACGATGCCTACGCGATGAGCGAGGGACGCCTCGCGGGACGGGAACGCTTCGCGCGCTGGTTCGGACGGGACCCGGACGGTGCGCTGCTAGAGCATCCTGGAGTGCGCATCGTCGTGCTCGATTCCGTCGAGTACGGGATCTCGCCGTACCCGCCCTACGACCTCGTGGCGGGGACCTTCTCGGAGGGCGACGGGGGGGCCATCGTGCGGGGGGCCCTGTCGGCGCCGCAGCACGATATCCTCGCCGAGGTGGCAGCTCCCGGAGCGCCTCCCGCCCTCGTCTTCTTGCATCACCCCCCACAGCCGTTCGCGGGTTTCCCGCCGGTCATCTTCGGGCTTCGAGACGTCGATTCGGGTCGCCTACACGCGACCTGCGACTCCGGCAACGTGTGGGGCATCTTCGCGGGCCACACGCACCGCAACAGCCGCGGGGAACCGCTTGCAGACGTCCCAGTGCACGAGGTCGGCGTGCCGCGCGACTTCCCCTTCACGTACGCGCTGATCGACGTCGTCGACGACGGCTACACCTATAGGTGCCTGCAGATATCCGACGAAGAACTCCTGCGCGAGGCGTACCCGGGCGTCGGGGCGATCCAGCGTCGCTACTCCCTCGGCGACGACGACGAGCGCGCCTTCTCGCGGCGTAGATAAAGTTTTCAAGCACGCTTCGGAGGGTAGATGCCCACCTGATAGAGACCGTCCGAGTCGGGGGTAGAGATGGAAGTTAACTGGCTGTGGGTATTACTGGTGGGGCTGATCGTCGGCGCCGTCGCCCGGCTCTTGATGCCCGGCCGCGACCCGATCGGGATCATCGGCACGCTCGTCATCGGGGTCCTCGGGGCCTTCCTCGGCACGTGGTTGTGGAATGCGCTCCTGCCCGACAACGACAACGAAGGTGTGGCGCTGTTCGCCGGAGTCGTCGTGGCGATGATCCTGCTGTGGATCTACCGCAAGATGACCTATGGGCGGCGCGGCGCGGTGCGCTAGCCCAGAGAGAGGTTAGCAACGCGGGGCCCTTGACTGTTCTGGCCTGATATGGCTATATATAGCCATGAGAAGGGTGAAGATCGCCGAGTTGAAGGACAGACTGTCCGAGCACCTACGCGCCGTGGAGAAGGGTGCGGAGGTCATCGTAACGGATCGTGACCGCCCGATAGCTCGGATCCTTCCTCTCCCCCAGAGCGGAAGCCGCTTCCGTGTCCTTAGGCCGAACCGGAGCTTCGAGCAGGTACGCGACCGTCGGCGGCGGCGGGCCGGTTGGCGGGTCAGCTCAACCGATCTCCTGTTGGAGGAACGCCAGGAGGGGTGAACGTCTACGTCGATTCCTCTGTCCTGCTTCGTGTCGTCCTGGGGGAATCACGACGACTGCGACTCTGGTCTGACATCACCGATGCGATCTCGAGCGAGCTCATACGCCTGGAATGCCTTCGCACGATAGACCGCGCGCGCATCCGCCTACATATCGGCGATAGAGCTGTTGCTCAGCACCGAGAGGACGTGATGGAGGCGATAGAGGCGTTCAACCTGATCGCTCTGGACAGCATCGTGCTCGAGCGCGCGGCGGACCCCTTTCCGACGATGCTTGGTTCACTCGACGCGATCCATCTGGCCAGCGCGTTGTTCGCACGAGAGGAGTTCACGAGACTCGAGTTCGCGACCCACGACGCTGAGTTGGCGATCGCGGCGAGAGCGACCGGCTTTTCCGTGCACGGCGCCGCCCACTGATCAAGGATCCGACACGCGGTCGGGTCACCTGGGTCGACACGACGGCCGGGCTCAGTGGTAGATGCGGATCTGGGTGCCGATCCCGGCCTTCCTGTAGATCCAGCGGGCCGCCCACATCGGGACGCGCGCACAGCCGTGGCTCGCGGCGGAGGTTGGGACCTCGGGCCACCCGTGGATCGCCCGCAGGCCGTCGAAGTAGCTCGGATAGTAGAGCCTGCCGGGCGAGTACCCGGCGATCTTGCGGAACACGTACCACACGCCATCGCGCGTGATGCCGTCCTTGCCGGTCGAGGTGTGAAGGATGTTCGTTACTTTGCCCCTGCGGACCGTGTAGAGGACCTGCTTCGTCTGGTCGATCTCGATGTGGAAGCGCTTGTTGACCGAACGGGGTCTGGGCCTCTTGGGTGAAGCGAGGGCACGCCAGGTGGCCTTTACCACCGTGCCGATGCGCGGCGCGCCCTGAACCTTGTGGAACGCCCGCACCGCATCGGACGTGCGAAGGTCGTAGTGGCGGTTGACCTTCTTGATGTGGTAGTTGAGCCTGCGCAGCTTGCGCTCGAGGCGCTTGACGGCCGCGCCGCGCGAGCCGATGGTGAGCTGGGGGAGCTTGGGACTGCGCCTCGTCGAAGCGTCCGACGCGCCGAGATGGTCGGAGTCGTTGAAGGACACCTTCGCACGGTACGTGCCGGGACGGCGGATCGCGAAGCGTGCGGCGAAGCCGCCGGCGTCGAGTGGAATCTTGCGCTTGCGAGCCGGCTTGCCGTTTCGGAAGAGCCGCACGGTCACCCGCCCGTCGCCGTGACGGGGTCGCACCACGCCCGTGACGCGCGCTCGACCGAACAGCTTCACGCCGCGTAGGCGCGCGTTGATGTGGGGACGCACCCGGATCCACACGCCCGCGCTGGTGATCCCCTGCGAGCGCGCTCGCAGCACCACCCGGCGCCTCGGCGCCAGCTTCGCCGAGTAAAGCCCCTGTGCATCCGTCTTCGCACGCGCTCGCACGCGCCCGCTTCCGTCGACGATCCTGACTGTGGAGCCCGCTGCTGCGGGAGAGAGCTTGCCGTGGAGCGTGACGGAGGAGCCGAAGGACACGCGCGTCTTCGACGCGTTGAGCGTCACCTTGGGCGCGGCGAGCGCCGCCGGGGCTACGCCGGTCGCAAGCAGGGTCGCGCCGACGATCGTCGCCGCGGCGCGCGACGGCCTCACGCCCTGATGCAGCGCCAGATCGCAAGCCTCCACAGAAGCCTGCTTCCCCGGAGGCTGAGGTTCAGGAGCCCCTCCGAGACGAGGCGGGCCACCGACCTGGAGCGAGCAACCAGATTGGGCAGGGGGAACTCGCGCTCCGCGACGATCTCCATGTTGTTAGGACCGAAGACCCGGCGCGCGGTGTCGAGGACCAAGCCTTCGGCCTGGATCGTCCCGGTCGGCAGATAGAGCCTGCCGCCGTGCTTGAGGCACTCACCCATGCCCTCGAGCATGGCCACGGGTAGCTCGGCCCCCGTCGGTCCGCCGCCCCTACCCTCCGGGAACCATCCGGTGATCTCCGCCACCGAGTCCGGTATGCCCGATACGTCGCCGATGACGACGTCGGCCTGCACCTCCGAGACCGGTTCCAAGAGGTTACCGACGCGGAACTCCGTGCGGTCCTCGAGACCGAGGCGCCGGGCGTTCTCGCGCGCCGCTGCGACCGCCTCCTCGGAGACGTCGCAGCCGTACACCCGATCGGCCGAGAGGCGCGCGGCGACGAGGCTCAGCACACCGCTCCCGCAGCCGACGTCGATGACGACCTCGCCGGGATTCACCTCGAGCGCCTCGGCCAGCACCTGGCTCGTGCGGCTGGGGGCGAACACGTTGGGTGTCAGCGCCAACCCGAACGGTCCCGTGCGGCCAGTCCATTGGATGTCGGCCCGCGGGGCGTCTTGCTGCATGGCTTCCCTTCGAGAGACGGACGTTCCAGGCGATGATAGCGGTCTCTGCACGCCGCGGCCAGGGCGCCCGCGCGCACCCTCCGGGGGTCGCGCGCGTCCCCCGATCGAGGGATTCTCCGCGCGCCACCTCATGACAGAGCATGGCTCCGTCCATACCGTCGTCAACTTGGAGGTTGCACCATGCCGCGAACGCCGAGCGTCCTCGTGACCGACGACGAGCGAAGCGCTCGCATGCTCCTACGCAAGGGCCTCGAGCGCGACGGACGGTTCAGGGTCGTCGGCGAGGCGGTCAGCGTCCGAGAGGCGGCGAAGCTGAGCGCCTCGCTGCAGCCGGACGTCGTCGTCCTCGCCGCCGGCGCAGCCCGCGACGCCCGCGCCCTGCGGCGGATCCAGCGCGACTCCCCGGGCTCGGAGATCGTCGCGGTCGCGCCGCGACTTGCGGGCGCCGTCACGGACGCCGTGCTCACGTCGACGCCGCTCGGCGACGAGCTCGAAAGAGCGCGCTAGTGGACGCTCATGCGAAGTGCGTATTGCCGCAACCGTGTCGCTCGGCGCACAGTTGGCCTCATGCAAAGAGGCGAGGGAACGGTACCGGAAACGATCTTGTGGGTGCGCAACTGCGCGAGCTGTGGCCGCATCGACAACAGGGGTTGGTTCGAGGCTCAAGAACGCGCATCCGAACAGCCGTGGGAATGCCGCAGCTGCGGGGCCGGAGACTTTCGACTGCTGAAGACGAAGTGGTGATCCGAGCCTAGCTGCGCGCACGGGACGACGGCTCGCGTCGAGCCGCTACCTCGAACGCGTTGTCGCTATAAGCATCCCCGCCGCGCGCAACCGCGACCAGCGAGGCCAGAGCGTAGGACGGCAGGAACAAAGGACCCAGCATCTCGTGCTGCCGCACGTGCACGAGCTCGTGGCCGAGCAGCGCGTCGTCGACCTCGTCGATGCACAGGACCACGTGCCCCAGCGTCATCGCCCGGTAGCGGAACCCCAACCGGCGCGGCCATCCGGCGCCCTCGCACAGGAGCACGCCGTCGCGGACCGAGCGTCGCCCGAAGAAGGGCGCGAGCAGCAGCCCCAAGAGGGACGCGGGAGCGGCCCACGTGCGCCGCAGGAGCCGGCCCACCGCCCTAACCAATGCCGGGTGGGTGAGGGCTTGCCGCATGCGGGACCTGCCACCCACTCGACGGCCCTGCGGCGCTTAGAGCGGGACGTGAGAGAGCACGAGGATCCTCTGCTCGCTCATCTCCGCCATCGCGTAGCGGAGCCCTTCCCGCCCCGCGCCAGAGTCCTTGGTCCCGCCGTAGGGCATCTGGTCGGCGCGGAACGACGACACGTCGTTGGCTATGAGACCTCCTACCTCGATGTCGCGGTGCGCCAGCATGATCCGGTTCAGGTCCGAGGTGAACACGCCCGCCTGGAGGCCGTAACGGGACTCGTTGACCTCCTCGATCGCCTCTTCGAAGTCGGAGTAGGTGCCGATCGTGATGACCGGACCGAAGATCTCCTCGCAGCGCACCTTCATGTCGCGCTCCGTACGTCCCAGGACCGTCGGCCGGTAGAACGGGTCCTCGCGCTTGCCGCCGGTCAGTACCTCCGCGCCCTTCTGGACCGCCTCGTTGACCCACGACGAGATCCGCTCGAGCGCGTCGTGATCGATGACCGGCCCGACATCGGTGGACTCGTCCATGGGATCCCCCGTGACGAGCTGCTCGACCTCGACTACGAGCTTGTCCGACAGCTCCTCGGCCACCGATCTATGCACGAGCACCCGCTGCACCGCGATGCACGACTGCCCCGCCTGGTAGTAGCCGCCGAAGGCGATCCTCTGCGCCGCCTTGTCGAGGTCCGCGTCGGAGTGGACGATGACGCCGGCGTTGCCCCCGAGCTCGAGCGTGACGGCCTTCCTCGGATCGGCCTTGCGCAGCTCCCAGCCGACCTCGGACGAGCCGGTGAACGAGATCTTGCGGAAGCGCTCGTCGGCCGCGAGCGCGCCGGCCTCCTTGCCTCCGATCGGCAGCACAGAGCACATGCCGCGGGGGAGGTCGGTCTCGAGGAAGAGCTCGCCGAGCAGGAGGGCGCCCAGCGGCGTCTTGGTCGCCGGCTTGATAACTATCGGCGCGCCGACCGCGAGCGCGGGCGCCATCTTGTGGGCAACGAGGTTCACGGGGAAGTTGAAGGGAGCGATGGCAAGCACCGGGCCGAGTGGGAAGCGCCGGATGATCCCCAGGCGCGCCCCGAGCGCCTCCTCGGTGTCGAGGCGCATCACCTCTCCTCCCTCGCGCCTGCATTCCTCGGCCGCCCAGCGAAACGTCGACACCGCTCGCGCCGCCTCTACGCGCGCCCACTTGAGCGGCTTGCCGCCCTCCCGGGCGATGACCTCGGCGACCTCGTGGCGGCGCTCGGAGAGGCGCTCGCTGATGCGGGTAAGGGCCTCGGCGCGCCGGTAAACGGGCAGCTTGCGCGTCTCCTCGAAGGCGTCTGCGGCCGCCTGGACCGCCGCCTCGACGTCCTCGGACGCCGGCGAGGCGACGGTCGCGACCACGTTGCCGTCGAAGGGGCTCCTCACGTCGAAGGTCTCGGCGGCGGTCTTCCATCCGCCGGCAACCAGATATGGCTTCGTGTCTGGCATCTCATCTCCCGAAGGTCGAGCCGATCCATCCCCGGCGGCCTGCGCCGCCCGAACCGTCCGACATCCATGTTATCCAGCCGGCGTCGGCCGCTCTATGCGTCGCCCAGTCACAGCGTGCGGCGAAGCTTGTACGCCGGGGCGCGCGTCTTTGGCGGCCCGCCAGACATCCCCATGCGCCGGTCGGGGCCTCTAGAGCAGGCGGCCGTCTAGGGAAGCGCTGTGCGCGCGCTCGGCTCCAGCAGCTCGAGCGCCGCGGCCACGACCTCATCCGGGGCCACGAGACGCAGACAATTGTGATGTCCCTCCGGGCACACGCTCTTGAAGCACCACCTGCACGCGACGTCGTGGAACAGGACCCGGTGCGGCACGCCCCACGGGGTGTGTTGCGGGTTCGTGAGCGCGTAGATGTCGACCACGGGGGTCCCGACGGCGCAGGCGACATGGATCGGGCCCGTGTTGTTCGAGATCAACAGCGACGCGCGCTCGAGCAAGGCGGCGAGCCCGGCGAGCCCAAGCCGCCCGGCGAGCGAGTTCGTCGGCGCGCCGGCGAGCGCTCGCACCTCGTCCACGAGTCCCTCCTCGTGAGCTGCGCCCGTGAATATCACCGAGCAACCCTCTTCGACGAGCCGCCGGGCCGCGTCGGCGAAGCCCGCGGGAGCGTAACGACGCGATGGAGCGCTCGCGCCGGGATGGACCACGACGACCCGCTCCCGCAAAGACAACGGCTCGAGCAGCGCCGCGACGCGAGCGCGCGCCTCCTCCGGCACCGTCAGCGAGAGAGAGTCGTCTCCGCAGCAGAAGCCGACCCCGGCCACGAGATCGAGCTGACGCTGCACCTCGTGACGGATGCAGCGTTCGGGCTCGGGCTCGGGGACCCATTCCGTGAGCAGACCGTAGGGGTTCTCGCGGCAGTGGGCGAGCCGCAGCGGGATGCCGGCGAGATGGCACAGCAGAGCCGCGGGCAGCGGGCTCTGGGTGTAGACGGTGAAGATCACGGCGGCGTCGAAGCGGCACGCCTTCAGGCGCTCCGCCATCGCGAACTCGGGTGCGGCGTCCACGCGCGGCCTCGACGCCTTGAGCCACGGCGCGTCGTAGACGATCGTCTCGCCGACCTCGGGCACGAGCCGGGCCGCCTCCGCCCCGGCCTGGGAGGTCAGCAACGTGAGCCTCGGCCGGGGCTCGGACGCGCCGAGCGCCCTCAGGGCCGGCGTCGTCATGAGCACGTCGCCGAGGGTGTCGAGCCGGACGCAGAGCACGCTCTTCGCGGCCCCCCACGCCCGGCTCACGACGCCCGGCCTGCGGCGCCCTCCGAAGCCCGGATGCGCTCGATGATGCCGCTCGTGGAGCGGTCCTCGACGTAGCTGAGTATGTGGACCTCCCCGCCGTGGGCCCTTACCGCGTCGGCCTCGGGAAGCATCTCGAGGGTGTAGTCCCCGCCCTTCACGAACACCTGGGGCCGGATCCTCTCGATCAGCCGCTCGGGCGTCTCCTCGTCGAAGACGACCACATGGTCGACGCTGCTGAGCGCCGCGAGCACCTGCACGCGATCCTCGAGCGAGTTGATGGGACGGGCGGGTCCCTTGAGCCGCGCGACCCCGGCGTCCGAGTTCACTCCGACGACGAGGACGTCGCCGAGCGTCTTGGCGCGGTTGAGGTACGTGACGTGGCCGCGATGGATGATGTCGAAACAGCCATTGGTCATGACGACCCTGCGCCGTTGCCTGCGATGGCACTCCATCGCGTCCTCGAGGCGAGCGGCATCGGCTATGTACTTGGCGGCGGGCGAGAAATGCTCACGCAGCTCGAGCGCCGAGCACGTGGCGGTCCGCTGCTTGCCGACCACGACTCCCGCCGCCGCGGAGGCCAGCTCGGCGGCCGCCGGCATGTCTGCGCCCGATGCGAGCGCGAGTGTGAACGTCGAAGTGAACGTGTCTCCGGCGCCCGCCGCGGATACGTCGCTCGTGGGACGCGCGAACGTACGGTACGGCGGACGATCTCTCTCCAGGACGACCGCGCCCGTTGCATCCAAGGTCACCGCGGCGATGTGAGCGCCCGTGAGCTCGAGGAGACGCTCGCCTCCTTCGATAACGCCGTCGAGACGTGCGTCGCCTCTACCGAGGTCGCGCCCGAGGAGGCGAACGACCTGCGCGTAGTTGGGCTTGACCGCGGAGACGCCGGCGTCTCGATACCTCGTCGGGTCCTTGGCGTCGACGACGAGCAGTCTTTCGTCCCGGCGCTGCAACGAGGCGATGGCGTCGATGACGTCCTTCGAGACGACGCCGTAGCCGTAATCCGACACGACCACCGCATCGCAGTGCGCCCACTGCGCCGAGAGCCTCGCCACGAGTTCGGCTTGGACTTCTGGCGAGACGGGGTCGGTCGTGCCCTCGTCGACGCGCACGACGAGCTGACCGTTGGACACGACGCGGCCCTTGGACAACGTTCGGCGCCGGGGATCGGCCACGAGGTCCTCGGTGCCGACGCCGCGCCCCTCGAGACCGGTGCGCACGGTGTCTGCGGCCTGATCCGCGCCGACGACGGACAGCAGCCGGGCACGCCCGCCGAGCGCGCAAACGTTGACGGCGACGTTGGCCGCGCCCCCCGGAGCGTCGCTGCGAGAGCTCACCGCGACGATGGGGACCGGCGCCTCCTGGCACAGTCGCGAGCTCGCCCCCTCGAGATAGGAATCAAGCATCGCCTCGCCGACGACGAGCACACGTTGGTGGTGGAAAGAGTCGAGCCGCTCCCAGGGCGTGGGTGTCACGTGCGCGCATCCTCCGGTTGCGCATGATCGCCTGCGGGTTGTGACGCGAGGATCGCGCGCGCCGCGGCGCGCATATCGGCGACCACGACCTCGGGCGTGCGCAACGGCGCGCGCCGCCACTCGGTCTCGTTGCCGGCGTCGACGAGCACGGTTCGGCAGCCGGCGCGAGCACCGGCCTCCACGTCGTCGAGGATGTCTCCGATCATCCACGAGCGCGCCGGATCGATCCCATGACGAAAGCCTGCCCGCCGGATCAAGCCCGGTTGCGGCTTGCGGCACGAGCACGACAAGGCGTAACCCTCGACGACGCCGAGTGGGTGGTGCGGGCAGTACACGAAGTCGTCCAGCCTTACGCCGTGGCGCGCGAGCAAGGCGCGGAGCCGCCGCTCGACGGGCTGGAGGTCGGCTTCGGTGAAGAGCCCGCGCGCAACGCCGGACTGGTTCGAGACCACGATCACGAGGAAGCCGGCGGCTTGCAACGCGTACAACGCCTCCGGCGCGCCGTCCATCAGCGTGATCCTGTCGGGATCGATGTTGTATGGAAGGTCTGGAACGAGGGTGCCGTCCTTGTCGACGAACACCGCGCGCCGCCGCATCACGGCTGCTTCATCATGGCCACGACGTTTCGCGCATCGGGATCACCATGACCTCCGGGATCACGGTCTCGTCCGGCTGGGTGAGCACGAAGCGGATCGTCTCGGCGACGTTGCGCGGGTCCTGTAGCACCCCCGGATCGAGATCGGGGAAACGGTCGAGCAAGAACGGTGTCCTCATGCCTCCCGCCACGACCGCGGTCACCTTGACGTTGTGCGGTCGAGCCTCGACGTGCAGGGCGTGGCTGAAGCCGAGCAGCCCCCACTTGCTGGCATGGTAGGCCGACGCATTCGCCCACGCGCGCTTTGCGGCCGTGGAGACGACGTTCACGATATGCCCGGAGCCCTGTGCCTTCATCGCCGACAATGCAGTCTTCGACATGAGGAACGGGGCTCGGAGGTTGACCGCGAGAACACGGTCCCAGTCCTCGGCATCGAGCTCTTCGATAGACACCGTCACGTCGGTGCCTGCATTGTTGATCAGAGCATCGATGCGACCGTGCTCCGCGACCGTGGCGCGCACCGCCTCCTCTATCTGATCGCGCTCGCGCAGGTCCAGCACGTGGCAGGTCGCGCGCCCCCCACTCTCCTCTATGCCGCTCACTACTTTCTTGGCGAGGTCCTCCCTCACGTCCGCGATCACCACCGTGCTTCCCGCCTCCCCGAGCACGCGCGCGATCGCTTCGCCCAGACCTCGCGCTCCGCCCGTGACGAGCGCGACCTTGCTTTCCAGCTCACCCATCATTGGCTCCTTCGATCGTTCGAGTCGCGCGCTTGCTTACGAGGTCGATCACGTCGCGGCCGTCTGCACGCTCCTCCCTCTGGACCCTCACCGAGAGGTCGGCGACCGCCTCGGTGTCGTCCCGGCGGAACGCCATCGCATCCTCGATAAGCTCGCAGAGCGCGTGCAACACGACCGTGTGGACCTCTTGGACGCGCTGCGTGTCCGAGGTTGGGACGAGGACGGACACATCGCTGAGTCCTCTGATCTCGCCCCCATCGCCTCCAACGATGCCGATGCACAGGATGCCGGCGCGCCGAGCGACCTCGAATGCTCGCACGATGTTGGGTGACCTCCCGCTCGTACTGAACCCGACGAGGACGTCGCCCGTGCGTCCGAACGCCTGGACCTGACGCGCGAACACCTGCTCGAACGAGCAGTCGTTGGACCACGCGGTCATCACCGAGCCATCGGCGCACAGGGCGAGGGCGGGCAGAGCGGGACGATGCTCTCTCTTGAAGCGCCCGACGAGCTCCGCGGCGAGGTGCTGCGCATCCGCGGCGCTGCCGCCGTTGCCGCATACGAGCACCTTTCCTCCTCCGGCGAAGCACTCACTCAGCGCGCTTCCCGCCGCAAGCACCGAACCGCGCAGGAGACGCCGAGAGCTCTCGAGGGCTTCTACCGCGGCATCGAAGTTCCGCTCGACGGTCGCCGTCCGGCGGGCCTCCTCTCGCCGCACAGGATGCGCCTGCGCGAGCACGCCTTCGTAGACGTACGCGATGGAGCGCGCAACGGTCGCCCACGTGAAGAGGTCGTTGGCGCGTCTGATCGCCTGGCGCGCCAACGTGGCCATGAGCTTGGGATGCGCGTACAGGTGTGCGATGCGCTCGGCGAGAGCTTCCGGATCCCGTGGCGGAACGAGATAGCCGGTCTCTCCATCGCGCACGCTGAACTTGATACCGCCGACGTTGGAGCCCACCACGGGTGTGCCACAGGCCATCGCCTCCACCGGAGTCATGCCGAACGGCTCGTACCACGGCGTCGACACGAAAACATCTGCAGCGCTGAAGTACCACCTCAGTGCCTCGCGACTGCGACGGCCGACGAGCGTCACGCGCGGCGCGATCCCCTCCTCCTCGGCGATGCGGGCGAGCCGGCCGAGCTCGGGTGTCTGGATGGGATCGGGTTCCTCGGACTCGCCTCCCACGAGCAGCAGTCGCGCCGTCACGGCATGTTCGTTGCAGAGACGCGCGAACGCGCGCACGACCGTCTCGACGCCCTTGCGCGGCACCATGCGGCCGAGCTGCAGCACGACCTTGTCGTCGGGCGGGATGCCCAGCGCGACGCGCGCGAGCGCCTTGCCGATCGGCCAGAACTCGTTGGGATCGAAGCCGGCCGGTACGATCGAGATGCGCGCCGGATCGGCGTTGTAGAAGCTGATGAGGTCCTCTTCTTCCTGAGGGCATTCCGCGATCACGTGGTCGGCTTCTCGAACGATCTGCTCTTCGATCACGAAACGCTCATCGGGGAAGCGATCTGCGTCGCCCTGGTGGAAGCGCCGCACGCGTCCGAGCGCATGGAACGTCACGACGAACGGGATGCCGAGGCGCCTCTTGAGCGCAGACGCGACCAGACCCGACATATAGAAGTTCGCGTGGACGAGGTCGTAGCGCGTGGTGCGGCAGAAGCGTTCGACGAAGGCGGTGAACTCGTCCATGTGCTCGAGGAGGTCTTCTTTCGGAACAAACGATGCCGGTCCCGCGGGAACGTTCACGATGCGTACGCCGTTCATCCACTCCGCGGTCTCCGGAAGAAGCTCTGCATCGCGCCGCGTGAAGACATCGACCCCGTAGCCGAGAGATGCGAGGCTCTTCGCCAGCTCGCCGACGTAGACGTTCTGTCCGCCCCCGTCGACGCCGCCGAGAAGCCCGAGCGGCGAGGCGTGCTCGCTGATGAGCGCTATCCGTCTCATGCGGCTCCTCCCGGCCGGGCGCCGACCAGATGGCTTTCGCTCTCGAGTTGCTCGAGCGCCTCGAGTACGTCCCCCTCGGTGATCGCCAGGAGCCCCCGATCGATCTCCGAGCCATGCGGATCTCCCGTGCGTCGCGACCACAGCACGCGGTGCCGGCGCCGGTCCGGAGGCGGGCCCCATGCGCCGGGCGAGCTCGGGCCGAACAGCACGACCGACGGCGTGCCGAGGGCCGTGGCGAGGTGGGCGACCCCCGTGTCCCCACAGAGCACGGCGTCGGCGGCGGCCACCGGGGCGGCGAGGTCGAGCACGTCGGTGGCGCCCGCCAGCACGCAGGCTCGCGGCAGGCCGGCGGCCCCCGCGAGCGAGTGCGCAAGCGCGATCTCGTTGCGTCCGCCGCTCACCACCACCGTCTTGCCGCGCACACGCAGGGCGCGTGCGACGGTGGCCCAACGTGTTACCGGCCACCGGCGCGCGGGGCTCGCCGCCCCGGGATGGATCAGCACCGCCGCGCGCGCCGCGGGCGGCGCCGGCCGCGCCGGTGGGTCGATGTCGAGGCGCCGCGGATCCGCGGGCACGCCGGACTCCTCGAGCAAGCGGCACCAGCGCCCGACCTCGTGCTCATCGGCGCGCCAGCGCGGGCCGCCTCGAGACGCGGCGACGTCATGGTGCGCGAACGCGATCAGGCGCCGGGGCTCTGCGGCCAGGAGGACACGGTGGCTCTGCGGTCCCCTGCCGTGGAGGTTCACGGCAACGTCGAGACCGTTGCCGGGGAGGTTCACGGCAACGTCGAGACCGCCCACGACGGGCAGCGGAGCGAACGGCCGTGCATCGATCACCTCGTCGACGACGCCGACGCCCAGTGCGAGCGGCGCCAGCGCCTGCGGAGCCGCAAGGACGCGCCGGTGGCCGGCGAAGGCGTCGGCCAGAGCACGCAGCGCCGGGACCGCCGTGAGCAGGTCGCCGAGGCCGAGCGCGCGATACGCGAGCAGCACGGGTGGCGCTCTGCGGCTCACCGGCACACCCGCCCCAAGACGTCGTCCCATCCGGCCAGGAAGCGACCGAGCCCGTAGCGTGCCAGCGCCGCCTCGCGCGCGGCCTTGCCCCGCAGGCGCGCCTCCTCCGGGTCGCGGCACAGCCTCCGCAGGGACTCGAGCAGGACCTCGAAACGGTTCGACACGACCCCCGCCTCCGGAGGAACGGCCTCGGTCACCTCGGTGGTCGCGAGCGCCACGATGGGCATGCCGAGGTGCATCGCCTCGAGCAGCGACAGCCCCAGTGAGGTCCACCGGATCGGATGGAGGTAGATGCGACGCTGCACCAGCGCGTCGTGCAGGGCCTGCTGGGGCGGGTCCTCGGTGCCTCCGAGGGCCCCGGCCCCGATGCCGAAGAGGTCGAGGGGCACAACCGAGGCGAACACGTCGAGGAGGTCCGTCCCCGTGACGCGCCCGCGCCGGACCGGCTCGTTGACGGCGACCGCGGCGCGCTCCAGGTTGCCGCGGTAGCGGTAGCCCGGGTCCACGATGCCGTGCTCCACCACGGTTGTTGCGGTCGAGCCGGCGTTCCAGAAGAGCGAGTTGAAGTGGGTCACGTGCACGAGCAGGAGGTCGTCGCGGTCGGCGGCGGGATGGCGCATGTCGGCGATCCGCCCCTGAGGGGCATTGTGCTCGAGGTAGATCGCAGGCACGTCGCGGCCCGGCCGCCGCCCGCCCAGCCAGCGCTCGGCGAGGCCGTCGAGCTCGTGGGGTCGCTGGAGGACGACCGCCTCGACGGTGGCCTCGGCCGCCTCGGCGGGCGTCACCTCGATCGCCGAGTCGGGCCAGTTCCAGGTTGCGGCGCGCCCGAGGCCGTCGGGACCTCGTCGGGGCAGCGTCGGGATGAGGTAGCGGTGCCCGCCCTGCACGAAGGAGGTGGTCCACGACCCGTGCACGTGCCACAGCAGCACGTTCACCGCGCGGCCGCCTCGGGTGGCGCGCCGAACGAGCCCGCGGCCGCCTCGGCGGGCGCGCCGAACGAGTCGGCCGGCGTTGCTCGGGGCCCGGCGCGCCGGAGCGTGAGCGGCAGGCGCGCCCAGCCGGCGAGCCACTGCGCGCTCGCCGCGAGCGGCAGCACGGCGCTCGTCGCGGTCATCCGGAGTACCTCCCCGGGAACGCGCGGGCCGGACGATATGCGGCTCCACGCGAGCTCGGCCACGCCCGCGCCCCACAGTCCGGCTCCGCCGCGCGCCACCACCGGGGCGCCCGCCGCCCGGCCGGCGAGCGCGACCAGGGCCGCGGCCGTGGTTGCGAGGTGGCGGGGCCGGCGACCCCCGGGGACCTCCGCCGCGGCGCGCCAGCTCGCTCCGTGCAGCGCGTGCATGAGCGCGTCGTCGGCGTTGCCGGCCTGGAGGCGCACGCTCGTCCAGAACCCGGCCCGACGCACCGGGTGCTCGACCCAGCGCCGCCCCTGCGCGATGCCGTGCCCGGCCCGGATCACCCGCAACCCGAGGTCCGCGTCCTCCCGGTAAGCGCGCGGGAAGCGCTCGTCGAAGCCCCCCACCTCCGCCAGCACCGATCGTCGGTAGGCCATGTCGGCCGTCGCCCAGCGCGCCTTCTCGAGGCCCTTCACGTTTCGCTCCCAGTCGGTCGGGCGGCGTCCCGAGGGCAGTGGAACGCGGATCCGACCCTGACTGCCGCCGACCTCGCTCGTCGCGCCGGAGAGGTCGAGCGCGAGGCGCGCCCGCCAGTCGGCGGGAGGCACGACGTCGTCGTCGAGGAACGCCACCCATTCGGCGTCGGCGGAGCGCCAGCCCAGGTTGCGCGCCGCGGCCGGTCCGCGCGCGGCGCTGTTGAGCACCTCGACCCTCGACCCCGGCCGGGAGGGGAGGCTCTCGTCGAGCGTCGCGCCCCCGTCGAGGACCACGATCACGCGCCCCGGAGGCGGGCCCTCGCCATCCATGAGCGCGCTCAGGAGCCGCCGCAGCGACGGCCTGCCCGCGCTCGGCACGACGACGTCGAACGCCGGCGGCCGCCTCATCGCGGCGCGGCGGCCGGCGCCGAGCGCCTCACGAGGAAGGGGCCGAGAGCGAGCGCGTCCACCGGCGAGGAGCCGAAACACTCGAGCGCGTCGCGCGGGTCGTCCACCATCGGCCGTCCGGCCGTGTTCAGGCTCGTGTTGACGACCACGGGGACGCCGGTGCGGCGCTCGAACGCCGCCAGCAGGCGCGCCACGAGCGGCTCGTCGTCCGGGTCGACCGTTTGGATGCGCGCGGTCCCGTCGACGTGGACGACCGCCGGGATCCGTTCGGCCCAGCCGGGACGCACATCGTGGGTGAAGAGCATGTACGGGCTCGGCAGCGGTCCCTCGAAGATCTCCGCCGCCCGCTCCACCGACACCATCGGAGCGACCGGGCGGAACTGCTCGCGGCCTTTGATGTCGTTCAGACGCTCGAGGTTCCGCGACCGCGTCGGGTTGGCGAGCAGGCTGCGGTGGCCGAGCGCGCGCGGTCCCCACTCGCTGCGCCCCTGATACCAGGCGACCACGCCGTTGCTTGCGAGCACCTCCGCCACCGCCTCGGCCACATCCGCGGGGCGTTCGTAGGCGACGCCGGCGGCCTCGAGCCGGCGCTCGAGCTCATCATCGGTCCACGACCGCCCCAGCGCGGCGGTGCCCATGGGCTCCACGACGTCGCCGAGCTCGTGGGCGAGGAACATCGCCCCCCCGAGGGCGGTGCCCGCATCCCCCGCGGCCGGCTGCACCCAGATGCGCTCGAACGGTCCCTCGCGCGCGAGGATGGAGTTCGCCACGCAGTTGAGCGCAACGCCACCGGCCATCGCGAGGGAGCTCTCGCCGCTCCGCTCGTGCAGCCACCGGGCCAGCTCGAGCAAGACCTCTTGGAGACGGACCTGCACGCTCGCGGCGAGGTCGGCGTGCTCCGGGTCCCACTCCTCGCCGGAACTCCGGCGCTTGACCAACGTGTCCCACTCGATCGGCTCGACGCGGAAGCCACCGTCCCCCGCGGACGCCACGAGGCGACGGAGGTCGGCCAGCCGGGTCGGCTTCCCGTAGGAGGCCAGGGCCATGACCTTGTACTCGTCGGACGAGCGCCGGAAGCCGAGGTGCTCGGTGACCTCCTCGTACATCAGCCCGAGCGAGTGCGGGAGCGACTGTGTGGCGAGCACCTCGAGCTGCTCGCCGGTCCACCTCCCCGCTAGGTACGAGGTGCGCTCGCCGCGCCCGTCCAGCACCATGACCGCGGACGACGGGTACGGCGCGCCGAGGTAGGCCGACGCGGCATGAGCCACGTGGTGGGGAACGAAGCGCACGATCGCGGGGTCGAGTCCCCCGAGCGCCGCGTGCAGGAACAGAGGGGCCCGGCGCGCATAGAGCGTCCTCAGCCCCTCCCACTCGTTGACGGTGAGGTCCGGACCGGGCGCCTCGGCGAGCTCCGGGTCGTACGAGTAGGCAACCGCGTCGAGATCCTCGGGCGCGACGCCCCCCCGCTCGAGGCACCAGGCGGCCGCCTGCTCGGGGAGCTCCCAGGTGGAGAACGGCACGGGCGCCTTGCCGTGCTTGCGGCGATTGAAGCGCTCCTCCTCCGCTGCCGCGACGATCCGACCGTCCACCACCAGAGCGGCGGCGGGGTCATGGAATACGCCGTTGAGGCCGAGCACACGTGCCAAGGAAGGACCCCCTCGAGCCTGAAGGGAATGAGAGCGCCCGCGCACCCCCCAAAGGGCGCTCCATCCGGGCTCCGAGGTTACCCGAGCGCGACGGTCACGAAACCGTCACCGGGACCTCTTCTCTCATCTTTTCGGCAAGGCTGGGAAGCGACGCCTGTCCGCAGACATCTTCTCAGTGAAGCAGTACGGGCACGAGCTAATCGAGCCCCGTCAGGATCCCCCTCTCTGCCGCCGCCGCGATCGAGAGCGTCTTGTAGCCCTTCTCGTCGAACAACACGACGACCTTGCCGCCCTCGTAGCGCATCACCTCTCCCTCGCCCCACGATGTGTGGACGACGCGGCTCCCCGCCGGCCAGACGGCGGCATCCCGCTCCTCGACGGTCGAGCCCGCACGACAGTTGTCGCAGTTGCCGCAAGGGTCATCGAAGCTCTCGCCGAAGTAGTTGAGCAGGAACTGCCGCCTGCAGTCGCGCGTCTCTGCATAGCCACGCACCATCTCGATGCGTGACCGGTCCACCTCCTGGCGGATCTCTTCTCCCTTGGCCGCATCCGCCGCGGCGGTCTCGGGATCGCCGGCCCTCGAGCTCGGCTGCACCCCTCCGCCCGGGAGCACGTGGACCGCACCGACCTTCTCGAGCAGACCGATCGCGGTGGTGAGCTTGGACTGGGACAGACCGACGTCCTTCCGGAGGTCGTTCGCGCTCACGACCTCGGCGCGCGCGTTGACCGCGTCGACGACGTCTCGGAGCTGGTCGAGCCCGAGCATGCCGCCCGACGCGAAGAACCGCCGCAGGCCGAGATCCTCCTGGCGGTAGAAGAGGACCGCCTGGGCCGGCGCGCCGTCGCGCCCGGCGCGCCCCAGCTCCTGATAGAGGGAGTCCACGGAGTCCGGGATGTCGTGATGGAACACGAAACGGACGTCGGACTTGTCGATGCCCATCCCGAAGGCGACCGTCGCCACGACGACATCGACGGCCCCGCCCATGAAGGCGTCCTGCACGGCGGTCCTCTGCTTGGGGGTGAGGCCGGCGTGGTAGGGCCCGGCATTCACGCCTCGGTCCCGCAGCGCCGCCGAGATCGTCTCGGAGCTGCGCCGCGTCGCGACGTAGACGATCCCCGGGACCTCGGCGGCGGCCGTCCCGGCCAGGAGTGCATCGAGCTTGTCCCGGCGGCGGTGGAACCGCCGCACCCGAAGGGAGATGTTCGGGCGGTCGAACCCCCGCACCACGATCGCCGGCTTCCGCATCCGCAGGAGGTCGATGATCTCGCGCCGCACCGGCGGCGACGCGGTCGCGGTGAGCGCCACGACGGTCGGGTGGCCGAGCGAATCGATGATCGTCCCGAGCCGCAGATAGTCTGGACGGAAGTCGTGTCCCCAGGCGCTCACACAGTGAGCCTCGTCGACCACGAACAACGAGATGTCCGAGGCGTGGAGGCTCGCGACAGTGTCCTCGTTGTTGAACTGCTCGGGCGCGAGGAAGAGGAACTCGAGGTCGCCGGACTCGAGATCGTCGAACGCCTCCCGTCGCCGGCCCGCCGCCTTGGTCGAGTTCGCCTCCGCTGCGCCCCCGGCGTCGTGCTCTTCGATCGACTCGACCTGATCGCGCTGCAGCGCGATCAGAGGCGACACGACCACCGTTGCCTGTTTGCGCATGAGCGCGGCGGTCTGGTAGATCGCCGACTTCCCGGATCCCGTCGGCATCACGACCAGCGTGTCGCGCCCCGCCAGCACCGTCTCGATCGCCTCGACCTGGCCCGGCCTGAGCTCATCGAAGCCGAACCGGTCGCGCGCGACGCGCGCGATGGCTTGCTCGTCTCCCACGGGCGAGGTCTACCCCGAGACGAGCGCCCTAACGCCCCGGTTCAGTGCTTCTCGAGCGCTCGGGTGCGGGCGCGGAACCACTCCACCGTGCGCGCGAGCCCCTCTTCGAGCGGGACCTTGGGCGCCCACCCCAGGACCGCGCGGGCGCGCGCGATGTCGGGGCACCGCACCTTGGGGTCGTCCTCGGGCAGGTCCTCGAAGACGATCTCGGAGGCGCTTCCCGTGGCCACCAGAACCGCCTCGGCAAGCTCGAGGATCGAACGCTCGTCCGGATTCCCGAGGTTGACCGGCTCCGGCTCGCCCGAGGCCAGCAGGGCAAGGATGCCGTCGATCAGGTCGTCGACGTAGCAGAAGCTCCTCGTCTGGGAGCCGTCCCCGTAGACGGTCAGCGGCTCACCCGCCAGCGCTTGCGAGATGAAGTTCGGCACCGCCCTACCGTCGGCGGGCGCGAGCCTCGGTCCGTAGGTGTTGAAGATGCGCAGGATGCGCGTGTCGACGCCGTGTCCGCGGCGGTACGCCATCGTGAGCGCCTCGGAGTAGCGCTTGCCTTCGTCGTAGACGCCGCGCGGACCGGTGGTCGAGACGTTCCCGCGGTAGCTCTCGGGCTGAGGGCGCACCTCGGGGTCGCCGTATATCTCCGAGGTCGACGCAAGCAGGAACGAAGCCCCCGCATCCTTGGCTATGCCGAGGGCATGCAGCGTGCCGAGGCCGCCCACCTTGAGCGTATGTATCGGGTTCGCGAGATATGCGGGGGGGCTCGCGGGCGATGCGAAATGCAGCACGGCAGTGGGGCGCGCGGGGGGGAAATAAGGCTTGGTGATGTCGTGCTCGACGAGCGTGAAGCCGGCAAGGCCCTCGAGATGGGCGACGTTGGAGTGGCTTCCGGTGAGGTAGTTGTCGAGGCAGATCACATCCGCACCGCGGTCGAGGAAGCGCTCGCACAGGTGCGAGCCGAGGAACCCAGCCCCCCCGGTGATGAGCACGCGTTCAGTCATGATCGGCCGTCAACGATAGCCGCCGGTGGTCGAGACCTCGTCGTCTGGTTCACAGGGCTTCACTCGTCCAGGACCTCGTGTGCCTTGAGCGCCAGCCATAGCTCCAGGCGGTCCTCGGCGGACGAGAGATCCCGTCCCAGCAGCTCCTCCGCCTGTCGCACGCGGTATCGCAGCGTGTGGCGGTGGACGCCGAGCGCATCGGCGCCCTGCTGCCAGCGTCCGCCGCTGGCGATGAAGGCCCTCACCGAGGCGACCAGGTCCGAGGCGCGCGCGCGATCGCGCTCTATCAGCGATCCCAGCACGGAGTTGACGAAGCCCTCGAGCACGGGCCGGGACTGGGCTCCGAGCAGGAAGCCGTAAGCACCGAGGTCCTTGGGAGAGGCGACGGACCAGTGGGGCGGGGCCGCGCGCAAGGCGAAGATCGCGGACAGGTAGGAGCTCCTTATGTCCGACGCATCGACGTTGGTCCCGACGCCCACCCGCAGCCTCCGGGTCTCCCCGGCGCCCCCGGTTACCTCGTCGGCGAGCGAACGCGCCACGGAGGGCGCGTCCTCGTGTGTGATCAGCGCGGCGACGCGCCCCGCGACGACGGCCGTCCTTACGGCGGTGGAGCGCGCGCCGAGAGCGGCGTCCGTCGCCCAGGCGAGGTCTTCGAGGGCCTCGGGATCGAGCTCCGGAGACGCCTCGAGGACGAGCGCCGCGAGTGGCGCGCCCCGGCGGAAGCCGACGAGCTCCAGGCGCCGTTCGAGCTCTGGTCCCGTGAGCCGCGCCGCGAACGCGTCGTTGAGGAAGTCGCCGGCTATGCGGCGCTCCGCCTCGATCACCGCCCGGCGGGATGCCAGCAAGAGGCCCAGCACCGTGACCGCGTGGCGCACGACGATGCGCTCACGCTGATCGAGCTTGCGCTCCTTGCCGAAGACGAGCACCGCCTCGTGACGCTTGCCGGCCAGCACGGCGAGAGCGACGCGCGTGCCGCGCGGGCTCACCTCCGACGCCGTGGTGGGTCCGCGCCGCCGGATCAGCCCGGGCGGCAACCCGGCCCAGACCTCGCCGGACGCGGGAACCTCGAGGTTCGGCGCGCCGGCCGAGGCGAGGACGTCGCCCTTGAGGTCGAACAGCAGGGCCCAGCCCCCGCCGAGGGTCACCACGACGTCCAGGACATCGGCCGGCCCGGCGCCCTCCGAGATCATCGTCGTGAGGCGCTCGTGCACCTCGACGGACATCTGAGCGTCTTTCAGCCGCTCCTCGGTCAAGCGCGTGGCTATCGCCTCCGTGATGGCGATGAAGGGCACCGGATAGGGGACCTCGAGCACGGGGAAATCCGCCGCCTCGGCCGCCTCTCGCAGGGCCGCGGGGACCTCGTCGAAGCGAAATCCGATCCCGAAACCGAGACCCGAGAGGTGCGCGTCGCAGAGCCGTTCGATGTAGGCGCGCTGCTCCGGGGCGGCGACGCTCAATCCCATCCCGGTGGTCAGCAGGAGCTCGCCGCCGGAGAGCCACGGCGTGGGGTCCTCGAGCTCGGAGATGTGGGGAAAGCGGATCGGGTTGGCGCCGCCCGCGCGCCCGGCCACCATCGACACGCCGAGTGCGTGGACATCGACCAGGTCGTTTACCGTCACGTACATCTTTGTCGGATTGTACAAAGAGCGGGCCACCGCTGCGCCTCGCTGCACGTAACGGCGATTTCGAGGCCGCTGCTACCGTCATAGTACCCGCACGCCCGATCTCGAGCGGCTCGAGCGGGCTCGAGCAAGATGGAGTGAGTCACATGGGGGGGAGCACGCATCCGTCCGCCGGGGAGATCCCGGGACCCGAGTCGACCGAGTTGACCAAGCGCCGGGACGAGGCGGTCCCGCGCGCCGTCTTCACCACCGCACCGATCTTCGTCGCGGGCGGCGACGGAGCGATGGTCGAAGACGTCGACGGCAACCGCTTCATCGACCTCGCCGGGGGCCTCGGCGTCCTGAACGTGGGCCGGGCGAACCCGCGCGTGCTCGAGGCCGTGCGCGCCCAGGTCGACCGGTTCCTGCACGAGTGCTTCCACGTCTCGATGTACGAGGGCTACGTGGAGCTCGCCGAGGCGCTCAACCGGGTGACGCCGGGCGACCACGCCAAGAAGACGATGCTCGCGAACTCGGGCGCCGAGGCGGTCGAGAACGCGGTCAAGATCAGCCGTTACGCGACGGGGCGCGACCACGTGGTCGGGTTCAGCAACGCGTTCCACGGGCGCACGCTCCTCGCCATGACGCTCACGGCGAAGGAGATGCCGTACCGGCACGGGTTCGGCCCCTTCGCGCCCGAGGTCCACCGCGTGCCGTTCCCCTACTGCTACCGGTGTCCCTTCGGGCTCGAGCATCCCTCGTGCGGCATGGCGTGCGCCGAGCACACCGCCAACGTGATCGACTCTGAGATCGGCGCCACGGAGGTCGCCTGCGTCGTGATCGAGCCGGTCCAGGGCGAGGGTGGGTTCGTCGTTGCGCCCGACGACTACATGCCGGCGCTGAGAGAGATCTGCTCGGACCGCGACATCCTGTTCGTCGACGACGAGATCCAGTCGGGCATGGGCCGCACCGGCACGCTGTTCGCGATCGAGCACTTCGGCGTGGTGCCCGACGTCGTCACTACGGCGAAGTCGCTCGGCGCGGGCTTTCCCATCTCCGGCGTCACGGGCATCGCCGACGTCATGGAGGCGCCGCACGTCGGGGGTCTGGGTGGCACCTACGGCGGCAACCCCGTCGCGTGCGCCGCAGCGCTCGCGGTGATCGCCGAGCTCACCGAGACGGACATGCTGGAGCGAGCCCGCCGCCAGGGGCGCATCATCCGCGAGCGCCTCGACCCTCTTCAGGACGACCTGAGGCTCGTCGGCGAGGTCCGCGGGCTCGGCCCGATGGTCGGCGTCGAGCTCGTCACCGACAAGGACTCCAAGGAGCCGGCGAAGATCGAGACGGCGGCGGTCGTGAAGCGCTGCATCGCGCACGGCGTGCTGATCCTCAAGGCGGGAACGTACGACAACGTCGTCCGGATGCTTGCTCCCCTCGTGATCGACGATGATGACCTCCGGCGCGGGCTCGACGTCCTGGTCGAGGCCCTGGAGTGGGCCGACGGAGGCATGCGAGAGTGACGCCGGACGGCACGACGATCACGCGAAAGGACGCGCCCGAGAAGGTGGACGAGAAGGCACGCGAGGTTGGGCCCTCCGATGTGAGGCTCGAGGCCGTTCGCAAGGTCTTCGGCGACCAGGTCGCCGTGGACTCGGTGGACCTGGAAGTGTGGCGCGGCGAGTTCTTCTCCTTCCTGGGACCCTCGGGGTCCGGCAAGACGACCTGTCTGAGGATGATCGCCGGGTTCGAGGAACCCACCTCGGGCAGGATCCTGCTGCAGGACCGCGACGTCTCGCGGCTGCCTCCCTACGAGCGCGACGTGAACACCGTGTTCCAGGACTACGCGCTGTTCCCGCACATGGACGTCTCGGACAACGTCGAGTACGGCCTCAAGGTCAAACGCGTGGGAAAGCGCGCACGCATGGAGCGGGTGACGGAGACGCTGAAGATGGTGCAGTTGGACGGCTACGGGCGTCGCAGACCACACGAACTGTCTGGAGGGCAGCGCCAGCGGGTCGCGCTCGCGCGCGCGCTCATCAACGAGCCGAGCGTGCTACTGCTCGACGAGCCACTTGGGGCACTCGACCTCAAGCTCCGGCAGGAGATGCAGATCGAGCTCAAGGCGATCCAGGAGCGGGTCGGGCTCACGTTCGTCTACGTCACCCACGATCAAGAGGAGGCGCTCACGATGAGCGACCGTCTCGCAGTGATGAACCACGGGCGGATCGAGCAGGTGGGCACGCCGGTGGAGATCTACGAGCGCCCGGCAAGCAGCTTCGTGGCCGGGTTCGTGGGGGTCTCGAACCTGCTCTCGGGAGAGGCGGCGCGCGCGGTCACGGGACGAGAGACGTCGTTCACCGTGCGGCCCGAGAAGATCCGCCTCGCCCTCCCCTCCGAGGAGGCGGGCGCAGGTCAATGCAGCAGTGCGGGCACGGTGCGCGATGTCATTTATCTGGGAGCCACGACGAGATACGTCGTGGGACTCCACGGGGGCGGGCAGCTCGTCGTCACGGAGCAGAACCTCACCACCTCCCCCGAGGACGCGCTGAAGGCGAGAGGCCGGGAGGTGCGGCTGCTCTGGGATCGTGAGCACAACCGGCGGATCGAAGACCAGGACCGGCACGACCCTAGGGAGGACGTGTGAAGATCCACAAGCTGTGGGCCCTTCTGTTCGCTGTGATGTTGATCGCGGCGGCATGCGGTGGGGGCGACGAGGGAGGCGCCGACGGGGGCGAGGACGGTGCCGCCGGCGGAGGCTCGGAGCTGCCGCAAGAGATCGGCGAAGGCGAAGGTGAGCTCAACCTCATCGCCTGGTCGGGCTACGTGGAGAGCGGCACGAACGACAAGGCGTTCGACTGGGTGACGCCGTTCGAGAAGAAGACCGGCTGCAAGGTGAACGTGAAGTACGGCGACACGTCCGACGAGATGGTGACGCTGATGAAGCAAGGGGGCGGGACCGTCTACGACGGCGTCTCCGCTTCCGGCGACGCCAGCAACCGGCTCATCGCCGGTGGTGACGTCGCGGAGATCAACACCGAGCTCATCCCGGGCTATGCGGACGTCATGCCGTCCCTCGAGTCGCCGGGCCACAACACCGTCGACGGGAAGCACTACGGCGTCCCATATCTGTGGGGTCCGAACGTCCTCATGTACAACACCGAGGTCGTCACAGAAAAGCCGACGAGCTGGGATGTGACGTGGGAGGCCGACTCTCCCTACGCCGGCAAGGTCACCGCCTACGACAGCCCGATCTTCATAGCCGACGCCGCTATGTACCTCATGGCGCACGAGCCCGATCTCGACATTACGGATCCCTACGAGCTGACCTCCGAGCAGCTCGACGCAGCAGTGGAGCTGTTGCAAGAGCAATCCGAGGCCATCGGGAAGTACTGGGCGCTCTACAGCGATGAGATAGACGGCTTCGCGAGCGACGATCTCGTGATCGGAACCGCGTGGCCCTACCAGGTGAACGTGCTCCAAAGCGACAAGCACCCCGTCGAGGCGGTCTTCCCGCAAGAGGGCATGACCGGATGGGCGGACACCTGGATGATGTCGTCGAACGCGGAGCATCCCAACTGCATGTACGAGTGGATGGACTGGACGATGACCCCGGGCGTGCAGGCGGAGGCAGCGGCATGGTTCGGAGGCACGCCCAGCCTCACGACGGCGTGCGACCCGCTCCAAGCCTCGATCGGCAAGGCGGCGAGGACCGTCTATCACTGCGGAGACGACGATTTCCTGTCCGACATCTTCCTGTGGAAGACTCCACTGCCCGACTGTGGGGACGAGCGCGGCACGACCTGTACCGACTACAGCGAGTGGACGACACGCTGGCAGGAGGTGCGAGGCGGCTAGCGGACCGATGCCCCCAGGCACGGGAGGCGCCGGCCCGAGGGGGCCTCAACCCCTCGGAGCCCGGCGGAAGGCTCATGGCGTCGACGGCCGCTAGCTCGCGTCCGACGCCGTTCCGGCGCGCGTCGGGTTGGCTCTATCGGCGCCGCAAGACGAAGCTCGCGCTGCTGCTGGCTGCGCCCATGGGATGGATGCTCGTCGTCTATCTCGGCGCACTCTGCCTTCTGCTCTTGAGCGCGTTCTGGCGCCAGAACCCACTCACCGCGGAGATGGAGCGCACATGGGGCCTGACCAACTTCCAGACCCTGCTCGAGCGCGGCGTCTACACCGAGATCGCGCTGAGGACGATAGGCATCGCGGCGGCGGTCACCCTCGCCGATATCGTCCTCGCCTTTCCTCTGGCTTACTTCGCCGCGCGCCTGGCATCGCCGCGCACGCGTACGCTCCTGCTCCTCGCCGTCCTCCTGCCGTTGTGGTCGAGCTATCTCGTCCGGGTGTATTCGTGGCGCGTGATCCTCTCGGGCGCGGGATTGCTCAACTGGACCGCCGACAAGCTCCATCTCGGGCAGATCAACATCGGGTACTCCAACTGGGCGATATGGCTGGTGTTCACCTATCTTTGGCTGCCGTTCGTAACGCTGCCGATCTATGCCTCGCTGGAACGCATCCCTCGCTCCCTCATCGAGGCCTCCGCCGATCTGGGGGCCCGCTGGAAGCTCACGTTGAGACGCGTGATCCTTCCCCTGGTGCTGCCCGGCATCGTCGCGGGTTCGATCTTCTCGTTCTCGTTGACCCTGGGCGATTACATCGCGCCCAACCTCGTTGGAAACACGTTGTTCATAGGAAACGTCGTGTATCAGAGCGTCGGCGTCGCCAATAACGTCCCCTTCGCCGCCGCGTACGCGCTGATTCCCGTCGTGGTCATGGGGCTCTATCTCTTCGGCGCCCGCAAGACGGGAGCGTTCGAGGCCCTGTGAGCAGCCGCGTCGGGATCGAACCGCGCGGCGTGCGCATCGCGGCGCGCATCGCAACCACGGCGGTGCTCGCGTTTCTCTACATCCCCCTATTCGTCATCGTGCTCTACGCGTTCAATCCGGTGCGCTCGCAAGCGTGGCCGATAGCGGGGCTATCCACGAAGTGGTTCGGTGTCGCGTGGGACAACGGGGAGGTCCGCGGCGCCCTGGCCAACTCCCTCAAGGCAGGACTCGGCGCCACCGCGATCGCGTTGCTTCTGGGCAGTCTTGCCGCCTTCGCCGTGCACCGCTTCAGGTTCTTCGGCCGCGAGACGATCTCGTTCCTGCTCGTGCTTCCGATCGCCCTGCCGGGCATCGTCACCGGCATGGCGCTCGCCTCGGCCATCAACTTCGGCGGCCAGGTCTTCGGCCTCGGCTACAGCCTCTTCACGATCATCGTCGGACACGCGACCTTCTGCGTCGTGGTGGTCTACAACAACGTGATCGCGAGGCTCCGCCGCACGCCGACGTCGCTGGTCGAGGCCTCGATGGATCTCGGGGCGGACGGATGGCAGACCTTTCGCAACGTGACCCTGCCGAACCTCGGCACCGCTCTCGTCGCCGGGGGTCTCCTCGCGTTCGCCCTGTCGTTCGACGAGATCATCGTCACGAATTTCACCTCCGGCACGGAGACGACCCTGCCCAAGTGGATCTTCAACAACCTGCGCCTCCCCAACCAACGGCCGCAAGTGAACGTCGTAGCGTTCGCGGTCATGGTCGCAAGCTTCGTTCCGGTCTATCTCGCCCAGCGTCTGACCGAGGACCATGCGGGCGGCCGGAAGCGGGCTCTGTGGCGGCGCAGAGGGGGACTCACCCTGGAGAGTACGAGTGAGCGTGGGTCCGAATGAGTCCCGCGCGTGCGGGACGTGGGCGCACGAGAGCTCCGTGCAGCGTTCGCATAGACAATCGGATACGGCAAGATGGGTGGAGGCATGTCAGACGTAAGGTTCGAATCAGTATCCAAGATCTTCAAGGAGACCGCCGCGGTCGACGACGTCTCGTTGACGATCAACGAGAACGAGTTCTTCTCGCTCCTGGGACCGTCGGGCTGCGGCAAGACCACGACGCTGAGGATGATCGGCGGGTTCGAGGAGCCCACGAGCGGGTCGGTCTTCCTCGGCGGGACCGATGTCACCGGCTTGCCGCCGTACAAGAGAGACGTGAACACGGTCTTCCAGAGCTATGCCTTGTTCCCCCACCTGAACGTCTTCGAAAACGTTGCGTACGGGCTCAAGCGCAAGAACGTGGCGGCGAACGAGATCGAGACGCGGGTCAAAGACATGCTGGAACTGGTCGACCTCACGAGCTTCGGCCCCCGACGCATCAACCAGATGTCCGGCGGCCAGCAGCAGCGCGTCGCGCTCGCCCGGGCCTTGGTCAACCGCCCACAGGTCCTTCTTCTCGACGAGCCGCTCGGCGCTCTGGACCTCAAGCTCCGCAAGCAGATGCAGCTCGAGCTCAAGCGGATCCAGCGCGAGGTCGGCATCACGTTCATATACGTCACGCACGACCAGGAAGAGGCGATGACGATGTCGGATCGCATCGCGGTGATGCACGCAGGCCGCTTCGAGCAGGTAGGGGGCCCACAGGACGTCTATGAGCTCCCCGCCACGCAGTTCGTGGCTTCCTTCCTGGGGGCCTCGAACCTGCTCCACGGGGACGTCGAGAGCGTCAACGGAACAGTCGCCAAGGTGGCCCTTGCCGCAGGCAGCACGATCTCCCTGCCGGCCGACAGGATGCCGCAGGAACGGGGGCCCGTCCGCATCGGCGTTCGCCCCGAGAAGCTCCACATCCAGCCCTCCGGCGGCGGCGAGCAAGACAACGAGGACAACGGGATCGACGCCGTGGTGGACATGTCCACGTACACCGGCGTGAGCACCTCATACGAGTGCACGACGAACGATGGAGCCGACGTCGTCGTATACGTGCAGAACCTCGCGGCGGCCGCAGCACCCGTCGCGCCGGGCACCAAGGTCCGGCTCACCTGGCATCCGGAGCACACGTTCGCGGTGGTTCACAAGGCGGGAGACGACATGGGAGGAGACGAGTGATGGAAGACAAGAGGCGGGAGGAGTTTCAGCGGCTGCTGGCCTCGGCGCCGCGACGACGCATGACACGGCGGGACCTGTTGCGGCGCATGGGGGTCGGGGCCGGCGCGCTGTCTATGAGCGCGTGGTTGGCCGCGTGCGGCATCGAGGGCGAGTCCGGCGACGGGGGAAGCGGTGGCGGAGGCAACGGCGAAGAGGACACGCTCACGACGACCGAGGAACAGGGCGAGCTGCAGTTCGCCAACTGGCCGCTCTACATAGACCGCGCCAAGGGGCGCCGTCCCACGATCGACGACTTCGAGAAGGACACCGGCATCAAGGTCACCTACAAGGAGGTCATCGACGCCAACGAGAGCTTCTTCGGCACGATCAACGAGCCTCTATCGAGTGGGCAGGCGACGGGCTGGGATCTCATCGTGGTCACGGACTGGTTGATCGCCAAGATGGCTCGCCTCGGCTACCTCGAAGAGCTCGATCACTCTCTGCTGCAGAACTTCGAGGCACACGCGGGCCAGATCTACAAGGACCCGATCTACGACCCGGGCAACAAGCACAGCGTCCCGTGGCAGTCGGGCGTCACCGGCATCGGCTACAACCCCGAGCTCACCGGGCGCGAGATCACGAGTGTGAACGATCTCTTCGATCCCGAGTTCGAGGGCCAGGTCGGGATGTTCACCGAGATGCGAGACACGATGAACATGACGCTTCTCGGGATGGGCATCGATCCCGCCGAAGCGACCAACGACGACGCCGAGGCAGCCCAGAAGAAGCTGCTCGAGCAGCGCGACGCCGGCATCGTGAGGCAGTACTACGGAAACTCCTACGCCGACGCATTCGCCCGCGGCGACGTGGCCCTGACGATGGCCTGGTCCGGCGACGTCTTCCAGCTCCAGTTCGACGATCCCAACCTTCAGTTCGTCGTCCCGAATGAGGGTGCGATCTTGTGGGTCGACAACATGGCCATCCCGCAGGAGGCGGCCGCTCCCATCGACGCGATAAAGTTCATGGACTACGTCTACCAGCCCGACATCGCGGCGCAGATCGTGGGCTGGGTGAACTACATCTGCCCGGTGCCCGAAGCGCAGGAGATCCTCGCCTCCGGCAAACCTCCGTATGACGCCAGATACTACAAGCAGGTGGCGAACAGTCCGCTGGTGTTCCCCACCCCGGAGATGGAAAACAACCTGCACCACTACAAGGATCTCAGCGAGGAGGACGAGATGGTGTGGAACGATCTCTTCAATCAGGTCGTGCAGGGCTGAACGAGAAGGGATCGGTGCGGCGATGACCCTGCGTCGAGTCTCGGAGATCGGGTGGCCGCGCTAGGAGGCAGGAGGTCACTCCTTCCGTACGTCCTGAGCCTTCCGGGCATCGCGTGGCTCACGGTGTTCTTCGTGTTCCCCATGGCCACCATGTTCTCCGTGTCCCTCCAGGAGGGCACCCTAGCGACGGGCTACGTCTTCACCGCTCACTGGCAGACCTATACCGACGCCCTCGCGCTCTACGACGTTCAGATCGTGCGGTCCCTCCTCTACGGGTTGATAGTTACCGTGGCGACGCTTGCCATCAGCTACCCCATGGCCTACTGGATCGCGTTCAAAGGCGGCAAGAGGAAGAACCTCTATCTGTTGCTCATCCTCCTGCCGTTCTTCACGCCGTTCCTCATTAGGACGCTGTCGTGGAAGTTCGTGCTCGCCGATCAAGGGATCTTTCTCGGTACACTTAAGAGTTGGGGCCTGCTGAGCGAGTCGTTCCATCTCTTGGCGACCCCGTTCGCCGTGCTTGCGGGGCTCACCTATAACTTCCTTCCGTTCATGGCGTTGCCTCTGTATGTCTCGCTGGAGCGACTCGACCCATCCCTGCTCGACGCCGCCTACGACCTCTACTCGGATCGCACCCGCGCGTTCCTGAAGGTCACGCTGCCACTGTCTCTTCCGGGCGTCTTCGCCGGATCGCTGCTCACCTTCATCCCCTCAGTGGGCGACTTCATCAACGCGTCCCTCTTAGGGGGCGTGAACACCACGATGATCGGCAACGTCATCCAGCGCGAGTTCCTGGTCAGCACGGACTTCCCCACGGGCTCGGCCATCTCGTTCATGCTCGTGGCCGGCATCCTCATCGGTGTTGCCGCGTACGCGCGCGCCCTGGGGACCGAGGAGCTCACGGGCTGATGGCGACCACTCAAGAGGCGACGGCGCCGGCGCAGGAGATCACGCACGAGAGTAGGCAGCGACCGGCCCGCCGGCGGCGCAAGGGATGGTTCCTGCCGACGTGGACCGGTCTGGTCATCATCTATCTGTTCATCCCGATCGTGGTGATGATCCTGTTCGGGTTCAACGACTACAAAGGCCGCCTCAACTTCTCGTGGGAGGGGTTCACCTTCAAGTGGTACAGGCGGCTGCTCGACTTTCCCGAGCTGACGCTCGCGCTCAAGAACTCTCTCATCGTCGCAACGATCAGCACGCTGATCGCAACCGTGCTCGGGACCCTGATCGCCCTGGCGCTGACACGCTTCTGGTTCCGCGGTCGTTCGGGTCTTAACCTGTTCATATTCATCCCGATGGCGACCCCGGAGATCGTCATGGGCGTGTCGCTTCTGGCACTGTTCGTGTCGCTGCAGGTCGCACGAGGGATGCCGACGATCGTCATCGCCCACATCATGTTCTCTATCTCTTATGTGGTGGTAACGGTGAAGGCGCGCACCTCGGGCTTCGATCGCAACCTCGAGGACGCGGCCCAAGACCTCGGCGCGGACCGTTGGACGACGTTCTGGACCGTTACCTTCCCGCTCATCCTCCCCGGGATCGCGGCTGCCGGCGTGCTGGCTTTCGTCCTGTCGATCGACGACTACGTCATCACGACCTTCAACGCAGGCCCGACGACCACGCTGCCGTTGTGGATCTACGGCGCGTCTCGCTTCGGGGTGCCGGCGCAGGTCAACGTCATGGGAACCCTGCTCTTCTCCATCGGCGTCGTGTACGTGGTCGTGAGCTTGCTACGCTCCCGGCGCGCCGCACCACCGCCGGTCCTGACCAAGGGCTAGAGCGCTCTCTATCGGCGAGGCTCCCGGCGCGCGCCGCCTACCGTTTGACCGTCTGACAGTAGTCCGAGAAGACGTCCAGCGTGTGGTCGATGTCGTCTTCGGTGTGCTGCACCGAGATCGTCCACTGTTCTTCCTTGCCCGGCGTCTGGTAGATGCCCCGGTTCACGACCCAATACCAGTAGGCCTCGAAAAGCGAGTCGTCGACCTCTTGGAAGTCGCGGTAGCGCACCAGCTTGCGGTCGCGGAACGTGATCGATCCCTTGCACCCGAGGTCCGTTGTGACCGCCGGGATGCCGGCGTCGTCGAGCACGCGCTGGCAGCCGTCCGCGAGGCGCGTCCCGAGCTTGGCGAGGTACTCGTAGGCGTCGTCGGTCAGCACCTCGGTGAGGGTTGCGAGGCCCGCAGCCATGGACAGCGGGTTGCCGTTGAAGGTTCCCAGGGCCGCGACGCCGCGCGTGATCTCGTCCATGACGTCGGCGCGGCCGCCGAACGCCCCGACCGGGGTGCCTCCCCCGATCGCCTTGGCGAGACAGACCATGTCCGGTTGCACGCCGAAGTACTCCGTGGCACCGCCCGGGGCGATCGTCACACCGGTCTTGACCTCATCGAAGATGAGGATCACGCCGTGGCGGTCACAGAGCTCCCTGACCTTCTCGAGATAGCCGGGCTGGGGGACGACGATGCCGATGTTCATCATCACCGGCTCCATGATCAGTGCCGCGACCCGGTCCTTGAACTCGGATAGCGTGCTCTCGAGCGCGTCCACATCGTTGAAAGGGACGACCTTGGTCGTGTCTGCGGTGTCGGCCGGGATGCCGCGCGAGAACGGCACCGACCACGGTCGCTCGGTCGGCCCGCTCGAGTCCATCGTGGGAACGACCGAATACATGACCGCATCATGGTGACCGTGATACGAGCCCTCGATCTTGAGCAAGATCTCTCTGCCGGCGGCGGCGCGTGCCACGCGGATCGCATCCATCGTGGCTTCGGTACCAGAGTTCGTGAAACGCATCTTCTCGAGCCCGAAGCGGCGATTGATCTCTTCGGCGAACTCGACCGCCGTCTCGGTCGTGGCGGCGAAGTGGGTTCCCGCGCCCGCCGCCTTCTCTATCGCAGCCCGCACCTTGGGATGCGCGTGGCCGACCACCATCGTCCCGAAGCCGTTGTGGTAGTCGACGTAGCTGTGGCCGTCCACGTCCGTGACGCGGCTTCCGCGACCGGAGGTGAGATACATCGGGTAGGGGTCCCCCACCTGGAACGAGGACGTGACGCCGAAGGGCATGGCGCGCTCGGCGCGCTCATAAAGCGCCCGCGACCTGGGAGTGCGCTCCGTGTAGCGGGAAACCTCCTCATGGAGGACCTTCTGCGCCCTCTGGTCCATCTCCTGCGTCGATACGGCCATGCCGCCTCCTTGAGCGACCATCCCGGTCGCATGCCCTTGCTTAGCTGGAAGCCAGGACTCTATCGCGATTCATCTAGACGTATCGTCTAACCATGCTGACGGCTCTGTGCCACTCCGAAGAACGCGGATGGAGCGAGGTCAAGGACCTCTCGACCGTCTCGGACCTGCGCGCCGACGAGGCCAGTCTCGTGTGGGGAGAGGCCGACATGACCGATCTCGCGCCCGGCGACTTCTCCATCATCGTCGAGGAGTTCGAGCTGGATCCGCTCGCCGTCGAGGATGCCCTCAGTCCGCGGCAGCGGCCGAAGCTGGAGTCCTACGAGAAGCACCGCTTCGCCGTGTTGCACGAGCTCTACGAGCTCGACGACCAGCTCGAGAAGCGCCAGATCTCCGCCTTCGTGGGCGAAGACTTCTTGCTCGTGATCCACGAGGGCGCCGAGGAGCTGCTCGCCCGTGTGCGCGACCGGGTAAGCCGCTCCGGCCATGACAGGCGAGGGCCCATCTACCTGCTCTACGCGTTGCTCGACGCGGTGGTCGACGGGTACCAAGAGCTCGCAGACAACCTCGAGGAACAGATCGAGCGGATCGAGGAGGCGGTCGTGGAGCGAGTGCGCGACCGCGTGCGCCGCACGAGTGTTTCGAGGACGGATCGAGCCGGGGACGAACAGGTCCAGCTCCAGCTCTATTCCGTCAAGCAACAGGTGGCGAGATTGCGGCGCTACGCGCTTCCACTGCAACGGGTGCTCGACTGGCTCTTGGACAACCGGCAGGAGCAGCGGCCCCCGAAGTGGAGCCAAAGGCTCTTCCGCGACGTCCACGACCACACCGTTCGCATCGCCGAGCAGGTCCACAACGTCGACGAGCTGGCACAGGCCGTGATCGACCTGATGCGCTCAGAACAGTCGGAGGAGCTGAGCCAGATCAACAAGAAGCTCACGGCATGGGCGGCGATCATCGCCGTGCCAACCGTGATCGCCGGCATCTACGGGATGAACTACGAGCTGTTTCCGTCAAGGGACCAGGTTGGGATGGCAGGTTTCTGGATCTCGCTTGGGATCATGGCGGTCGCCGCGCTCATGCTCTACAACCTGTTCAAGAGAAAGGACTGGCTGTGAGAGCGGCAGACCGCGCGCGGCTGCTAGAGTCCTTCTCGTGGCAGAGGGCAAGCAAAAGAGGATCACCCAACGGCTGGTGCTCGACGTTTATCTCACCGAGGCGGGAGGCAAGCCCCGCAAGTCCCACGCAGGCGAGTTGAGACGTCTCCACAAGCTCGGATTCCGCGAGGCGGACCGCCGCATGAGCACGCGCGAGGATCATCTCAAGGTAACGCTCGAGCGCGAGGTCGAGCGCTATCCCGGTGTGCCCGCGCCCGGGGTCGCGCCGTATCTGCGCTGAGCAATCCCTCCACCGCAGTACGCCGTAGTCCAGTCGTCCACGCGCTGCGACGGGCGAAGGGGGCACGATTGAGTCTGCGGAGTCTGCGCATCAGACCCATCACCACGCTGGCGGCGGTCGTCATCCTCGGCGCCGCCTGTGGCGGCTCGTCCGAGGCGGGGTCGGGTGGGAACGTCTCGGTCGCCATCGAGGAGCCGCCCGACGGCGCACGCGTGGTCGTCCCGTTCAAGATCGAGCTCTCGGCCGCAGTGCCGCTCGGCCCGCCGGAGAGCGGCAACAACCACGTCCACGTCTTCTACGACGGCGCCGAAGACGACTACGAGGTGGTCAACGGAACCAGCTACACCGTCACGGATCTCGCCGCCGGTGAGCACACGATCGATGCGTCGTTACGCAACGCCGACCATTCCGAGGCGGGCGCCGAGGACACCGTCACCGTCACCGTCTCCGGCGGTGGAGACGACCCGGGCGAGGGATCCGAGGATGACGACGAAGACGACGGGTACGGGTACTAGACGAACTCCCGCTGGACGCCTGAGTCCGCTCGTCGAGCGTTACAACCGTCGGACCCGCTGGTTCCATGCCGCGGTCTACATCGTCACGACGATCCTGCTGGCAACCGGATGGTGGCTCCTGTCCGGGCGCGAGGGCACGCCGACGCCGGCGGCGGGCGCGTTGGGCGTCGGCGACGTGACGCTGCACGAGTGGGCCGGATGGGCGCTGCTAGCGCTCGGCGCGCTGGGGGCCACCCGGGGTGCGCGCGCGGCACGCACGCTGATCCGGGCATCTCTGTCCTTCGCGCGCGGCGACCTCCGCTGGTTCCCGGCATGGCCGCGCGCCGCCGTCACCGGGCGGTTCGCCGCTCACGACGGCGCCTTCGACCCAGGTCAGCGCGTGGCGAACCTCGTGATGGTCGGAGGGCTCGCGGCGCTGGCGGCGAGCGGAGTGGGCCTCGTGCTCGTCTCCGGGGGTCCCGCGTTCGCGCTCCTGCTGCGGGTGCACAAGGCCGCCACCTACATCGTCACCCCGGTGATCGTCGGTCACGTCGTCGTGGCGGCGGGTCTTCTGCCGGGCTATCGAGGGGTGTGGCGCTCGATGCACGGGCGGGGGCGTCTCGAGGTGCAGGTGGCGCGCCGCCTCTGGCCCCGATGGACCGAGCGCCGCCTGGAGGACCTGGGCCGCGGCGGGACCGCTCACGCCTCCGCGCCGTCTCGCCCTCCCGGCGAGGGTCCGGGCGGCTCAGGTCAGGGCTCCGCGCCGTCTCGCCCTCCCGGCAGCGACGCCTCGTAGGACTCGGCGGACTTCCAGCCTGCCACGCCGAGGACGCCGGCCCACGCAAGGGCGAGCAAGAACGTCGAGAACGCATGGGGGGCGACGTGGGCGAAGCCCCTGGGGCGCACGAGACCCGCACCAAGGCGCGCATCGGCCACCGCGGCGAGCGCTCCCACGAGAGCCGCGAACGTGACGGCGGCGACGCCGAGCGTCTCGGCCATCGCGGGCCGCCCGGAGAGCTTCCGGCGCGCGGCGAAGCCGCCGAGGAGGCATGCGCAGAGCGGGATCAGCACGAGAAGCCACAGGTACCAGGGGGTGGGACCTCCTCCCCAATCCGTGAGGGACAGCTCCTGCACGGGTCCCAACACGCGCCCCCCGATCCGGAGCTTGGCCCCGACCTCCACCGGCGCGCCGAGCGACAGAGCGAGCAGCGACACGACGACGTTCGGCGCGAACGCGACGAGGAAGATCGCGGCCGCGGCCGCCTCGGGGATGCCGAACGCCGGAGGGACCCCCCGAACGAGGACGGCGACGATCCACAGAAGCGCAGCGCCTGCCGCGCCCACCCCGGCTACCACCAGCATCGCTCCCCCCGCCCCGAGGCCCCGGATCAGCGGACCGGCCCTCCTGTCGAGGGCCCGCCGCGCGGGGGCAAGCGCCGTCCCGAAGCCGTCCGGCGCGCGCAGCCCTCCAAGCGCGCCGCAGGCCGCTCCCCACAGCGCGCCCAGCAGCAGCGCCTCGCCGGCCCCTACCGACACCGGCGTCGGGCCGGAGCGCAGCCGGAAGATCAACGCTGCGGCCCACGTCAGCAGCGCGAACGGCGCGCCGATCCGGGCGCCCGCCAGGGCCCGTCTAACCGGTTTCGAAACGTCCGCACCCCGCGTTCCCCGGGCGGCAAGGCGCCTCGCCACGACCGCGCTCGACGACCACACGAGAGCCGCGCCGACGGTTGCTGCGGCGCCCAGCGGCAGCGCCGAGACCGCGAGGTCGTCGAGCCTCAGGGCCGCTCCGAGGGTCCCCAGCGCTACCATCACGATGACCGTCAGCACGGACGCGGGATCCGATCCCGCTCCGAGGCTCGGATCCTGGAGCTTGGCGGCAACCACGAGAACGGCGCCGGCGCAGAGGGCCACCATGAAGGCTGCGCTGGCCGCGCGAGCCTCATCGAGCCATCGTCGCGCGGCCGGCGACCTCGTAAGGGCCGCGAGCGGGCCGGCGCGCCCGGGCCGCGACGCGCGCCGGCGAGGGTGGGACCGGCGGCGGCCGCCGGAGGGCTCGGAGCCGGGCGGGCGCACGCTGTCGCCGTCCCCGGTCGGTGCGGCGGCGGGAAGCGGATCCGTCGTGCGCGCCTCCGGCGCGGGCAGCCGCGCGCCACAGCCGGGACAGTGCGACGCGTCTCGGTCCGCCACGTCGAGGCGACAGGAGGGGCACCGCATCGGCGCTCATCCTACGGCCGCGCCCCCTAGACTTCGCCGTCATGGATCCGCGCGCCGAGCCACCACCCTGCGCGGCGTGAGCCACCGATTCGCGCCGGGTTGGCGCATCGGGCACTGGAGCGACGAGGCGGCCGCGACCGGATGCACGGTGCTCCTGCCGCCGCGCGGCAACGTCGCCTCGTGTGATGTCAGGGGCTCGTCGCCGAGCTCGCGCGAGCTCGAGCTGCTCCACCCCGATCGTCGGCTCACCGAGATCCACGGCATCGTGCTCACGGGCGGCAGCGCGTTCGGGCTCGCGGCGGCAGACGGAGTCGTCCACTGGCTGGCCGACAGAGACATCGGCTACCAGACCGGCGTGGCGCGCGTCCCCATCGTTCCGGCCGCGGTCATCTTCGACCTCGGTTGCGGCAGCTCCGACGTGCGCCCGGGTCCGGAAGAGGGTGCCGCCGCCTGCGACGCGCTGGCCGCGGAGGCGATCCCCACCGGCAGGGTCGGCGCCGGCACCGGCGCCACGGTCGGCAAGTGGGCGGGGGTCGAGCACGCTTCGCCCGGAGGCCTCGGGATCGCGCTCGGGCGCTCGGGCCGGAGCGTTGTTGCCGCGCTGGCGGTGGTGAACCCCGTGGGCGACGTCATCGCCGAGGACGGATCCGTGCTGGCGGGGACGCGCTCTCCCGATCCTCGTCCGCGGGCGCCTCTCGCGCAGGACGAGTCGTCCGGCGCCGTGGTCCCGGGAAACGGCGGCGGGTCGTCCGCCGGTGCGGTCTCCGAGGATGCCGGCGGGTCACTCGGCGGGGCAGTTTCGGGGGATGCCGGGCCGCCCGGCGGGGCAGTTTCGGGGGATGCCGGGTCGCCCGGCGCCGACATGCCGGGAGGCGGGACGGTGGCCCGGAGCACCGTGCTCGCGGTCGTCGCCACCGACGCCCGCCTCGACAAGCGCGATGCGCGCTGGCTTGCGAGCCGAGGCTCCGACGGCATCACGATCTCAGTGCGGCCCGCGCACACGCGCTACGACGGAGATGTCGTTTTCGCCGTCGCGGCCGCGGGGCGAGCCGGAGGCGCCGAGCTCGACGACCTCGGCCGAGCGGCCACCGACGCCGTGGCGGCCGCGGTACGCGCCGCCGTTGCGCCGTGGCGCCGCCCCCTCTAGGCGACCGCGAGGACGACCTTGCCGACGTGCTCGCCCGATCCCAGGTAGGACAGCGCCTGCCTGCCACCCGAGAGCGAGAACGTCCTGTCGATCAGCGGCCTGAGTCCCGTGCCGGCGACGAGCCGGAGCAGGTCTGAGACATCGGCGTTGGAGCCCATCGTGGAGCCGATCACCTCGAGCTGGTTCCAGAAGACACGCCGCACGTCGACGTCGCCGCGTCCACCCGCCGTCGCGCCCGCGATGACGAGCCGGCCGCCCTTGCGCAGAGCCCTCAGCGAGGGGTCGATCGCCGAGCCGCCCGCCGAGTCCACGACGAGGTCGACGCCCCGCTTCCCCGTGAGCTGCCGCACCTGCTTGCCGACATCGCTCTTCCTGTAGTTGATGCCGGCATCGGCGCCCAGTTCGGCCGCGCGCTCGAGCTTCTCGTCCGACGACGAGGAGACCAGGACCTTCCCCGCCACGAGCCGCGCGAGCTGCAGCAACGACTGCGCTAGTCCGCCCCCGATGCCGGTTACGAGGACCCACTCGCCGGGACGCAGCCGGCCGCGTGTGAACAGCATCCTGTAGGCGGTGACGAAGGTGACCCCGAGAGCCGTCGCCTCGGCGAACGAGAGATGCTCCGGGAAGGGGAAGACGTTGCGCGCGGGAACCTTGATGAGCTCCGCGAACGTGCCGGGCACGTGCTCTCCAAGCATATGGAACGTCGTGCAGAGTGACTGTTCGCCGGCGCGGCAGAACTCACAGCCCCCGCACGACATGCCGGGGTTGATCAGCACCCGCTGTCCCGAGGCGAGGCCCTTGACGTCGTCTCCCAGCGCGGCGATCTCGCCGGCGCCGTCGGCGCCGAGGACGTGAGGGAAGTGATGCTCGAGCGGCAGATCTCCCGATAGCGTCCACAGATCGAGGTGATTGAGGGCCGCCGCGCGCACCCGCACGAGGACCTCGCCGGGACCCGGTTGAGGATCATCCATGTCTATAAAGTTGACGTTGTCGATGCCGTAACCCTCGAGCGCGATCGCCTTCATGGATCCAATGGATAACCGACCCGGCCGCCGCTTGTCACGCGCTGCGCATGCCACATCTGCGGACGAAACGCTTACCCGCTCGCGGCCGCCTGTGAGAACGCGAATGCGGATGGGGGCGCGAGGGTCGAGACCAGCGCCGCAGTGGCGAGTACCCGGCGCGAGCGATCTCCAAGCGCGCGCCGGAAACCGAGGTGCAGTATCCGGGGCGCGTACCAGGGCTGCGAGCGCCATCCACAGATGCGCCCACCACACGACGAAGGAGCCATTGGCTGACATTTCTTCCCCGACTGTTCTCTAACGGCGGTTTCATGTCACAGGGGAGACGTAGCGTTGTCCCAGCCGCGTACTCCCGGGCCGACGGAGGTGATCGACGTGTCTCCCTCGAAGCCCAGCCTCGCGCGCGCCCCGAGGCGCAAGAGGCCCCACTGCCGGACCTGCGGGCGGGCCATCTACGTCCCGAAGGGATGGAGTCAGGGGCCGGCGGTCCGCCGCCACTACTGGTCCGAGCATCCCGAAGTCATGCGCGGCAAGAGACGGAGAGCATGAAGAGGTCGGTCGGCGCGCCGCCGGACCTCGGCGATCTCGTCGTCGTGCTCCTGGCGAGCACGCTCGCCGGCCTGCGGGACCGGCTCGCAAGCGACGGCTTCGAGCAGGCTGCCGAACTCGTGGCCGATCTAGTCGAGGCGTCCGACGACTACCTCGCCGGACTGGACCGACAGCAACCGGAATAGGGCACACAACGGCTCCGGCTCCCGGCGGCCCGGCCTCGCGCCGACATCCTAGGCCTGCCCGGCAGACCCGAGTGAGGTAAGCGGGGCCCGGCGCGGCTCGACCGGCCGGCGCGCCGAGGCCGACCAGCAGACCCGAGTGAGGCAAGCGGGGCCCGCCGCGGCTCGACCGGCCGGCGCGCCGAGGCCGACCAGGCAGACTCGAGCGAGGCAGCGAGGCCGCCGCGGATCGACCGGCCGCCGCCCCGAGCCGCTAGGGCCGACCGGTTGTTCGGGCGGCCTGGGTGTTCGGTCGGTCCGTCCGGGTGTTCGGTCGGTCCCGTCCGGGTGTTCGGTCGGTCCGTCCGGGTGTTCGGGCGGCCCGGATGGTGGGGCCGGGGGCCGCGAGCGGGCCTGGACCGTCTCCCGGTGAGGGCGAGTCGATCAGTCGTTCACGGCCTCCAGAGGGACCTGGGCCTCGCCCTCGGACTCCCCCGCGATGTCCGTCACCCGCTCGAGGCGGTCGCGGAAGCGGTCGAGGCGCCGCGCGCCCTCCTCGTACTTGGAGCGCGCGTTGTTGATATGCCTGCCGAGCGTCTCGTACTCATCTCCGAAGCGCTCGATGTCCTGCTCGAGCCGGCCACAGAAACCGAGGATCGCCTCGGCGCTCTTCTCGATGCTCAGGCACTTGAGGCCGAACAGGATCGTCTGCAGGTATCCGTAGAGCGTCAGCGGCGACATCGGGATCACGCGCGCCTCGATCGCGGTCTCGAACAGTGGGCGCTTTCGATGCGACAGCCTCAGCACCTCTCCGTAGAGGCCCTCCGCAGGCACGTACATCACCGCGAAGTCGAGGGTGCCCTCGTCGGGCACCACGTAGCGCGTCGAGATGTCCTTGATGTGGCGGTCGACATCGGCGGCGAAGGCACGCTCGGCAGCGACTCTGTCGGCGTCGGGTGCCTCACACATGCGGCGGTAGTTCGACAGCGGGAACTTGGAATCGATGCACACGAGCCGTTCACCCATCCGGACGATCGCGTCGACCACCACCCCCGACGAGAAGCGGTATTGAGTGTCGAACGCCTGAGCCGGCAGTACCTGACGGAGCAGTTCGGTAAGCATCGCCTCGCCGAGGCCTCCGCGCGGCTTGGGCGCCTTGAGCAGATCCTGGAGGAGGGTGAACTCGCGCGCCTGCTCCGCGACGGTGCGCGTCTGGCGGCTCACGTCGCCGAGCGTGGCGAAGATGTTGCTCACCATGTCGGCGTTTTCTGGCTCTGCGTCTGGGCCATGCGAGTGTCGATCCCCTCGAGGCGCTGGGTCACGACCGTGCTGCCGGAGGAGACCTGTTGGACGAGCAGATGCATCTCGGCGCGCAGCGCCGAGATCTCCTCGGGAACCGGCGTTCGCTCCCGCCGGTACAGGTGTGCGGCGGCGAGACAAGCGACGACGACAACGATGGCAGCAACGACGAAGGAGGCATCCATAAGACCAATGTAAGGAGCACCCGTGACAACTTTCGGATTCAGCTCAGCCCTCGGGAGGGAGGACGGCGCCATCTCGGACCTTTGGCCCTGTGCCGCCGCTGGGCGGGGGTGGAGGGCTTCTGGTCGGGTCCACTCGGTCCCCCGGCGTCGGCGGGCGGGTTCTCGGGACCTTTGGCCCTGTGCCGCCGCTGGGCGGGGGTGGAGGGCTTCTGGTCGCCGTGGGCCGGATCTGGCGCCCCCGCGGCGCGCGGCTAGGGTTGTTCGGGGACGAGCGGCACGAAGCGGGCGGGCGTGACGAGCCTCTTCCGCTCCAGCACGCCCGAGACCTTCACGAACAGCAACACCTCGTCGCCGAGCGCGCTCTGGACCGGGATGACGAGCCGTCCACCCTCGGCCAGCTGGGCGCCGAGCGCGACGGGCACCTCGCTCGCGGCGGCCGACACGATGATCGCATCGAACGGCGCATGCTCGGGGGCGCCGTTCCAGCCGTCCCCCGTGATCAAGGTGGCGCCCTCGATCCTGGCGCGCCGCAGGTTCGCGCGCGCGGCCTCGGTCAGCGTGGCGTGCCGATCGATCGACACGACGCGGCCCGCGAGAGCCACCAGCAACGCGGTCTGGAACCCAAAGCCGGTACCAACCTCCAGCACGCCATCGGCGGCGTGGACATCGGCGACGTCGACCATGCGCGCGATCAGCGACGGCTGGCTCGTGGTCTGGCCCTCCGGGATGGCGACGGGCCGGTCGCGGTAGGCGTTGGGGTGTGATTCCTCGGGAACGAAGTCGCCGCGATCTACGGCCCGGAAGGCCTCGACGATGCGCGCCGATGCACCCTCACGCGAGACGAGCCTCGCAAGCCCCTCCTTGCTCCTGGGCATAATGGGAACCTACCTCGGGGAGCGAACAGGATCTCGCGAGCTACTCCTTGCTCCCGGCACAATGGCAACCCATCCGCGGGAGCGAACAAGGCCACATGCAGATTCGCGAGCGGCTCAGCGCGCTGGACGATGCATTCCTGCACATCGAAGGCCCCAACACGCCGATGCACGTGGGCGCCTTGGCGTTCTTCGACGGTCCCGCGCCCGAGTTCGCAGCAGTAACCGACATGGTCTCCCGGCGCCTCGGCAGCAGCCCGCGCTGGCGCCAGCGCCTTGCGTTCGTCCCCTGGGGACTCGCTCGACCCGTGTGGATCGACGACGACGCCTTCGAGCCGGCGCATCACGTGCTGCACGCGACCGCCGACGAACCCGGGGATCCCGCCTCGCTGGAGCGTCTCGCCGCGACACTCCTGTCGCAGAGGCTTGATCGCGGTCGCCCGCTCTGGGAGCTGTGGTTCGTCGACGGCCTCGAGGGCGGTGGATTCGCCCTCGTCTCGAAGTTCCATCACGCCATGGTCGACGGCATCTCGGGGGTCAACCTAGGAGCCATGCTGCTGTCCTCGGCTCCCGAGCCGCGCGGCGCCGACCCGAGGAGCCCCGCGCCGCCACCGACCCGGGACGAGCTCATCGGAGACGCACTCGAGCAGACCCTCGCGGGCTCGGTGCAGATGCTCCGACGGCTCCAGGTCGCTGCACTCGACGCAGGCGCCGTCGAAGAGCGGGTGTCCGGCGCCACGAGGGCCGCCATCGAGTTCCTCGCCAGCAGCTTCAACGCGCCTCCATCACCGCTCAACCGCGCCGTCGGCCCGGGACGCTGCATCGAGACGGTGCGCGTGCAGCTGGACGACGTGAGAGCCGTAAAGGACAGGTTCGGAACGACGATCAACGACGTCGTGTTGGCCGCGGCCGCCGGAGGAGTCAGGAACCTGCTGCAGGCGCGCGGCGAGAGTGTCGACGACCTTGATCTCCGGGTGCTCGTCCCCATGTCGCTGCGAACCTCGGATGTGGCGACGCCGGGCAATCGCGTCGCGGCGCTATGGGCGGCGCTGCCCGCGTCCGAGGACGATCCCGTCCGCCGGCTGCGCGCCGCCGCCGCAGAGATGCGGAGGCTGAAGGCCTCGGACCAACCCGCGGGGGCTCGGCTGCTCACGTCGCTCGGCGACTACCTGCCGCCCGCGTTGCTCGCGCCGGCGACGAAGCTGTTGGGACATCAGCGCGCGTTCAATCTCGCCGTGACGAACGTCCCGGGCTCGGGCCGCGCGCTGAGCTGCCTGGGGCGGCGCATGAGTGCCGTCTATCCATTCATCCCGCTCGCGCCCAACACCGCGCTCAGCATCGCGGTGCTGTCCTATGGGGGTGTTCTCGGCTTCGGCCTCCTCGGCGACCGTGATGCCTCGTCGGACCTGCGCCTCGTGGCGGAGGGGTTGGACAAGGCAGTGGCAGAATTGCGCGCCGCGGTCTAGGAGCCGCGCGCGTCCCTCAGCTCACCTCGCGGGCGGGCCGCTCACGCGTCTCGAGGAGCTCGTCGAAGAGCTGCCGGTAGTGGACCATCGCCTGACGCAGATCCTCCGTACTCGCCTCCCCGTGTTGGTTCGCGAGCGAGATCCCATGCGCCGCCCGGTAGTCCTCGACCACGTTCGGATGGTCCACGGAGACGTCCGACGAGCGCTGGTCGAAGTTGTCCACCGGATAGCCGCGCTCCTGCATCACCTCCTGCACGAGCCGGTCGGCCTCGGTCACCGCGTCGGTCGGGGCGTCCACGAAACGCTCCTGCGTCTCGCGCCACGCGCTCGAATACCTCTCGCGCGCCTCGTCCGACAACGGCTTGATGTCGAGCTCGTCGCGCCGCTTGGTGCGCGCCGCGAGCTCCGATTCCCCACCCCGACGTGCTCCCGCCTCCTTCACCGTGCGGTCGTACTCGGGACCGAAGCGGTCCTGCAGCGCCTCGGATCTCTTCTTGCGCGCTCCGAGATACAGAACGATCGCAACGACGACGACGGCGAGGATCACGAACCAGACCCAGGCATCCATCGGTCACCCCCTTGCCCTAGCGGTCTATCGAACCGCCTCTTCCTCTACCCAGAGCAAGGCGCGAGAAACTCCGGCGTCGGGAGGCGAGCCTACCGGCGCCGAGCATCCTCATGCTCCTTCGGGACCCACGGCCGCCTCCCTGTGCGCGCCCCTCACCAGGCGCGCAACCACACCGGCGAGCACGGCGAGGAAGGCCAGGGCCGCGATCACCGCGGCGGCCCCGGGGCCCCCGTCGGCGTCCGAAGGAGAGCGCGAGGCCCGGTCGTTGCCGGCGGAGGAGGGGGGAACCAGGATGCCGGTGGCGCCGGAGGCGTCCGGGCCCTCTCCATCGCCCACAACGATCGCTCCCGCCATGCCGGGATGGAAGATGCATACATAGGGGAACGTGCCTTCGTCCTCGAACCTGTACCGGACCGACTTGCCGGGAGCTATCTCGCGGTGCATGTCGCCGAACGATCCGGCGGCGCCGCCGACGGCGTGGGCCTCCGGGTCTTGGTTGGAGAACGTCACGGTGGCTCCGGGCCGAACGCGCAGGACGGTCGGGGTGAAGCAGTTGCCCTTCATCTCGACGGTGGCGCCGGAGGCGTCCGTGAGCCGCTCTCCCTCATATCCTGAGCAGAAGCCGCCGGCCTTCGCCCCGCCCGCCGGAAAAACGGCAGTCGCCACAGACGCGACCAGCACCAGGACCAAACGTCGACCCTTCATCGAGAGGCTCCTCTCCTTCGGCGCCCGAGGGCAGGCTCGTGTTTCCTCTCATCGACTACACCGGAGCGCTCGGGAGGGTTCCCGACCGCCGGGGCCGGCTCCGGCATCCGGGTTCCTCGTCCTAGGCCCACGACCTTCAGAGCGCAGCCGCGCGCGTCGACAAGAGACCTATGCAGGCGTCTTCGAGCCGCCGGCTGGGCGCGGGCTTGGTCGCCACCGTCTGGGTGGGCGCGGGCTTGGTCGCTATCGTCGCCTACTTCGTCGCGCCCGCGAGCGGCCCGGTACGCGCGGGCATCTTCGCCGCGCTGTGCCTCGGCACCGCGGTCTCGGTGCTGACGGGCCTGCGCGTGCACCGCCCGGAACGACCAACCGGTTGGGTCGTGCTCGCGTGCGGCTATGTCTTCTATGTCATCGCCGACGTCATGTGGTACCAGGGGCTCCCGTTCCCGTCGCCGGCGGACTCTTTCTTTCTGCTCTCGTACAGCTTGCTCGTGGTGGGCGTCGCACTCATCGCCGGCGCACGCAGCAGAGGCTTGGACCGCGGCGGCTCACTGGACGCGATGGTCGTTGCCACCGGAGTCGGCGTGTTCTCCTGGACCTTCCTGATGTCTCCATACATCAACGACACAGGACTCTCGTTGACGGCGCAGCTCGTCTCTCTTGCGTATCCCTTCTTCGACATGCTGCTATTGGGCGTTCTCGTGCGGCTGAGCTTCGCTTCGACGGCGCGCCATGCTTCGTATCGACTGCTGAGCCTCGGGGTTGTGTGTCAACTGGTGGCCGACACCGGCTATTCGATCGCACTCCTCAACAACGAGTTTCATTTCAGCCATCCCGCGCTGGCCGGCTACATGCTGTCTTTCACACTCGTCGGCGCAGCGGCCCTCCATCCCTCGATGAGGTCGCTCACCCTACCCATGACCGACAAGGAGGCGACATCTCGCAATTGGCGCCTCGCGCTGCTGGGAGCATCTGCGCTCGTGCCCTCGGCGGTGCTCATCAGCGAGGCGTCACAGGGACGGCTGGACAACGTCCCCGCGATCGCCGCCATCTCCGCTGCGCTCTTCCTCCTCGTACTCGTGCGAGTGGGAGGGCTGATGTCGGACCTCAACGAGCGCAAGGTCATGGAGAAAAGGCTCAGGGAGGCGGAGAGCAAGTACAGGGATCTCGTCGAGCAGCTCCCGGGAGTGGTCTATACGGCCGAACCGGGGCCCGACGGCAGGTGGGTCTACGTCAGCCCACAGATCGACAAGCTGCTCGGCTTCTCGCCGGAGGAGTGGATGGCGGATCCGGAGCTATGGCTGCAAAGGGTCCATCCAGCCGACAGGGACCGGGTGACGACCGGTGAGGCGGCAGCCGTCGAAGAGATCACCGGAAGAACGAACGACGAGTACAGGCTCGTCGCACGCGACGGCCGCGCGGTGTGGGTCCGCGACGAAGCCACGCTCGTCCGGGACGAGCGCGGCCGGCCTTCCTTCTTTCGCGGCATGCTGTTCGACATCACAGAGCGCAAGTCCCTCGAGGATCAGCTTCGACAATCGCAGAAGATGGAGGCCGTCGGCCAACTCGCCGGCGGCGTCGCGCACGACTTCAACAACCTGCTTGCGGTCGTCCAGAACTACGCGCGCTTCGCGGCAGAGGGGTTGCGCGAGGGCGATCCGCGTCTCGACGATCTCCAAGAGATCATGCGAGCGGGCGAGCGGGGCGCGCAGCTCACCCGGCAGCTATTGACCTTCTCGCGCCGAGAGGTTGTGCAGCCTCAGGTGCTCGACCTCAACGAGATCGTATCGGAGATGCACAGGATGTTGACGCGCACGATCCCGGTCAGCGTGCGGCTGACGACATCGCTCGCGCCGGATCTGTGGAGGGTCAAGATCGACCGCGGGCAGATCGAGCAGATCCTCATGAACCTCGTGGTCAACGCGCGCGATGCGGTCGGAGGTGGCGGACGGATCACCATCGAGACGTCCAACGTCGATGCGTCGCGTGAGGCGGCAGGCGACATGGCGGTCGACCCGGGAGCCTACGTCTGTCTCTCCGTCG
>JBHEMX010000067.1:0-11448 GCA_046262355.1 Actinomycetota bacterium | reverse complement strand
ATGAAGGTGGAGATTCGGAAAGTCGGGGTCGTCGGGTGCGGAACGATGGGCTCGGGCATCTGCGAGGTCTGCTCGAGGTCCGGGTTCGAGGTCGTCTTCACCGAGATCACCGAAGAGGCGGTCGCAGCGGGCCTGGAGAGGATCCGCAACAGCGTCGAGAGGGCCGTGCGGCGCGGCAAGATGGAACAGGCGGAGGCCGACGACGTGCTGGCTCGGATCGGGTCGAGCACCAGCAACGCGGACCTGGCCGATTGCGATCTGGTCTTCGAGGCGGTTCCAGAAAAGCTCGACATCAAGAAGGCTCTTTTTGCCGAGCTGGACGGGATCCTCGGTCCCGACGCGATCCTCGCGACCAACACTTCGTCGCTGCCGGTGATCGACATGGCCGTCACAACGAAACGACCGCACCGGGTAATCGGGTTCCATTTCTTCAACCCGGCTCAGGTTATGAAGCTGGTGGAGCTCGTGCGCACGGTCGCCACCGATGAGGACGTCGTCGCGACCGCCCAAGGTTTCGCCGAGCGGCTCGAGAAGACCCCGGTGGTGGCCAGGGACCGCGCGGGCTTCATCGCCAACCTGTTGCTGTTTCCGTACCTGAACTCTGCAACCCGCATGTACGACCAGGGCTTCGCGTCGCGCGAGGACATCGATGCCGCGATGCAACTCGGATGTGGCCACCCAATGGGCCCCCTCGCGCTCCTCGACCTCATCGGCTTGGACTCCAGCTACGAGATCTGTGAGGCGCTGTGGCGGCAGTTCCGCGACACGCAGGACGCTCCGCCTTCGCTGCTCAAGCAGTACGTGGTGGCGGGCTATCTCGGTCGCAAGACCGGCCGCGGCTTCTACCGCTACGAGTCGCCGGAGTCTCCGCACATGATCGACGCGATCCCCGAGTCGGCCGGCGTGCCGTCGTCGGACATCGGAGCGGTGGGCATCGTGGGCAGCGGCGTGATGGCGGCGGGGATGGCCGAGGTGGTGGCGCTAACCGGGCGCGACGTCGTGCTGCGGGGCCGCAGTCCCGAGCGCCTCGCGGGGGCGCGCGACGCCATCGGGGCGAGTCTCGCCAGGGCGGTGGCCGGAGGCAAGCTCGAGCGCCCCGAGGCGCTCCAGGCGCTCGACCGCATCTACGTGACGATCGACCTCGCCGACCTCGCCGAGGTCGATCTCGTGATCGAGGCCGTGAGCGAGGACGTCGCGGTGAAGAAGGCCATCTTCGCCGAGCTCGACAACGCGACGAAGCCCGACGCGATCCTTGCAACGGCGACGTCGTCGCAGCCCGTCGTGGAGCTCGCCGCGGCGACCGACCGGCCCGACAAGGTGCTCGGGCTCCACTTCTTCAACCCTGCGCCGATCATGGCGCTCGTCGAGGTGGTGCGCACGGTCGCTACATCCAGCGAGGTAGAAAAGCGCGTGATCGCATGGGTGCGTGCGCTCGGCAAGCGGCCCGTGCGGTGCCGTGATCGAGCCGGGTTCATCGTGAACTTCCTGCTGTTCCCGTACCTGAACGACGCCGTGCGCATGCACGAGCAGGGCTACAGCACGCCCGCGGACATAGACGGCGCGATGAAGCTCGGCTGTGGGCATCCGGTGGGGCCGTTCGAGCTCATGGACATCGTCGGGCTCGACGTCACCTACGCGATCCTGAACTCACTGCACGACGAGTTCCGGGAACGTCGCTACGCGCCGGCTCCTCTGCTCGAGCACATGGTGCGCGCCGGGTATCTGGGAAGGAAGTCGGGCCGAGGCTTCTACGAGTACGGCCCGCCGCCGAGCTCGTCCTGAGCATCGTTGCCCTTGCCGACGGCCCGCTGGGCACGGGTCATCTGGAGTCGCCGCGGCCGGTGCGGCCTACGTGCTCGCGGCCGCCCGCAGGGAAGCGGAAAGACAGTCTCCACGCTTCGTCGCGTGCCAAGCGGTCGCGGTAGTCGTACATCCCCAGGCGGCGGCCCCGGGCGCGGCCCGCGCGCAACCACATCGAGGGTGTCCTCGCCTCGCGTTCCGCGTCTATGAACCGTTCGAGCGCGCGCGCTACGGCGGCGCGCTCCTCGTTCGTGGGCTCGCCGTCGATCGAGACCAGCTCGAGGCGGGGGCGCCGCTTGGGCGCGTGCCACTCCATCGTCATCTGTCTGCGTCGCCTCCCGGCGGAGCGCTCATAGTGGGATGTTGCCGTGTTTGCGCTGGGGGATAGTCTCTCGCTTCGATCGCAGCATCTCCAGCGAGCGCACGAGACGCCGGCGGGTCTCCTGTGGCTCGATGACGTCGTCGACGTAGCCTCGCTCCGCGGCGACGTAGGGACTCGAGAACCGCTCCGTGTAGTCCGCTATGAGCTCGGACCTCTTGACCTCGGGATCGTCGGCCGCGCCGATGTCGCGGCGATGGATGATGTTGACCGCGCTGCCGGCCCCCATCACGGCGATCTCCGCCGTCGGCCACGCGAAGGATACGTCGGCGCGCACGTGCTTGGAGTTCATGACGAGGTACGCGCCGCCGTAGGCCTTGCGCGTGATCACCGTCATGCGCGGCACGGTCGCCTCGGAGAACGCGTAGAGGAGCTTCGCGCCGTGGCGGATGATGCCGCCGTACTCCTGTTCGGTCCCCGGAAGGAAGCCCGGGACGTCGACGAACGCAACGAGCGGGATGTTGAAGGCGTCGCAGAACCGGACGAATCGGGCCGCCTTGGTCGACGAGATGATGTCGAGCGTTCCCGCGAGCACCTGGGGTTGGTTGGCGACCACCCCGACCGGATGGCCGGCGAGACGAGTGAAGCCGCAGATGATGTTCTGCGCCCAATGCGCGTGCACCTCGAAGAATTCGCCGTCGTCGAAGATCGTGCCGATGACCTGGTGCATGTCGTAGGGTTTGTTCGGCGAGTCCGGCATGAGGTCGAGAAGCTCGTCGCATGACCGCAATGGGTCGTCGCTCGGCGGGAAGTATGGCGGCGACTCGAAGTTGTTGGACGGCAGGAACGAGAGCAGATAGCGGATCTGCGCGAGACAGTCTGTGTCGTTGCCGGCGACGAAGTGGGCGACGCCCGACTTGGACGCGTGGCTCATCGCTCCACCCAGCTCTTCCTGTGTGACCTCCTCGCCGGTCACCTCTTTGATGACGTCTGGCCCGGTGATGAACATGTGGGACGTCTCGCTCACCATGAACGTGAAGTCCGTCATGGAGGGCGAGTAGACCGCGCCGCCGGCGCACGGCCCCATGATCGCGGAGACCTGTGGGATGACACCCGAGCTTCGGACGTTGCGCTCGAAGATGTAGCCATAGCCCGCGAGGGATACCGCGCCCTCCTGGATGCGCGCACCACCGGAGTCGTTGAGCCCGATGACCGGCGCGCCGGTCTCGAGCGCGAGGTCCATGATCTTGCAGATCTTCTCGCCCATGACCTCGCCGAGGGAGCCGCCGAAGACCGTGAAGTCCTGGGCGAAGACGAACACCTTGCGCCCATCGATGGTCCCCCAACCGGTCACGACGGCATCCGCATAGGGCTTGCGGTCCTCGATCCCGAACCCGTAAGAACGGTGTCGCATGAGCATGTCGGTCTCGACGAAGCTGTCGGAGTCGAGCATCTTGTCGATCCGCTCGCGCGCGGTGAGCTTCCCGCGCTCGTGCTGGCGCGCAACCGCGGCCGGCCCCCCCGAGGCTCTCGCTTCATCACGCTTGTCACGCAGCCGCCGGATGCGCGCGTCGATCGTCGGTTGCTCCTCGGCGGTGGCCATTGCGGGAGTCTACGCGAGAAGACCGAGCTCACTCGGACGCCGAGCGCACCAGCCTGCCGTCCCCCGAAGGCAGCGTTCCGACGAGACCTGCCGGCTCGATGCGAACCACGCCGGGCTCGTCTGAGACGACCCCGATCCTCTGCGCGCGGTGTCCGCTGTCGGAGATGCTTCCGAGCGCTGCTTGAGACTCCTCGCCCGGGACGACTACCACGAAGCCGATCCCCATGTTGAAGACGCGGAACATCTCTTCGTCGGTGACCCTGCCTGCCTTCTGGATGAGGTCGAAGATCGCGGGACGCTCGGGTAGGTCCTCGAGCACGTAGCCCACCGTCGGATTGAGGCGACACAGGTTCATGAGACCGTCACCCGTGATGTGGGCGAGGCCGCGCGTGCTGATGCCGCCGTCCCACAGGTCGAGCACCGCTCGAACGTAGATCGCCGTCGGCTCGAGCAGCTCGTCCCCGAGCGAGCGTCCGAGCGCGGCAACGTGCTCGAGGAGGTCATGACCGCTCTCATCCAGGAGGGCCCGGCGCGCCAGCGTGAGCCCGTTCGAGTGGATCCCGGACGAGGCGATGCCGATCAGCGCGTCGCCGGGACGGATGTCGTCGCCGAGCACGAGCTCGGACGGATGAAGCGTGCCGATGCTCGAGCCGACGAGATCGAAGGCGCCGTCGTCACCCTCGGAGCCGACGATCTCGGGCAACTGCGCGAGCTCCCCTCCGGGGATCGCGATGCCGGCTTCGTCGGCCGCTGCGGCCAGCCCCTTCAAGAGCTCGTCGATGCGCCGTTCGTCGAGCGAGTGCACGCCGATGTAGTCGACGAGCGCGACCGGGCGCGCCCCGACACAGATGAGGTCGTTCACGTTCATCGCGATGCAGTCGGCGCCGATCGTGTCGAATCGCTCGAGGAGCGAGGCGACGATGGTCTTGGTGCCGACGCCATCGGTGCAGAGCGCGAGCGCGAGATCGTCGGCCAACTGCACGACGGCCGCGTAGTGACCGAAGCGGGTCAGCACCCTGGCGTTTCGCAGCGTGGGCGTGAGGCGGCGTGCAACCGCGGACAGGGCGTCGCCCTGGCCCCGCACGCCCGCCTGCCCATACCGGAGCCCGTGTGCTCCGCGCGGCCGCTGCGCCGATCCCTCCATGTCAGGCCTCCTCTCGTCGCGCGCAAACCCGTCGCGGCCACGCTTCGCGCCGGCGCGCCGGCAACCCGCCGCGGCCACGCTATCCCAGCGACGGTGGCGACCGGTGGGCGAGTCCGGTTACACGGACCTTTGCTCCTGTACCCTCGCTCAGCGACGGTGGAGGGCTTCTGGTCGCTCCGGGGCGGGTCGCGAGGGCATCTGGTTGGGCTTAGCGGGGTGGGGGTCACGTGGGCGGTCCGAGGGAGCCGCGCTCCTCAATGCGTGTGCTCGCGCGGCTCCAGCGGGACGTCGAGCGATCGCTTGCGTCCGACGCCGGAGGGCGCTCGCAGCGCGGCCACGAACACCGCGGCGGCCGGTATCGCCGCGGCCGCGTACGCCGTTGCGAACGTCGTCTGCTCGGCCAGGTAGCCGATGGCCGTGGGTGCTATGAGGAAGCCGAGGTCGCCCGCCATCTGGTTCACGCCCACGGCCGCACCCGAGCCGCCCGGCGGGATCGCGTCTGCGAGCAGTCCTCCCGCCGCCACGCTCGAGGCCGCGATGCCGCCCCCAAGAGCCGCCATGATCGGGAAGTAGAGCCACGGCGCTCCTTCGATCTGACCCAGCGCGATCGTGGCCCCGGCCGCGACGGCCATGGACGGGAGCAACACGGCCCGGCGCCCATGGGTGTCCGCGGCGCGACCGGAGACGAGCAGCACGAGGAGCTCTCCGGCTGCCAGCATCGTCGTCGCGAACCCGATCTGCTGGCTGCTGAAACCGAGCTCGCCGCGCGCGAACACCGGTCCGAGGTTCTGCGCCGGCCCCGAGATCGTCCACCAGCCGACGAACGTCGCCACGAGCGCGAGCGTGTAGCGGAAGTCCGAGAACAAAGGGCGCGCCGCGCGCAGCGCGTCCATGGGCGTGCGTGTCTCCTTGCGCACGTCGACGCGCCGGCCCATCGCGAACCACGCGATCACGCTCGCCAGCAGCAAGCCGGTCGCGTAGAAGAAGAACGGCGCCTGTAGCCCGAAGCGTGCGGACAGCACGCCGCCCAGCGCCGGGCCTACGGCGATCCCCACGAGGAACGAGGACCGGAAAGAGCCGGTCGCGCGGCTCATCGCCTCCGGCTCGATGATCCTGATGATGCGATTCATGAGACCGGCGATGAATAGCGCCGAGCCCGCTCCGCCGAAGCCGCGCGCGGCGACCAGCTGAGGGAAGCTGGTGGCGAAGCCCGCGGCGTACGAGGAAGCCGACACGATCAGCAGGCCGGCGATCGTGGACGCGCGCTCTCCGAAGCGGTCGACGGCAAGCCCACCGACGAGCCCGAACGAGAACCTCGTGAACCCGAACACCGTCTGGACGAGCCCGATCGCCGCGAGGCCCACCCCGAAGTCCTCGGCGTACAGAGGAAGCACGGGGATGAGCATCCCGAAGCCGAGCGCGACGGTGATCGATATGAGCAGCAGACGCCGGAACTCGGGGCGCTTGATCGGCGGCACCACGGCCTCGGCGGAGCGCGCTCGTGAGAGCGTGGGCCGGCCGCTCAACTCTGGGTCGCGCCGTGGCGCTGTACGAGCTCGACGAGCAGGCCGTGGTTGCTGCGCGGATGAACGAACGCAACGAGGTGACCCCGGCCGCCACGGCGTGGACGCTCGTCTATCAGCGCTATGCCTTTCGCACGCAGCTCTCGCAGCGTGTCCTCGAGGTTCTCGACCTCGAACGCGATGTGATGGAGACCCTCTCCGCGACGCTCCAGGAACCGGGCGACGGTGGATCCTGCCCCGGTCGGTGCGACGAGCTGGAGCAACGAGTCGCCGACCGGCAGCACGGCCTCCTCGACCTGCTGGTCCTCGACCCGTTCGCGCTCGACGACTGCCGCTCCCCAGATGTCTCCGTAGTGGCGGATGGCGGCATCGAGATCCGTCACGGCTAGCGCGACGTGTTCGATCTTCCCCAGCATCGCCCGGCATCCTAGTGGTCCGACGCCTGAGTAACGCCGGCACAGGTGTCCGGAGCGCCGCGACGGCGGCGGGTAACATGGAACGTCTTCCCACCTGAACGTCATGGGTCCTGGAGATGGGTCCGCGAAAGGAGCCTCAGTGAGCCGTTCCGTGATCGTCTCTGCCGCACGTACGGCCGTCGGCAAGTTCGGCGGCGCGATCGCTCACATCCCTGCAGTGGAGCTCGGCGGCCATGCCATCGAGGCCGCACTCGAGCGGGGGGGAGTGGCCGGCGAGCAGGTCGAGTACGTGATCATGGGCCAGGTCCTCCAGGCCGGCGCCGGACAGATAACGGCTCGCCAGGCGGCCGTGCAGGCCGGCATCCCGACGGCGGTGCCCGCGCTCACCATCAACAAGGTGTGCCTCTCGGGGCTGAACGCGATCGCGCTTGCCGATCAGCTCATCCGGGCGGGCGAGGTGTCCGTGGTCGTCGCCGGCGGGATGGAGTCGATGGACCAGGCGCCGTACCTCCTGCCGAAGGCTCGTCAGGGCTACCGGATGGGCGACGGCAAGCTCGTCGACTCGATGGTGCACGACGGCCTCTGGGACGCCTTCAACGACAAGCACATGGGCGCCCAGTCCGACGAGGTGAACGAGGAGCTCGGCGTCGGGCGCGCAGAGCAAGACGAGTGGTCTGCCCGATCGCACCGGCGCGCCCAGCGCGCCACGGAGGAGGGGCGCTTCAAAGAGGAGATCGTTCCCATCGCCATCCCGCAGCGTCGCGGGGATCCACTCGTCTTCGACGCCGATGAGGGGATCAGGCCGGGAACGACCGCGGAATCCCTCTCCAAGCTGAGGCCGGCGTTCCGGGGCGACGGAACCATCACCGCCGGCAATGCATCCCAGATCTCCAACGGCGCAGCGGCGGTTGTCGTGATGAGCGCCGAGCGTGCCCAGGAGCTCGGTCTGGAACCGTTCGCCGAGATCGTGGCCCACGGGATGTCCGCCGACGAGCCGCCCTACCTCCACACGGTCCCGGCGCTCGCGATACAGGCGGCGCTCAAGAAGGCCGGGCTATCCCCGGGCGACCTCGATCTCGTCGAGATCAACGAGGCGTTCGCGGCCGTGGCGCTGCACGCCACGCGCATGTTGTTCGACGGCAACGGCGCCGCCGAGGACAAGGTCAACGTGAACGGCGGCGCGGTTGCGCTCGGTCATCCGATCGGCTGCACGGGCGCTCGTCTGCTCGTTTCGCTGATCCATGAGCTTCGTCGCAGGGGTGGAGGCCTCGGGGTTGCGGCGCTGTGTGGTGGTGGCGGTCAGGGCGACGCAGTGGTCGTGAAAGTGGCCGCCTGATCGTCCAAGAACCGGAGAGGATTAACGTTTTCGGGGAAGGGTGACTACCTATGATGGCTCAGTGGTCCACCACCTTGCCCGTCCAGTGAGTGAGCTTCAGCTTCACGAAGGCATCGTCACCGATCCGTTGTCCATGCGCCTCGATCTCTTCGCACGGCGGCGACGTCTACACGCGCATCGTTTGTGGCTGCGGGGGCTTGCGGCGACGCGCGGGCACGACGAACCACCGAGCCGGCCGTTATTCGTCGTCGGCTGCCCGCGCTCAGGCACGACGTTGCTGTTCCGCTTGCTGAGGCGCCACGAGGTGCTCGGATCACCGCGCGGCGAGGGCCACGTGCTGTGGAACACCTATCATCACCCGCGCCGCAACGGCTGGTCGTCGGACCGCGTCCTTGCCTCGGACATCAAGCCGGGGGAGCGGCGTTACCTCTATACGGGGATCCGCAGGCTCGCGGGCGGCTCGCGCTTCCTCGACAAGACGCCGCGCAACATCCTCAAGATCCCTTATCTGGACTCGCTGTTTTCCGATGCGACCTTCATCTTGCTCAAGCGAGACGCGCGCGCCACCGTCAATTCGCTGATCGAGGGGTGGACCGTGCGCCACGGGATCTCCTATCGCCTCCCCCAACCACTGGGCCTTGAGGAGTACAGGGGACATCTGTGGAGTTACGTGTTGCCGCCGGGGTGGCGAGACTACGCGCACTCCACGCTCGCCGAGGTCGCCGCCCTCCAGTATGTGGCCTGCTACGAAGCGGCTCTGGACGACCTCGTGCAGGTGCCGGAGCACAGGGTCATCGAGCTCTCCTTCGAACAGCTCCTGGCCTCTCCCGCCGACGTCATGTCGAGACTGCTCGACACGCTCGGTCTCGGTCCTTCGCAGGCCGTCATGAGGATGGCGGGCGATCTCGCGGCTCATCCGGTGCAGGCCAACACTCCGCCGCGGCCCGAGAAGTGGAGGGATCGCGAGAGCCAGATCTCGAGGATCATGCCGATCATCGCTCCGACCATGGAGCGCCTCGGCTACAACGTCGGGGCCGGCCTGACGCATTCTCGGTGATCGCCTGCGGTCCTCAGCGCTTCTTCCTGCGTGCCTTCGAGCGGAGGAGTTCCCAAACGTGGCGCTCCTCCGCGTCGATCCCCAGCGCGCGCAGCGTGACGAGGTAGGCGACCCCCGCGGCGCCGAGCGCTGCGATGTCGGTTGGGGTTCCATCCGGCGCGACGGCTCTGGCGAGCAGCAGGGTCGCGGCCGCCACGAGCGTCGCGGCGACTGGCTTGATGTATGAGCGCCCGAAGGGCTGCACGCCGATCAAGACCTTGCCCTCGATGACGCGTGCGCTGTTGATCAGCGCCGTCACCAGTGCGTCCACCACCGCCATGCCGACGGCGCCGTAGCGCGGCACGAGCCACACGCCCAATGCGATGTAGAGGATCACCGCGATCAGCGAATTCCAGAAGTTGAGCACGACCTTTCCGGTCATCGAGATCAAATAGCTGCAAGGTCCGGTGCCGACGAAGAACAGGTTGCCCAGCGCGAGGATCACGACGATCGACGAGGCCTTGAGGCCGCCTGCGCCTCCGAGCGCTCTCGTGAACAGATCTGGAACGACCATGAGCGCCACGAACACGGGGAAAGAGAAGGTCGCGACCCAGCGGTTGATCGTCTGGTAGAGCAGCTCGAGACGCCGGATCTCGCCGCGCTCGTAGATGTCGACGACCATGGGGGAGAAGATCGACACGATCCCGGTGAGGAAGACGGAGCCGACGCCCTGCAGCGACAGCGCGATCGCGAAGAGGCCGACATCTCGAGGCGTTCCGAGAAGGCTCAGGATCACGATGCTCAAGCCGAGCGCCTGGACGCCCAGCGAGTTCACGCCGGCCTGCGGTATGGCGAACCTCAGGATGGGCCCGACGTCGTGGCGCGGCTTGGCTCGCTTCTCCTCGATGCCCAGCATGCGCCCGAAGTACAAGAAGCCCGCGAGCATCGAGATGCCGGCACTGATGACGAGGCTCGCCACCGCCCCGGCCACGGCGTAGCCCGCCAGCAGAGCGGCGATCCCGAGCACGAGACGTCCGACCGGGAGGATGACCTGGCCGATGAGCGTCGAGGGCACCATCGTCTTGTACGCCTGGGTGCAGGAGCGAAGCACCTGCATGACCGAGTACAGTGGGATGTAGGCGGAGCCGAGGCGGAGATAATGCGCGACCTGCGCCTGCCGGCTCGCGCTGTCGACGACGAGCGACGCGAGCCTCTCGGCGCCGAGATAGATGGCGATCGCCGTGACGCCCGCCACGAGGGCCGCGCCCCCTATCGAGACATGCGCAGCGCCGCGCACGCCGGGATGGTCCTTGAGGGCACGGGCCCGCGCGATGAAGCGGACGGCCGCGAAGTTGAAGCCGCCCGGTGCGAACAGCCCGGCGATGTTGAGGATCTGGAACACGGTGCGGTAGAGGCCGAAGCCGACCAGCCCGAGCACTCGCGTCGCAACGGCGACGAAGATGAACAACAGTCCGCGCGCGGTCACCTGACCGACTATCTGGATCACGCCGCCTTTGGCCGCGGTGGCTACGTCGGAGGCGCCCTGGCCCGAAAGACCCTCGGAAGGAGCGACGTCTCGAGTGCTCATGATCTGCTTTCGGCGCGATCCTCGAGCGGATCGCTCACCTGCTGTTCGGCGCGATCCTCGAGCGGATCGCTCACCGCTTGGAGTGGGCGCGCGCAGAGCAAGCGCGAGTGCGGGAAGTCACCGTGCGTACAGCGGCGCGCCGAGACGTGGAGCGTCGTTGTCCCTGCGGGATGGCCGAGCTATGGCGACACCCATCCCGAGGATGAAGAACAGCGGCACCGAGCCGTACGAGAAGGACAGCAGCGGCTGCGCGCCGGCCACTCCGAGATACACGAAGCTTGCCGCCAGTATCCAGGCGCAGAACCTCTCCTCGTTTCCGCTGCCGCTCCTGGCCTTGCGCGCGATCGGGATGATGCATGCGAGCAGCATCCACATGAACAGGATGAAGCCGATCAGCCCCGTTCGGGCGAAGACCTCGAGGTAGTCGTCGTGCGGCTTACGGACGGCCTGGCCCTCGTCGCCCTCGAGCATCCCGAAGGTCAGGTCGGGCCCGAGGCCCACGCCCGCGACGATGTAGCCCGGCTTGCTCGTGACGTAATCCATGGTCAGAGCGAACCATTCCTTGCGGCCGCGGATCGTGCCCGATACCGGTCCTTCCTCTCCGAGGAGCGTGCGAGCGTGTGCCTCGATGAACGAGAAGCTGACCTCTCCACGACGGCCCTCGATGTTGAGGCTGCCGGCGA